>JBBRTH010000015.1:0-95609 GCA_038244615.1 Mycobacteriales bacterium | reverse complement strand
CGCCGTGGTGAACGCGCGCCGCCGCCGCGGCCCATCGGCTCTCGGGTGGGTGGGATCCATCCGATCATTGTCGTTCACCGCGGAAATCGTGGAACTGGTCATGATGTGTCGATCCGTATCTCGCCCTGCGTCAAGCCGATTGCTCTGAACCAGTGGACTCAACTCACCCTGACACGCAGGGTCTCGACGAACTCGGTTGCGCCAGCCCAGCTATGTTCAAGGCGTTCGAACCAGATATTGCCGTCCGCGTTCGTGAACGACTTGGCAACGGAGTGCTCGCCATTGGCCGACTTCGAACAGTAGACACTCCGTCGGGCCAGCATCGCCGTGAGTTGTGTGATCGCGATACCGAAGACCTGCTTGGTGAGGATGTGATTCACCCGCTCGTCCAGGTCGGGTATCTCGTCCTTCAGGCCCTCGATGAGGCGGGCCGTGATCCCGCGCAGAAAAACGCCCGACTTTGTGAAGGGGTCGAGGAACGTTGCCGACCTATCAGCCCAGATGACTGCGCCGTCGTGGGAGGCAGCCCAGGCGTCTGCGACAAGATCGAGCATGTGGCCTGCCAGCTCGGGCGGAGTGAACACCTCGTCGCTCGACAGATTCGCGATGCAGGTCAACACGTCCGGGTTCCGGTTGCGAAGACTGAACGCAACTTGATCAGTCACCAGATAGGCCTCCGCCTGCAATGCCGGCGACCGATAGCGTTCCGTAGTCGGTTGTGGGGGTGAAGATTTCATGCTTGCCAAGATCGGCGAAGAGGGTATCTTCCTCGTCAAATGACGACATCTTGGTCATAGTGTCGAACCGGAAATCCCGGCGGTGAAAGCGGCCTTTGCCCAGATACGACCACTCGGCGAAGGTGATCGGCGCCGGGCGGCTCGTCCGGGTCGTCATCGTCAACGCATCGCCGTGGACGATGTTCGCGGTCAATACGGCGGCCGCCGCGGTGCGGAAGGGTGCTCCCTCAGTGATGCCCAGGTAGTCGGCGAAGATTGCCAGCAGGGTCTCGCGGCATTCAGCCACATTATCGTCGAGCAGCTCGATGCCATAGATGGACATCAGGGCCAGTAGAGCTTGGTGACGCCGCTCGAAGTCGCTCTGCCCGTACCGTGCGTGGACCGTGGCGAGCTTTCGGATCAGCACCGGCACAAGAAAGTTGCCCGAGCCACACGCAGGCTCCAGGAAACGCGAGTCGATGCGCTCCGACTCGCCTTTCACCAGATCTAGCATCGCGTCAACGATCCACAGGGGTGTGAACACCTCACCGTGGTCTGCCACGCGCTCCTTCGACCTAACCAAGTTCACAGCGTGAGCCTAATGAGTCGAGACACGGGAACGGATACGCCGCGGCGAAATAGACACATGTCAGTGGGGGGCGGCATCATCTTGTGAGGCAGCTCTGCGGGTGTCAGATGCGCACGGCTCGAGCTCGCCTGCTGGGTCAGGAGCGAGTGCCCACGGTCGGGCTGCCGGACGGGCGCGGGCGCACTGATGCACGCGGCCTGGAGCCGGAAAGCGGGCTCCTGAACTGATGTGGCTGATTCAGGTGTGGGAATCGGTACGGCTTTCAGTGCGCGTTTAGGTACAGTTTCAGTTATCAGGAAAGTAGGTTTCCGAATCGTGTACCCCAACCGCGAGATCTTCCCCAATCCGCCGCTAGCGCTCGTCGCAGCTGAGGTGCGTTTCACCGATGCAGCCCGTCTGCGGCAGCAACACACAAAAGATGAGGTGACAATCGCCCTCGAACCGCGCTTCCCGTTCGCCGAGCAGCTGCAACAGGCCGAGGTGGATTTGGCGCAGGTGCCGGTCGGGGGACAGCCACAGATCCGTGAACGACGTGGCGTCGTTCTCAAGAACGTTGACAGCACAGAGACGATGACCGTCATGTCGGAGTCGCTGACTTACGAGACGACCAGCTACACCAGCTTTGAGGACCTGCTGGACGCAGTAGTCGCCGCTTGCGTCGCACTCGAAGCCGCAAAGGTGCATCCCGCGGTGCGGCGGATCGGTCTGCGATACATCGATGAGGTGCGAGTTCCTGACATTGTCATTGACGTGCGGCAATGGGGTAAGTGGATCGATGAGCGCCTCATCGGCCACCTTGCTGTCGGCCCCGATGATGTGCCCGTGGCCGGGACTCAAGGCATCAGCACCTATGACCTCGGGGAAGGGAAAGGATTGAACTTTCGGTTCGCCGCTCTGGACCAAGGCTCAGTCGTCGTCCCGCAGTATCTCCAGCGACGTGCCGTCCCATCGGGGCCGTTCTTTGTGCTGGACTTCGACGGCTTCCGTGATTTTCCCGGCGACGAGTTCACTCCCTTGAGTACGGACGTCGTCCGCGACACGCTGACTGCCGTTCACGTACCTTGCGGCGCCGCGTTTCAGCGATCCATTACCAATAGAGCTCGTGAACTCTTTCGAGGAGAATTGTCGTGACTATGACCAAAAGTAGCGATGCTACTGGGACATCCGTCGGTGCCGTCTCTGGGTACCCCTTGCCGGCTTCGAGTGAGACACGCGCGCTGTCGCTGCGCGCCGATTACTTGCGAACCGAGGTCGACATGCTCGGAGGGGAGATGCAGGAAATGCACGGAGAAATCCGTGAACGCGACCTGGCTGACCGAGCTTTTGAGAAAAGCAAGAAGTCCGTTGCGGGCCTGCTCGACGAACTCGCCATCAGCCGCGGCATGGGGTGGTCCGACATCGCAGAGGTTGTCGGTGTGAGTGTCTCAGCTGTTCGGAAGTGGCGAAAGGGTGGCGTCGCGAGCCCTCAGAGCAGGTCGAACCTCGCCCGGATCGCCGTCCTTCTTGATGTCCTTGAGGAAAAGGGTCTTGTTGAGGATCCGGCGGCATGGATGGAGATGGACTTCTCCTTGGGGCCGGGATACTTCATTCGGCCCCTTGATCTGTACCTCGAAGGGCACGGGACGGAGTTGGTCGAACTTGCGGATCAGCGGCAGACAATCACTCAAGTCCTCGATCGGGTCAGACCGAACTGGCGGCAGAGTCGCAGTGACTTTGAGGTCTATGTCGACGCCACGGGTGAGCGAGCCATTCGGCGTCGAAACGACTAGGGCCTGCCAACGATATGGACCAGATCGATCCGGATGCGCTCTATGACGAGCGCACAGATGTCAGTAGAGCGCGCCCGTTGCTGCAGGGCGACGTTTTCGATGGCGTCGTCCTCCCTGGCTTCGGTGATGATCCGATGAGGATTCAGATTGTCGCCCACCCCTGTGCGATGAGGACGGGTCCTTCCTTGACGGCCAGGATCACTGTGGCCCCAGTGGAGCCGTACCAGGTAGTAAGCGGGAAAGCGTGGGATGGCCACCCACGGGTGATGCCGCTTGCCGAACTTGTCTCGGGCAATCATTTCGCCGCGAGGTTTGTGGATATCACGGCTTGTCCGGCTGAACTCCTGACTAAGGAACGACGCATCGCTACGTTGTCGGACCGGGGGATATTCGTACTGCAGCAACGGCTCATCAAGCACTACACGCGAGTCGAGACCGAACTGGAGGTCTTGAGGAGTCAGTCTGCACCCGTCCTTACAGAGGCTCAGCTTCTTTGGGACTGGCTTGAGACGGTGCTCCTCGACTTGGAGATCGACGACGACGCCGTTCTCGACGTTGAGGCCGAAGTGTTCGAGGAGTGGATGCGCAGCGGGTCACCCTCACGCCAAGAGCGCCTGCGTGCCGAGACCAACCATGCCGACATACGAAGAGACGCCCAACGCGCCTCGTCTGAGAGGGCGCAGGCGCGCCGGGCCGAACAGTAGGCGGTACGGAGCAATGCAGCATCTGCGGTACGACCTGGGAAGACTGGAGAAGGGTGCCACCGTCGTGGTGTCCATCAAGAACCAGGCCAATGTGCAGTTGATGACCAGCAGCGATTACAACAACTACAAGGCCGGCCGCAGATACCGATACCACGGTGGGAGGGTCACCCGGTCGCCGTTTCGGATCGTTGTTCCATCTGGTGGCCACTGGGTCGTGGCTGTTGACCTCGGCGGATACGCAGGCCGTGTCTCGGCGAGCGTCGCGGTCGAACCACCGCCACGGGGATTCTTGCCGACCGCCAAATCTGCGGAAGCGCATTCGCTGTCTCGGGTCCAGGTCCGTGACGCTCCAGAGGAGCCGGACGGTAACGTGCTCGGTGGGCAGACATGGGATGTGTTCATCAGCCACGCCAGCGAGGACAAAGACGCGGTCGCACGGCCGCTGCGTGAAGCGCTGACCCGAAGGGACGTGACTGTCTGGCTCGATGAAGCCCAGATGAGAATCGGGCACAGCTTGCGTCGCAAGATCGACGAGGGGATCCGGTCGAGCCGCTTCGGGGTCGTGGTCCTCTCCGAGGCCTTCTTCCAGAAGGGATGGACGAACCATGAACTCGACGGTCTTGTCACCCGCACGGTCGCAGGTGAGCAGTCGCTGCTGCCGATCTGGCACGATCTCAACGCCGAGCAAGTGCGTGCCTATAGCCCCTCGCTGGCCGACAAGGTTGCGCTGAGCACCAATCAGAACAGCATCGACGACATCGCCCGGCAGATCGCCGACGTCGTCAACGAGCCCGATTGACCGGCCTCGATCCCGACCGGCTGGCGGTTCAGCTTGGAATTACCGATGAACCGCGTGGCCGTCGACAAGATCGTCAGGGCGGTACTTTCCGACGTGGTCCTAGGGTCGAGGATGCGGATCAACCGCCGGATCAAAGGGTCGAGCCCGTTGCAAAGGTATGGCCCTGACCTGCGATTTCAACGGTACAGTGGCTAGCATGACGAAAGCCGAATCGTCTGCGATTGACGAGCACGTTCGGCGTGTGGTTGATGCCGCGCCGCCGCGGACGCCTTGCCAGCGCGCGAAGCTTCGAACTTTGCTGAGCACGGTTGTAAAGACGGATTCCACGACCGATGAAGCGGAATCGGCTTCACGTTGACTCTGATCGTTGCCCTAGTGGCGGGAAACTGGGCGTTCCACGCCAGTGACCGATTCGTCAGTGTGAAGCCCACGCCGGCCAACCTCACCGGCGAATACGATCCCCACAGCAATAAAACCGTCGTTGTTGTGGGCACCGACTGCTGGGTCGTTCTGGGATACGCCGGGCTCGCTTTTCTCGACGGTAAACCCACTGACCGACTGCTCGCTGAAGCGATCAGCGGGTACGACGAGCTTGCGCCCGCCATGATGACGTTCTGGCAACGACCACCAGACTTGCATTACCGAGAAATCCGACGACGAGTTGAGGAAAAGCTCGAAGCCGCCTACTCACGGTTGCCGTCGTCCCAGAAGAAGCTTCCCACCCTGGTTCTCGCGTCTGGCGTACAACGCAAAGACAACATGGTTACCAAAGTGATGTTCCGTACGACGGTTGTTGGCGACACCGTAACGAGCATCGAGATGCGGCCAGACACGCAACAATTCAACTCGTTCTACATCGATGCCGTTGGAATGGTGCACAATCCGACAATCGACCGAGCCAAAGAGCGATTGACCGCGCTCGACTGTCCCGCCGAGGAAGCAGCAGATCGAACGCGAAACATACTGAGGGACGCGGTGTTGGAAACAAGCACGCTCACCGATAAAGTGGGCGCCAATGTGATGACCGTCGTTCTTGACAATTCTGAGCGAACCATCCGAACCGGTCTGTATATCAGTGACCGTAAGCGTCAAGCGGAGTTGTTCGAGAAGGCGCGAAATGGGCAACCCGACATGCTCGATCAGTTCGCCGAACGGCTCACGGTTTCAACGCCATACGTGCTGACGCCCGGTGGAATCTGGGGACCGTCGATCGGCAACCCGGGCGGATGGTCAATGAACAACGAAATTACCTTCGATTACACAGGTTTCGAAGACCAGCACGGGGAGACTATCAGTCCTGGCGGCGCCTTCTTCGGGGTTCATCCGAGACGGGGCAAACCATGACGGGGCTTACTGGAACACGGTTCAGCGCTAGCGGTTGCCGGACGCGATGGCAAATCTGCGACCATGCTCAATGGCCACGTCATTCGGCCGACGTTCTGACACGGGGAGGAGGATAGGGCAAGCCGCTACGGGGCAGGCGTGAACCGCAGCGTCATACCTCCTTCGTTCGAGACCAGCGCCCATCCTCCTTGGACTGGGTCGCCGTTATCCCGCATCACTTTTGCCGCATTGAGCAGAGCGGAATTGAGTTTGCCGGTCAGCACTTCTGTGCGGCCGTCGTCGTCGTACAGCACCCATCCTTCGGCGGTGTCGCTAAGCAGATAGGTCACCATAACCCGAATCTACGTGGCCTCCACGAACACATCAGCTCGGCACGTCGAGTTGGATGCCTAACTGATTGCGCGGGCCAGCTGGGCAGCGAAGCCCGGACCGTCATTCACTAGCGCGTAGCCACCGGCCAATCCGCCTTGGTTGCAGAGTGTTCGTCGCCGTCGCACCCGCCGGTACTTCACGACCCCTGTGGCACGGTCGACACGCGGGACCCGGCGGATTGCCGTCCGCGGGACGACGGCAGTAGGAAAGCGGCTGGCCGAGTCGCCGTACACCGCTTGGTTCCGTGACCAGCGGCGCACGATCCGCCGAGCCGCGATGTACGCGTCCTGGGCGACCTCCACGACTGCAATCGCCTTCTTGAGTCCGTAGACGCCCCAGAATCGGCCAGGCCCTCGTCCGGGCTGCTGCCAGAGTTTCGGCACGATGTGCTGATACTCCTTGTCGCCGTGCAGGTTCGGCGATGAGTGCTTGGTGAAGTAGATTGCCAGCCGTTTGGGGTCGCAGGCTTTCAGTCCGTTGCGCACGTCGACCGCAGTTCCGGCGAGCCGGTGCCGTGCCCTCTGCTCGGGGTCGGGATGGTCGACCACCTGAGCCCACGTCTCGGATAACCATTGAGCGAAGCCGTGACCCGAGCGACCCGGTGAGATTGGCGGCGCCATCCACATGTGAATGTGGGGTGCACCGCGCCGCTGAAACTCCAGCTTCCAGATGTAACGGGCCGGTTCGCCATACTCGCGTTGAAAGCGTTTGCGCCACAACACCATGTGCCGCTTCACGCTGGCCCCATCGGGGGTGACGATCTCCCAGTCGCCGGGATAGGTCAGGGTGACCATCGCCGGAACACGACCGGATTCCACCAACGGGGTGTAGTCGAGTTCGGCGAAGGTGCGGCACATCGCCGATCGTGATTTCCGGGACCACTCGGTTATGACACCGCCAGTACCTCGCTGGTCGTCTTCCGTAGGACTCCGTCGTGTCAAAGACACGACGGCCTGATCATCGTCCCCATCTGTGAGGGCGAGGTCGTTTCTGACATGGAACTTTGCATCGTCAACGTCACGTCGGTGATGGCTGACTGCCCGCTCGGCGGTCTTTTCGGCCCGGACGGGATTGGTCCACCCGAGCCGTACGACACCAGGACCGATGGAGATGCGAAACCGTCCAGATTCAGGTTCGACACCGCGAAGCCCTGGACCACAGTCCCACGGTGCTGCCGGTTCGAACAGTGCTCCAGCGGCGGTGACCATCTCGGGGCTCGGGAACCGCAGTCCCAATGCGTCGATCGCTCGCAGGTCTCCGGTTGCGATCTCGTCGTTGGCCGGGTCGCGGACATTTTCGGCACATATAACAAGCCCGCCGTCCATGGCAGGGGTGAGGACCGGTGCCTCGGTCGACATCCGGCCGACCACTGTCGCTCTCGCGCCCTGCGGCCTGGCGGCCTCGGGCGCTCGCGACCTCCCGTCAACCGCGGCACCGGCAGAACTCTGCCGAACTGCGGGATGTTGTGATGCCGATGTCGAGCCCTGCGTCGAGGGTGTCGATCCGGTGGCTGATGACGCGATGCTGGGCATCGGGGTGCCTGCTCCCCGAAGCCCCCGACGCTGCCCACAAAGCAAGCGACAACGCGGAGGCTCCTGGACGGGAGTGCAAACACCGTGTCCGGTTTATGTCCGTTCGTCGGACAGGCTGAGTACGTCAGCCCTGCTCAATGCGGCACATACGACGCACGGACGCAGATAAACCGCAGGTCAGTGGCTATCTCGTCCGCCTGAAAAGCGGAAGGTCGCCGGTTCGATCCCGGCCCTGGCCACCATATGTCAGTGCAGTTCAACGTGCAGCGGCTGCCGGTCGTGCGCCGCGGACGAGACCGCCAGGTCTGTTGTCGGTGAGCTCGCCTCCGGCGACGATGGTTTCACCGCGCACGATGGTTTCCACGTAGCCGTTGGAGCGTTGGATCAGTCGACTTGCGCCGGCGGGCAGGTCGTGAACCCGTTCGGGGTACGCAAGGCCGATCTGTTCCAGGTCGATGAGGTTGATGTCTGCTCGACGGCCGGGCGTCAACTCACCCCGGTCGCCAAGGCCGTATAACGCCGCGGGGTCGCCGGTCAGCCGGTGCACCGCCGACTCCAGTGGGAGCCACGGTCCGCGGGTCCGGTCTCGCACCCAGTGCGAGAGCAGGTACGTGGTCATGCTCGCGTCGCAGATGATGCCGCAGTGCGCGCCGCCGTCGCCGAGGCCCTGGATGCTCATGGGGTCGGACATCATGTCGTGCAGGTGGTCGTAGTTGTTGCCGGCGTAGTTGAGCAGCGGGAGTAGCAGAAACTCTCGCCCGCCTGCGCCCAGCAGGATGTCGTACGTGACGTCCCACGGGTCGCGGCCTTCTCGCTCGGCGATGGCGGCGATGCTGTCCTGTGCGGACGGTTCGTAGTCGAGTCGATCGCCAAGGGGATAGAGCCGCTTGAAGGTATGGCGATTGAGCTGATCGGCGGACGGTGGATCGCATGGGTCCGCCGGCTCGGCCAGAATCCGTGCCTTCACTGCCGGATCCCGTAGTCGTTGGATGAGTTCGTCGAACGGCAGATCCGTCAGGGCGCGGTAACTGGGTCGATGCCGGAACGGGTTCATCCGTGATTGGTGACCCATCAGCATGCCAAAGGCGCGGCTGGCCACCTGCGGCCGCACCGTCGCTCCCGCCGAGTTGGCGGCGTGGACCGCAGCGAACCAGCTGCGCCAGTCATGGGGGTCTTGCTCGTTGACCATGCTGAGGAACGTCAGCGGCACCCGGTGCTGCAGGCCCAACCTGGTGATCCACTCGATCTCGGCGTCGATCGAGTGGCGCTGATCGCCACCCATCTCGCCGCCGACTCCTGCGGGCACCACTTGCAGGACTCCGGTGCCGACGTGTGCCATGGCAGCCATGAGCGCGGAGAGTTCGTCCTCCTCGGAAAACGTGCGTGGCACGTATTCGCCTGCGGCGCTGCGGTGTCCAGCGGTGCGCCCGAAGGACATTCCCAACGCGCCGGCTCGCAGTCCTTCGATGACGGAGCGTTGCATGGCGTCGACGTCATCGCCCGCCTGCGCACCCAGCGCGCGCTCACCCATCACGTATCCGCGCAGCGCCGCCTGCGGAATCTACGCGCCGACGTCTACCGCGCGCGGCATCCGCTCCAGTGCGTCGAGGTACTCGCCGAAGGTCTCCCATTCCCAGGTGATGCCCTCGGTGAGTGCGCTGCCGGGTATGTCCTCGACACCTTCCATCAGGTCGATGAGCCATTCGTGGCGATCGGCGTGCACGGGGGCGAATCCGATGCCGCAGTTGCCGAGGATCGCGGTGGTCACTCCGTGCCAGCACGACGGTGTCAGATGAGGATCCCAGGTGGCCTGGCCGTCGAAATGGGTGTGGATGTCGACGAATCCGGGTGTCACCGTGAGCCCGTCGGCATCGATGGTCCGCTTCGCGATCCCGTCGACGCGGCCGACGTCGACGATCAACCCGTCCCGTATCGCGATGTCGGCAGTCCGGGCCGCGGCACCGGTGCCGTCGACGACGGTTCCACCGCGAACGATCACGTCGTAGCTCACGAAAGCCTCCTGGTCGTCCCGGCGTAGCCGAGTGCATGCTCGTAGGTGGATAGGTTGTCGCGCGAGATCATCGCGTGCACGCGGCGCTCGAGGACTGCGCGCAGCAGCGGGTTGTAGGTGTGGTAGGTCTCATGGAACGTGAGAAGTGTTGTGCCGTCGGCTTGTTCGTCGAGTTCGTGGTAGCCCTCGGCCCTCGACCACAGCGGCTTGCTGATCGCGACGTAGCGCGACACCCTGTTCAGCTTGGCTTCGGTGATGGTTTCCCACGATCTCGCCTTGCCGCCGGAAAGCAGGTACCTCGGCACGTGGAAGACGCAGGTGCGAAACAGGCCCTCGCCGGCTTCGTCGCCTTCGTTGAGGATCTCGATGCGCCCGGCCGGATACTCGATGATCCTGGGGCGCGGCGCGTCCTTCGGCGGTGGCGGATGCAGCACCCGCCAGACCTTGGGCGCGGGCGCCTCGACACGGAAGGTGACGGTGTAGGACTGCACTACCGCCGCCCCCAGGTGTTCCAGCGCGTCACGGTCTCGGCAGGCGGGCGGGCGGCGGGCTTGAAATCGGTGCCGATCGTGTAGGCCACCGGGAACAGCGCGACCTGGGTCACCGTGTCGGGGATGCCGAGCAGTTCGGCGACTTCGCGCTCCTTGACCAGGTGCAGGGTGGTCCACACCGAGCCGAGACCGCGTGATCGCAGGGCGAGTTGAAAGCTCCACGCCGCCGGGATGATCGACGCCCACGCAGCCGCGGCAACCGGCAATGGAGCGTCCTCGAGGCGGCGCTCGATGCACGGGATCACGTGGACCGGCACCTCGCCGAGGATGCCGTTGAGCGCGTCGGCGCTCTGATAGACGCGGCGGGTCTGTGCATCGGTGGCTTGCTCGGCGGCGCGGGCCATGTAGTCGCCAGCACAGCGGCGATAAATGTCGGCGATCGCTGCCCGCTTGTCGGCGTCGGTGACCACCAGCCACCGCCAGTTCTGGGAATTGCTGGCCGTGGGTGCCTGCATCGCCAGTTGCAGGCATTCGAGGATCACCTCGCGCTCCACTGGGCGGGTCAGGTCCAGTCGCTTGCGCACTGCCCGGGTGGTTGAGAGCAGCCGATCGACCGTGGCGATGTCCATTCCGGGCGCCTCGCCGTGCGGGGATGGTGCTCGATCCGGCATTCCCCTCCTCCTTCTGAGTCGACCGCTAGCCGGCACCCGAGTGGGTGTGGTCGATTCCGATCGTCGCTGCAATTCGACCACAGTTCGAAAGGCAACGGCGCCGCATTCGTGACGACCATGTTGAGCGCAGGCGCGACCTCGGTGTGCGCCGCACTCCGCGCGGTCACCAACTGGGATGCGCGAGAACGTATCTCGTCGATCGACTGCCCGACCTCGGTCATCGCCGGGGTAACGGAGTCCGACCTGCCCAGACAGTCCGAACTTGCCCATCTGCTGCGGGGAACCTTCTCGGTTCTCGACGATACGGGCCACCTCGCTCCGTTAGAGGCTCCTGGCAACGTCGCCCGCGCAATCGAGGAGCTGGTGAGTCGAGTTGGCGCGCCGTGAGTCGATGGCTACGGGCGGGGCCGAAGCAGCGCGATCGAAGACTCCACGGCCTCCTCGGCGACGTCGCTCAGTCGCCCAGCGCTTTCGACGGTGATGGCGGTCAGCTCGCGTAGGCCACCGATCAACATGATGGCGCGCGCCTGGGGTACCGGCTCGATGCCGGCCCGCCGGAGTTCGGCGGTGTTGCTGAGTGTCTGCACGAGGACGATGAACGCGCCCATCGCGTCGCGTTGCAGGCTTCGGGCGGCGGCGCCGAGCGCCGGCACGTCTCGTATCCAGCTCAACATGAGCGCCGGGTGGGATTCCGAACGGCGAATCCACGCTTCGATCGCCTGACGTATCTGTGTCTGCCACGGCGCGGCGGGATCGACGGCTGCGGAGATCTCGTGCACTATGGCGTCGTTCGTGTCCGTCAGCAGCGCAACGAGAGCCGCTTCCCGGTCGGCGAAGTGTTGGTAGAAGGTTCTGCGCGAGGCGCGTGCGCGGCGGACGATCTCTGCGACCGTGGTGTTCGCGTAGCCGACGTCGCTGATCGAGTCGCTCATCGCATCGAGGAGCCGCTGACGATGCGCAGAGGATGCCGTTTCGGTCTCCGAAGGTCTTCCTGGGGAACGCCGTCCAACCGGGTGAACCATGGGCACGCGAAGCCTCCTCGAAGAGAGAATCTTACGGATGCCGCCGCGCTGCGGGAGGTTGGCGCGGCAGACGGTGCTTGCAGACGATGGGTACGACGACGTACCCTCGCTTGAAGGACGTGGGTACGTCGTCGTACCCCATCGATGTCAGGAGGGATCGCCATGACCGAAGCCACGGCTGAACAGACGACGACTGCCGCGCCGACGCCGAGGCTGCCACCGGCGCCACGCATCCCCAAGGCGCTGCAGGCCGCGGCGTTCATCACCGCTCGACGTCGCACCACCATGGCACTGAGGGCGAAGCACGGCAACGCCTTCACCCTCGACCTACCGATGTTCGGGCGCACCGTCGTCGTGTCCGACCCCGCGTTGGCCAAGCAGGTCTTCACCACCAGCACCGACGTACTCGGCAACGTTCAACCCAACCTCAGTCGGCTGCTGGGATCGGGATCGGTGTTCGGTCTGGAGGGTGCCGACCATCGCCGGCGCCGCAAGCTTCTCACCCCGCCGTTCCACGGCAAGAGCATCAAGAACTACGAAGACATCGTCGTGGAGGAGACGCTCCGGGAGACTGCGTCATGGCCCGAGGGCACCGAGTTCGCGACCCTGGAACCGATGATGCGGATCACCCTCAACGTCATCTTGCGGGCAGTGTTCGGCGCCGCCGGCCACGAACTCGACGAGTTGCGTCGCATGATGCCGACGTGGATCACGCTGGGTTCGCGCCTGGCACCGTTTCCCGAACCGAAACGGGATTGGGGTCGGTGGAGTCCGTGGACGAAGATCGCCGAGCACCGGCGCCACTACTACGCGATCGTCGACACGTTGATCGCGCAGGCGCAGGCAGACCCACGGTTGGCCGAACGCACCGACGTGCTGGCGCTGTTCCTGCACAGCACCTACGAAGACGGCAGTCCGATGTCGCGTGCGGAGATCGGCGATGAACTGCTGACCCTGCTGGCCGCCGGTCACGAGACCACTGCCTCGACGTTGGGCTGGGCATTCGAGCGCATCTCGCGGCACCCCGAGGTGCTGGCCGACCTCGCCGCCGAGGCCGACACCAACGACAACGAGGTGCGGCAGGCGGCCATCCTCGAGGTGCAACGGGTCCGCACCGTCATCCACTTCGTCGGCCGCCACGTCTTTGGCGAGATGGCCGAGGTCGGGGAGTGGCGGATACCGCGTGGTGACACGATCCTGGTCAGCATCCTCAACATGCATGCCGACGCCGAGGCGTTTCCGGATCCCGACCGATTCGATCCACGCCGCTTCCTGGGCACGAAGGTGAACACGGTCTCCTGGATCCCCTTCGGGGGAGGGACCCGGCGCTGCGTCGGTGCCGCGTTCGCCAACATGGAGATGGACGTGGTGCTGCGAACCGTGTTGCGGCAGTTCACCATTGAACCGACAATCCGTGCCTCGGAGAAATGGCATGCCCGGGGCGTCGCCTACACGCCAAAGAAGGGCGGCCGGATCACCGTGCACAGGCGGACGCCCGGTACCGTCCTCGGCGGTCTGAGCACCGCGGCACAGGTAGGCGAGTGAGCCGTCGGCGTGGGCGGCCGGCGAGGTAGCTTGTCTGGATGGTCCGACCTGCGCAGACGGCGCGCAGCGAACGCACGCGCGCCGCGCTGCGCCAGGCCGCCCTGGTGCGTTTTCTTGCTCAGGGGGTCGAGGACACCTCCGCCGAACAGATCGCCTCGGACGCCGGAGTCTCGCTGCGGACCTTCTACCGACACTTCACGTCCAAGCACGACCTTCTGTTCGCGGACTATGACGCAGGGCTTGAGTGGTTTCGCACGGCACTCGCCGTCAGGTCGCCCGACGAATCGCTCATCGACTCGGTGCACTCGGCGATCCTCGCGGCTCCGTACGACGCCGAGGCGGTGCCGAAGATCGCCGAACTACGGTCCCGGGAACTCGACCCGGGACGGATCGTGCGCCACATCCGCCAGGTCGAGGCCGACTTCGCGGAGGCGGTCGAGGAGTACCTGACCCGCGACGTTCCGCCCGCTCCTGGTGCCAAAGGTCGGCTGCGCGTGACCGTGACCGCCCGCTGCATCGCGGCGGCGGTCTTCGGCGCGATGGAGGTCTGGATGCTGAGCGACGAGCGGTCGCTCCCGGAACTCGCGGGGCTGTGCCGCACCGCGCTCGAGACGGTAGCGGCGGGCATCAGCGACGAGAAGTGACCAAGTTTCGTCAATATTGACAAAACTAAGGCGCCGTGTCAGCCTCGGATCATGGTGGACTTCGACGCGGTGGTCATCGGTGCGGGCCACAACGGGCTTGCCGCGGCAGCGCTTCTGCAGAAGGCGGGCGTCCGCACGCTCTGTCTCGACTCCAAGCTGTACGCCGGCGGAATGGCCTCCACCGTAGAGCTTTTCGACGGGTACCGGTTCGAGATTGCCGGGTCGCTACAGTTCCCGACATCTGCGAAGGTCAGCGACGAACTCGGGCTCGACGCGCTGCCGACCGTCGACCTCGATGTCATGTCGGTGTCGTTGCGAGGCATCGGTGACGAGCCCGTCGTCTATTACACCGATCCGATAAAGCTGCTCACCCACCTCAACGACGTGCACGGCGCCGAAGCCGTCAACGGCATGGCGGGCCTGATGGCCTGGAGTCAAGGCCCGACCCGTGCACTCGGCCGATTCGACGCGGGCACTCCCCCCAAGACGATCGACGAGATGTATGCCTGCGCGCACAACGAATTCGAGCGCTCGGCGATCACCGACATGCTGTTCGGATCCGTCACCGACGTGCTCGACCGGTACCTCCCCGACGCCGAGAAACACGGAGCACTGCGGGGAATGCTGTCCTTCCTCGCCATCAACACCACCTACCGCGGGCCGGCCACCCCCGGCAGTGCGGCGGCCCTGGCCTTCGGCCTGGCGATGCCCGACGAGAACGCCAAGCTGATGAAGAAGCTCCGCGGCGGAATTGGTTCCCTCACGGCACATCTCGTCGAACTACTGGTTGCCAACGGCGGCGAGCTGCGCCTGCGCACCAAGGTTGAGGAGATCCTGGTGGCCGACGGTCGGGTCACCGGCGTCCGACTGGAGGGCGGCTCGACGATCGACGCGGCCATCGTGGTCTCGGGTGTGGCGCCCGATCTCACGGTCACCAAGCTGATCGATCAGAACATGGTGCCATCCGAGGTCCGTGAACGGTTCTCCCGCATCGACCATCGCGGAAGCTACCTCCAGATGCACTTCGCCCTCGACGGGATGCCCACCTTCGCCGAGCCCTACGGACAGCTCAACGATCCCGAGATGCAGTCGGCCATAGGACTCTTCAGCACGCCCGAGGAGTTACAACAGCAGTGGGAGGACAGTCGCCGCGGAATCGTGCCCGCCGATCCCGCGATCGCGATGCAGTTCCCGTCGGTCCATGACCGCGACCTCGCACCCGAGGGCAAGCATGCGGTGTCGGCGTTCTCGATGTGGTTTCCCATCGAAGAGGGGGCCTACGAGGATGCGTCATACGGCGACCTCAAGGTCGAGATGGGACGCCGCGTCATCGAGAAGATCACCCGCGTCGCGCCCGACTTCGAGTCGAAGATCATCCGGCACACCACGTTCACACCACGTCACATGGGCACCATGTTCGGCGCCCCCGGCGGTGACTACTGCCACGGCCTGATCCACCCCGAGCAGATGGGACCGAACCGGCCAGGCCCGCGGGGATTCGCCGATCAGCCCATCCCGATCGACGGGCTGTACCTGGGCAGCGCAGGATGTCATGGCGGTCCGGGCATCACGTTCATCCCCGGCTACAACGCTGCCGCGCAGGCACTCGCCGACGCACGTTAGTCGTCGGGTTCGGAAACGGTGAGCACGGCCTCCACGATGTAGGGCACCTCGTCTTCGAACCGGTGCTCGAGATCGCGGAGTGTTCGCGCTATCGACGACTCCACGGCATCGCCCACCAGGTCGACGCTGGCGATCACGAAAATCTGCTTGGGACCGATGAACTCGGGACGAAGGAAGCGGACGGAAGCTACTTCGGGGAATCGTCCGAGAGTGTCGACGAGTGCGTCGTGGATCCGGGGCGGCCCCGGTTCGCCGGTGAGGAACACCCGGTTGCGGTTGATCAACAGGACCGCGACTAGGCCCAGCAGTACCCCGACGAGAATGGAGCCCGCGGCATCCCACACCACCTGACCGGTGAGCTCGTGCAACAGGATTCCGAGGAACGCTATGACGATGCCGATCAGCGCTGCGGCGTCCTCTGCGAAGACGGCACGCACGGTCGGGTCCGACGTCTCAAAGGCGTATTCGAGAACGTCGCTGTCGAATCTGCTTGCGTCACGGCGGAGTTGACGAAATGCCTGGTTGAACGACGTGCCCTCCAGGACGAAGGCGATCGCGAGGACGATGTAGGCCAGCCGGTAGTCCTCGCCACCATCGGCCCCATGGAACAGTTCGGTCACTCCCCGCCAGATCGAGACGGCTGCGCCGACGACGAACAGGCCGACCGCGGCAAGTAGCGACCAGACGTAGGCCTCGCGCCCGTAGCCGAGGGGCCGCCGGTCGTCGCGGTCACGGCCGCTGCGGCGGTTGGCGATGATGAGGAACACCTCGTTGCCGGTATCCGCCCAGGAGTGTGTTGCTTCTGCCGTCATGGACGCCGAACCGGACACCGCGGCGGCGAAGGACTTCGCCAGCGCGACCACGAGGTTGGCAGTGAACGCGACGACCACGGTGACGGTGCTGTCACCTTCGGCTTTCACCACTGCGGGTCAGTCACCCCGACGCTGCAGCTGCGCCATCCAGTCCTTCGGCACGCGATCGTGCGGCCCCGGCGCCGTCTGGTCGGTCGGATGACATTCCGGCGGAGCGAGTTCCGGGCCGTCGTAGTACTGGTTGGTGTCGAAGTTCCAGAACCAGTCCTCGCCCGGCTCGAACGAGCGGATGATCGGATGCCCCGACTCGCGCCAATGTGCCGACGCGTGCCGGGCCAGCGAGTCGTCACAACAGCCGATGTGCCCGCACGCCGTGCAGCGGCGCAGATGGACCCACCAGCCGTCGACCGCGGTGCACTCGACGCAGCCGCTGCCGCTGGGAGGAATGGTGGGGTCCACCGCATCGGACATGGACTGAGCCTACCGGCGTAGACGCTGTCGACGACTACTTCTTCTCGCGCCAAGCCCTTTCGAAGGGCAGCCGCCACGCGTTCGGTGCGACCAGTTGATGGATGGCGTTCGGTCCCCACGTTCCTGGCTGGTAGGACTTCACCGGCGGCGGATTCTCCAACAGTTGTTCCGAACGCTGCCAAAGTGATTCGATGCCCTCGGCAGTGGTGAAGAGGGTGTGGTCGCCGCGCATGGCATCGAGGATCAGCCGCTCGTAGGCCTCGAGCACGTCACCCAACTGCTCGGTCTCCTGGGTGGAGAACTGCATGGACATCTTGTCGAGCTTCATGCCGGGGCCCGGTCGCTTTCCGTAGAAGGACAGCGACACCTTGGACGCGTCGGCCAGGTCGAACGTCAGGTGGTCGGGCCCCTGGGAGCCGACGCCCGAGCCGGCCGGGAACATCGTGCGGGGTGCCTCCTTGAAGGCGATCGAGATGATCCGCATGCCCTCGGCCATCCTCTTGCCGGTGCGCAGGTAGATCGGAACCCCGGCCCAACGCCAGTTGTCGATGCCGACCTTCAGCGCGATGAACGTCTCGGTGTCGGAATCCCGTGCCACGCCGTTCTCGGCGCGGTATCCCGCGTACTGGCCACGGACCACCTCGTTGTTGTGGATCGGCAGCATCGAGCGGAAGACCTTGTTCTTCTCCTCGCTGATGGCCCGCGGCTCCAGCGCCGTCGGCGGCTCCATCACCACGAAGGCCATCACCTGGAGGAGGTGAGTGACCACCATGTCCTTGTAGGCGCCGGTGCTTTCGTAGAAGTTCGCCCGCTGGTCCAACCCGAGCGTCTCCGGTATGTCGATCTGGATGTGGTCGATGAAGTTGCGGTTCCAGATCGGCTCGAACAGACCGTTGGCGAACCGGAAGGCCAAGATGTTCTGGGCAGCCTCCTTGCCAAGGAAGTGGTCGATGCGGAAGATCTGTCGCTCGCGGAACGTCTCGTGCACGAAGTCGTTCAGTTCCATGGCGCTGGCCAGGTCGGTGCCGAACGGCTTCTCCATCACCACCCGCGAACGGTCGACCAGGTGCGCATCCCTCAGCATCGTGATGACGGCGCGTGCGGCCTTCGGCGGCACCGAAAGGTAGTGCAGCCGACGGGCTCCCGGTCCGAGCTCGTCTTCCGCGGCCACCACGGCCGCAGCCAACGCCTCGGGGCCTGCCCCCTGCGGGACATAGGTGATCCGGCTGGCGAAGTGGTCCCACTGGTCCTTGGTCAGCTTGTGGGTGCCGAACGCGTCGACCGCCTCCTTCGTCAGCGCGCGGAACTGGTCGTCGGTGAGGTCCTCAAGTGAGGTGCCGACTACCCGGATCTTCGGCGCCAGGGAGGACTGGACGAGGTACGCCATGCCGGGAAGTAGCTTGCGCTTGGCGAGATCGCCGGTCGCGCCGAACAGGACGATGACGTGCGGCGCGAGCGCATCGTCGTCGTGGCGGCTCGGGCGAGCGCCCGCAGCAGGATAGGCGATGGTCTGCGTTTCGTTGGTGGCCACGTCGGAGATGCTTCCACCTGGAGGTGAACTGCGCAGGACACTGCGTTCGGCAAGCCCTCTCGGGTCGTGTTCGGTGGCGAAAGCGCTCGCCGCCCGCCGCCCGCTGGCTAAGGTCGCGGGCATGGCAACCAGTGATTCGCGTGAAGTGGTCATCGACGCAACCCCCGAAGAGATCCTCGACATCATCGCCGACGTCAAGACCGCGCCCGAGTGGTCGTCACAGCATCAGGGCGCCGAGATTCTCGAGACCGACGAGAACGGCAGGCCGAGCAGGGTCAAGCTGAAGCTGAAGACGATGGGAATCTCCGACACGATGGTCGTGGAGTACGCCTGGACCGACCACAGTGCAAGCTGGAAACTGATCAGTTCGGGCCAGCTGAAGAAGCAGGATGCGTCGTACACGCTGACGCCCGACGGCACCAAGACCAGGGTCAGGTTCGACCTCACCGTCGACCCGTCGATGCCGATTCCCGGGTTCGTGCTCAAGCGGGCCATCAAGGGCGGACTCGAGTCGGCCACCGACGGCCTGCGCCAGCAGGTGATCAAGGTCAAGAAGGGTTGACCGCCGGACCCCTGGCTGGGGTGAGGGTGATCGAGTTGGGCGGTATCGGGCCTGGTCCTCATGCGGCGATGATGCTCGCCGACTTGGGCGCTGAAGGGGTCCATGTTCGTGTTGGTCGGCATCGTCGCCGCGCTGTACGAACGGGAGCGGTCCGGCAAGGGTCAGGTGATCGACGCCGCGATGGTCGACGGGGTCAGCGTGCTCGCCCAGATGATGTGGACGTTGAAGGCGACGGGGTCGCTGAAGGATCAGCGCGAGTCGTTTCTCCTGGACGGTGGTGCGCCCTTCTACCGGGTCTACGAGTGCTCCGACGGCAAGCACATGGCGGTCGGTTCGATCGAGCCGCAGTTCTTCGCGCAACTGCTTGCCGGGCTGGGCCTCGCACCGGACGAGGTGCCCAACCAGTTCGACCAAGCCCATTACGAGGAGATGCGGGCGAGCTTCGCCGAGCGTTTCGCGACCAGGACCCGCGACGAGTGGTCTGAGGTGTTCGCGGGCACCGACGCGTGCGTGACACCGGTGCTGACCTGGACGGAAGCGTCCGTCGACGAGAATCTCGCTGCGCGGTCGACCATCGTCACCCACGACGGCGTCGACCAGGCCGCGCCGGCCCCCCGATTCTCCCGGACCCCAGCCGGCCCGGTCGGAAGCCCGCCCCGGGGCACCACGGCGATCGACGACGTCGGCTGGTAAAGCCGAGTTAGCTAGCCGAACCACTGCGCTCGGTCGGGTCTTTCATTACCATTTGCTCATGGCAGTGCGTGCCACACGTGAAGTCGTGTTCGACGCCTCGCCCGAGGCGATCCTCGATGCCCTCGCCGACATCGAGGAGGTGCCGTCGTGGTCGACGCTCCACCGGCATGCCGAAGTGCTAGACCGGCATCCCGACGGTCGCCCGCATCACGTCACGGCGACGGTCAAGATCATGGGCGTCACCGACAAGGAGCTACTCGAATATCACTGGGGCCCCGACTGGGTGGTCTGGGACGCCACGGACACGTTCCAGCAGCGGGGTCAGCACGGCGAGTACAACCTCACCAGAATCGGCGATCAGACGATGGTGCGATTCGACATCATCGTCGACGTCGCGGCACCGATCCCGGAGTTCCTGGTCAAGCGCGCCAAGAAGATGGTGCTCGACGTCGCGATCGAGCGGCTTCGCAGCCGGGTGACCCGCAACCACGGCTGACGCAGCGACGGGTCACCGCGAATGGCCACTCGTGGCTAGGCTAGGGCTTCAACACCTGCAGCCTCTCGATCGCCTCTTCCATGGTGTCGTCGCGCTTGCAGAAGGCGAAGCGCACCAGGTGGTTCCAGTCGCCGACGTGGGGGGAGTCGGGGTCGCAGAACGCCGACATCGGGATGGCTGCGACGCCGGCCCGCTCGGGGAGCTCAGCGCAGAATGTGGCGCTGTCGGCGTAGCCCAGCGGTCGCGGATCGGCGCACAGGAAGTAGGTGCCGAAGCTGTCGAGCACGTCGAAGCCGATGTCGGAGAGGGCGCCCGACAGTCGATTTCGCCTGGCCTGGAACGATTCCCGCAGCGCCGCCGTCCAGGCGTCCTCGTTGTCGAGTGCTTCGGCGACCGCAGGCTGAAACGGCGCCCCACCGACGTAGGTGAGGAACTGCTTGGCCGCCCGCACCCCGGCGATCAGGTCGGCTGGGCCGCATGCCCAGCCGATCTTCCAGCCGGTGACGTTGAACATCTTCGCGGCGCTCGAGATGGTGATCGTCCGCTCGGCCATGCCGGGATAGCCGGCCAACGGGAGGTGGTGGCGTTCGTCGAACACCAACTGCTCGTATACCTCGTCGGTGATCACCAACAGGTCGCGCTCGATCGCCAGCCGGGCGATCGCCGAGAGCTCCGCGTCGGTCGCGACCATGCCGGTCGGGTTGTGTGGCGAGTTGACGATCAGCGCGCGGGTCCGAGGCGTGATGGCGTTCTTGAGCGCATCGACGTCGATCGCGAACCCGCGTCCGTCGGCGATTAGAGGCACGGCCACGCGATGACAGCCGGCCATCGCGATGACGGGGGAGTAGGAGTCGTAGAACGGCTCGATCAGCAGCACCTCGGAGCCGGGTTCCACCAGACCGATGACGGCCGCTGCGATCGCCTCCGTGGCTCCGACGGTGACCAACACGTCGGTGTCGGGGTCGTAGGTGATGCCGAAGTGGCGGTGTCGCTGCGCCGCGATCGCTTGGCGCAAGGGTGCGATGCCCGGCCCGGGTGGGTACTGGTTGACGCCGTCGGCGATCGCGTTCTCCGCGGTCTTCAGCATCGCCGCCGGGCCGTCCTCGTCGGGGAATCCCTGCCCGAGGTTCACCGCGCCGATGCGGGCGGCCAGCGCCGACATCTCGGCGAAGATCGTCACGGCGTAGGGCTGGAGTCGCGAGACCGTCATGGTCATCGAGCCTAATGGGAACGAGAGTCGGGAATGAATCGACGACTCGTGACGCTGACGGCGGCGTGGCCTTCACGCTCGTTGCCGATGCTGCTCTACTTCAACCCGTTCGGATCGGCGACACCGCTTCGGGGAACCGAATCTTCATGGCGCCCTTGACGCGATCCAGAGCGCAGGCGGACGGCACACCGTCTGACCTCGCCGCGCAGTACTACGCCCAGCGTGCGGCGGCCGGACTGATCATCACCGAGGCCGCGGCCGTGTCGGAGGCTGCCAACGGCGCCTACGTCAACACCCCGGGCAACTACACCGACCGGTCACCCCGTCGGGCAAGAAGCCGCTCCCGGTGCCACGCGCTCTGGCCACCGACGAGATCGCTCCGATCGTCGAACAGTTCCGCGCAGCGGCCCGCCGTGCGGTCGACGCGGGCCTCGACGGCGTCGAGATCCACAGGGCCAACGGCTATCTGCTGCATCAGTTTCAGTCCGACGCGACCAACCAGCGGACGGATGCCTATGGCGGCTCGCCGGACAACCGGGCACGGTTGACCGCCGAGATCGGACCGGGCCGCGAGGGTCTGCGCATCTCGCCCGGGAACACCACCGGCGACATGCGCGAGGTCGACCAGGTCAGCGTGTACGAGGCGCTACTGACCCGGATCGCCACGCTCTACATTGCGTACCTGCGCGTGTTGATCGATCCCGACGCTCCCGCCTTCGGTGCGGAACTCAACGAACCGCACGTGGCGACGGTTCTATACGCCCGGACCGGTTGGCTACGTGGACTACCCGACCCGCGAGGAGGGTGTTCGTCTCGAATCGGCCTGACGAGGCAGGAGGTCTGGGGAACGAATGCTGGGCAGCCGCCCAACCAACGGGTTGGGTGAGGCTGATAGGCTCGCCGACGCGAGGACTATTGTCCACGTTGGCACGCTCATGCGTGGCTGAGTTTCTACCCCCAACCTCACACAGGACCTGGAGAGTCAGAGATGTCCGAAGAAGCCTTCATCTATGAGGCGATCCGCACACCGCGCGGCAAGCAGCGCAACGGCTCGCTCAATGAGGTCAAGCCCGTCAACCTGGTCGTCGGCCTGATCGACGAGTTGCGCACCCGCCACCCCGACCTGGACGAGAACCTGATCAGCGACGTCATCCTCGGTGTCGTCTCACCCGTCGGTGATCAGGGCGGCGACATCGCGCGCACCGCCGCGCTGGTGGCCAAGCTGCCCGAGACCACCGGCGGGTTTCAACTCAACCGCTTCTGCGCGTCGGGCCTCGAGGCCGTCAACATCGCCGCCCAGAAGGTGCGCTCCGGCTGGGATGACCTGGTCATCGCCGGCGGCGTCGAGTCGATGAGCCGCGTGCCGATGGGTTCCGACGGCGGCGCCTGGGCGCTGGATCCGGAGACCAACTACCGCATCGGCTTCGTCCCGCAGGGCATCGGCGCCGATCTCATCGCCACCATCGAGGGCTTCTCGCGTGAAGACGTCGACGCCTACGCGGCGCGGAGCCAGGAGAAGGCCGCCGCCGCATGGTCGGGCGGTTACTTCGCCAAGTCCGTCGTCCCCGTCGAGGACCAGAACGGATTGGTCATCCTCGACCACGACGAGCACATGCGGCCCGGGTCGACGGTCGAGAGCCTCGGCAAGCTGAAGACCGCGTTCGACGGCATCGGCGCGATGGGCGGCTTCGACGACGTGGCGCTGCAGAAGTACCACGCGATCGAGAAGATCAACCACGTCCACACCGGCGGCAACAGCTCCGGGATCGTCGACGGCGCCGCGCTGGTGCTCGTCGGCAGCGAAAAGGTGGGGAGCGCTCAAAATCTGACCCCGCGGGCCCGCATCGTGGCCACCGCCACCAGTGGCGCCGACCCCATCATCATGCTGACCGGCCCGACGCCTGCCACCCGCAAGGTGCTGGACCGCGCCGGTCTGACGGTCGACGATATCGACCTGTTCGAGCTGAACGAGGCGTTCGCCGCGGTGGTGTTGAAGTTTCAGAAGGACCTCAACATCCCCGACGAGAAGCTGAACGTCAACGGCGGCGCCATCGCGATGGGCCACCCGCTGGGCGCCACCGGCGCCATGATCACCGGAACCATGGTCGACGAGCTCGAGCGCCGCGGCGCCAAGCGCGCGCTGATCACGCTGTGCATCGGCGGCGGCATGGGCGTCGCGACCATCATCGAGAGGGTTTGAGACCATGGCAGAGAACACCATTGCGTGGGACAAGGATGCCGACGGCATCGTCACCCTGACGCTGGACGACCCGACCGGTTCGGCCAACGTGATGAACGAGCACTACCAGCAGTCCATGGAGAAGGCTGTCGAACGCCTTGTCGCAGAAGCGGATTCAGTTACCGGTGTCGTGATCACCAGCGCGAAGAAGACCTTCTTCGCCGGTGGTGACCTCAAGGCCATGATCGACCTCGGACCCGAGAACGCCGGTGAGGCCTTCGACATGGTCGAGACGGTCAAGCGTGACCTGCGCACGTTGGAGACCCTCGGCAAGCCGGTGGTGGCCGCCATCAACGGCGCCGCGCTCGGCGGCGGCCTGGAGATCGCACTGGCCTGTCACCACCGGATCATCGCGGACGTACCAGGCGCAGTGGTCGGCTTCCCCGAGGTCACGCTGGGTCTGCTGCCCGGCGGCGGTGGCGTCACCCGCACCGTGCGGATGTTCGGCATCCAGAAGGCGTTCATGGAGATCCTGAGCCAGGGCACCCGCTTCACGCCGGCCAAGGCCTTGGAAGTTGGGCTCGTGGACCGGGTCCTTCCGACCGTCGAGTTGGTGCCCGCTGCCAAGGCATGGATCAAGGCCAACCCCGACAGCCACACCCAGCCGTGGGATGCCAAGGGCTACAAGATGCCCGGCGGCACCCCGAGCAGTCCTGGGCTGGCGGGCATCCTGCCGTCGTTCCCGGCGTTGCTGAAGAAGCAGCTGAAGGGTGCGCCGATGCCCGCGCCGCGCGCGATCCTGGATGCGGCCGTCGAGGGGGCTCAGGTGGACTTCGACACCGCCAGCCGCATCGAGAGCCGCTACTTCACGCAGTTGGTCACCGGGCAGGTCGCCAAGAACATGATTCAGGCGTTCTTCCTGGACCTGCAGTTCATCAACTCCGGTGGCTCGCGGCCCGAGGGCATCGGCAAGGTCCCGATCACAAAGATCGGCGTACTCGGCGCAGGCATGATGGGCGCGGGCATCGCCTACGTCTCGGCGAAGGCCGGCTACGACGTCGTGCTCAAGGACGTCGAGATCGACGCGGCACAGCGGGGCAAGGGATACTCCGAGAAGATCGAGGCCAAGGCGCTCGAGCGCGGCAAGACGACGCAGGAGAAGAGCGACGCGCTGCTGGCTCGCATCACGCCGACGGCCGACCCCGCGGACTTCGCGGGCGTCGACTTCGTCATCGAGGCTGTCTTCGAGTCGGTCGAGCTCAAGCACAAGGTATTTCAGGAGATCGAGGACGTCGTCGAGCCCAACGCGCTGCTCGGGTCGAACACCTCGACGCTGCCCATCACCGGTCTCGCGGCCGGGGTGAAGCGCCAGGACGACTTCATCGGGATCCACTTCTTCTCACCGGTCGACAAGATGCCGCTGGTGGAGATCATCAAGGGCGAGAAGACTTCTGACGAGGCGCTGGCCCGCGTGTTCGATTACACCCTGGCCATCGGCAAGACCCCGATCGTGGTCAACGACAGCCGCGGCTTCTTCACCAGCCGCGTCATCGGGACGTTCGTCAACGAGGCGTTGGCCATGCTGGGCGAGGGCGTCGTGCCCGCCAGCATCGAGCAGGCGGGTAGCCAGGCCGGTTACCCGGCGCCGCCGCTGCAGCTGTCGGACGAACTCAACCTCGAGCTGATGCACAAGATCGCCGTCGCATCGCGCAAGGGCATCGAGGACACGGGCGGCACGTATGAACCGCATCCTGCCGAGGCGGTCGTCGAGAAGATGATCGAGATCGGTCGCCCGTCGCGTCTCAAGGGTGCCGGCTTCTACGAGTATGCCGACGGCAAGCGCGCCGGACTGTGGTCGGGTCTGAAGGAGACCTTCACCGACTCGTCTGAAGGGCAGGCGACAACGGATCTGCCGTTGCAGGACATGATCGACCGCATGTTGTTCGCCGAGGCCCTCGAGACCCAGAAGTGCATCGACGAGGGTGTGCTGATGACGACCGCCGACGCCAACATCGGCTCGATCATGGGCATCGGCTTCCCGCCGTGGACGGGTGGCTCGGCTCAGTACATCGTCGGGTACGAGGGACCGGCGGGGAACGGCAAGGAGGCCTTCGTGGCCCGTGCCAAGGAGCTGGCGGCCAAGTACGGCCAACGCTTCGAACCGCCTGCGTCGCTCAGTTCGTAGCCGTTCAGATTGCACTCAGGGCTGTGATTCCGCCGGTTTCACAGCCCTGAGTGCGTTCTCGATGGGGCCCGCTACTCGGAGTGCGTGGCGAGGATGTCCGATGTGTCGGCACCGTCGACCACCTCGCGGGCGAGTTCGGCGAGACGACGGTTGGTCCTGCGCGCATGCCCACGGAGGAGGTTGAAGGCCCGGTCCATGTCGACGGTGCCCCGTTCGGCGAGCACACCCTTGGCCTGCTCGATGATCAGGCGCGTATTCAATGCCGTCTGCAACTGTTGGTTGACCAGCTCCGACCGGGTCAGGACCCGCTGGTGCAGTATCCCGATCGTCGCCACGTCGGCCAGCGCCCGGCCGACCGCCACGTCGGCGGTCGCCATCGGACCCACGTCGGCGCGGAAGAGGTTCAGCGCGCCAACGCGCTCGGTGCGCAACCGCAGGGGCAGCGCCACCATCGATTGGAAGCCGTACTCGGTGGCGCGTCGGGCGAACGCCGGCCACCGCGCTGCGTCGCCTGCAAGGTCCTCGACGAAAAGCGGCTGCCCGGTGCGGTACGCCTCCAGGCACGGGCCGACGTCGGCCTCCACCTGCAGGAGTTCCAACAACCTGGTCTGCTCGCTGCTGGAGGCAAATACGTGCAGTTCACCATCGGGGTCACCGAGCAGAATGCCTGCCGCGGCGATCGGCAAAAGCGACATGGTGCTGTCGATGAGCTGCTGCGCCAGCTCGATGACGTCGTAGTCCGCGACCAACGTATCTGCCAAGCCAACGAACGCGTTCGCTAGACGCTCATAGCGATCCATCGCTATCCCTTCCCTCTTGCCACTTTTTCCACGGTTTGCCCCTGGGTCGAACTTCTACACGTTCACGATGGCTGTGACACCTGTTGCACATCGGCGTCGGGATCCGGCTCGAACCGCAGTCGGCGGTGCACGACGGCGTGTGCGACTTCGCTGAGCATCCGCCCACGCGCGTAGGCGAACCCCTGCATTCGGACGTAGGCCTCGTGGGCGGTGACACCGAGTTGAGCCACGACCATTCCGGTCGCCTGGTGCACTTCCCTGGTGCTGAGCGGTTGGTCCCACCACGACCCGAGCGATTCGGTGATCCGTCCGGTCTGGCCCACCGTCAAGAGGATCGTGGTCACCAGATCGGCGACGGCCAGGGCATCGGCGAAGTCCTTCGGTTCCAACGTTGCTGGGGTGTCGCAATAGAGGTTGAGCACACCCACCCGGATGGCGCCCACCTCCAACGGCAACGCGTACATCGCGTTGACACCACACTTGACGGCCTCGGCCGCGAACGTCGGCCAGCGTCCGCGCAGATCGGCGAGATTGGCCACCGTCATCGGTCGGCCCGCAGCGACCGCCTCCACCCCTGGGCCCTCGCCGAGGGTGATCTGCGCCCATTCGACCTGTTCCGCGATGCCATCGCTAGCGCACAGCACCTCGAGGCCTGCACCTTGCACGTTCACCGCAATCGCGGCTCGCTGCACGGGGAGAGCTTCCACGCTCGCTTGACACAGATGTGTGGGTGCGTTCCCATCGGAATCGAGCCTGCGGACCGCGGCGAGAAACCGGGCCCGTGCGTGCTGCGGATCGGTGGCGTCCATGTCGCACACCACCACCTCACCACGTCGGGTGAGCAAGCGTCGCCTGACCGCGGACACGCGCACCTCTCATGACACTACGGCGAAGTCGGACCGTACGACAGCAGGCGGTCGCCTAGAGTCGGGATCATGCGCTTCGGACTCTTCATACCGCAGGGTTGGCGGCTCGACCTGGTGGACATCCTCCCCGCTCGGCAGTGGGAGGTGATGCGCGACCTTACTACGTATGCCGATGGTGGGGCGTGGGATTCGCTCTGGGTGTACGACCACTTCCATACCGTGCCGGTGCCGACCGACGAGGCGACGCACGAAGCGTGGTCGTTGATGTCGGCGTATGCGGCAACGACGACGCGCATCAAGCTCGGCCAGATGTGCACGGCGATGAGCTATCGCAATCCGGTGTATCTCGCGAAGGTGGCTGCCACCGCGGACATCATCTCCGGGGGCCGCGTGCAGATGGGCATCGGCGGCGGCTGGTACGAACACGAATGGCGCGCCTACGGATACGGGTTTCCGTCGGCCGGGGTGCGGCTGGCCCGGCTCGACGAGGGCGTGCAGATCATGCGCGATGCCTGGCGTGACGGCAGGGTGAGCTTCGACGGCAAGCACTACCAGGTCGACGGCGCGATCGTCGCGCCGAAGCCCTTGCAAGAGAATGGTATTCCGCTCTGGATTGCAGGTGGTGGCGAGATGGTGACGTTGAAGATCGCCGCCAAGTACGCGCAGTACACCAACTTCACTTCCGAACCCGACGGTTTCGCACACAAGTCGAGGGTGCTCGAGGAGCACTGCGCAGCGGTCGGCACCGACTACGGAGCCATCGTGCGATCGGCGAACTTCAATGCGGTCGTGGGGTCCTCGGAGGCCGACGTGTCGGAGCGCGTCGAGCGGATTCGGGCGCGACAGATCACGAAGGCGAACCCGGAGGCGGTGGAGGCCATGCTGGCGAACGCCACCTCGCCCGACTCGGCGACTGGCACACCCGAGCAGATCGTCGAGCGGTTGAGCCGGATGCGCGCCCTCGGCTGCGAGTACGCGATCATGTACTTCCCCGAGGCGGCCTACGACCGCTCGGGCATCGAGCTCTTCGAGCGCGAGGTCATCGCGGTGCTCAGCTAGTACGTCCAGACGCCGCTCGCGGCCGCGTCACGCGCGAACACCGCGAAGTCCTTTGGCTCGCGGCCGAGCGCCCGCTGGACACCGTCACCGAGCGATGAGTTGCGCCCGTCGAGCACCGTGGTGAACAGGTAACGAAGCAAGCCGATCACCTCGGGTGGCACGTGGTGATCGGAGAGGGCGGCCGCGTAGTCGTCGAACTGCACCGACGTGAACTGCACGACTCGGCCACTGGCCGAGGCGATTTCGGCGACCGCATCGGCGAAGGTGAGCAGCCGCGGCCCGGTCAGCTCGTAGGTCTGGTCGACGTGGCGATCGTCGGTCAAGGCGGCGACGGCCACGTCGGCGATGTCATCGGCATCGACGAAGGGTTCCAGAACGTCGCCGACGGGCAAGGCGACCAGGCCCACTCTCACGTCGTCGGCGAAGTTGCCCTCGCTGAAGTTCTGCGCGAACCAGGTGGCTCGGATGACGGTCCACTCCAGACCCGAGGCGCGCACGACGGCTTCGGCGCGTTCGGCTCCTTCTTCGCCGCGACCGGACAACAGAACCAGCCGCTCGAGTCCCGCGGCGCGGGCGAGTCGGACGAGTTCGGCGACCGCTTCGACCGACCCCGGCGCGGCCAGATCGGGGCTGTAGGTGACGTACGCCGCCGTGACCCCGCGCAGGGCAGGCGCCCAGGTGCCCGGCTGCTCCCAGTCGAAGGGCGTTGCAGAGGAACGAGATCCGTGTCGGACAAGGCGGCCGAGCTCGGTGAGGCGGGTGACGATGCGCTTGCCGGTCTTGCCGGTGCTACCGATGACGAGAGTCGTGTGGGTGTTGTTCATGCCGCCTATTCAACGGCGAACGATCGAGACGATCAATGGTCGATCAGCTCAATTGCATACGCGTACGTCTTGACCTCCGTCCCGATGACTCACCACGTTGACGACATTGCCCGACGGGTCCTCGAAGAGGAACCGCCGCACCCGCCACTCCTCATCGGTCGACGGGTGCACGATGCGCAGTCCCGCCGACACCGCGACGGCGGGTGCGCCGTCGACGTCGTCGACCTCCACCGACACGTCAGGATTGACGGGCGCGGTCAGATCCCTTGTCATCAAACTGATCTGGTGACCCCGGTCGGCTTGGCCGTTCGGGCTGGCCAGCGTCAGGATCCAGCCATGGTTCATCACCTCGGCCAAGCCCAACGTTGCGACTTACGCGTCGCGGGCACTGGCCAGATCGGCGAACGTGAGGTTCGGCACCACCCGTCGCACCGTCATATCGCCGGGCCCAGCAGTTCGTCCGCGTCCTTGATGACGTACCCGTAGCCCTGTTCGGCGAGGAACCGCTGTCGGTGTGCGGCGTACTCGGCATCCAGGCTGTCCCGGGACACCACCGAGTAGAAGATCGCACCACCGCCGTCAGCCTTGGGACGAAGGAGCCTGCCCAGTCGTTGCGCCTCTTCCTGTCGCGAGCCGAACGTGCCTGAAACCTGCACCGCCACACTAGCTTCCGGGAGATCAATGGAGAAGTTCGCGACCTTGGACACCACCAAGGTTTGAATCTCGCCGGTGCGGAACGCCTGGTACAGAGACTCCCGTTCCGCGGTCTTGGTCGATCCCTGAATCACCGGGGCGTCGAGTTCGCGTCCGAGTTCGTCCAACTGGTCGAGGTAGGCGCCGATCACCAGGGTTGGCTCGCCGGGGTGGCGGGCCAGAATCGACTTCACCACCGCCACCTTGGTGTGCGCCGTCGAACACAGCTTGTAGCGCTCCTCGGGCTCTGCCGTCGCGTAGATCATCCGTTCGTTCTCGGTCATCGTGACGCGCACCTCGATGCACTCGGCGGGGGCGATCCAGCCCTGCGCCTCGATGTCCTTCCACGGCGCGTCATAGCGCTTGGGTCCGATCAGGCTGAACACGTCCCCCTCGCGGCCGTCCTCGCGGATGAGGGTCGCCGTCAGCCCGAGCCTCCGTCGGGATTGCAGGTCGGCAGTCATCCGGAAGACGGGGGCGGGCAGCAGATGCACCTCGTCGTAGATGATCAGCCCCCAGTCGCGGCTGTCGAACAACTCCAAATGCTTGTACTCGCCCTTGGTACGACGCGTGATCACCTGATAGGTCGCGATGGTGACCGGTCGGACTTCCTTGCGCTCGCCGGAGTACTCGCCGATCTCTTCTTCGGTCAGCGAGGTGCGTGCGATGAGCTCGCGCTTCCACTGTCTGCCCGCCACGGTGTTGGTGACCAGAATCAGCGTCGTCGCACTCGCCTTGGCCATCGCTGCCGCGCCCACGATGGTCTTGCCCGCCCCGCAGGGCAGCACGACCACACCCGAGCCACCCGCCCAGAACGAGTCGGCCGCCATCTCCTGGTAGTCGCGCAGCTGCCAGCCGTTCTGCGCCAGCGCGATCGGATGCGCCTCGCCGTCGACGTACCCGGCCAGATCCTCCGCGGGCCACCCGATCTTGAGGAGCATCTGCTTGATGTGTCCGCGTTCGCTGGCGTGCACCATGATCGTGTCGTCGTCGATGCGGGCGCCCAGCATGGGCGCGATCTTCTTGTTCCGCAGTACCTCTTCGAGTACCGCGCGGTCCAGACTCACCAGAAGCAGGCCCTGCACCGGGCTCTTCACCAGCTGCAGGCGGCCGTAGCGGGCCATCGTGTCGACGATGTCTACCAACAGCGGCTGAGGCACCGAGTATCGCGAAAACGACACCAGCGCGTCCACCACCTGCTCGGCGTCATGGCCCGCCGCGCGCGCATTCCACAGCGCCAACGGCGTGATGCGGTAGGTATGGATGTGTTCGGGTGCGCGTTCCAGCTCGGCGAACGGGGCGATCGCCGCCCGTGCTGCGCCTGCCAGCTCGTGGTCGACCTCGAGCAGCACCGTTTTGTCGGACTGCACGATCAGTGGGCCGTCAGTCATGCGCGATCCCGCTCCGCTTCTCGCTGAAAGTCATGCGCGATCCCGCTCCGCTTCTCGCTGAAAGTCATTTGGTCCACTATCCCGGATCGGCCGACACGACCGACGTCACGCGGTGGATGGCGAAGTCGCGCACCCTTCCAGCGGCCGGGTCGTAAGCGGTGAGCTGGCCGCCGCGGACGTTGATCGGAGCGACCACCCGCTGTGTGGCGACGCCCGCCGGATCAACGTACCCGATGACCACCGACTCCTGGCGGTGAGCCGCGCCGTGCAGCTCAGCCATCGCCTCGGTGGGATCGAGCCGGCTTCCGTCGTTGGGGGTAGCGGCCACCTTGCGCAGCACGGCGACAATGGCGCTCAGCGTCTGCGACGACGGCCTCTGCAACGGCCGGTAGCCCCGCCGACGACCGGGGGTGGGCACCCGCGCACCGCGCGACCGGATGTCGACGATCGCTCCCGACGAGTCTTCGGCGGCAGGTGCGAAGCCCGCCGTTCGCAACGCGGCGAGCACATCGTTGATGGGCGACATCGACACGGCAACCGTCGGCGCCAGCGCCCGCACGTCCAGCTTCTCGAGCGCCGGCGCCGCGATCGCCTGCGTCAGCAGGGCGGGGTCCTCGCACCGGACGAACGACGCAGCCATGCCCACCCGTAACTGGCCGTGGCGGCGCGCGACGTCGTCGATCATGTAGCTCAAGCCTTGCGGCACCGGCGTTTTCGAGTGTCGACTGAATAGTGTGTGCAGTTCGCTTGCGGTGCGGCCGGTGTCGAGGGCGCGGCGGATCGACTGCTCACTGATGCGGTACACCATCGCCGCGCCGGCCGACTCGACCGTGGCGACCGCCGACAGCTGTTCGGCCAGTGCACGATCCAGCGGCCCCGGGACCACGACCGTCAGGTCGGCCTGCAGCAGGAAGTGGTCGATTGGCGCGGGCAGCACTTTGTTCATCGCCGCGACGACGGTGTCCTCGGGTTCGTCCGCCAGTAATCGCCGGCTCGCGGTGGCGATCGCACCTCGGCCGATCGCGCCCACTGCGTGCGCCTCGGCAAGCAGGTCGGCGACGGGTTTGAGCTGGAGCCGTGCCGCCCAGCGCGGCCGCCGCCACGTCATCGCACTCGAGGCGCCCGCGGCGTCTACGCCGCAACCGGAAGGCAGGTCGGCAAGCATCGTCAGTAGCAGTCGGCGGTCCAGCGGTGCTGCCGTCGAGTACAGCGAATCCGACAGTGCCGCATAGGGTTTGTTGTCGGGCCCCCGCTCCCCGATGAGGCCGGGCCTGGCGGGCAGGTCCAGCCAGGCCGACCCGATCAGATACCAACGCGCCGCAGTGGAGGATTCGATGAACCGATCGGCCGTCAGGGTCGGCGCCCAGTAGGACCCGGCGCCGTCCAGCGGATCGGGCTCGGGGTCGCCCGCCGCGATCAACCCCGCCGTGGAGGCCAGTTCCAGGATGAGGCCCAGCCGGTTCTCGTCGACCCCGGTGCTCTTGGTCAGACGCTTGAGTTCGCGGACCCCGAGGCCACCGCTGCGGAGTTCGGGAATCGGCGAGTTGGAGAGGGTTTCCAGTACCAGGTCGACTTCGCGGAGCAGGTCCATTGCCGACCCGGCCGCGGCCGCGTCGACATCGGAGACGGAGGTCGAGGTCACCACCGGGTCAGGCGGCGCCAGCCCGACGGGGCCCGGCGACTCGCCACGCATCACCTGGCCGACGAGGCGCGGCAGGATCACGGTGTCCTCGTCGACCTGACGCAACAGCCCGGTCGCCAGCAGGCGCTGCACCGGCCTGTCGGGGGGCGTACCCGTCGCCGCGTCGCGGGTACGTCCGATCGGGGAACCGTCGACCAGTCGCTCCAGCAGTTCGCGCTGGGGTTCGTCGACCCCGTCTAGCAGTTCGACGATGCGGTCGGCGTCCAGGCCGTCGGCCTCGAGGGTGACCTGGCCCGGATGCCAGGGCAGGCCCGCTGCGGATTCCGGCGCCACCCGCACCGCCGCATCCCCCCAGGCGAGGGCGCGGGCCTTCAGGTCGTCCAGGGCGGCGTACAGGTCGTCCTGAGTTGCCCGATCGCCGACGAGCGCGAAGAGTTTGGCCAACGGAACGCCGCCGCCATCCCCCCGCAGCACCAGCAAGGCATCCAGCACCACCAAGTCCAGGAAGTCGAGTCCGTCCGTCGCGGCCTTGACCGATTGCCGAGATTGCGCCCTCGCGGCCAGCGCCGAAATCGATCCCGGCGGTGGTTGTGCCAGATCTGGTCGTAGCTCCAGCAGGCGGACGAGCTGATCGTCGGTCAGCTCGGCCAGCCAGGCGCCCAACGGCACCACGGGAGCTGATTCGGACATTGGGTACCAGCCTAAGCCAGGTCGGTGAATCCAACCCGTGCCCGCCGCTACATCCCCCGGTCGCTTCGCTCCTGCCCGCCGCTACATCCCCCGGTCGCTTCGCTCCTGCCCGCCGCTACATCCCCCGGTCGCTTCGCTCCTGCCCGCCGCTCTCGCCAGCGCACGCCGCGCCTGCCACAATGTGAGGCGTGGCTGACAAGAAACCGCAGAAGAACCACTACGTCGACAACGGCTGGCCCGCCAGCGGCGATGACGATCACGCAGTCAGCGAGCTCGCCGCCGACCGCACCGGCGCGTTGTCCCCATTCGGTGACCTGACATTTCCGTTGCCCGCCGAGGACCTGCCCTACACGCACCCGGTCACCGTCATCAACAAGTAGCCGTGATGGCTCGCCCCCATCGACTGTCGCACCTGGACGACTCGGGCGCGGCGCACATGGTCGACGTAACCGCCAAGGGTGCCACCAGGCGGACGGCCGTGGCGAGGGGACTTCTGCGGACCCGCGCCGACGTCGTCGAGCTGATCGCGACGGGCGGACTGCCCAAGGGCGACGCGTTGGCGACGTCTCGAGTGGCGGGCATCCTCGCCGCCAAGCGCACGAGTGACCTGATCCCGCTTTGCCACCAGCTGGCACTGACGAGCGTCGACATCGAATTCGCCATCGGCACAACGGATGTCACGATCACCGCTACGGTTCGGACGACGGATCGCACGGGTGTCGAAATGGAGGCGCTGACCGCCGTCAGCGTCGCCGCCCTGACGCTGTACGACATGCTCAAGGCCGTCGACCCGGCTGCGACCATCGACGGCATCGCGGTGCTGCGGAAGGACGGCGGCAAGACGGGGACGTGGAAACGACCATGACGCGATCGGCCAGGGTGATCATCGCGTCCACACGCGCGGCCAACGGCGTCTACGAGGATCGCACCGGGCCGGTCATCGTGGACTGGCTGACAGATCGCGGCTACGCGGTGAGCGCGCCCAGCGTAGTGGCCGACGGCGTTGCGGTCAGCCGTGCGCTACTCGCGGCGCTCGGCGAGAACGTCGACCTGATCCTGACCTCGGGCGGCACCGGCATCTCGCCAACGGACGGGACCGCCGACGCGACGGCTGGCATCGTCGACTTCCAGATTCCCGGTCTTGCCGACGCGATCCGACGTTCGGGACTGCCGCACGTGCCCACCTCGGTGCTGTCGCGCGGGGTGTGCGGGGTGCGCGATGGCACGCTGATCATCAACCTGCCGGGATCGCCCGGCGGTGTGACGGACGGTCTCGGCGTGCTGGCCGACGTGCTCGAGCACGCGTTGGACCAACTTGGCGGAGGAGACCACACACGATGAGCGCGATCGTCTTTCGTGCCGAACTGAGCGATCGGGTGATCAAACTCGCCGAGCACGAGGCGTTGGTCATGCACCGCGCGGCAGGGGCCGTCGTCGGCTTCGTGGGCGTGGTACGCGACCACGACGGTGGCCGGTCGGTGACACGCCTCGAATACTCCGCACATCCGACGGCGCAGCAGACGCTGGCCGACGTAGCGGACGAGATCGCCAGGGACTGTGAGGGCGTCCGTGCGATCGCCGTCAGCCACCGCATCGGCACGCTCAACATCGGCGACGCCGCTCTGGTCGCGGCCGTCGCCGCCGATCACCGAAAGGCGGCGTTCGATACGTGCGCGCTGCTAGTGGACACGGTCAAGGCGCGCCTACCCGTGTGGAAGCACCAACTATTCGTCGATGGATCCGACGAATGGGTGGGCTCGGCTTAGTTCCCCGGAGCTGGCGGCGCCGGCAGCAGGAGTGCTGGATCGCCGGCAGCCGGCGGAAGGGGCGCAGCGTCGACGGGTCCGGTCGGCACGTTCGGGCCCGGAGCCTGCTCCGGAATCGGCGTGTTCATGCCGCGCTGGCTCAGCCCCACTATGAGAGCTTCCTTGCCGCTGATGTCGTGGCTCTGAACCGCTTGCCAGAGGTCCTTGAGGTAACTGGTGTTGGGGCCGTCGGCGCCTGCCGCGGTGGGGTCCATCGTCGATCCGGGGGGCGGCGCATCCGGGCTGGCGAGGTGCGGGATGCCGTTCGGCGCTGCTGCGATGCCGCCATCGGTGATCGCCTGGTTGGCCGCGTCGAATGCGGGCGCGGGGATGTTGACGGCGTTCAGCGGTGCCAGCAGATCGGGTGCAGGCGCCGCCATCGGGGCGGGCGCTGCGGCGTCGGGAGACGGGAGCGGTGGCGCTGGAACCGGGAGCATCGGATCGAGCGGAAGGTCGCCGGCGTGCAGGGCCCACGCCGGCGGCTGATCGACGAGTGCGGGGACGACGTCCCAGTCCGCGACGGAGACCGCGGGCATCGGCGCATCCGGTGTGGGTTGCAGCTTCAGGGGACCAAGCCCCGGTGGCAGCTCTGGCGCCGGCGGAGGAGGCAGCGGTGCGTCGAGGGGCATGGCCTCCTCGGCTGGCGGCGGCGGCAGGAGATCTTCGACCGGCGGCGGCGGCGGCATTGGCGCGTCCAGGGCGACCGTGACGGCGTCGCCGGGAGGCGGGAGCATCGGGTCGGCCGGCGGGGGAGGAAGGGGTGCGTCGAGCGCGACGGCCTCGATCGGCGGGAGAGGATCCACCGGGGCATCCGGCGCAGGCGGCGGCGGAACGTTCCCGCCGAGGTCGGGGTTGTCCAGCGGAGCGGCATCGGAGAGGACGTTGCGAGGGGTCGCGCTGGAGAGTCCGCGACCGCACGTGGGCCACGCTCCGCGGCCCTGACTGGCCAGGACGCGCTCGGCGACCGCGATCTGCTCGTCCTTGGCGGCGAGGTGGGCAGCGGGGGCGTACTCGCCACCGCCGTGTCCGGACCAGGTTCCGGGGGAGAATTGCAGCCCGCCCTGATATCCGTTGCCGGTGTTGATGGCCCAGTTTCCGCCGGATTCACACCCGGCGACCCGGTCCCATTCGCCGTCGGTCGCTGCACCTGCGTAACCGGCGAGGGCGAGGCTGCCACTACCGAGCACGGCACCGGTGAAGGCGATCTTGGCGACGTTTACTGCTGAGCTCGTGGTCTTGCGATGCCGTCCACTCATGGGTACAAAAAGTCCTCTCGTCCACGCCTACGAGGTCAGCTGTCGGGTTCGGGCTTGAGAGGTCGCCCGGCCTCCACCTTTCGGCTTCGGCTTCACCCCAAGGAATCGCATGCGATTCCTGGTCCTTGATTTCGGTGGACCGGTGGGTCCCCCGCCTCCATCCCTGAGGTAGGTCTTGACCATGCCCAACGGATGGAGCTCGGCGTAACTGGGCATGGCGGGCCACTGATTAGGGTCGAGCGGCTTGGGAGTGGACGTTAACGGGTAGATGCCCGCACGTCACCTTCGGCGGGTGTCGGCGTTTCCCGGCCCAGCAAATCTTGTGAGAACGTTAAAAGAGCAGCACGGCGTGACGTTTACGCAGGGAATCTCGTCGGTGAACAGCGCGTGTGACACTTTGTGACCGTTTCGTTATGTGACGCATATCACTCTTATCCGCCCGCGAAGGGCGGTAAGACATCGACGGTCTGGTTTGTTAAGAGCGGCTTTTCAGCGTCGCGCACCGCGATCCCGTCGCACAGGAACGAGCACCGGTCGAGCACGACGGCCAATTTCTCGCCGCGCGTTCGCAGGGTGGCGAGAAGATCGGGCACCGTTGCTCCCGACGCAATTGACACGGTCTCGCCGTCCACCCCCGCGGCCGCCCGTGCCGCGGCGAAGTACCGCACGTTGACTTCGATCGTCGCGGCCGACAACGTCAGCCGCCGATGGCGCTCATCGGGCGCACCGGTTGTTCGAATCCTGGGTCGTTGATCCCGTGCCCGGCCGGTTTGGCCCACATCGCCGCGCGCCAGGCCGCTTCGATGGCGTCGTCGTCGGCGTCGCGGCGCACTAGGCGTCGCAGATCGGTCTCCTCGCTAGAGAAGAGGCAACTGCGGACCTGTCCGTCGGCGGTGAGCCGCGTGCGGTCGCACGCACCGCAGAAGGCGTGCGAGACCGAGGCGATCACGCCGACCGTGTCCGGCCCGCCGTCGACCCGCCACAGCTGCGCAGGCGCCGAGCCCCTGGGCGCCGTATCGGGCGCCAAGTCGAAGTGGCGGCGCAGAGCCGTAAGGATCTGCTCCGCGTCGATCGCCTGATCGCGTCGCCACTGATGCCCCGCGTCCAGTGGCATCTGCTCGATGATGCGCAGTTGATAGCCGTGGTCGAGACAAAACCGCAGAAGCGCCACGGCATCGTCGAGGCCCGTCTCGGGATCGAGTACGGCGTTGACCTTGACCGGCGTCAGCCCGGCGGCCGCCGCGGCAGCCAGGCCGTCGAGGACCTCGCCCAGGCGGTTGCGACGGGTGATGCGGGCGAAGTTCTCGGCGTCCACAGTGTCCAGTGAGACGTTCACCCTGTCGAGACCGGCCGCCTTGAGCGCGACCGCGCGGCCGGCGAGTCCGATTCCATTGGTGGTGACCGCCGTCTGCGGTCGCGGCAACAACCCCGTCGCCGCCGCGATGGCGCCCTCGAGATTCCGCGACACCAGAGGCTCTCCACCGGTGAAGCGGACGTCCGTAATGCCGAGGCGGGTCACGGCGATGGTGAGGAGTCGGTCGAGTTCGTCGGGGCGTAGCAAGTCATCGCCGGGTAGCCACTCGAGCCCCTCGGCGGGCATGCAGTACGTGCAGCGCAGGTTGCATCGATCAGTCAGCGACACCCTCAGATCGGTGGCGACTCGGCCGTAGCGGTCGAGTAGCGGGCCGTCGGTGGGCGCGCCCGCGGGGGTTGGCGTTCCCGTCCGCACCGACGGCACGCCCAAGGCAGTCACGGTCATGGGAAGGAGCCTTGGGCCGTTGGCACGATTTCCTTGCCCAGCGGAAACAGCGACACCGGGATCATCTTGAGGTTGGCCAGCGCAAGGGGTATGCCGATGATCGTGATCGCCATGGCGATCGCACTGACGACGTGACCGATGGCCAGCCAGATGCCGCAGAGAACCACCCAGATCACGTTGCCTATCAACGCGCCGGGACGCGGACCAGGTTTCTCGACGACCGAGTACCCGAAGGGCCATAGTGCGTACATCCCGATCCGGAACGCGGCGAAACCGAACGGGATCGTCACGATGAGGACGAAGCACAGAATCCCGGCCAGAAAATACCCGAGAGCCAGCCACAGGCCGCCGAAGATCAACCAGACGACGTTCAGGATTAGGCGCATGTGTCCTCCAACGGTGGTTGCCACACTACCGACCGTGAGGCGGGCGGGGGTTGATCAGGTATTGGCTGCGGGCAGAACTCCATTAGGGCGGACTTGTAGGATCATCGCATTCGCGTCCTGCATCGGCGGGACGCGTTCATTGCGAGACGAGCGGGTGAGACCAGTGCCGACCGGCAAGGTGAAGTGGTATAGCGCCGAGAAGGGCTTCGGCTTCGTGTCCCAGGAGGAAGGCGAGGACGTCTACGTGGGCTCCTCGGCGCTTCCGGCCGGAGTTCAGGAGCTCAAGGCCGGTCAGAAGGTCGAGTTCGGCATCGCGGCGGGGCGTCGTGGACCGCAGGCGTTGAGCCTCAAGGTGATCGAACCGCCGCCGAGCGTCGTACGGACGCGCCGCGAAGCCGCTGCGCCCGAGCACAAGCACACGCCCGACGAACTGCACGGCATGGTCGAGGACATGATCACCCTGCTCGAGGGCTCGGTGCAGCCCGAACTGCGCAAGGGTCGCTACCCCGACCGCAAGACCGCTCGCCGAATCTCAGAGGTGGTCAAGGCGGTCGCGCAGGAGCTCGACGCCTAATCACTTCGGCGCTGCGCCGAGTGTGAACTCGTGATCGAAGATTCACTGAAATCTCGCGCACGACTTCACGTTCGGTGATCCGATCGACGTCTCGCCTCCGTTGGAGGGGGTCGGTCCAGCCCCCGTCGATTCGTCCGACCGCGGGGTGCTCAGCGGTTCCCTTCGGCGAGGGGGAACAATCGTCTCGTGGCCTCCTATGTCGCCCAGGCGGGCGAGTTCAACCGTGACACCAAGTACATCGAGACCCGCATCACGGCTGACGGCTGTGACGGGTACCCGGTGGAACCCGGCCGGTACCGGTTGGTCGTCGCCCGAGCCTGTCCATGGGCCAATCGGGCCATCATCGTGCGCCGCCTCCTTGGCTTGGAAGACGTTCTTTCCATTGGCTTTTGCGGACCGACGCATGACGAGCGCAGCTGGACGTTCGACCTCGATCCCGGTGGCGTCGACCCCGTCCTGCAGATCCCCCGCCTTCAGGACGCCTACTTCAAGCGCTTCCCGGGTTATCCGAAGGGCATCACGGTGCCCGCGATCGTCGACGTGCATACGGGCGCGGTCGTCACCAATGACTTTCCGCAGATGACGCTCGACCTGTCCACCGAGTGGCCCGCCTACCACCGCCCCGGCGCGCCGCAGCTCTATCCGGAGCCGCTGCGTGCCGAGATCGACGAGGTGGCCGGGCGCATCCATACCGAGGTGAACAACGGTGTGTACCGGTGTGGCTTCGCGGGCTCGCAGTCCGGCTACGACGCGGCCTACGACCGGCTGTTCGCGGCGTTGGACTGGCTGTCGGAAAGGCTTGCCGGCCAGAGGTTCCTGGTGGGTGACACGATCACCGAGGCGGACGTCCGGCTGTTCACCACCCTGGCTCGCTTCGATCCCGTCTACCACGGGCACTTCAAGTGCAACCGTCAGAAGCTCGACGAGATGCCGGTGTTGTGGGCCTATGCGCGGGACCTGTTCCAGACGCCCGGCTTCGGCGACACCATCGACTTCGTCCAGATCAAGAAGCACTACTACGTCGTGCACGCCGACATCAACCCGACCCAAGTGGTGCCGAAGGGACCGGACCTGGCGAACTGGCTGACACCGCACGGTCGGGAAGCGTTGGGCGGCAGACCGTTCGGTGATGGCACGCCACCAGGGCCGACGCGCGAGGGTGAGCAGGTGCCACCCGAGCACTCGGCGATCTAGGGCCAGACGGTTGCCACCGACCACTCGGCATGCGGCCATGGGAACTCGTTGTTCTGCTCATCGCGAACCAGCGTGGGCAGTTGCACCGCGATGCCGGTCAACCGGCCCCGACGCGCGTCGACCGTGGGGATCGTGACGGCAAGCTTGGTGTCGGGCCGGAACTCGTCGATGGCGGACGCGCCGCCTTCGTAGGCGCGAATGAGAATCCACGGTGCCCTCGCGATGGCCGCAGGCACCGACAGCTGCACGGGATCGCGGGGGGTGACGACCAGCTCGCCGACTGTTTGGGGCACGTCGCACCTGGTGATCTCGAAGACGTCGCAGTAACGGTAGGGGCCGACCCTCACCAGTTGGCCGCGTGAGTAGGCGCTGATCTCGGGGTGTTCGGGCGCGGGCGTGCGGGTGAGCCACCAGATGAGCGCGCCGGTGCCGCTGACCGCGATGACCGCGACGGCCAGCAGGGCGACGAGGACGCGCTTCACTCGCGCACCGCCGATGCCGTACCGCGGCTCTCTTGCTCGGCGAACACCGGCCGGTTTCCGCCAAGTCCGGGAATCAGTGAATCGCCACCGTTGCTGACGAGGGTCTGTGCCAATCCGAGGATCAACACCGCGGTGATCGCGGTAAACCCCACCCACAGGTCGGTGTAGATGAGCACCCCCGTCGCGCCACCCGTGACCCAGGCGAGTTGAAGTAGCGACTCGGACCGTCCGAAGGCCGAGGCGCGGGACTGCTCGGGCAGGTCGTCCTGCAGCGAGGCGTCGAGCGACGCCTTCGCGACGGCACTGGCCCCCGAGGTGACCAGCGTGGCCAACGCGGCGACGTACAGATTCCCGAAGACGGCGGTGGCCAGAGACATCACCGTGACCGCGGTGGCTGCTCGCACCACCAGACGCGACGGGTTCCCGAGTTGGAGGCGGGCGGCGGTGAAGTTGCCGACGAAGTTGCCGATGCCCGCGGCGACGCCGATCAGGCCGAGGATGCGCAGCTGCTCCCAGCCGCTGGCGTCGTGCGACTTGGCCACGAAGGCCGGATAGAGGAACAGAAAGCCGACCATGACCTTGATCGTGCAGTTACCCCACAGCGAGGTAATGATGTTGCGGCCCAGCGGTTGTCTCGTCTTCTCGGACGTTCCCGGGTTGGGTAAGGGGCTGAACTTCTCGGTGGGACCGTGATAGCTCAGCGTGGTCGGGACCTCGCCCTCGGTGACCTCGACCCACTTCGGGATCCGCATCGACAGCACTGCACCCACCACCGTGATGGCGACGATGACGTACAACGCGCCGGGTAGTTGGAAGAGGCCGAACAGGTACTCGACGCCTGCAGCGATGGCGCCACCGAGGATTGTGCCGCCGAGCAGGCCGAACATGGTCAGGCGCGAGTTCACGCGGACGAGGTCGATGGTGGGCGGCAGCACGCGGGGAGTCACGGCGCTGCGCAGCACGCTGAAAGACTTCGACAGGACCATCATCCCCAGCGCGCAGGGGTAGAGCACCCAGGGCGGGAAGCTGCCGGTGGCGGGGTCGTAGTTCGCGATCAGCACCACGGCCAGTCCGGTGCGTACTGCGAACGACGTGGCGAGTGCGACACGGCGGCCGTGCTGCAGTCGGTCGATCGCGGGTCCGATCAGCGGAGCGATGACGGCGAACGGCGCGATGGTGATGAGCAGGTACAGCGCGACCTTGCTCTTGCTCTCGCCGGAGGCGGCCGCGAAGAACAACGTGTTGGCCAGCGCGACGGCCATGGCAGAGTCGGCCGCGAAGTTGGCCATCACGGGATAGGTGAGCGCCGTCAGCCCTGACTTGTCGGCACCGTCGGCGGTGGCGGCCTTCTGGAAGAGCCCGTACATCTTCGTGCCCATTTCGCGGCCACGCCCCGCGGCGCCCCTCGGCCTGCCTGCGGATTGCCCGACACCACCTTCGTAAGGGTCGCGGGCGTCGGTGCGATCGCCAGGGCCATGGGTCTTGTCGATCGGGGGCAGCCATCGGTTGGCGCTCGACGGGCTGCTCGGATAGTTTTCCATGCCGGGATGCTCGCCGCGGTGACCTTCCGGTGGACGCGGCGGATGGTAGCGGGGGTCTCGCGAGTCATCGGGCCCCGCTGGGGGGCCACGCCGCGAACCGGTCACGTCCTTGATTGTTCCCCATGCGACCAACCGTCGCCCGCAGGACGGCCGGTGTGGCTTTGCTCATGGGGTGTCAGGCAGTATTGGAGGCGATGGACAGCATGATCGAACCGGCCGAGCAGGCCGCCGAGGACCCCGTGACCGAACAGCCGGAACTGACCGCGGTGCTGACGGGCGCGGTCGACGTTGCGCGCACGGCGATCGTGGAGTTCGAGGGCGGTGCCGATGCCGAAGGTTTAGTCGGGGAATACCTCGGTGCCAGTCTCGACGATCCGTCTTCCGCGACGCACCGATTCCTCGCGGCCATGCCTGGGTATCACGGCTGGCAGTGGGCGGTGGTCGTCGCGGCTCATCCCGGTGCGGACCACGCCACGATCAGCGAAGTGGTCCTGGTACCGGGCCCGACGGCGCTGCTGGCGCCGCAATGGGTGCCGTGGCACGACCGCGTCCAGCCGGGCGATCTCAGCCCCGGCGATCTGCTCGCCACCCCGGTCGACGACCCGCGGCTGGTGCCCGGATACATGTCCGCTGGTGACGAGGAACTCGACGACCTGGCCTCCGAGGTGGGATTCGGCAAGAGCCAGGTGCTCAGCCAGTGGGGCCGGATCGAAACGGCGGAGCGCTGGTACGACGGCGAGTATGGACCGGGTTCGGCGATGGCGCGCGCCACCCGCAAGGTGTGCCGCGACTGCGCTTACTACCTGTCGCTCTCAGGTTCGCTTGGCACGCTCTTCGGAGTGTGCGCCAACGAGATGTCGGCCGACGGGCACGTCGTCGCGGGCGAGTATGGCTGCGGCGCGCACTCGGACACCCCGCAGCCCGCCACCATCGGGTCACCGATATTCGATCCATTCGACGACGGCGTCCTCGACCTGGCCCAGCCCGACGTCACCCATCCCGACGTCACCCCGCCCGACGCCACCCAGAGCTAGCTTTCGGCGGCCGCCTTGATGCGGACGAGGGACGCGTTCATCCCTTCGATCAGCTCGCGCTCGAAGCTGGGCACGCCGCCAATCACGGCGTTGACCAGAAGGTTGGACACCGGCTTCACCCCGTTCTCGGCGTGGCGGCTCTCGACAAGGCGCGTGCCGGTCGGGGTCGGCTCCAGTTCGTAGGTCCAGATGGTGTTGTTCTCGTTCACGCGGAAGGCCAGTTTCCGTTCCGGAATGACCTCGGTGACCCGGCTGGTCGTCGGCCAGAACAAGAATTTGCGTCGATTGACGTTGATGGTCCTGGTGCCGGGACGCAGCGGCCCGAACGCCTTCATGAGCCGACACTGCGGACTCCATTGCGGCATTAGCCGCAAGTCGGACACCAGCGCCCACACCTTCTCCGGCGGTGCGTCGATGTCGATCTGCGCCTGCAACAGGGCTTCTGCCATCATTCCTCCATCGGGTTCAGGAAATACCGCGCTGCGCGCCGCGGGAGCCGCGACGGACCGCGCTACGTTGCCACAGGAAGATCGAGGTGCCCAACACGCCCACGCCGAGCCCCGCCGCCGTGATCGGGCGCCAGTCGTGCAATCCAGGCACCGTGAAGGCCAGCACCACTGCGATCAGCCAGCCAGCCGAAATCACGTAGATGACGGGCCACGGCGCAAGCAGGATGTCGGGCAGCGCCGGGGGAGTCGGCGGCTGGTCTCTTGGTGGCGGCGGCGTCGCGTCCATTGCGGACCAACCTAATGGATTCCCGTTCCGGTGTCGGTACTGTTTGCGTCGTGAACGACCCCGACGCCCGGCTGGCCAGCGACCTGTCGCTGGCCGTGGTGCGGCTGGCGCGACAGTTGCGCTTCCGTCGTCCGGATTCGCCGGTGTCGTTGTCTCAGTTGTCGGCGCTCGCGACGCTCGCCAAGGAGGGTCCGATCACGCCGGGCACGTTGGCCATCCGCGAGCGGGTCCGGCCACCGTCGATGACGCGGGTCATCGCGTCGTTGGCCGAGCTGGGATTCGTCGATCGCTGTGCGCATCCGGACGACGGGCGTCAGGTGCTGGTGTCGGTGTCGGTGTCGGGCCACGAGCTGATCGACGTCGAGCGCCGCGCCAGCCAGGAGTGGCTACAGCAGCGGTTGGCGGGACTTCGACCGGAAGAACGCAAGACGCTGTTGGCGGCTGCCGATCTGATGTCCGCGATCGTGGACGAAGGCACTTGAGCCGAGTCCAGGTCGTCGACGTCGACGACCCCACCGATGGCCGGCTGGACGACTTTCGTGATCTGAACAGCATCGACCGCAGGCCGGACCTGCCCACCGGCAAGGGGCTCGTCATCGCGGAGGGTGTGCTGGTGGTGCAACGGATGCTGGCGTCTCGCTTCGAACCGAGGGCGTTCCTCGGCACCGATCGCAGGCTGGGCGAGCTGACCGACGACCTCGAGAGGACCGACGCACCGTTCTATAGGGCGAGTGCCGAGGTGATGGCCGGTGTCATCGGCTTTCACCTCAACCGCGGGGTGTTGGCGGCGGCGCCGCGCCCGCCGGAGCTGTCGATATCGCAGGTGATCGATGGAGCCCGAACGATCGCGGTGCTCGAGGGCGTCAACGATCACGAGAACCTCGGCTCGGTGTTCCGCAATGCGGCGGGACTCGGCGTGGATGCGATCGTCTTCGGTCTCGGGTGCGCCGACCCGCTGTATCGCCGCGCCGTGCGGGTGTCCATGGGGCATGCCTTGCTGGTGCCCTATGCCTGGTCGGAAGGTTGGCCAAGTGATCTCGAGGCGTTGCGGGACAGCGGCTTTCGTGTCCTTGCGATGACGCCGAACCCCGCGGCGCAGACGCTGCACACCGCGATGGAGGCGCTCGCCCTGGACCGTGTGGCGATCCTCGTCGGCGCCGAGGGGCCGGGTCTCCACGAGCGGACGATGCGGGCCAGTGACGTTCGGGTGAGGATCCCGATGGCGCGCGGTACGGACTCGTTGAACGTGGCTACTGCTGCGGCGCTTGCCTTCTACGAGCGAGCTAGGCTCACGTCCGAAGGGTAGGAGCGGAGCGACCCGGGAAGGTTGATGCGGTGAACGAGGATGCGACGCCATGGGGGACCGGGCTGACCGTGGCCGCGTTCGTTGCCGCCGTGACGGCGGGCGCGATCATCGTCTTGAGCCTGGGCTTGACCAGGTTGCATCCACTACTGGCCGTCGGGCTGAACCTGGTCGCCGTCGGCGGGCTTGCGCCGACGGTCTGGGGGTGGCGTACCCGGCCGGTGTGGCGGTGGTTCGTGCTCGGCAGCGGGGTCGGGGTGGCCGCGGGGTGGCTGGTGCTACTCGCGATGGCCGTCGGAAGCGTTGTGGCGTAAGCGTTCTCAGGGCTGGGTGCCGGAGCGTACACCGAGCAGTACGTCCTCCCAGCCGGGAACCTCAGGCCTGCGCCTGCGCGCGCGGGGCTTCGGTTCGGCGGCCTTGGCCTTCGCCGGTTCGGGTGCCGGTGCGGGAGTGGGTGCAACCTCCGGTAGGGCGAGGTCGAGGGTCGGGACGGGCGCTACCGACCGCAGCGGCGGGCGATCGAACTCGGGATCGATCAGCTCGGCCGCAGCGTCGTCGAATGCTGTCGCGGTGCCGCCGTGCGCCCCGGGGACGAAGCGGAAGTGCGCGACGTTGTCCGAACGGCCCGCCTTCCACGAGAGTTGGACCGTCCAGCGGCCGTCCTCGTTGCGCCAGGCGTCCCACGCCGTCGCGTCGGGATCCAGCCCACGCGCAACCAGCGCCGTCGTGACGGTCTCGAGCAGCGTCAGGACTGCGGGTCCGTCGACGAGCACCGGGTGTGCCGCGGTCGCCAGCTCGGCGGCGCGCGAACGCTCGAGTAGTACCGGGTGAGCGAATCGCTCGACCCGGGCGGCGTCTTCACCCGCTGCGCCGGCCACCTGTTCGACGGACGCGCCCGCGCGAATCCTGGATTGAATCTCCTTGGGGCTCAACACGTTTAGAACCTCGACATCGACGTGGGTGGGCATGGTGGCAGCGCGCTCACCGCTCAAGGCGGCGCGGAGGCGGTCGTCTGGACGGAGAATGAACTTCTCGCCGGACTCAGCCGTCTCGCAGATGATGCGTCTGCCATCGACGTCGAGTCCGATGACTTTCAGTTCCCGCATGTGCGACCTCCTAGGGCGGCTCAACGGGTCACCCTACTTCGTTATCGGTCCGTAACCGGGCTGACACGCTGGGCGGCGTCAGAGGCGTTCGACGACCCAGTCCACGCACGCGGTCAGAGCGCTGACGTCGTCGGGATCCACGGCGGGGAACATGGCCACGCGCAACTGGTTGCGGCCCAGCTTGCGATACGGCTCGGTGTCGAGAATGCCGTTGGCGCGAAGCGTCTTGGCCACTGCTGCGGCATCGACCTCATCGATGAAGTCGACGGTGCCGACCACCTGCGAGCGCAACGCCGGGTCGGAGACGAACGGCGTGGTGTAGCTCGCCGCCTCGGCCCACGAGTACAGCCGCTGCGACGAGTCGGCGGTGCGCTTCACGGCCCAGTCCAGTCCGCCGTTGCCGTTCAACCAGTCGAGCTGATCCGCCATGAGCACCAACGTGCCAATGGCCGGCGTGTTGTAGGTCTGGTTCTTCTGGCTGTTGTCGATCGCGATCGGCAGCGACAGGAAGTCGGGCACCCAGCGGCCCGATGCAGCGATCTGTTCGACCCTGGCCAGCGCCGCGGGGCTCATGACGGCCAGCCACAACCCACCGTCGGACGCGAAGTTCTTCTGGGGTGCGAAGTAGTAGGTATCGGTGTCGGCGATGTCCACGGGCAGGCCACCCGCCGCCGACGTCGCGTCGATGACCACCAATGCTTGGCCTTGCGAGCCGGCGGGGCGCTGAATCGGCACCGCGACGCCCGTCGAGGTCTCGTTGTGGGCCCAGGCGACGACGTCGACCGAGGGGTCGGACTGCGGCTCGGGTGCGCTGCCCGGATCGGCCTTGACGATGATCGGGTCGCCGACGAAGGGGTTGGCCGCGACCGCGGAGGCGAACTTCGCGCTGAACTCGCCATAGGTCAAGTGCAGCGAGCGCTTGTCGATGAGACCGAATGCGGCGGCGTCCCAGAATGCGGTGGAGCCGCCGTTGCCGAGGATGACCTCATAACCGTCGGGCACCGAGAAGAGCTGACGGACGCCGTCGCGCACCCGACCAACCAGGTTCTTGACCGGGGCCTGCCGGTGCGACGTCCCGAACAGGTGAGCCGAGTCGACCAGTGCCTGCAACTGTTCGGGGCGCACCTTCGACGGGCCGGAGCCGAAGCGTCCGTCCTTCGGCTTGAGTTCGGCGGGGATCACGAGTTCGGCCACGACTCCCCACCCTAGTGAGGTCGCATGGCGGTGCTCGCAACGGATGCCCTGCGTACCGCTCCGCGAGAAAGCGAGTAGTGCGCTATGCGTGACGACCCTTTCTCGGCCGATGACAGTGAACACGTCCGAACATTCGACGCACGAAGGGAATCACCATGAGCGACAACCGCACCGGGATCAGAACCGCCGCGAGAGGTGCGACCATCGCCGCAGCTACCGCATTCGCTGCGGTAGGTCGGGACGTTCCGTTCCAGCACCGCTCATCCGACCAGAATCTTCGATCCCGGTCGTTCGGGCCAATGCGGTCACCATGTTCGTCATCTCGGGGAAGCTCTCCATCGCCGCCCTCACGTCACTAAATTGTCAGGGGCAGAGTGCCTCAACCAAGAGTTGGCAGACGGGACGAGCGTTCAGCCGCGTGAATCGATGACGGCGGCGAGGCGGGTATCCCGGCATCAAAGCCCGAGCGCGTTGGTGTGCTCGGCGATGGTGTCGGCTTCTTCTTCGAGGGCGAAGTGTCCGGTGTCGAGCAGGACGACGGTGGCGTCGGGGACGTCCTTCTTGTAGGCCTGGGCGCCGGCGGGGATGAAGAATGGGTCGTTCTTACCCCAGATGGCCAGCACTTTCGGCTGGCGGGCCCGCAACCAGGCCTGCCAGGCGCTGTAGTGCGGCGGGTTGTTCTGGTAGTCCCACAGCAGCGCTTTCATGTAGTCCGCGCGCCCGGGCAGGTCGAGGACGGCCTGGCCGGCGTGGCGGTCGCCCCACCACGCCGAGAGTGCGGCTACCCCGGGGCCGAATCCGTCGGTGTAGGCGTTGCCGTTTTGGGTGATGATGGCGCGCACCCGCTGATCGTGGTCCAGGGCGATCCGGAAACCGACGGGGGAACCGAAGTCGAACATGTAAAGGGCGTAGTCGCCGATGCCGAGCGTGTTGATGGTTGGCACTTTGTGTCCCGTCGAGTTGCACGCTATAGCCCTGGGATTGGAGGCCGTTGATGGTGTCGTCGGTGCAACGGCGATTGCGATTCTCCATGATCGAACTCCTCGGTGGTCGACCACCACGACTCCCCGCAAGGAACCACCCACACTAGGGTCACTAGAGCCCAAAATTGCCCTGAAGTCGGGTGTCACGGGCCGCGTGTCGACTCGGCGTCGGCGAGGGCCTGAGCGGCGGTGATCAGGCCGAGGTGGCTGAAGGCCTGCGGGAAGTTGCCGAGCAGGTCGCCGGTGGCCGAGTCGACCTGTTCGGAAAATAGTCCCAGGCTGCTGGCGAAACCGGCGGCGCGCTCGAGGACGTCGCGGGATCGCTGAGGTTGTCCAGTGATGGCCAGCGCGTGGGCCAACCAGAACGTGCACAGCAGAAAGCTGCCCTCCGGGGTGTCGAACCCGTCGCCCCCGAGGTAGCGGTACAGCAGTCCGCGCGGGTCGGTCAGTCCCCGCTCGACCGCGTCGATGGTCGAGAGCAGCCGCGGATCATCGTGGGGGAGGAAGCCTACCAACGCCATCAGCAGCACCGAGGCATCCAGCGCGTCCGACCCGAAATACTGTGTGAATGCGCCGACGTTCTCGTTCCAGCCGGCGTCGATGATGGCGTCGCGGATCGCGGTGCGTTCGGCCTGCCAGTGCTCCACGCGTGCTGCGGCGCCCAGCTCCGGTGCCATCGCGATGCCGCGATCCAGGGCGACCCAGCACATCAACTTGCTGTGCAGGTACGGCCGTGGCGCCCCGCGGACTTCCCAGATGCCCTGGTCGTCGTCGCGCCAGCGAGCAGCGGCGGCGTCGACCACGGCCACCAGAAACATTCGGGTGGTGTCGGCGATGGTCATCAGGTGCAGCTGCAGGGTGTAGGCGGCGTCGAGGATCGCCCCGTAGACGTCGAGCTGGCGCTGGCCCCACGCTTGGTTGCCGACGCGTACCGGGCCACTGTCGCGCCATCCCGACAGGTGCGGGAGTTCTCGTTCGGTGAGGTCCCGCTCGCCACCGACGCCGAACATGATCTGCAGGTCGACGCCGCGGTCGAGTTGGGTGGCTGCGGCGCGCGCCAGGAACGCGAAGAACTTGCCCGCCTCTTCGGGGCAGGCGGCGATGAACAGCCCTTGCAAGGTCATGCTGGCGTCGCGCACCCACGTGTAGCGGTAGTCCCAGGTTCGGCCGCTGCCCACACCTTCGGGCACACTGGTGGTGGCCGCCGCGACGATGGCGCCGCTGCGGGCATACGTCAACCCCTGCAACACCACCCCGCTGTGCAGCACCAGGTCCCGCAGTGGGCCGTCGTAGCGTTGATGCAGCGCAGACCAACTGTCCCAGGCCTTTTCGGTGACGCGGAGACGACGCCGGATCATCCGGTCTGTCCAGCGTCGCGGTGCAGGCCCCCAGGGATCGTATTGCTCGAGCGCGAAGCTCAGCCGCCGGCCTTCGGTCAGGGTTATCGTCGCCGACGCAGCGCCGGCGTCGACGCGCAGCGCCAGGTCGGTGCTCAGCAGCAGGACCGTCGCCCCGCCGTGGGATACGACCGTGCCGCCGCCGGTGACCAGGCGGGGATGAACCAGTCCGAACTCCGGACGCGGTACATATTCGACGCGCATCGGCACCGCGCCGCGAACGCACTCGACGTGGCGCAGCAGCACCCCCGGTGATGATTGACCCAGCTGGTGGCCGCGGTCCTGTGCTCCCAAGGCCAGTGCATCGGTGACGCGGACCTCTCCCTGCGGGCTCGACCACACCGTTTCCAGGACCAGCCCCGGCCTCCGATACCGCCACGTCGGCGCGAAGGAGGGCTCCGCAGGTGCGACCAGGAAGTGGCCGGCGTTGTCGTCGAGCAAGCGCGCGAACACCGGCGCGCTGTCGAACCGTGGCAGGCACATCCAGTCGACTGACCCCGCAGTGGTCACCAGTGCTGCCGAGCGGCAATCTGACAGCAGGGCATGTTGACCGAGGGGGAGTCCACTCATTTCCGACAGGTCCGTTCTGTGGGGCGGTGTAGGTGCCCGTGGGTCCCGACCCGGCCTGCTGGCAACGCCGGGCTTCTAAAGGTCGAGCAGAGTCACCGTGACTGTGGCGGCCGACAAGCCTGTACCGATGAGTCCAGTGTGAGTGTAGACGCGGTTCGGCGCGCGGCCCGCTCCGTCGACGGGTGGCCACTGGGCGAAACAGAGCACAGACCGTCTACGCTCAATTGTTTACATCGAGCAAGCGGGGTTTGAATGTCTGGATGCAGGCCCTCGCCACCGATCCTGCCGAGAGTGCGGACGGTGCCATGGACGTGTTCGAGGTAATGCTGACAGCCCTCACAACGACACAGGTGCTCGTCGAACCGCTGCCGGGTTCTCGCCTCGAGAGCACCCCCGAGGTACACCGCTCAGTGAAAATCTAGGCGGTGGAGTGCTTTAGGCGAGTCTGCGGGTTCGGCTGCCAGGAGTTTGCTGGTGCGCAGTCGGTAGGACTGGGTGCCGGTTTCGATGATGTGGGCGCTGAAGGGTGACGCGGTCGACGATGGCGGCCAGGCGTGGGTCGGGGAAGACGGTGCCCCAGTCGCTGAAGGGAAAGCCGTTGTGGGTCAGCGAGAATGGGATCGCCGACGCCGGCGACTCGAAGCGTGCTCCGTAGCTCGTCAACCACATCGCCGTCGTGCAGGACATGGTCGCCCACCAGACGGAGATCCTCGGCTATACGTACTGTCGTTCGTCGACAACCTCGAATGGGCCGAAGGCTACGACCTTCCGTTCGGGTTGAACGGCTCGGATCCGACGGCGCCGGAAACGGAGCGCAGGCCGAAGCCCGCGAGCTTTTCCGCCATCAGTCAGATCCCGAAGGCCAACGAGCTGCCGACGGCGCTGTTGGCGACCTACTTGCCCTGACCCATCGCCGCGGCCATCTCCTCGCTGCTGACCTCGCGCATCGGCTGACCCATCGACCACCGGTGCCCGAACGGGTCGGCGAGTACGCCGAAGCGGTCACCCCAGAACTGATCCTCCAGCGGGGCGATGACGGTGGCGCCGGCATCGACTGCCCGCTGGAACTGGCTCTCGACGTCGGTCACGGTGAGATGGATCGACACCGGAGTGCCGCCGAGCGCCTTCGGCGTCATGGACTTGCCACCGGTCATCTCGGGAAAGTCGTCGTTGAGCATCACCACGGAGCCGTTGATCCGCAGCGCGGCGTTCACCAGCTTGCCGTCCGGTCGTGGTACCCGGCCGAGCTCTTCCGCGCCGAAGGCGTTGACGTAGAAGTCGATGGCCGCCGCTGCGTCATCGACGATGAGGTAGGGGGAAACAGCTGGTTGCACTTTGATCGCCATGATGGGGTTCCTCTCGATGGTGGGTGTTCACGAATATCGACAATCCGACCCGACGAATCTCATCGCGTGTGATGCGACGGAGAACGCGGCGGGGAGCGGGGTCCCGGCCAGTGAATGCCGAGAACACGGTCTCCCCGTGGCCGAGGGCTACGCCGATGCGGGCGGCCAGCACGGTCGCCTCGGCCAGGACGTCGTCCGGAATCGCAACCGTCGTCCTCCGCACTGGCGCTGTCGAGGCCGTGAACGGCCAGTTTGAACACCCGTGTCGGCAGGTAGTTGCTCAACCGGATGCCCACGCCACCGATGACCTCGATCGGCAGTCACCGAGACCCGACCCCGTCCAGCAGACTCGGGGACGGTACAGACGAGTGCGGCGAACGCCCGCGCCGCGGACGCGAACGTCTGGACCGTCTTCGCGTGACGTCACGACGCCTTGATCTGGTCCCAGCCATCGACGGATTCAGGGCTCCGCGGCGCGGGGCCGACGTAGATGGCCGCTGGGCGAACCAGCTTGCCGAGCCGCTTCTGTTCGAGGATGTGCGCACACCAACCCGCGGTGCGCCCACACGTGAACATGGCGGGCATCATCTTGGGGGGAACACCGGCGAAGTCGAGCATCACGGCGGCCCAGAATTCGACGTTCGTCTCGATCGCGCGGTCCGGGCGTCGCTCGCGCAGCTCGGCGAGCGCGGCCTGCTCGAGCGCGGCCGCCACGTCGAAGCGCGGCGCCCCGAGCCGCTGGGCGGTCGCCCGCAGCACGCGGGCCCGAGGGTCCTCGGCACGGTAGACGCGGTGCCCGAAACCCATCAGCTTGTCCTTGCGATCCAGGATTCCCTTGACCACGGCACGGGCGTCACCGGAACGTTCGACGTCCTCGATCATCGGCAGCACGCGGGCAGGTGCCCCGCCGTGCAACGGGCCGCTCATCGCGCCGACGGCACCGGACAGCGACGCCGCGACGTCGGCACCGGTCGAGGCGATCACCCGCGCGGTGAAGGTGGATGCGTTCATTCCGTGCTCGGCCGCGGTGACCCAGTACGCGTCGATGGCCTCGATGTGCCTGGGATCGGGGTCGCCCTTCCAGCGCGTCATGAAACGCTCTGTGACGGTGGAACATTCGTCGATGGTCCGTTGGGGTACGGCAGGCTGATAGATGCCGCGCGCCGATTGTGCGACATAGGAGAGCGCCATCACCGAGGCGCGGGCCAACTGGTTGCGGGCGGTGTCGTCATCGATGTCGAGGAGCGGTTGATAGCCCCAGATCGGGGCGAGCATAGCCAGCCCCGCCTGCACGTCGACCCGGACGTCACCGGTGTGGATGGGGAGCGGGAAGGGCTCCGCAGGCGTCAGCCCGCTGCCGAAGCGGCCGTCGACCAGCAGCGACCACACGTCGCCGAAGGTGACGTGCTGCGTCACCAGATCCTCGATGTCGACGCCGCGGTAGCGCAGCGCGCCGCCGTCCTTGTCCGGTTCGGCGATCTCGGTGGTGAAGGCGATGACGCCTTCGAGGCCTTCTACGAAGCCTTCTGGTAAGCCGTCGGGCATCGCGGACGCGCTAGTCATGACCCGATTCTCGCACCCGTACCGCCGCCGATCCCGACCGGTCGGTAGCCCCGCAGCCTAGCGATGGGCGTAGCGTCGCCGCTGTGGTTCTAGACGACGACGAGCATCTGGCCCGCATGCGCGTGGAATACGGATCTCCGGAGAAGGACGGTAGTCCGGATCTCGACGCCGACTGGCTCGTCGACGGTTGGATCGTCCTGTTGCGCAAGTGGTTAGCGGACGCCGAGCGGGCTGGAATCGTGGAACCGAACGCCATCGTGGTCGGCACGGTCGATGCGGAGGGAAGGCCCGTCACCCGCACGGTGTTGTGCAAGGGCGTAGACGAAACCGGCATCACCTTCTACACCAACTACGATTCCGCCAAGGGCGAGCAGCTCGCCGCGACGCCGTATGCATCGGCGACCTTCACGTGGTTCGCCCTCGGGCGCCAGGTCCACCTCCGCGGTGCCGTCGCCAAGGCTTCGCCCGAAACGACGGCGAGCTACTGGTCCAAGCGGCCGCGCGGCTCGCAACTGGGGGCGTGGGCGTCCCATCAGTCCCATCCCATCGCCTCCCGCGAAGCGCTGAAGCAGCAGCTCGCCGACGTTGCCGAACGGTTCGCCGACGTCGAGTCGGTGCCCGTGCCTCCGCAGTGGGGTGGCTACGTCATCGCGCCCGACGTGGTCGAGTTCTGGCAGGGCCGCGAGAACCGGGTGCACAACCGAATTCGCGTGACCGGGAACGTGGTCGAGCGACTGCAGCCCTGAGGGTGGCGGGGTTCCTCGCCGACACCACACCGCTACGGACGCCGGACTTCCGCAGGCTGTGGCTCGCCGGCATCGTCACCGTGATCGGCGCCAATCTCACGATCTTCGCCGTTCCCTGTTCAGCTCTACGCGCTGACGCAGAACTCCGCCTACGTCGGGCTTTCGGGCATCTTCGCGCTGGTGCCCCTGGTGGTCTTCGGTCTGTGGGGCGGCGCATGGGCCGACGCGATGGATCGCAGGCCGTTGCTCGTCATCGCATCCATCGGGCTGGCGGTTTCGTCGGTGCTGCTCTGGGTGCAGGCGGCGCTCGGCCTCGACAACGTCTGGGTGGTGCTGAGCCTGCTGTCGACGCTGTACTTGATTGATGCCGTCACGTGCGCCGCGCCGATCGTGGCGACGTTCCGCCTGGCGAAGATGCCACCAACCGGGACGGCTCGCGGTTCCTCGAGATGGGGCTTCGCGGCCCCGATGGCATACCTGTCCGCCGCCATCGCGTTCGGCGCCGTCGCGGGTGGAGTGTTCTCGGGCTGGCTGCCGCGGGTCCACCGGCAAGGGCTCGCGGTGGTGATCGCGATCGTCGTGTGGGGCGTGGCGATGGTCGGCTTTGGTCTGGCCGCCGGATTGGCGGGCGGGCAGGCGAACGCCTTGTTGTGGGTCGCTCTGGTCTTGGCAATTGGTGGCGCAGCGGACATGGTGTCGTCGGCGTTTCGTTCGACGATCCTGCAACAGGTCGCGTCCGACGATGTGCGCGGTTGTCTGCAGGGTGTCTTCACCGTCGTCGTCGCCGGCGGACCACGGTTGGCCGACGCCGTCCACGGCGCCCTCCGCAGCCGTCATCGGCACGACGGTGGCGGCAGCGGGCGGTGGCGCCCTCGTCGTCATCGGCGTCGCGATCGCCGCGCTGCTGGCGCCCGCGTTCCTCCGCTACCGCGTCTGAGTTCGCTGTTCCTGTCTTATCCGTGCAATCGGGTTAATATTCATTCGTGGCCGATGTGTCGAGTGAGTCGCCGCCAGGCCTCCGTGAGAGCAAGAAGATCCGGACACGGGCAGTGCTCATCGACGCCGCCATGGACCTCTGCCTGAAGCAAGGTTACGAGCAGACCACCGTCGAGCAAATCGCGTCCTCGGCGGACGTGTCACCCCGAACGTTCAGTCGCTACTTTCCCACCAAGGACGCGGTCTTCCTCACCCTCATCGACGACTATGCCCACGTCGTCGCGGGCGAATTGGAGACGGTGGACCCCAAAGTCGGACCACTCGAGGCGATGCGGCAGGCCCACGTGGCTGTTCTGACGCGCGTCGCGAGCAGGCAGGTCGGCAGGCTCACCACCGATCGCATCATCCTCATGCTGCGTGTCATCAACGCGTCGGACACGTTGAAGCAGGCGGCCTTCGAGTTTCGGCACGACGTCACCGAGGTCGTCCTGGCCAAGCGCATGGGCGTGAACGTCGACGACCGTCGCGTGCGTCTGGTGAACGTGATCTTCTCAGCCACCATCGTGGCCGCGTGCGGGGACCTCATCGCTGACACCGACACCGTGCGACTGGGGCCGATGGTCATGGCGCATCGATTGAACGAGGCATTCGCTCAGGTGGCGTGGATATCGAGTGACCTGCAGTGTCCACCGGCGGGGGCCGACTACGCGCCGGTGTATGGCTGACTATGCTCCGTCCCAAGGCCTGCGGGAACGCAAGAAGTCGAGAACCCGCGCGACGCTGATCGAGCCGAACTGTGTCAGAAACAGGGTTGCACACGGTAGATCAGATAGCCGCGGCTGCGGAACTGTCGCCGAGAACCTTCAGCCGCTACTTCCCGACCAAGGAGTCGGTCATCACCGCGATGACCCGCCACGTGGACAGCTAACTCGCCGCGGCCTTGAGAAAACAGCCGACTGACATCGACGAGTACGAGGCGCATCTCGAGGTGTTCGGGCCGGACAAGAGTTATCAGACGCCGGGTTTCAAGCGCATAGCCGTGCTGATCCAGATCATCAACAACGCCGAGTCGCTGCGGTCGTCGGCCTTCCTTCACCAGCGGGCGATCGAGGAGAGGGTCGCGTTCACCGTGATGGGCCGTCGGATGGGCGTTCCCGCATCGCATCCGGCCGTGCGAATGGTGGGTGCCAGGTGGACGGTGGTGTTCGCCAACACCTTCGCCGGACTGGGCACACCGGGCCACCACCCGCTCGAACCCCGCGTCCTGTGCGACCGGATCCGCGCGCAATACGAGCTGTTCTGCCGCACCTGGTTGCCGTAGACGAGCGAGTAGACCGCCGAGGTCAACCCCCCGCAAGCGCATGAAACCGATAGCGACTACCTTCCTCTAGTGACGGACAGCTTCGTTCCGGTCGACAACCGTAGAAGGGGTTAACGTGCCCGAAGACTCCAGTCCCGACGAGGTCGCCACCCTCCGCTATCCGGGGGGAGAGATCGACCTGGAGATCGTGAAGGCCACGGAGGGGTCCGACGGCATCGCACTGGGGTCGTTGCTGGCCAAGACCGGATACACCACGTTCGACGGCGGCTTCGTCAACACTTCGTCCACCACGAGTTCCATCTGCTACATCGATGGTGACGCAGGCATCCTGCGCTATCGCGGTTACCCCATCGAGCAGTTGGCGGAGAAGTCGACGTTCATTGAGGTCAGCCGTCTGCTGATCTACGGCGAACTCCCGACGGCCGATCAACTGGAGAAGTTCACCACCCAGATCCAGCGGCACACCCTGCTGCACGAGGACCTCAAGCGGTTCTTCGACGGCTTCCCCCGCAACGCCCATCCGATGCCAGTGCTGTCCAGCGCGGTGAACGCCTTGTCGGCGTACTACCCGGATTCGGTCGACCCGTTGGACAAGGAGCAGGTCGAGCTCTCGACGATCAGGCTGCTCGCCAAACTGCCCACGATCGCGGCGTACGCCTACAAGAAGTCGGTCGGCCAGCCGTTCCTCTACCCGGACAACTCCCTGACTCTGGTCGAGAACTTCCTACGGATGACGTTCGGATTTCCCGCCGAGCCCTACGAGGTCGACCCCGAGATCGTCCGGACGCTGGACCTGCTGCTGATCCTGCACGCCGATCACGAGCAGAATTGCTCGACGTCGACGGTGCGGTTGGTCGGTTCGTCGCAGGCAAACCTGTTCACCTCCGTCTCGGGCGGTATCAACGCGCTGTGGGGTCCGCTGCACGGCGGCGCCAACCAGGCCGTCCTGGAGATGCTGCAGACCATCAAGGAGAGCGGCGGCGACGTCCAGCAGTTCGTCCGGAAGGTGAAGAACCGCGAAGAGGGCGTGAAGCTGATGGGTTTCGGTCACCGCGTCTACAAGAACTACGACCCGCGGGCGCGCATCGTCAAGGAGCAGGCCGACAAGATCCTCGGCAAGCTCGGCGTGCAGGATGAGCTGCTAGACATCGCCAAGGCTCTCGAAGAGATCGCGCTGACCGACGACTTCTTCGTCGAACGCAAGCTCTACCCGAACGTCGACTACTACACCGGCGTGATCTACCGGGCGATGGGTTTCCCCACTCGCATGTTCACCGTTCTGTTCGCCCTCGGCCGGCTGCCCGGTTGGATCGCGCACTGGCGCGAGATGCACGAGTCGCCCAGCAAGATCGGGCGTCCGCGCCAGATCTACACCGGCTATACGGAGCGCGACTACGCCGACATGGGCGGTCGCGACTAGCTGCCCCTCCCCGCGAGCAGACGCAAAGTATCCCTTTTGGAGACGTTTCGGGGTGCTTTTGTCTCTGCTGGGCCACACTGACTTGCGCTGAGGACGGTTGTAGTTTCACAATAGTTGTGTGAACACAACTAACATCCATGGTCGTCGGCGGCCCGACTCCGTCGACACGCCGACGCCTCGGCGCAAGGCGATCATCCTGATGTCCTGCTGCCTGAGCCTGCTGATCGTGTCGATGGACGCGACGATCGTCAACGTCGCGATTCCGAGCATCCGCGCCGACCTGCATGCGTCTCCGTCGCAATTGCAGTGGGTCGTCGACGTGTACACGCTGGTGCTGGCGTCCCTGCTGATGCTCTCCGGTGCGACTGGTGACCGGTTCGGCCGTCGACGGGTGTTCCAGATCGGCCTCGTCGTGTTCGCCCTTGGTTCGCTGATGTGCAGCCTGGCGCCCGACATCGAGACGCTGATCTTGGCTCGACTACTGCAGGCCGTCGGTGGCTCGATGCTGAATCCCGTTGCCCTGTCCATCATCTCGCAGATCTTCACCGGTCGCGTGGAACGTGCGGGCGCTTGGCTTCTGGGGTGCGGTCGTCGGAATCTCGATGGCACTCGGCCCGGTCGTCGGCGGCTTCCTGATCGAGCTGATCAGCTGGCGCGCCGTGTTCTGGATCAACCTGCCGATCTGCGCGGCCGCCATCGTGCTGACCGCGATCTTCGTCCCCGAGACCAAGTCCAAGACCATGCGCAACATCGACCCGATCGGCCAGGGCCTTGCGGTGACGTTCCTGTTCGGTGTGGTCTTCACCCTCATCGAGGGTCCCGGCTACGGCTGGAGCAACCCTCGCGTCATCGCGGTCGCGGTGGTCGCGGTAATCGCCTTCGTGGCCTTCCTGCGCTACGAGGCCAGGCGCCACGATCCGTTCATCGACTTGCGCTTCTTCGGCAGCATCCCGTTCGCATCGGCGACCGTGATCGCGGTCTGCGCATTCGCGGCGTGGGGTGCCTTCCTCTTCATGATGTCGATCTACCTTCAAGGCGAACGCGGGTACTCTGCGATGCACACCGGGCTCATCTATCTCCCGATCGCCATTGGGGCGCTGGTCTTCTCGCCGGTGTCGGGTCGCCTCGTCGGCAGGTTCGGCGCCCGCCCCTCATTGCTGGTTGCAGGTGTGCTGATCACGACGGCGTCGGTGTTGCTGACATTCCTGAGGGCAACCACTCCGGCGTGGGCGCTGCTGGTGATCCTCGCGGTGTTCGGCATCGGGTTCTCCATGATCAACGCGCCCATCACGAACGCCGCCGTCAGTGGGATGCCGCTCGACCGGGCGGGCGCCGCGTCCGCCGTCACGTCGACCAGTCGCCAGGTCGGCGTGAGTATCGGTGTGGCGCTGTGCGGTTCGGTCGCAGGCGCAGCCATCGCACGGACGGGCGCCGACTTCGCCGCCGCGGCGCGCCCGCTGTGGTTCGTGTGCGTCGGGCTCGGCGTCGTGATCACGGCGCTCGGACTATTCTCGACGTCGGATCGTGCGGTCCGCTCGGCCGGGCGGCTCGCGCCGCTGATCGCGGGTAATGCCTCTCCCAAGGTGGACGCCAATGTCGGATGACAAGCTCGTCGACGAGGTGTGGCGCGCCATGGCAGCAGTGGTCTTCGACAACCGCGACGCCTGGAAGCGCGACGTCATCGAGACTACGGGTCTGCCCTTCAGCAGAGTCCGCGTGCTGCGCCGACTCGCGAAGCGGCCGATGACCGCGAAGGAGATCGCCGAGGCCGCCACCATGGATGCGCCGGCCACCAGCGTCGCGGTCAACGATCTCGAGGATCGTGGACTCGTCGTCCGTGAAGCCCATCCGACCAACCGCAGGTGCAAGGTCATCTCGCTGACCGAAGAGGGCCGCCGCGTCATCGCCAGCATCGATGGCGTGGAGGATCCGGCCCCCGCGCCCCTTGCGGCGCTGAGCCCGGAGGAACTGCGAACGCTCGAGGCGATTCTGGCCAAGCTGTCGGCAGGCTGATCGTCGCTCGAGGTTGACAATTGACGTGCCCGTGCAGCGGCGAGTACCTATCCTTGAACTTCCGGGTGGTTGAGGGTCGCCGGGAGGGGGTGGATCGCCGTGGTGCCGACATGCAGCACGTGTGGCACCGAGCAACGCGAACGCGCCCGATTCTGCGACTCGTGTGGGTCGCAGGTGGCCGCGGCAGAGGAATCCGCGGAGTTCAAGCAGGTCACCGTCCTCTTTGCCGACGTCGTGCACTCGATGGACATCGCCGCCGCCCTCGGTCCGGAGCGTTTGCGCGACATCATGGCCGAGTTCTTCGACGTCTCGGCGAAGGCGGTCGAGCGATACGGCGGCACCGTCGACAAGTTCACCGGTGACGGCATCATGGCCATCTTCGGAGCGCCCATCGCACTCGAGGATCATGCGGTGCGCGGCTGCCTGGCAGCGCTGGGCCTGCAGCGCGAGGTCCGGCGTCTTGCCGTCCGGTTCAATCGCGACGGCGTCGATGTGGCCGTCCGGGTCGGCCTGAACTCAGGCCAGGTCGTCGCCGGAAAGCTCGGTTCGGGACCGCCTTCGTACACCGCCATCGGCGAACAGGTGGGAATGGCTCAGCGGATGGAAACGATTGCGCCGCCGGGCAGCGTAATGATCTCGGAATCAACGGCGAGACTCGTCGCTGACGTCGTCGACCTGGCCGAACCCGAATCCCTCTACGTGAAGGGCTTGGCGCAACCCGTCTTAGCGCGGAGGTTGGTGCAGGTCAAACCGCACCACGCACTGTCGAGGCGGGCCGACTCACCACTCGTCGGCCGGAAGTGGGAGATGGCCGTCCTCGAAGGGATCTTCGAAGGGGTCGTCGACGGATACGGAGGTTTGACCGTGGGCCTGTGCGGGCCTGCGGGAATCGGCAAGAGTCGGATCGTCCGAGAGTTGGCCGCGATCGCTGCCACCCGGGGCGTCCAAGTGTTCCGCGCGAGGGCTGAGTCGCATGCCCGTGAACTTCCGTTCTACGTCGTCGCCCAACTGCTACGAGCGGGGATGAAGGTTGGTGATTCCGAATCCGGTGTCGACAGAGCGCGACTCGAGACGCAGTTTCCCCAGGCAAGCCAAGAAGACGTGCTGCTCCTCGGCGACCTGCTTGGTATCAACGATCTCGACGTCGCGATCCCACGACTCGATCCCGATGCCAGGCGCAGGCGCCTGACGGCGTTGATCAAGACGGCCTGGACGGCCCAGAGATCGCCCGCCGTGTTCGTCATCGAGAACGCCCAGTGGATCGACGAGGTCAGCGAATCCATGCTGGCCGACTTCATCGCGGTGATATCCCGTACCAATTCAATGGTGCTGATCAGCCACCGACCCGAGTACGGCGGAGTGTTGTCCCGACTGCCCGACGGGCAGACGATAAACCTTGCGCCGCTGAGTCATTCGGAGGCCTCGAAACTCATCGCCGAGCAACTGGGTTCCGACGATTCCGTGGCGGGCTTATTCGCCACGATCGCCGACCGTGCGGTCGGCAATCCGTTCTTCATCAAGGAGATCGTGCGTGACCTTGCCGAGCGGGGCATCCTGCACGGTCGACGCGGGCAGTACACGTTCAACGCGGCAGTGACCGAGGTCAGCGTGCCGCCCACGCTGCACGCCGTCATCGCAGCACGGATCGATCGGCTCGACAGGGATGCGAAGCGAACCCTCAACGCCGCCGCGGTCATCGGGTCGCGATGCACGGCGGATCTGTTGACCGCGATCGGCATGGCTCCCTCCTTTGACGCGTTGGTGGACGCCGAGCTGGTGGACCAGGTGAAGTTCTCGTTGCCCGAGGAGTACGTCTTTCGCCAACCGCTGATCCGGACGGTTGCCTACGAATCACAGCTGAAGGCTGATCGCGCCGACGTACATCGACGCGTGGCCGCGGCGATTCAGGAGCGCGAGCCGGGGCTGGTCGACGAGAACGCCGCGCTCATCGGAGAGCATCTTGAAGCCGCCGGGGACATCGGCACCGCGTACGGCTGGCACATGCGCGCCGGTGCGTGGTCGAGGAACCGTGACATTGCTGCGGCCAGGATGAGCTGGGCGCGGGCGGGCAATGCAGCCCAAGCGCTTCCCGCCGATGATCCGGACCGACTGTCCATGCGCATCCTGGCGGGCACGCTGCTCTGCGCGACGTCATACCGCACTGTGGAAAGCATGTCCGACTCCGGCTTTCTGGAAATACGCGAGCTATGCGCGGCAGCGGGGGACAAGCGATCGTCGGCGTTGGCGATGCTCGGGCAGCTGACCGACCACATGGTGCACGGCCGTGTGCAGGAAGCGTCCTTGCTCGGCACCGAGGTGCTGACACTACTAGAGGCGATCGACGACTCGGCGCTGACGGTCGGCCTCTCGGTCGCGCCGATGGTCGTGAAACAGGAGACCGGCGAGATCGCCGAGATCCTGAGGTGGTCCCAGACGGCGATCGATCTGGCCGACGGCGATCCGGTCAAGGGCGATTTCGTCTTTGGATCCCCATTGGCGCTGGCGCTGGTGTTCCGCGGCATCGCCAGATGTTGGCTGGGTATCACGGGCTGGCGGAAGGACTTCGGCGACGCTCTCGCAATGGCCCGACGCGTCGACCGTTTGACCTACAGCAAGTGCGTTGTCTACATGCACAGCGTGGCGACCTTGCAAGGCGTTCTGGTGCCTGACGACACCATTCTTCACGAGGTCGAGGAGGCGCTGAGCATTGCCACCGGCAACGGTGATCACCATGCGGTCAGCCTTGCCATGTACTGCCTGGGCGCAGTTCTCCTCGAACGCGGTTCCGCCGACCGTAGGCGGGGGAGGATGTTGCTGAGCGAGATTCGCGAGATGTACGATCGCGGCCATTTCTACAGAAGCGAGCGTTTCGTTCTCGATCTCCTCGACGCCCGGGAGATCGCCCGGGACGGAGATCTGGACGGTGCCGTCGAACTCTTGCGAGCCGCGGGGGACTGCGTCTTCGACCGCGGCCAGTTGGCCCACGGCGTCACCGCAACGACGTTCCTGGTCGAGACCCTTCTTCAGCGCGGTGCTGAAGGCGACCTGCGGGAAGCCGAAGCGGCAATTGGACGATTGGCCGCCGCCGAAATAGCTGGACTGGCGGTCGTCGACCTGGTCTTGCTGCGACTGCGCGCTGTGTTGGCGCGGTCGCGGGGCGATCAGGAGGCGTTCGGCGAGTTGGTCGATCGATATCGCGACGTGGCGATGGCCCTGGGCTTCGAGGGCCACATCGTGATGGCGAATGCCCTGGCTCAGCTCAGATAGCCTTCGACATCGCTTTCTGGACGCACGCTGGCCTGGTCGGGATCCTGGCCCGTTTCGCGCAACGCCCGCCGCTGCCGCAGCAGGTCCCAACACTGGTCGAGCTGCACCTCGAGGCCGCGGAGTCGACGATGTTCCTCGGTTTCGTCGATCTCGCGATGCTGAAGCTTCGCCCGGAGTTCCTTCTCCTCGGCAACCAGTTCGTTGACGTGAGTGAGGATGTCGGCGTCTTTGTTCGGGTCCGTAGCCACGCCTCCAGTCTGCCCGACTACCGTAGGAACCGTGGCCACTAAACCCGAGATCGAATTTCCCGACGGTCCGGCGCCTGCCGAACTAGTGATCGAAGACGTCCTCGTCGGCGATGGCGCCGAGGCAGTGCCGGGCGGCAATGTGACGGTGCACTACGTCGGTGTCGAATACGACACCGGCGAGGAGTTCGACAGCTCATGGAACCGCAATGAGTCCATCGAATTTCCGTTGCGTGGTCTGATCGAGGGCTGGCAGGACGGCATTCCCGGGATGCGGGTCGGCGGTCGCCGCAAGCTGACCATCCCGCCAGCAAAGGCCTATGGGCCCGCGGGATCTGGGCACCGATTGTCGGGAAAGACGTTGATCTTCGTGATCGACCTCCTCGACGCTCGCTGACGCCGAACGTAGCGAACGTCTTGCGGCTCCAAGGAATCCGCCGTCCGTGTGATGGGCGTCCTGGTGCCAATCTGCTCTGACGAAAAATGACTGTTGCGCCCCGGGGTGTTCTATGTTTTTTTCCGAGAACGGGGAGGGCCAATGTCGGGTTCGGATGATGACCGCACCATCGCCGACTGGCGTACCGAGTCGAGGTTCTACCGACGGCAGCCGGGTATCGGTTGGCTCCTGGCATTGATTGCAGTGCCAGTACTGCTCGCCCTGATCGGGTGGAGCGCCTCGAACGGGTCGAGCAGGGACGCCGAACTCGCCACGCCGAGCATCAGCCCGTCGGCGACGTTGACGGCCCCCGCGGCGGCGCCGGCCGGTACGCCGACCGCCGATGCAGGCGCCCAGTTCGGCGCGATGTCGATCATGCGTACAGGCAACGGTTTCACCCTGGCGGGCGAGTTACCCGACGAGGCGGTCAAGTCGTCGCTGCCGGACTCGATCAGGCAGGCGGTGCCGGGTGCCAACGTCGTCAACAACCTGACCGTCAAACCGGGCGTCAAGACCCCCGAGTTCGCCGGGCTCGGTGCCTTGTTCGGCGCGGCCCTGGACATTCCGGGGTTCGGTGCGAACCTCATCGGCGAAACCGTGACGTTGACGGGGACGGCCGGCTCTGAGGAAGCAAAGGCGGCGGTCGAGACCGCGGCCAAAGCGACGTGGCCGAATGTGAAGGTGGTCAACGACATTGAGGTCAGCGCAGCCAGCGCCAGTCCCTTGACGCCCGCGCCGCAGGTCCCGGCTCCAGCGCCTGCCCCCGCGCCCGCGCCCGCCCGGGCGTGTTCGACCTTGCAGGCGGACATCACCGGACTGCTGAAGACGCCGATCAACTTCGCCACCGACGGGTTCACGTTGGAACCGAACTCCCAGCGGCTCGTCGGCCAGATCGCCGAGAAGGTGAAGGCCTGTCCCGGGGTGAAGGTCGTGGTCGTCGGATACACCGACGACACCGGTGGCGACGCGATAAACCTTCCCCTCAGCGCTAGCCGCGCCAAATCCGTTGCTGCCGCTCTTGTTTCGGACGGTGTTGCCGAACCCGGCGTGACATCGCGTGGAGCGGGCGCCGCCAGCCCGGTGGCGGGAAACGACACGCCCGCCGGGCGCGCGCAGAACCGCCGGGTCGAGATCACCGTCAGTTAAGGGAGATGTGACATGGGCTTCTTCATCCAGTGGGTGTGGTACCTCCTCGCGTTCCTGCTTGGCTCGCTAATCGCGTGGCTGGTCGCGGCAGTCTCGATCAAGCGCACCAGCGAGGAAGATGCGATCGCCGACTTGCCCGGCTCGCGAGAGATCGGAGCGGCATCGTGAACTGGTGGTTGATGGCACTGGCGTTCGCTCTCGGGTTGCTGCTGACGGGCTCGTTCCTGATCCGGCGGGTCACCCGCGAGGTCCCGGTGTACGAGTCCGGGGGAGCGGCGACGGCGCGCCTGGTGGGGGAGAAGCCGAAGGCCGACACGCCCGAGGTGGACGCGGTCCCGAAGTTGGCTCCGGGTGCCACTGCGGCAACGGCGAGTGCCGCGGCGGCATCGAAGTTTACGGTTTCGTCCGGCGCAGTGCCCTACGGCGCAGGCTCATTCCGCGGAACGGCGGCGCCGTTGGGCTACGGAATCAAGGGCAATGAAGACTCAATGCTCTACCACCCGACCGACAGCCCGTCCTACGCGCAGACCGTCGCCGAGGTGTGGTTCGACGAGGAGTCCTCGGCCAAGCGGGCCGGCTTCACCCGTTGGGACGAGGGCCGCACGGGCGCTCCCAGCGGAGCGGCGAGCTTCGCGGACGTGCCGCCTGGACCACACGGTCCCGGCTCGGCCAAGCCGCATAACGGTGGTGCCGGGCCAGAGGGCTGGGAGATCAAGGGCAACGAGGATTCGAAGCTCTATTACTCCCCGGAGAGCCCGTCGTATCGGGTGACGATCGCCGAGATCTGGTTCCGTGACGTGGAGACGGCGGAGGCGGCCGGATTCCACCGGTGGGACAGCGGAAAGTCCCAGCGCGGCAAGGATTAGGACGGGCCGGGGAGGCGCAGCAGTAGTCGGACGCCACCCAAGGGGCTCTGCTCCAACGATGCTGTGCCGCCATGCAAGTCGGCTTGTTGGGCGACCAGCGCCAGGCCAAGACCGGAGCCCGAGTGCGACGCCGTCGACCCGCGGGCGAACCGGTCGAACACGATCGTGCGTTCCTCCTCGGGTATCCCGACTCCGTCGTCGTCGATCGCGATCTCCACGCCCGCACGCGAACTCACCGCAGACAGCTGAATCCGCGAGGCGTCACCGTGCTTGACGGCGTTCGCGATCGCATTGTCGACGGCCAGTCGCAACCCGGCGGGCAGGCCCACGATGATGACCGTCGGCGCGGGCACCAGCGACACGTCGAGTTCGGGGTAGACGCGCATCGCGTCGTGCGCGGCCCGATCGAGAAGTTCGGTGATGTCGACGGGCACGTGATCGTCGGACGTCGAAAGCTCCCCCTGGGCCAGCCTTTCGATCGCCCACAGCGTCGACTCGATGCGCGTCTGCGTGCGGATGACGTCGTTGAGCACCTCCTTGCGCTGATCCTCGGCGAGGTCCAGCGTGGCGAGCACTTCGAGATTGGTGCGCATCGCCGTCAGCGGGGTGCGCAACTCGTGCGACGTCACGGCGGCGAAGTCGCGGGACGAGACGAGGGCGGCCTTGGTGCGGTCCTGCTCCTCCCAGATGCGTTGCACCATGCCGTTGACGGCGTCCGCGATCTCCACCGCCTCGGTGGCGCCCCGGACGTCGATGTCGGGTGCCTCGCCGCCCACGTCGATCGCGCGCGTCTGTTGCGCAAGCCGTTTCAGCGGTCGCACCGCGAACGCGGCGAGGAGCCACCCCGCCACCGCCGCCGCACCGATCGCGAACGAACAGATGATGATCACTCTGCGATGAAGGTTGTTGGTGTCGGCGATGGTCGCGTCGTAAGTCGCGCCGACCGCTGCCGTCATCGGACCCTGGGGGCTGCTGATCTCCACGGTGCGGACCCGGTAGCGCACTCCGTCGATGGTGGTGTCCGCGTACCCGGCAGGCAGTTCCGGCAGCGTCACGTCCGAGTTGGACGTCACCTGCCCGTCCGCGCCTCGCACCGTGATGATCGCGTCCTGATCATTCGGTGACTTGGGGATCTGATCGAGGCCGCGTGGCAGGAACGGGATCGCGAACCCCGCCGCTTCGTCGAGCCGCCGGTCGAGACGTTCCTTGCGGTCGTTGGTGATGCCGATCCAGACGATCGCGCCGACGATGCCGACCACGATCGCGGCTGCGATGGCCGTCGCGAACGCCACGCGGGTCCGCAGCGACGGTGTCCGCCGGAAGACGCGCGACAGGAAGTTCATGACGCTAGGGCCTTCTGTTCTTCGCGCAAGCGCTCATCACTGCTGCCTGTTCTTCGCGCAAGCGCTCATCACTGCTGCCTGTTCTTCGCGCAAGCGCTCATCACTGCTGCCGCAGGACGAACCCCACGCCCCGGACGGTGTGGAGCAGCCTGGGTGCGCCACCTGCCTCGAGCTTGCGGCGAAGGTAGCCGATGAACACGTCGACGACGTTGGTGTCGGCGGCGAAGTCGTAACCCCACACCAGCTCCAACAGCTGAGCGCGGGACAACACGGCGGTCTTGTGTTCGGCGAGCACCGCCAGGAGGTCGAATTCCCGCTTGGTCAGATCGACGTCGACGCCGTTGACGCGGGCGCGCCGGCCGGGGATGTCGACCTCCAGCGGGCCGACGGCGATGGTCTCCGACGAAAACGTCGCCGTCGCGCCCCTACGTCGCAGGAGTGCCTTGACCCTGGCCACCAGCTCGGCCAGCACGAACGGCTTCACCAGGTAGTCGTCGGCTCCGGCTTCGAGGCCGGCGACGCGGTCGTCGACGGAGCTTCGCGCGGAGAGCACGCAGACCGGCACGTCGTTGTCCATCGCCCGCAGCGCGGTGACGACCGACACGCCGTCGAGTATCGGCATGTTGATGTCGAGCACGATCGCGTCGGGCCGGGTCTCGGTCGCGCTGCGCAGTGCCTCCGCGCCGTCCACCGCGGTGGTGACGTCGAAGCCGGACAGTCTCAGGCCACGTTCGAGCGAAGCGAGCACGTCGGGGTCGTCGTCCACCACGAGCACTCGGGGTGAGCCCACGCCGCTGTCCATGGGGTCATCTTGCCTGATGCCGTACCGCCGGCGTGGTAGGCGCGTGCTGACCGCTGAGAGACTGCGTGAGGAAACTCTCGCGTCGGCACCGCCGATCCAGCCGCGGTGACTGTATTTTTGACACTCGTGCAACCGAACGGTCCCCACCTGATCGTCGAGCCCGATGACGGCCTCGATCCCGTCCGTCGGTTCATCGCGTCGGCGCAGGCGTCGCTGCTGATCAAGCAGTTCACGTTCACCGAAGAAACCTTGATCCAGGCTGTGATCGAGCGGCGGCAAGCGGGCGTCGTGGTCCGGGTGATGCTCAACGCGGCGCGCTCCGGCGGCGACCGGGCGAACGACGAGACCTACGAACGATTCTCCGCGGCCGGCATCGACGTGCAGTGGGCCAACCCGAAGTTCTACGTCACGCACGAGAAGTCGATCGTGGTCGACGAAACGACCGCGCTGGTCGCGACGTTCAACCTGTGCCTGAAGTACTTCACCGTGACCAGGGACTACGGCGTGATCGTCTCCGATCCCGTGCACGTCGCCCAGATAGTCGAGGTCTTCAACGCCGACTGGAGACACGCCGACTGGGTGCCTGCGGCGTACGAGGGCCTGCTGTGGAGCAACTCGAATTCACGTCTGCACATGGCCCGCTTCATCGACACGGCCACGCACCGCATCGACGTTCAGCACCCCAAGTTCGTCGACGCGGTGATCCTCGACCACCTCGCCGCCGCCGTCGGCCGCGGCGTGAAGGTGCACGTCCTGTGCGGCGGCAGGCACGGCATCAGCGAGGGGGACGTGCTCGACACCTTCGCCTCGCTGCGCACACTGCGCCGGTTCGGTGCCAAGGTGCACAAGCAGAAGAACCTCAGGGTGCACGCCAAGCTGCTGATCGTCGATGACGAGCGGGCCCTCGTCGGTTCCATGAACATCGACCGGAGCGCCTTCGACCTCCGGCGCGAACTCGGCATCACCATCACCGAACCGGCCGTCGTCGCTCGACTGAAGGCGGTCTTCGACTCCGACTGGGAGCTGTCCCACCAGTACGAGCCGCCCGACCCGCTCGACCCCTCGACCCATCACGAGGACGATTTTCCGCACGATCCGGAACTCGTCCATGAGTGAAGCCGTTACCCCCGAGAAGATCTCGTTGGGTGAACTGGCATGGACGTTCAATCACATCGCGCTGGCATCGTTCGGTGGCGGGCTGTCGGCGTGGTCGCGCGAGGTGATCGTCGTCGAGAAGAAGTGGATGGGCGAGGCCGAGTTCCTGTCCGCCATGACGATGTGTCGCATCCTGCCCGGTGCCAACCAGGTCAACATGGCAGTGTTCACCGGCACCAAGATGCGGGCCGTGCCAGGAGCGGTCGCCGCCGTCGTCGGCCTGTGCTTCATGCCGTTGGTGATCGTCTTGGTGATGGCGTTCCTCTACTTCACCTTCAAGGAAGTGCCCGCGGTCAAGGGCGTGCTGCACGGCGCGTCCGCGGCTGCGGTCGCACTGACGTTGGCCATGGTGGTCAAGACCGGCCAGAAGTGCCTGACCGGAGTGATCCCGGTGGCCCTGTTCGTCTTGGCGTTCGTGCTCAACGGCGTGCTGCGTTGGCCGCTGCTGGGCGTGCTGGCGATCGTCGCGCCGCTGGCTCTGATCTGGGCCTGGCCCAAGAAGTCGAAACCACTACCCGCGTGAGCACGTACCTCCAGCTGATCATCCTGTTCGGCTCGCTGTCCCTGATGTCGATCGGTGGCGGCAACGCGGTACTACCCGAGATGCATCTGAAGGCCGTTCGTGGCGAGCACTGGTTGACCGACTCCCAATTCGCGGACCTGTTCTCGATCTCCCAGACCGCGCCGGGGCCCAGCATCCTCATCGTCGGAATGATCGGGTACGCCGCGGGCCTGCCGGTGGGCGGAGTGCTGGGCGGCATCCTCGGCGGGTTCATCGCGACCACTGCCATGGTGATCCCGGCCGCGTCGCTGGTCTACGCCATCACGCTGTTCTGGCAGCAGGCCGAGCAGTCCAAGTGGCGGATCGCGGTGGAGAAGGGATTCGCCCCGCTCACCGTCGGCTTGATCCTGGCGTCGTCGCTGGTGATGAGCCGCGCGGCGGACCACGACTGGCGGGCCTACCTACTGACCGTGCTGTGCACGTTGATCTTCGTGCGTACCAAGGTCAACCCGCTGATCGTGGTGGCGGCCGCCGGAGTGATCGGCTACTTCGGCATCGTCTGAGCGGTTAACCCCCCCGCGATTCGTGCACGATTGACCGCGCTCACCGCGGGTACACGTACACAAACCGCGCGCGCCGCGGGTACCCGGACACAAATGGTGTGGGGAATCGTCGGGTACTGAATTGACCTCATCAATCGTTGAGGTTTTACGGTGATTGCATGAGCATGGAACTAGCGGCCAGTCGGGCCTTCTACCGGCAGCGGAATGCCCGCGGCGGCGACCTTCGCGCGCTCGCGAACCGGGCCCTGCTGACGCGTATCTGGCGATTTCGACTCGCCGGGAGCCACCACCGGCGCCTTGGCGGCTTCGTCGTGGTCAGCGTGGTGGGTGCGCTGCTTGCCGTGTCCACCACGGTGCTGGCGGGCCGGGTGGTCGACGCGATCGTGCACGGTGGACAGCCGACCACGGTCGTACTCATCGCGTCCGTGATCGCGGCCGTGGCGCTCGCGGAAGCCGCCGTGGGTCTGCTGACCCGCTGGCTGTCGTCCCACATCGCTCGCCGAGGCGCTCGCGGGCCGCACGTCGCTAATGACCGCCCACCGGCTGTCGACCGTCCGCGCCGCCGACGTGATCCTGGTCGTCGAGGACGGCCACATCGTCGAACGCGGCACCCACCGCAAACTGCTCACCCGTCGCGGACGCTACGCGGAGTTGTACGAGACGCAGTTCGGCGACGAGACGACGGCGGCATGACGCGACCCGCTATTCGGTTGTGCTTCGTGGGAACCTTGAACTGATGGACGAGACGATGGCGCACGAAGAGGGGCTCCGGTCCGAGCCGGCGATTGCGCCACCACCTCGCCGCATCCGGTCGTCCTCGGACATCTTGCGACTGCTGCCCTACCTGAAGCCCTACCGGTTGCGGTGGACCGCGATGCTGATCGCGGCACTGCTCAGCCTGGTCGCCACGGTGACGATTCCGCTGATGACGAGGGCCGTGATCGACGGCCCGGTGCGCCAGCAGGATCAACGGCAGCTCTGGATTCTCGGCTCGGCCGCGATGGCCGTGCTGATCTCCGAGGCCGTGCTGTGGTTCATCCGCCGCTGGCTGGTCTCGCGCGCGACCATGGGCGTCGAGGCCGACATCCGCAAGGACCTCTACGCCCGCCTGCAGATCCTGCCGATGTCGTTCCATGGCAAGTGGCAGTCGGGCCAGTTGCTGTCGCGGGTGATGAACGATCTGAGCACGATCCGCCAGTTCCTGTCCTTCGGGCTGCTGTTCCTGTTGCTCAACGTCATCCAGATCATCGTCGTGACGGGCATCCTGCTCGCGATGTACTGGCCGCTGGGCGTCGTGGTGGTGGTCTCGATCGTGCCGATCACGGCGACCGTGCTGCACTTCCAGCGTCAGTTCACCAAGCTGTCGCGGGCTGCACAGGATCAGTCCGGCAACGTCGCCACCCACGTGGAGGAGCAGGCGCTGGGGCTGCGGGTGGTCAAGGCGTTCGGTCGCGAGGATTACGCCTACGAGCGGTTCGATCAGCGGGCCACCGCCCTGTTCGACACCGAGGTGAGCAAGGTGGGGGTGTCGGCGAAGTTCTGGACGCTGTTGGAGGCGATCCCCAGCGTCAGCCTCATCGTCGTGCTGGGCCTCGGCGCCTACGCGGCGGGCAACGGTCTGGTCACCATGGGCACGCTGGTCGCGTTCATCACGATGATGCTGTCGCTGGTGTGGCCCATCGCCTCGCTGGGCTTCCTGCTGTCGATGACCCAGGAGTCCATGACGGCGGCCAACCGCGTCGCCGAGATCTTCGATGCCCCCCGCGAGATCACCGACGGCCCGCATCGCGACGCCCCGCGCGGCGGCCGGCTCGAACTCGTCGACGTCGGCTTCCGCTTCCCCGACAGCGATACCTGGGCGCTGCGCCACGTCGACGTCACCGTCGAGTCTGGCGAGACTCTCGCCGTGGTCGGATCGACGGGGTCGGGCAAGTCGGTACTCGTGGCGCTCCTGTCACGGCTGTACGACGTCACCGAGGGGGCGATCCTCGTCGACGGGCGCGACATCCGCGAGCTGTCCCTGCCTGCCCTGCGGCAAGCGGTCGCCACAGCCTTCGAGGACCCCACCCTGTTCTCCATGTCCGTGGCCGAGAACCTCCGGCTCGGCAGGCCGGATGCGACGGAGCAGCAGCTCGCCCAAGCCGTGGAGGTGGCAGCCGCCCAGTTCGCATACGACCTGCCGTTCGGCCTCGACACCCGGATCGGCGAGCAGGGCATGAGCCTGTCCGGTGGTCAGCGACAACGACTTTCGCTGGCCCGGGCGTTGCTCGCGGCGCCGTCCATTCTGGTTCTCGACGACACGCTCTCGGCGCTCGACGTGCACACCGAGGCCGTCGTCACCGAGGCGTTGCGCCGCGTGCTCGCGTCGGTGACGGGTGTGGTGGTGGCCAATCGCGCGTCGACGGTCCTGCTCGCCGACCGTGTGGCGCTGCTCGAAGGCGGCACCATCACCAGGGTCGGCACGCACGCAGAACTGCTTGCCGACGCCCCGGAATACCGGTACCTGCTCGCCGCCGATGACGACCTCGACGACGGAGCCGAGCGCACGTGCGACTGGGAGCAGGACGAGGACCGCAGCAGGCTCGACCACCTGTACCGCGAGCGGGAAGTGGCCGAAACCACAAGCGAGGAAAACGATTTCGTCAGCTCCGACGGTGAAAGGCGATGACCACCACGGACTGGCGCGGTCGCGCCGTGAGCAACGACGACGACGATCTGCCGATCGACGAGTCGATCTCACGCCGCCGCGAGGCGCGCACCCTGCTCGCCAGGCTGCTCCGGCCGTACGCCACTACCGTGGCGCTGCTCACGATCGTCATCGTGGCGGAGAACGCCGCGCGCCTGTCGGTGCCGCTGCTCGTGCAGCGCGGCATCGACCACGGCATTCCCCCGATCGTGGACGGCGGGTCGTCCCGTGAGCTGATCCTGATCGTCGCCGCGCTGTGCGGAGTGGTGCTGGTGCAGGCCGTCAGCCGGATGTTCTTCCTGCGCCGCTCCGGGCGGATCGGTCAGGAGGTGCTGCTCGAGCTGCGCCGCAGGATCTTTCGGCACTTCCAGCGGCTCGACGTCGCCTTCCACGATCGCTACACGTCGGGCCGGGTGGTGGCTCGGTCGACGAACGACGTCGAGGCCATCCAGGACATGTTGCAGACCGGGTTCGACGGTCTCATCACCGCCGTCCTGACGCTGTTGGGAACGTCGGTGCTACTGGTCGTGCTCGACGTGAAGCTCGGGCTGATGTGCCTGTGCGCCTTTCCCGTTCTGGTGCTGCTGGTCTGGTGGTTCCGCACGCAGTCGTCGAAGACGTACAAGTTGGTGCGTGAGAGCGCCGCGTTGGTGATCGTGCAGTTCGTCGAGACGATGACCGGCATCAAGGCCGTGCAGGCCTACCGTCGCGAGCCGCGCAACCAGGAGATCTTCACCGACGTCGCCGACGACTACAGGACCATCAACGAGCGGGCGTTCAAGCTGCTCGCGGTCTTCATGCCGGCAGTCCGGCTGGTCGGCAACATCACCACCGGCGGTGTGCTGCTCTACGGCGGCTACCGGGTGCTGCACGGCGAGATGACGCTCGGCACGCTGACCGCGTTCCTGCTGTATCTGCGGATCTTCTTCGAGCCCATGCAGGAGATCTCGCAGTTCTTCAACACGTTCCAGTCGGCGGCCGCGGCGCTGGAGAAGATCGCGGGTGTGCTGGCCGAGGAGCCAGGCATCCAGGACCCGGAGCAGCCAGTCGAGCTGTCGAAGGTCAACGGCGACATCGCCTTCCGCGACGTGAAGTTCTCCTACGTCCCCGACTGGCCGGTGCTGCCGGACTTGCAATTGCAGATTCCGGCGGGTCAGACCGTGGCCCTGGTCGGCACGACCGGTGCGGGCAAGACCACCATCGCCAAGCTGATCGCCCGGTTCTACGACCCTACCTCCGGTGCGGTCATGCTCGACGGCGTCAACCTGCGCGACTTGGCGCAGGCCGAGCTGCGCCGCCACGTCGTGATGGTCACGCAGGAGAACTTCATGTTCGAGGGCTCCGTCGCCGACAACATCCGATTCGGCAGGCCGGACGCGACCGACGCCGAGGTGCGCGGGGCAGCCGAGGCGGTCGGCGCGGACCGGTTCATCGACGCGCTCGCCGACGGTTACGACACCGACGTAGCCAAGCGCGGCGGCAGACTGTCCGCGGGCCAGCGGCAGCTGATCGCGTTCGCGCGTGCGTTCCTGGCGGACCCCGCGGTCCTCATCCTCGACGAGGCGACGTCGTCACTGGACATCCCCAGTGAGCGGATGGTGCAGCGGGCCCTGGCCACGGTGCTGGCCGACCGCACCGCTGTCGTGATCGCCCACCGCCTGTCCACCGTCGAGGTCGCCGACCGGGTGCTGGTCCTCGAACACGGTCGCGTCGTCGAGGACGGCCCGCCCGAGGAATTGATTCTCGGCGGTGGCCGCTACGCCGCACTGCACCGCGCCTGGGTCGAATCGCTGGCCTGACGTTCCGGTGGCACGGTCGGCACCGTGGTGCCAGAGTTGACGAATGACCGCCACCAGCACGTCCGCCGTTCTCGGCCGGCGGACGTGCGCGGTGCTCGCAGCGTCGTCGGCCGTGTTGCACGGGCTGATGGTCGGGGACGTGGGTAATCCGGTCGTCGGCGTCCTCATCGTCGGAATGGCGGTGGCGTGCCTCTACTGCGCGCACGAGCTGTGGACGGCGGGCTCGCCACGGGTGTGGGTCGTCGTCGCCGTGATGAACCTCGGCATGGTCGCGGTGCACTGGTCGATGCCCGGGCACCATCACGGCCAGGCGGTCGCCATGGCTCCGGCGTCGATGGCTGGCTCGATGTCGACGTTGATGGTCGTGGCGACGACCATCTCCGTCGTCGAGGCCGTCATCGCCACCATCGTGCTGTGGTTTCAGACCCGGCGGCGCGTGATCATGCCTGCACCGCAGTTGAATTGAGCATCGACTCGAGCTTCTCGTTGGCGGCGCGCAGTCGCGGTGCCACCACCGCCGCCCCTGCTGCGGCGTCGTCGTCGCCCGACTGCATGTGGCTGACGGCGTTCAGTCGGGCGCGGTTGAGCCAAGCCATGAGTACGGGGTCGTCGAACCAGCGCAGTTGATTGTGATTGAACGCCACGGTCATGGTGAGCCAGTCGAGGGGGTTCGTCGGGTGCTCGACCGGCCAGCAATAGTCGTTCTTGGTGTCGTCGTCGGCGTTCATCGCCTCGACCCGCGCGGTGACGGCCGCACTGAACGCGGGCTGGCAGGTCCGCACCGACTGCAGGGTGATCGCGCCGGGCGAGAATACCGGCGTCGCCTCGCGCAAGCCGATGCCGTCGCCCGTGCAGTCGACGTATAGCGCCGCCGGATCGGTCTCGATTGTGCCGCCGTCGAGTACGACCCGACCCGGCTCGATCGAGTGCACGTGACCCATTCGGACGACGTCGGTGATCAGCCGCAGCTTCTCGAGTTCGACCCGGGACAGGATCGCGCAGCGGTACATCGTCGGTTCGACCGCTTGATCGATGCGCATCAGGCAGCCGTACTTCTCCAGCCGCATGTGGAGGTCGTCGATGGAGGTGGCCTGCTTGATCGCCCGCGACTGAGCCGAGAAATCGGCCAGCACCCGCCGCGCGAACTGATGGCCCGGCTGCACGACCGCGCGGTCGAGCACCCAGGACTCACGCGGTTTGATCCAGGTGATCCGCCCGGGCGCGATGCCGTGCCGCATCAGCCATGAGCAGCTGTCCATCGCGGTCTTGCCTACGCCCACGATGACGTACTGGTCGCGGACCGCCTCGCGCGGCAGCCCGTTGGGCGGGATGCAGGCGACCCCGTCGGCGACGTCGTACAGCGGCGGCCGCATCGACGGCACGATGACGCTGAGGTACGTGGCGTCAACGGTCCGGCGGCGCACCTCGACGCGGTAGTCCTCGCCGCCGAGCGTGCGGATCCGGCCGACACCGTCGACCATCCCGAGGTACTCGCTCATGGGGAAGTACGTCACCCGGCCGCTCGGCAGGAGATGCTGGCGCATCACGGTGTCGTAGTAGGCGACGACCTCACTGCCCCCCGCGAGCTCGTAGAACCCCTCGTTCCAGCCACTCGCGTCGATGGAGTCGTTGCCGAGGCGTCGCGAGTTGACGCCGTAGTAGGCCGACGGTTGGTGCAGTCGGACGAAGGGGTACGCGCTGAGCCAGTGCCCGCCCGGCTGATCGTTGCGGTCGACGAGCACCACCGTGGCGTCCGTCTCGGTCACCAGGGTGTCGACGAACGCCATGCCCATGGCGCCAGCGCCGACCACCAGGTAGTCAGCCTCGATCGTCCGCACCCTCATCCCTTCGTCGATGTCAGCGTAGGGGCATGTCTTCCGGCCGTCGGCGCGGTGGGCGCCCATGCGGAGCGGCGGATGGAATCCGTTCGATTGACGCCATCGACGAGGCCGTTCTATGGTAGGCAAACCTAAATAAGGTTAGGCTATTCACCCAACAGCGGCGCGAGGTCAACGTGAGTTCAGTCGAGATCGCCGTCCTCGGTGCCATCGCGGGTTTCACGATCTTCATAGGACTTCCGATCGGTCGACTGCGCAGTCCATCGGTCGGAGCCAGGGCACTGCTCAACGCGACCGCCACCGGTGTTCTGCTCTTTCTGTTCTGGGACGTGGTGACCCACGCCGTCGAACCCGTAGAGACGGCATTGACCGCGGTCACCCGTGACGGCACCGGCAGTTGGGGTCGCTTCGGCGCTCTGGCCGCAGTTGCGATCGGCGGTCTGGTGCTCGGACTGATGAGCCTGGTCTACTACGAACGCCGAATTGGCGCCAGCGCACGGAGTCGCCCGTACGGACCCGGAGCAGCCAGCGTCGCCGAGTTCACCGAGGCGCACGTCGACGATCCGGCCACTGCCGCTCGGCGGCTGGCCTTGCTCATCGCGATCGGCATTGGGCTGCATAACTTTTCGGAGGGTTTGGCCATCGGTCAATCCGCCGCCGCCGGTGAGATCAGCCTTGCCGTGCTGCTCATCATCGGGTTCGGTCTGCACAACGCAACCGAGGGTTTCGGGATCGTGGCACCGATGGCCAGCCAGCCGGACAGACCCAGCTGGAGGTTTCTGGGGCTGCTCGGATTGATCGGCGGTGGCCCCACCCTGATCGGCACCATCATCGGCCAATCCTTCGTCAACGACACCGTCTCGGTGGCGTTCCTGGCTCTCGCAGCGGGGTCGATCCTCTACGTCATCGTCCAACTACTTCGGGTGGCGCAGAACCTCGGCCGCCGCGAACTCACCTACTGGGGCTTGCTGATCGGGCTGGTTCTCGGATTCGCGACGGACTTCATCATCGTCGCCGCCGGAGCCTGAGGCCGCCGAGCCAAGCCCCGCCCTTGGCACGTCTGACAGAGGTCGCCGATGATGGAGCCCGAGGGCGGCGGGTCGAAGATGCCAGTGAGGACTTCCGGACAGGCGTCGCCCGCGAGCAGGATGCGGCCTGCCCTGTAACGGTCGGCGACGCGGTGATGGATCCGGAACCGCGAACCCCAGGAGATTCCGGTGACGGTGATGCCGCCCGGGCCCCGTGCGTCGAGGATCAGCTGGACGAATTCCGCCGATGGCACCTCGGGTGCGTCGTCCACGGGGGCGACGACGCGGAAGTCGCCGTTGGGTAGCGGGGCGACGACGGTCAGGCCGTCACGTGCGCCGAACAGGCGTACCTCGTCGGTGGGTGCGTCGCCGCTGAGTTGAGCGTCGGCGAGTACGAACGATTTCCGTACGCGTCGCCGGTGAAGCCGATGCCGGCTTGCTCGCGAACGGTGCTGTGCATGCCGTCGGCACCGACGAGGTAACGCGCGTGAACGACGTCGCCGCCGGCGAAGGTCGCCGTCACTCCGGAATCGTCCTGGGTGACGGTGGTGAGTAACTTCGCTCGGGTCACGTCGCCGCCGAGTTCGCGCACGCGTGCGAGCAACAGGCGTTCGGTCGTCGACTGGGGGATCAGGAGCGTGAACGGGTACGCGGTCTTCAGCTCGCTGAAGTCAATGGAGAGCAGCGTCTTGGCGCCGTCTCGGATGGTGAATCGCGGAGCCTCGACGCCCTCCTTGAGCAACCGGCGGGTCACGTCCAAGCCCTTGAGCACCTCGAGCGTGCGGGCGTTGACTGCCGCGGCGCGGGACGTATTCGCACCCTCGGTCTGACGGTCGACGATCGTCACGTGCACGCCCTTGAGCAGTAGCGATGCGGCGAGGGCCAAACCGATGGGGCCGGCCACCACGAATGCCGCAGCGGCGCAACGCATGACGGACATCTTCGCAGTTCAGCTCCTGCCTGCGATCGCCAAGGTCGTGCCCGACGACGCACCACGCCGGGCAGGCCTGATCGCCACACAAGTGCTGGGGATGGCGCTGTGCCGGTTCGTACTTCGGCTCCCGCCCGTGGTTGGGATGAGCCGCGACGAGTTGGTGGAGTGGCTGGGGCCCACCCTGCAGCGCTACGCGACGGCCGACTAGGCCTCGATCTCCCCGGCGATACCTCGTTCGATACCCGCCCGCGTGACCGCGGGCAAGACGATCAGCCCTTCGAGCTCGCGCTGCGCCTTCGAGTAGGCGTTGCGGCGCTCGTCGGGGGTGGCGGCACCGTCCGATGCCACCCGCAGCAGGCGCTGCGCGCGCGCCAACCGCTCCTGCGCCTCGGTCGAGAAGTCGCTGCGTCGCCGTCGAACCGCCTCGGCCTCGGCGACTGCGAACGCCGTGACGTAGTCGTGCACGGCATCGCGGTAGTCGAGCTGGCCGCCACGGTCGCCGATGAGCTCGTCGGCGCTGGCGGGCCGCAAGAGGTCGGCGCGGCTGCGCGCCCGATGGAACTCGGCGGTGAGCGGTTCGCGCATGTCGGTCATCAACGGGAAGTCGAGCAGCTTGGCGACGTCCAGCTCGTAGTCCAGCCACCGGGCATCCGTACTGTCGTGTCGCTGCAGCACCTTTCCCACTTCGCGCCGCGCCGCGGCTTCGTCGATCTTGCCGCGACCCGACGCCTCCGCGACGGCGACCTTGGTCTGCTGCTTGATCCGGTACCGCTCGAGGCGTCGATCGGCGCGTCGCTCATTGGCCGCGGTGATGGCCCTGACGCCGCCGCCGATCACTCCGCCCAGGGGGAAGATCAGCCACCAGAAGTTTCCGGCGAAGTGCCACACTGAGTCCACCCATCCCAGAATGCCATCAACGCGGCTTCGCCCACGTCGCGAGGCGGTTCAGCGCTGCGCGAAAACCCGGGTTGGGATTCGCGGCGGACAACACGGCCAGCACGTCGGAGAGCGCGTCCTCCGCGCTGGCGCCACCGACGTACACGCCGTACAGCACGCCGATCGTAGGGGTCCGACTGTAGGCGCCGTGACAGTGCACCAGGACTGTTCGGCCCTCGCGCCGCAGCCGGTCGATCAGCTCGGCGGAACTGTTTCGACGCCTCGCCTAGTACCCCGCCGAACGTGGATTACCCCCACGCTTCAGCGCGGCGGACCGTGGGGGTAATCCACGTTCGGCGCCGAGGGGCCCACGCCTACGAAGGCAGTCCGATGCCGCGGTAGTGCCGCAGCCGTGACGCCAATCGCTCGTCGGCGGGAAGGGATCGCAGCCCGTGCAACTCGGCGGCGATGGTCGCCGAGAGCCGCCGAGTGAAGTCCGACGGCGTGTCGGCGGCATCGGTGTGTTCGGGAACGATCGCATCGACGATTCCGTTGCGCAGCAGATCCGCCGACCGGATGCCCTGCGCCGCAGCCAGTTCCGGAGCATGGTCGACGTCCCGGTAGACGATCGCGCTGGCACCCTCCGGCGGAAGCGGTGCCAGCCAGCCGTGCAGGGCGGCGAGGACCTTATCGGCGGGCACCATCGCCAGCGCCGGTCCGCCGCTGCCCTGCCCGAGCAGGACCGACACCGTCGGGGTGTCCAACGTGACGAGTTGGGCCAGACACCTGGCGATTTCGCCGGCCAGCCCACCCTCTTCGGCCTCCGCCGACAACGCCGGGCCCGGGGTGTCGATGACGAGGACCAACGGCAGCCGCAACCCGGCGGCCAACGCCATCCCGCGTCGCGCCTCCCGCAGTGCCTGCGGGCCTGCCAGCCCCGAACGACGCCTCGCTGCTGCCCGACCACGACCGCGGGTTGCCCGCCGAATCTGGCCAATGCCAGCAGCGTGGTGGCCGCCTCGCCGTGGCCGCCGGTTCCGGACAGAAGCACTCGCTCCGTCGTTCCGTGCCGCAGCAGGTAACCGATGCCGGGCCGGTCGGGTCGGCGGGAGGCCTCCACCGAATCCCAGGCGGGCACGTCCGCTATGGGCTCCGGGGCGGGTGCCTGCGGGGGGGAGCCGGGTTGATCGGACAGCACCGTGAGCGCGCGGTCCAGGGTCGAGCGCAGCAGTTCGACGGGGACGACGCCATCGATGACGCCGTGCCGGTGCAGGTTCTCCGCGGTCTGGATTCCCGTCGGGAACGGCTCGCCATACAGGAGCTCGTACACCCGCGGGCCGAGGAAGCCGATCATGGCGCCGGGTTCGGCCGCGGTGACGTGGCCCAGGGAGCCCCACGACGCGAACACCCCGCCCGTCGTCGGATGGCGTAGGTAGACCAGATACGGGAGGTGCGCCTGCTTGTGCAACTCCACGGCGGCGGCGATCTTGACCATTTGCAGGAAGGCAACGGTGCCCTCCTGCATACGGGTCCCACCGGAACTCGGCGACGCCACCAGCGGGAGCCGCTCGGCAGTCGCCCGTTCCACCGCCGCGGTGATCCGCTCGGCAGCGGCGACGCCGATCGACCCGGCAAAAAAGTCGAACTCACTCGCAACCACCGCCACCCGGCGGCCGAAGACGGTTCCCTCGCCGGTCAGGACCGCTTCGTCGAGCCCGGTGGCGGCCCTAGCCTGCTCCAGCTCGCAGCGATACCGAGCGTCCGCACCCACGTCGAGCGGGGCCTGGTCCCAGCTGAGGTACGACCCCTCGTCGAGGACGGCGTCCCGTAGCGCCATGGCGCCGATCCGGCTCACCCCGCAAGGCTATCCGGGGGGATCGTTAGGCTCTCACCATGATCGGAGTCACTCGCGTCGACCACGTCACGACCCTGGAGCTGCAGCGCCCCGAGCGCCGCAACGCGCTCAACAGCGAACTAGTGGATAGTTTGCGGGTGGCGATCGAAGCGGCAGCGGCCGAAGACGTCCGGGCCATCGTGCTGACGGGACAGGGCACCGTGTTCTGCGCGGGCGCCGACCTGTCGGGCGACGCCTTCGCCGAGGACTACCCGGATCGGCTCATCGCGCTCAACCACGCGATCGACAAGGCGCCCATGCCGGTGATCGGCGCCATCAACGGGCCCGCCATCGGCGCCGGCCTGCAGCTGGCCATGATCTGCGATCTCCGCGTCGTCGCACCCGAGGCCTTCTTCCAGTTCCCGACCTCGAAATACGGCCTCGCGCTGGACAACTGGAGTATCCGACGACTGTCGTCGCTGGCCGGCTATGGCCGTGCGCGCTCGATGCTGCTCACCGCGGAGAAGCTGACCGCCGACGTCGCACTGCAGACTGGAATGGCGAATCGCCTCGGCACGCTGGCCAATGCGCAGGCCTGGGCGGCCGACATCGCCGGGCTGGCTCCGCTGGCACTGCGGCACGCCAAGCGGGTCTTGAACGACGACGGAGCGTACGAGGACCAGTGGCCCACTCACAAGGAGCTGTTCGAGAAGGCCTGGGCCAGTCAGGACGTCATCGAAGCGCAGATCGCGCGCATCGAGAAGCGGCCTGCCAAGTTCCAGGGCGCCTAGCGTCGATTTTTCGTGCGGCCTGGCTGGGTCAGACGGAGTCGGTGCTGGCCTAATTCTGATGCTGATCGTGGCGGTTGGATGTGACGGTTCGGCCGGTGTCGCTCGGCGGGCGTTCCAGGGCCGGTGGGGTCGTTCGTCTCGTTCGGACAAGGGGTGCGGGTGTTAGCTAGCTAGTGCCGGGGTTGGTGTCCGGCGTCGAATTCGATGGGCAGGGTGGTGGGGTCGGTGACCCGGTGATGGGCTTCCAGGGGGTTGCCTATATCGTCTACATCCTTTTCATCGAGCTGACCCGGTCGCTCGAGCGGCAGCCACCGGCCGTAAACCAGACCGTCAGCCGCATCCGAATCCTGCTGTTCGCAACGTGGGGCGTCTACCCCATCGCATATCTGATCCCGCTGCTCGACATCAACGGTGCCGACGCGTGGGTAGTCAAGCAGCTCGGCTACTCACTCGCCGACTTAGCAGCCAAGGCTGTCTACGGCTTGATCATCTATAAAATCGCCCGACTCAAATCCTTCGACGACGACCCAATCTTTGCCGCGATCGAGACCGCTTACAATCAGGAGGTTAACTCCGATCTTGTAGAGCCAGAGCCACCGAACGCTCCAGCGACGGCCTCCTGACGACAGAGCGCCGAGCACCTCACATTCGCTGACGCGCTGGCTGTCCCCCCAGCGCAGGTTCGCAACCATTACCGCCACGGCCTGACACGACACGGCGGACACAATTCGCCCGAGGTCTGGCCACGTCGACCTGAAACAGTCGGCGCCGTGGCATAATGTGCAGGGGAACACGATTGATCGCCAACTGTCTCGATGACAAACGTTCCGCTACGAGGCAAGTCCGATCGCATAAACGAAAATGTACAGATTCACGAGCGACATGACGGAGGCGGGCAGAGCGTCCGCGATTGAATCTCCGGCTCTATAGCGGACGGCGACTCCCACGACCATGAGCAGGGTCAAGCCACCCGAAGCGATTACGACGAGTTGCGGCATGAAGTAGCCGAGCATGAGCCCTACTGAACCGAGCACCTCGAGGCTCCCGGTGAGTTTCCGGAACCGAATCATCCCAAATCGCTCGAACTCCTTCACCATCGCGTTGGAGACGAGGACACTCAAGCCGTAGTAGAGGAACAACAGAATCGACAGAGCTTTGAGTGCTTGGTAGAGCGCGTCCATGATGTCGTGAGTCCGATCATCTATCATTCATCGGCGCAGCGACACTCGGCAGTGAAGGCACCAGATGTCATCTTTCGTGGTTTCAACCATTCTCCAAGTCATCGTTGGAATCGGGCTCCTCAACGTTTGGCTGGTGCGGGCGCGGGCGGCGACCCCATTTCGTGGAGGTTCGGCGCAGTCGCTTAGAGAAGAGTTTGCCGCGTACGGTCTCCCCGATTGGTGCTTTTATACGGTCGGTGCCTTGAAGATCGGATCGGCGATACTGCTGATCGTCGGCATCTGGGTTCCGGAACTCATCCGGCCGGCGGCATTGACCGTTGCAGGATTGATGATCGGGGCTCTGGTGATGCATGCGAAGGTCAAGGACAAGTTGACCAAATTCTTACCTGCGTTTCTGCTGCTGCTGATGACCGTCGCGCTCGTTCTGCTGCAGTGAACATCAGCTCTATGAACCATACACCGCCGCTCGTGCGGGCGTTCCTTGCGCAGGATCAGCCGGGTGTCGGCCGACCGGCCGGTCATCGGGACCAGGCTGGTGGCCTCGGCGACCCAGGCGCCCTCGCGGATGCCGCCGTCGGACTCGATCGCCGGCGACCAACCGTCGTTGGTGTTACCGCCACCTCGTGGTCGTCGACGCCGCCGGGCCGAAGACATGCTCGCGGTCACCGCACTGCTGCCCGACCCCATCGACACAGTCCGCGCCGTCGGCGATGACCTGGGCGCAGAGCCCGGTCAACTCGGCCACCTCTCGCAGCACTCCCACCCCGGCGTGCGACACGACCCCCTGGCCGTCGGCGGACACTTTCACCCGTGGCCGTGCTGCGCTACTCTTCACCTGTGCAAAGCCTTCCCGCTGGAATCATGGACCCTCAAGAAGTCTTATTCTTCCATTGCAGGACAGGCACTTTCGCGTATCTACGACCAGTGTCGCATCAAGCTTCACGAAAAATCTAGGCTAGATGTCCTGGCGGGCGACGCGTCTGATCGGCGGTACCGCAGCGGTCGTCGGCGGCGGGTGGGCGCTGCGGGCACTCCAAGGAGCGCCAGAGGCACTCGGCGCGTCGCCGGTCGAGATCGACGGCACCACCAAGGGCTCGCCGAACTACCGCGATGGCATGTTCGTCAACCTCGAACCCGCATCCGACACCACCCTCAACCGCGAGCAGCAGCTCGCGCTCGCGCGCGAAGTCATCGGCGGCAGCTCGACCCAGCATCCGGCGCAGCCCGTCCCACTGGTCACGCCCGACCCGAGCCTGCCGGCCACCGACCTCGCGGCGATCTGGTACGGCCACTCGTCGGTGATGATCGAGGTCGACGGCTACCGGATCCTCGCCGACCCCGTGTGGAGCGACCGCTGTTCACCGTCGCGCGCGCTCGGCCCGCAGCGGTTGCACCCGGTCCCCGCCGAGCTGGAGGCACTGCCCGCCATCGACGCCGTGATCATCAGCCACGACCACTACGACCACCTCGACGTCGACACGATCAAGCAGCTCGCGCTCACACAGCGAGCCAGGTTCTTCGTGCCACTCGGCACCGGCGCGCATCTGCGCGCGTGGCACATCCCGGACGAACGCATCGTCGAGCTCGACTGGAATGAGAGCGCCTCTCTCGGCGAGCTCGAGTTGGTCTGCACGCCCGCGCGGCACTACTCCGGGCGCTTCCTGACGCGCAACGTGACGCTGTGGTCCTCGTGGGCGATCGTCGGGCCACGGCACCGCGCCTTCTTTGGCGGTGACACCGGCTACACGAAGAGCTTCACCGACATCGGCGCCGACTACGGCCCGTTCGATCTGACGCTCATGCCGGTCGGGGCCTACCACCCCGGCTGGCCCGACATCCACATGAACCCCGAGGATGCGGTGCGCGCGCATCGCGACGTCACCGACGCCGGACTGCTGGTGCCCATCCACTGGGCAACGTTCCGGCTGGCACCGCACCCGTGGTCCGAACCCGTCGAGCGGCTGCTGACCGCTGCCGACGGCGACGGGGTCGCAGTGGCGACGCCGCGGCCCGGCCAGCGCGTCGAAATGGGTCCAGCATCGGTTCCGTCGGTGCCATTGGACCCATGGTGGAGGGCGTGACCGGCTAGCGTAATGGTGTGCGCCCCTCGAGTTCGTTCCGGCCGCTGATCTGCGTCCTCACCGTCGTCGCGTTGCTTGCAGGTTGTGATGCCACGCCCGCTGCACAGTCCGGCGGTGCCAGCGCGTCCGACGGTCCGCCCCAAGAAGTAGCGGCACAGCCGTTGCCGGACGACGCAGTCGAGAACGCGGTGGGCAAACTCGACGGTCTGGTGGACGACCTGATGAAGAAGTCGGGTATCCCCGGGATGGCCGTAGCAGTCGTCCATGGTGGAAAGACGCTCTACGCCAAGGGCTTCGGGGTCAAGGACGTGACCAAGGGGGACGATCCCGCCAACAAGGTGGATGCCGACACCGTGTTTCAGCTGGCGTCGCTGTCGAAACCACTCGGCTCCACCGTCGTCGCCCACCAGGTGGGGCAGAACACGATCAGCTGGGATACTCCGATCGTCGAGAAGCTGCCGTGGTTCGCGCTGTCCGACCCGGCCATCACCAAGCTCGTCACCGTCGGGGACATGTACTCGCACCGGTCCGGGCTGCCCGATCATGCAGGCGACTTCCTGGAGGACATGGGCTACGACCGGCGCTACGTGTTGGAGCACCTGCGGAAGTATCCGCTCAATCCGTTCCGAACCTCATACGCCTACACCAACTTCGGGCTGACCGCGGGTGCCGAGGCCGTCGCCGTCGGAGCAGGCAAGTCCTGGGAGGACCTCAGCCAGGACGTGCTGTATAAGCCGCTCGGGATGGCGTCGACGAGCTCACGCTTCGACGAGTTCATGGCTCGGCCCGACCGCGCCGTCGGGCACATCCACCTCGACGGCCGCTACGAACCGAAGTACGTTCGCGACCCCCAGCCCGAGGCCCCGGCGGGCGGCGTCAGCAGTTCGGTCAACGACATGACGCACTGGCTGAGCATGCTGTTGGCCATTGGCACCTATGACGGCAAGACGATCGTCGACCCGAAGGCACTGCTGCCCGCCATCACCCCGCAGAGCGTGTCGGATCGAGCCACCGACCCGTCCATGCGGTCCGGTTTCTACGGTTACGGATTCAATGTGGGCACGACGTCGGATGCCAGGACGCAACTCAGTCACTCGGGTGCATTCGAGCTGGGGTCGGGGACCAACTTCCTGATGCTGCCGTCTGCCGACGTGGCAATCGTCGCGCTCACCAACGCAACTCCTGCGGGCCTACCAGAGACGCTCACCGCCGAGTTCGCCGACCTGGTGCAGTTCGGTCAGGTGCGGGAGGACTGGTACAACCTGTACAACGCCGCGTTCGTGCAGATGGAGCAGCCGGTCGGCTCTCTCGTCGGCAAGCAGCCCCCGGCGGACCCCGCGCCTGCGCAACCGTTGGCGAGTTACGTCGGTGGCTACGCCAACTCCTTCTGGGGACCGGCCCGCGTGACGGAGCAGGGCGTCGGGCTCCAATTGGCCATCGGCCCCAAACTCGTCTTCCCGCTGAAGCATTGGGACGGCAATGTGTTCAGCCTCAGCTTCGTCACCGAGAACTCGCCACCCGGCAGCATCTCCACGGCGACGTTCGACGGCAACAGGCTGACCCTCGAGTACTACGACGAGGACGGCAAGGGAACCTTTACCCGATGAGTAGCACGCTCGCCCTCGGCCTGTCCGACGCCGAGGTGGCGGAGCGCGTCGCCGAGGGCAAGACCAACGACGTCCCCACCAGGTCCGCACGCAGCGTAGAGGAGATCGTCCGCGCCAATGTCTTCACCCGGATCAACGCGATCCTCGGCGTGCTGTTGATCATCGTGTTGTCCACCGGATCGATCATCAACGGTTTGTTCGGCATTCTCATCGTCGCCAACAGTGCGATCGGCATCATTCAGGAGTTGCGGGCCAAGCAGACGCTGGACAAGCTGGCGATCGTCGGTCAGGCGAAACCCCTGGTGCGCAGGCAGTCTGGGTCCGTGCCGCGGTCACCCCGCGAGGTGGTGCTCGACGACGTCATCGAGCTCGGGCCTGGCGACCAGATCGTGGTCGACGGCGAGGTGCTCGAGGAGGCGAATCTCGAAGTCGACGAGTCTCTGCTCACCGGTGAAGCCGATCCGATGGCCAAGGATGCCGGCGACGAGGTGAGGTCGGGCAGCTTCGTGGTGGCGGGAAGCGGGGCGTACCGCGCGACGAAGGTGGGCCGCGAGGCGTACGCGGCCAAGCTCGCGGAGGAGGCCAGCAAGTTCACGCTGGTGAAGTCCGAGCTCCGCAGCGGCATCGACAAGATTCTCCAGTTCATCACCTACCTGCTGATTCCCGCCGGACTCCTGACGATCTACACCCAGCTGTTCACCACCGACGTCGGCTGGCGGGAGTCGGTGTTGCGCATGGTCGGTGCGCTGGTGCCGATGGTGCCCGAGGGCCTCGTCCTCATGACGTCGATCGCGTTCGCCGTCGGGGTGGTGCGCCTCGGCCGGCGCCAGTGCCTGGTACAGGAACTGCCCGCCATCGAGGGCCTGGCCCGGGTGGACGTGGTGTGTGCCGACAAGACGGGAACGTTGACCGAGAACGGCATGCGGCTCAGCGATCTCAAGACCTTGGGCGCCGCGAACAGCGTGGACGCCCTGGCGTCCCTGGCCGCCGACGACGACCGGCCGAACGCCAGCATGCAGGCCATCGGCGAGGCGTACGACGAGCCACCTGGCTGGACGGCCACCGCCAGTGCGCCGTTCAAGTCTGCGACCAAGTGGAGTGGCACTTCTTATGGGGAACACGGCAACTGGGTGATCGGCGCACCCGACGTGCTGCTGGATCCGGCGTCGCCGGACGCCGAAGTGGCCGAGCAGATCGGCGCCAAGGGCCTGCGCGTTCTGCTCCTCGGCTCGTCGGACGGGCCGGTCGACGCGCCCGACGCGCCAGGGGCCGTAACCCCCGTCGCGCTGGTCGTGCTCGAGCAACGGGTGCGACCCGACGCCCGTGAGACCCTTGATTACTTTGCCGCGCAAAAGGTTACGGTGAAGGTGATCTCCGGTGACAACGCCGTCTCCGTCGCGGCGGTGGCAGGCAGCCTCGGACTGCACGGTGAGACGATGGATGCTCGGCAGCTGCCCGAGGAGCCCGAGGCGCTCGCGGACGCCGTGGCCGAGTACACGACGTTCGGCAGGGTGCGGCCCGACCAGAAACGGGCGATGGTGCACGCCCTGCAGTCTCGTGGCCACACCGTGGCGATGACCGGCGACGGCGTCAACGACGTATTGGCGCTCAAGGACGCCGACATCGGCGTCGCGATGGGCTCTGGTAGCTCCGCCTCCCGCGCAGTGGCGCAGATCGTGTTGCTGGACAACAAGTTCGCAACCCTGCCGTATGTCGTCGGCGAGGGCAGGCGGGTGATCGGCAACATCGAACGCGTCTCGAATCTGTTCCTCACCAAGACGGTGTACTCGGTACTGCTGGCGGTATTGGTAGGCCTCGCGGGCCTCTCCGCGAAGTTCTTCGGTACGGGCCCGTTGCCGTTCCCGTTCCAGCCCATCCACGTCACGATCGCTGCGTGGTTCACCATCGGCATCCCGGCGTTCGTGCTGTCGCTGGCGCCCAACCGCGAACGTGCCCACACGGGCTTCGTCCGACGCGTCATGACCTCGGCGCTGCCGAGCGGCCTGATCGTCGGCCTCGCGACGTTCGTCAGCTACCTGCTCGCGTATGAGGGTCGTGCCTCGACGGACGAGGAGCAGATGCAGGCCTCGACGGCGGCGTTGATCACGCTCCTGGTGAGCGCGCTGTGGGTGCTCGCCGTGGTGGCGCGGCCGTACGAGTGGTGGCGGATCGGACTGGTCGCGATCTCGGCGGCGGCCTATGTGGTGATCTTCTCGCTTCCGCTGGCCAGGAAGGCCTTCATGCTCGATCCCTCCAACCTGGCGATCACGACGACCGCGCTGACCATCGGGGTCGTGGCGGCCGCGCTGATCGAGGTGGTCTGGTGGGTGCAGGGCCGAATTCTGGGGGAGAGCCGACGGCTCTGGCGGTCCGACTAGCAGTTCGAGACATTAGAGTGGGGCCATGGGATTTATGGACAAGGTGAAGGACCTGGTGTCGAAGAACGCCGACAAGGTCGACATGGCAATCGAGAAGGTCGGCGACGCGGTCGACAAGAAGACCGGCAATAAGTACCAGGGCACCGTCGACAAGGTGCAGGAGGCTGCGAAGAAGGCCGCAACCGACCATGCGGGGACCCAGCAGCCGCCGCCCGCGGCACCTCCCGCGACACCGCCCGCCGCGTCGTCCGGACCCCCGCCGACCTCCTAGAAGATGGCCAAACTGTCGGTTTCCATCGACGTCCCGCTGTCGCCGGAGCAGGCCTGGGAGGCCGCCTCCGATCTTTCGCGCTACATGGAGTGGCTGAGCATCCACCGAGTGTGGCGCACCACGCTGCCCGAAACGCTGGAGAAGGGCACCATGCTGGCCTCGGTCGTCGAGGTCAAGGGCATGATGAACCTGATCAGGTGGACGATCGTCAGCTACAAGCCGCCGCAGTCGCTCACGCTCGACGGTGATGGCAAGGGCGGTGTGAAGGTCAAGCTGATGGGGAAGGTCAAGCCGGCCGACGTCGGGTCGACCGTGACGTTCGACGTGCATCTGGGTGGGCCCGCGCTGTTCGGGCCGATCGGAATGATCGTCGCCAGTTCACTCAAGAGCGATATCCGCGAATCGCTGGACAACTTCAAGTCGGTCTTCGCATGACGGTCGCCCGCCGACTTGCCGAGCTGGTCCGCGACGGCGCCGGCGTCGAGCTGCCGGTCCGCATCCGCGCCTGGGACGGCACCGAGGCAGGTCCCGCCGACGGCCCGGTGCTGGTCATCAACAACCGCCGCGCGCTGCGCAGGTTGCTGTGGGCGCCCGGTGAGATGGGTCTCGCTCGCGCGTATGTCACCGGCGACATCGACGTCGACGGCGACATGGCCGATGGCTTCCGGCGTGCGTGGGCGATGTCGGCCAAACATCGCGCGTCGATCCCGTTGCGGGACAAGGCCGGTGCTGGCTTTGCCGCTGCCAGGCTCGGCGCCGTCGGACTGCCGCCGAAGCCTCCCGCGTCGGAGGCGCGACTGGCGGGGCGGCTGCACACCCGCGGCCGGGACCGTGCCGCGATCGCGCACCACTACGACCTGTCCAACGACTTCTACAAGCTTCTTCTCGACGAGCACATGGCGTACTCGTCGGCGTACTACACCCACGACGGTCAGTCGCTGCACGATGCGCAGTCCGCGAAGCTCGACCTGGTCTGTCGCAAGCTGGAGTTGAAGGAAGGGCAGCGACTGCTCGACGTCGGCTGCGGGTGGGGGTCGATGATCCGCTACGCCGCACGCAACTTCGGCGTTCACGCCACCGGCATCACGTTGTCGGTAGAGCAACGGGACTTCATCACCGAGCGCGTCACCCAGGAGGGACTCGGCAGTCTGGTCGAGGTGCGTCTGCAGGACTATCGCGAATTGTCCGATGAGCCGGCGACATTCGATGCGGTGAGCTCGATCGAGATGGGCGAGCACGTCGGGGAGGGTAACTACCCCACCTACGTTTCCACCATGTTCGATGCCCTAAAGTCGGGTAGTCGTTTACTGCTGCAACAGATGTCACGACGCGAGGGCACGGCACCGGGCGGTGGGCCGTTCATCGAGTCCTACATCGCCCCCGACATGCACATGCGGCCGCTGTGGCAGACCATTCGGCACCTGGAGAACGCAGGTTTCGAAGTCCGCGGCGTCGAGGCCATGCGCGAGCACTACGTGCAGACGGTCGAGCACTGGCTGGAGACGTTCGAGACCTTCTACGACGAGTTCGTCGCACTGCAGGGGGAGGAGGTCGCCAGGGTGTGGCGCCTCTACCTTATCGGCGGTGGGCTGGCCTTCGAGCAGGGCCGGATGGGGGTCGACCAGATCCTGGCCCGCACGCCGTAACGGAACTCCTCGCCGACTGCACGCTTGTTGACGGGCCTTCCCGGGTGGTTTCAGGCGGCGTTCACGTACTTGAACCGTGCACTCGGCGCGCCGCGACATCGCGCTGCCCCTTGCGGAGGGTGTCCAGCAGCTCGCGGTGCGGGCCCACCAGATACGCGGTGTCGCCCGCGAACAACTGGGTGTCCCGGCGGGGGTGCAGCTGGACGTCGCCGGGCCCGCGGGCGATCGCGATGACCCGGGTCTGAGTGGTTATCTCGGCCATCCGGAGGCCGTCGAGTTCACTGCCTGGTTGCACCTCGACGCCTCCGACCATGAACGACTGCTGACCCACCGAGAAGGTGCCGAGCACCTCCAGGCCCATGGCCGTGCCGATGAACCACGGCGCCGCGAGCTCGACCGTCGAGCGCACGTTCTCGAAGCCGAAGCGCTGGGCGACGGCCGCCCCCAGGGTCCGGTCGTAGACGCGCAGCACCACGGGCACACCCGGTTGGTCGGCCGACCGCATCCAGCGCTCGCCCAGCCGTTCGCGCAGGACGATGCCGGTCTCGATGTTCACCATGTCGTCCTGCGTAAGCACGGCCACCGCCACCGCATCGTCGATGCGGGCCGAGTCCAGGGTCTGGGGCAGCGTGGCGTCACCGAAGATCACCGGCACGTCGAGCTCCGCGGCCGATGCCAGATACCGGTTGTCGTGGCTGCGCTCGATGGCCACCACGTCGTGACCGGTGGCCTTCAGGTCGGCCACGACCCGAATGCCGAACGACCCGAGACCGACGACGACGATGTGGTCGGTCAGCTCGCGGACCTTGCGCCTGCCTGCGTTCTGCACGATGCGACGGGACAACAGCAGGTCCGCGACGAACGCCATCAGCACCGCGGTCGTGGTCACGCCCGCGAACATGAGCACGATGCCGAACAGTCGCAGCCAAGTCGGCTGATCGACGAAGCTGAAATCGCCGTAGCCCACGGTGGCGATGGTCTCGGTGGAGAAGTACAGCGCGTCGATGAAGCTCATGCCGGGCCTGTCGTACGCGAAGCGCAGCAGCATGGTGGCGCCGAGCAACAGGCTCATCGACGCGGCGAGTGCCTTGAAGAAGTTCGGGTTCACGTCGTCGCGAAACGCTCGCACCGCGTCGATCACCCGCTTGAACGGCTGCCGTCGACGGTCCGCAGCCGTGCTCACGGGTGCGGCCATGGCAAGGCCCCGCACCGCCAGGTCCTCGGCCGTCCCGATCATTGCCATCCAGTCACCGGGGTGGACCCGCTCGTCGCGGCCGGGACACGGCACCACGACGCCGGGGTCGGGGGACTCATCGCCGCGCAGTATGGCCACCGGAGCCAGGTCGCCGAAGATCTCGCGCAGCGTGGCATCGCGAGGCGCGTTGGTGCCCGTGATGACGAACTCGACCCCGCCGACGGTGATCGAGTGCGTGGTGCGCGACAGGCAGGCCTCGACCACCGACGGGGCCGCCAGATCGGCGACGTCCAAGATGGCGCCCGGGCCGTTGCCGATGGCGACGGCCTCCCGCAGAACACTGTTCGCCAATCGAGCGACCACGCGGACGTCTGGGTTGAATTGCCTGGCCAGCAGGGCTATTTCGAGGTTGAGCGCGTCATCGTCGTCGGCGCAGATCAGCGCCGCCGCGTCGGCGATGCCGGCGTCGCGTAGCCCGTCGGAGGAATCGATGATCGCGATCTCCCGACCCGCGGCACGGAGCTGCTCGATGATCCGCAATCCCAGCGGATCGTCGCCGCAGACGATGGTGTGCCTCTCCATTCCGGAGACGCTACTTCGGAAAGCTTCGTGACGACGGGTGAAGATAGAGCCATGCCTACCGCGAAGATCTACGTCAAGGCGTGCATCAACGGTGCTCGCACCCCCGATCAGCACCCGAATCTGCCCGTCGCTCCCGAGGAGTTGGCCGCCGCGGCCGTCTCCGCTCGGGAAGCCGGCGCGCAAGCGGTCCACATGCACCCGAAGACGCCCGACGGGAAGGACTCGCTGGAACCCGACGTCGTCGCCGCTGCGGTGACGGCCGTGCGGGCGGCGGCGCCTGGCCTGCCGCTCGGTGTGACCACCGGGTTCTTTGCGCTCCCCGACCCGGACGCGCGGCGCTGCGCGGTGGAGGCCTGGACGGTGCTGCCCGACTTCGCCTCGCTGAACTGGCACGAGCCGGGCTCACCCGAGCTCGCGGACGTCCTGCTCGGCAAGGGGCTTGGCGTCGAGATCGGTCTGTTCCATCTCGAGGCCGCGGCGGCGTGGGCCGAGTCGACGATGGCTCAGCACTGCATGCGGGTGATGATCGAACTGCAGGGGCACGAGGACGTCGCCGTGGCGGACGCGATGCTCGAGAGGATCGCGGCCGCGGGTTCCCCGGCGCCGGTGCTGTTGCACGGCCTCGACGAAAGCTGTTGGTCGCTGCTCGAACACGCGGGAGTGTGCGGCGTCCAGACGCGCATCGGCATGGAGGACACCTTGACGCTGCCGGACGGCACCGTCACGCCCGACAACACCGCCTTGGTGTCGGCCGCGGTGCAGTTGCTCAGTCGGTAGGCGCGCCGAGCGCGAAGTCGGCGAAGTCGAACCCGGGCACCACGACGCAGCTCACCAGGGTGGGCTCGTCGTCGCGTGGGGTGGCTCGCTGCCAGTGACCCGGTGGCACGACGAACTGCGGCTGTTCACCCGCGCCGACATCACTGCCGAGCAGATGAGTTGCGGTGCCGTCCTGTTCGGCTTCGACCTCGAGACGTAGCGCGCTGCCGCGGTGGTGCAGCCACAGTTCGGCACTGCGAACGGTGTGCCAGGCCGACTGCTGACCCGGCATCAGGAGGAACAGGATCGCGGTACCCGCGTTGCGGGTACCGGTGTAGTCGGGCGGGAGTGCTTGCTGTCCCAGGGTCAGCTCGCTGCGCCACGTCTCGCGGTACCAGCCGCCTTCGGGGTGTGGCGCCAGATCGAGTTTCCGGGCCCATTCGGGGAGCTCCGTCATGCGTCCAGCCTACGTCGAGGAGGGCCGGCGACCCGATACCCTCGTCGCATGGCTCGCCTGCGCCCCGGATGGTTCGTCGTGCTGTGCTCGACGGTGCTTCTGGTCAGCGCGTGGCTGCCGTGGCTGGTCACCAATGCGGATGGCGGCGGGCGGGCGAACGCGATCGGCGGGAAGCTCGGCGTGATCCACGTGCCGCCGAACGGGTTCGGCGTCGGGCAGCTCATCGTCGTGCTCAGTTCGACACTGATCGTGGCTGCGTCGATGGCGGCACGGAGTCTGTACCCGAAGATGGCTTCGACTGCGACACTTGGTATCTCGGTACTGCTAGCGGTGTTGGTGTTGTGGTACTACCGGCTGTACGTCGCACCCCCGGTGGCCGCGGGCTACGGGCTGTACATCGGCGCGGGTGCGGTGGTGGTTGCCGCCGTCGTGGCGATGATGGCCATGGTCGCGGCGTGGTCGGAGGGCGGTCGCCGCCGATGACGGGCTTCCTCGAACCCGTCGTGCTCGCGGGGGAGCGCCGGGTGTCGCTCGAACCTCTGACGCCGGACCATACGCCGGAGATCGCGACGGCTGCCCTGGACGTTGCGCCACTCTGGTTCACTAGCCCGCATTTTTCGCAGAATGTCGCCCGTAACGGTGTGTAGATAAGCGAAAGTGCCTGTCCTGCAAGGGATAATTGGACTTCTCTACGGTTCAAATATCCTGACGGGAAGGCACTTCGCAGGTGAAGAATACCGCGGT
>JBBRTH010000014.1:0-96323 GCA_038244615.1 Mycobacteriales bacterium | reverse complement strand
CGCGAATTCCTGGCGTTCGCCGGTGAGCACCACATCGACGTCACTACTCCGCAGTATCCGCTGGACCGGGCCGACGTCGCATTGAGCGACTTGAGCGCAGGCCGGATATCGGGCGCCGCGGTGCTGATGGTCTAGCTGCCATTCGTCGAGCGCGGGCCGTCAGGCCGTACCGCGTTCATCGATGCCGCAACGAGCCTTGATGTCGACCAAGGGTTGATGAATCGCCGCAAGATCCTGTTGCACTTGCGGATTGGTCGGTCATTTAGGTGCTGACCTCAGCGCGCACTGATGTCGGCGGTTGGCCTGCGAGGTTGGTGAAGAAGGAGTTGACGTCCGGATGAGCGAAGAAGTACGCCGCCGAGTGGGCCGCCACTCCGGCAGCGACCTGGTCGACGCCGCCGGCACACGACCGTGTTCGAGCGAGTAGCCGGAGGTCCGGTCAGCCGTCACTCAGCGGGATGGCGCCGTACACCCTGGTGCCAGTGCCCGGTTCGGATTCCCTGCGAACACGCCATCGACGACCTCGATGCGATCGCGCATATTGGTCAGTCCCGCGCCACCGGGCCCAGCGGGCTTGAACCCGACGCCATCGTCGGACACCTCGAACCGCAGCCAGCCGTCGTCGATGATCCGGATAGTCACGTGTTTGGCGCAGATTCCGTGTTTGACCGCGTTCTGCAGCGCTTCCAAGCAGCAGAAGTACACCGCGCTTTCGATCTTGGCCGGATATCTGCCGAGGCCAGCCGCTTCGACCGAGACCGCCAGTGGCGCACGCATTGCCGCAGCGCTGAGCGCCTCGACCACGCCAGCATCGATCAGTAGTGACGGGTAGATCGTCCTCATGACCACGCGGAGGTCGTCGATGATGGCATCGACCTCGTCGCCAAGAGCAGCAAGCGTTGGCGGACAAACATTTTCATCACGACTCTCCTCCTCCGCGGCTTCGGCGGCGGTGCCAAGCCGGATCCGCAACATCACCAGACGCTGCTGCAGGCCGTCGTGCAGGTCGCGCTGAATGCGGCGGCGTTCGGAGTCGCCGGCATGAACCAGCCGGGCGCGTGACGCCGCGAGGTCGTCTACCGTGGTCTGCAGCGCAGAGGTGAGCTGTCCGCGCTTCAACGCGGTGAAGGCCCTCGCCCCGAGGGCATGCACGAAGTGGGTCTGATCGCGAAACGCGCCGTCCACCAACAGGGCCGCCATCGGTGGCACAGCGTCGGGAAGCACGATCACGCAGCGGTCGACGTCCGCACCGGGAAGGGTCGCGGGCTGCCCGTTTCCGTCGCGCCACGGGACCTCCTCGTCTCCGTAGTATCGCAATTCCAGGGTCGGATCCTTGACGGCCTTCGACAACAATTCGCGAAGCGTCGAATCGGTGGGCTCGCAGTCCTGCAACTGCATCGTGAGGCGTTCGAGCGCACGGGCGGTGTGCATGCGCCAGGACAGCGCCCCGACGAGGAAGCCCAGCGCGGAGATCGGGACGGTCAGCGCGACGATCCGCTCGACATCCCGATCGAGGACATGATCGAGAGCTATCGGCTGAACTGTCTGGCGGTGATGCGCATGACAGCCGCGTGCCGTCTGCATCTTCTGGTCGCCGACAACGCCTCGGTCACCAACTCCGCATCGATGGTCGGCGCGGTCCCGGCATTCGACTTCCTCGCCCATTCCGAGGCCAAGACGGCCCTGGGGCATCTGATGCTGGGCCTAGCTCACTACTTCGCCAAGCAGGTCAGGGTGAACTCGGTCCTCATCGGAACGGTGCTGACCGAGGGACACGCCGCGGCGGGACTCGACGAGAAGGCACAGCACGCCCTCACCTATCCGAACAATCTGACCGGCCGGGCCGGCACCCCCCGAGGACGTGGCGAACGCCTTCCTGTGGTTGGCGTCGCGGGCCGGCTGGTGGGTCAGCGGACAGACCATTCACGTCGCGGGTGGAGGCCCACGCGTCCGCCTCAAGCCCGAATAGCAAGAACGCGTTCCGTCGGCTCAGTTGACGTGTCGGTGGTCGGTGGCGTACGCCCGGATGACTGCATCGACGTCGCCGTCGAGTCTCAAGAACTCCTTGTTGAGCAGCCCGACCAGACTCTCCACGGCAGCGGTGATGAGAGCACCGGCAAGCCGCGTCTCCGGCCGCGTACTGCTCGCGGCATCGGAAGCCAGCTGCGCCGCGTAGTCGAGCGAGGATGCCAACGAAGCATCCGCTTCGACGTCGCGAAAGTAGTAGGTCGCGCCGTATTGTGTGAAGTCGTTTCGCGCCTCGACGATGGCGCCGGCAAATCCTGTGAGCACGTCGATCGGGATGCAGTCAAATCCCAGATCGGGATTCACCCGCCGCGCCTCCCGCAGAGTCGAGAGCTGAAGCGCCAGAACGCGTCGCCGGTGTAACGCGGGGTAGATCTGAAGTACCCATGACACGGCTGCCGTTAAGAGCATGAATCCAAACAACGCCTCGAGCGGGACGATCACGCGATGGAACTCCGACGTCGGCACGATGTCACCCATCCCAAGCGTCCCGATGGTCACCAGCGACACGTACAGCGCGTCGAATGCGGCGTGGCGATCGGCGGGATTCAGTTCGGTGCCGTAGGCGAAGCCCTCCGCCATCTGCGGAAAGTACATCATGGCCCAACCGAGGACGGCCATGGCGCCCCACGTCAACACCACCAGCGCAATCCCGAGCGGACCGGTCAGCGAGGCGATCCTCCGATCCGACCGGAACAACCGCAGGAGCCACCAGACGAGCTTCATCACCTTCGGCGCGACGCTACCGTGGCCGATCGGGTGGAACAGCGTATGGAACACGTCGCGCACCACCACGGCCACGAGCAACGCACCGACCACTGCGACTACCCAGTCCGCCACGCATCTCCTCAGTAGACCGGCCGATCGTGTCGCCTGCCGGTAGGACCATCATCGTCCCGTCCGACGCCAGGGCGCGGCCGAATTGCTAGGCGGGATGATTCGGGAACCCGGCAGCGTACATACCCCCGTAGGTACCATACGATTGCCACGAGAACGAGCGACGGAGGACGGACCGATGGTTGGCGACGAGGACAGCATTGCCGCGGTATTGAATCGGCTTCGGCGCGCACGAGGCCAGCTGGCCGGAGTGATCTCGATGATCGAGCAGGGCCGTGATTGCAAGGACGTCGTGACCCAGCTGGCCGCAGTCTCTCGCGCGCTGGATCGGGCGGGGTTCAAGATCGTGGCCACGGGACTTCGCGAATGCCTGACGGGTGAAGCCGCCAACGGAGCGAAGCCGATGACAGAGGCGGAACTGGAGAAGCTGTTCCTCGCGCTTGCCTGACGCATTCAGCCGCGTCCCATGGCACCCGACCTGCGACCAACGGCCCAGCGACCGGGGCCTTCCGGCTCTAACGCCGACGATGACGCGATGGTCGACTTCGTGGTGAGTCCACGAAAGGCCGGCCATGAAGCACGAGACCGAACTCGCGCGCAGCCCCATCGGAAACGACGTCGGGAACGCCCGGTCGTCGGGGTTGAACTGGGCGCTGGCACTGTTGACCATCCCTGGGGCGGCCCTCGTCATGCTCTTCGCGGTGGGACAGGTGATGGGCACCACCGGGTGTACCGACGAACTGTGTCGACACACGGGACCGGGCGAGTTCTGGTTCGGCGTACTGTCTTACGGCGCACCGGTGGTCGCATTGGTGACGATCGGTCTTTCCTTCTTCACCGCGAAGAAGAGGTTTGGACTCGCGGTCCCACTGATCGGTCTGGCACTCCTCGGGGCTGAAATCGCAGTCCTGTCAATGACGTTTGGACACTAGACCGGTTTCAGTCACCTTGGTGGTGAACGGGCTGTGGCGGCATGGCGGCTACCAGCGGCGTGTCGACGCCGACTCGACCGAGGCCGTCCGCTCCGCCGGGCATCCCGAGTGGCTGCTCCCGGCCCGGTAGCACTTCGCTGAAGAACGCTGCGTTGTCGGCCATGTGCTGGTACTGGTCCTCGGGCACGTCGGTCTCGTAATAGATGGCGTCGACTCGACAGGCGATCCGGCACGCACCGCAATCCACGCACTCATCGGGCTGGATGTACAGCACCCTGTCGCCTTCGTAGATGCAGTCGACGGGACACTCCTTCACGCACGACTTGTCCATGACGTCGACGCAGTCGCTTCCGATCACATAGGTCATGGTCGGCAGCGTATCCAGCGTTGCTGCCGGTTGGCGTGGGCCGAATGTCACATGGTGGTGGGCCCTAAGGCTGCAGAATCGGCCGCAGCGCGTGCAGAACTGCCGGGTCCTCGATGGTGGACGGCATGGGCTCGTCCTTGCCGTGTGCGATGCCGCGCATCGCCTTCCGCAATATCTTTCCCGACCGGGTCTTCGGCAGCGCGGGGACGACGTCGACGTCCCGCAGGCACGCAACCGCGCCGATCTCTGCGCGCACCAGCGCCACCAGTTCACCGGCGACGCCCTCGGCGGAGGCCCCCGACTGAAGCACGACCAACCCGCGGGGCACCTGACCCTTGATCTCGTCGGCGACGCCGATGACGGCGCATTCGGCGACAGCGGGGTGCGTGGCCAGCACGGCTTCGATGGCACCGGTCGAGAACCGATGCCCCGCAACGTTGATCACGTCGTCGATGCGGCCCAGGACGAAGAGGTAGCCGTCGTCGTCGAGGTAACCGCCGTCACCCGTCAGGTAGAACCCGGGGTGTTCGCACAGATACGACGCCTCGTAGCGCGCGTCATCGCCCCACAGAGTGGGCAGAGTCCCGGGCGGCAGAGGCAATCGAAGGCAGATGGCTCCCTGCTCACCGGGCGCACATCCGCTGCCCGAGGGCTGCAGGATGTGCACGTCGTATCCGGGCATGGGCACCGTCGGCGAACCCGCCTTGAACGGCAATGTCTCGATGCCCATCGGGTTGGCGGCGATCGGCCAGCCCGTCTCGGTCTGCCACCAGTGGTCGACGACCGGAACGTTCAGCTTGTCGGTTGCCCAGCTGTACGTGTCGGGATCCAACCGCTCCCCCGCCAGGAACAACGCCTTCAGAGCCGACCTGTCGTACTCCGCCAGACGTCGGCCATCGGGGTCCTCCTTGCGGATCGCCCTGATCGCCGTGGGAGCGGTCAGCAGAACCTTCACCCCGTGCTCGGCGATGACGCGCCAGAAGGCACCGGGATCGGGCGTGCCCACGGGCTTGCCCTCGTACAGCACCGTCGTCGCGCCGACCAGCAGTGGACCGTAGACGATGTACGAGTGCCCCACGACCCAGCCGACGTCGGATGCTGCCCAGAACACGTCCCCGGGCCCGACGTCGAAGACGTGGCGCATGCTCCACGACAGCGCCACGGCATGCCCCCCGTTGTCGCGGACGATGCCCTTCGGCGTCCCGGTGGTCCCGGACGTGTAGAGCACGTAGAGAGGATCGGTGGCGGCGACCGGCACCGCGGCAGCCGGCTCTGCAGTCGCCATCAGCTGGTGCCAGTCCAGGTCACGCTCGGGCACAAGTTCGCAGCGTTGCCGGTCGCGCTGCACGATGACGCAGTGCCGCGGCGGATGCTCAGCAGCATCCACGGCAGCGTCGAGCATCGGTTTGTACTGCACGACACGGGAGGGCTCGATGCCGCACGATGCCGACACGATCACACCGGGACGGGCATCGTCGATGCGGGCAGCCAGTTCGTGCGGGGCGAAGCCGCCGAACACCACCGAATGCACCGCACCGATGCGGGCGCACGCCAACATGGCGACGACGGCCTCAGGGATCATCGGCATGTAGATCACCACGCGGTCACCCCGGCCGACTCCGAGACTTAGCAGCACGCCTGCGAATCGCGCTGTCTCGTCGAGTAACTCACCGTAGGTGTACGTGCGCTGCGATCCACTGACCGGCGAATCCCAGATGAGCGCAGGCTGGGCCGCCCGGCCATCGGCGACGTGGCGATCGAGTGCGTTGGCGCACGTGTTGAGTTCTGCGTCGGGGAACCACCGGTAGAACGGCGGACGAGCGTCGTCGAGAATCTGGCCGGGCGGGCGCGTCCACGTCACGGCCTTGGCGGCACTCGCCCAGAATGCCGTCGGATCCGCGAGGCTCGCCTGGTAGATCTGGCGGTATCCGCCCACGGCGCTCATTGGCCCCGCACCGTCCGGTCGCAGGGCGTGTGCGCGATGTCGCGGATCGTCTGCTGCACGGTCTGAAGCCGCGACACCGTGCGTTCGTCAGCCGCCCGTTGCTGCGGCGTGACGATGACCGCGTCGGAGCCGGGGAACACCACGGCCTCGTGTTCGTTGTCGAGCCACCGCACCACGTAGGGCGCCGAGCCGTCGGCCGAGTGGACCTCGGTGATCAGGCCACGCCGTTCGGCACGCCCCGTCGTCGCACTCTTGACCACCAACCAATCGCCGACCTGGGCCTTCATCGTTCGTCTCCTCGATAGCGCTGTCCCGCGATCTTGCTGCCCCCCACGCCCGCGACGGCAGGGCATTTCGACCGCATGACGCTGCCGAAGGTCTCCAATCGTGGCGAAAGGACCTATGGCCCTGTGCATTCCTTGCGAAAACGGCGACAGTGAGGCTTCCGCGAAGGGAGTACAGATGCACACCGAGCGCTTGTCGGTCTTGGACGCCGGATTCCTGGAGGCGGAGGACTCCGACCACCACGTGAGCTTGGCGATCGGCGCCTTGGCGATCCTCGAAGGACCGCCGCCGCCGGTGGCCGATCTGATGAAGCTGATCGACGAACGGGTGCGACGAATTCCACGCTGCACCCAGGTGGTGAAATCGCATCAGTGGGACTGGAGCGCTCCGGAGTGGATCGCCGACACAGCCTTCAACATCGAGCACCACGTCCGTCGCACCGCAGTGACGAGTCCCGGCGACGAGCCGGCACTGTTCGGCGTCGTCGCCGATCTGATGGAACGACGGTTGGACCGAACCCGGCCCTTGTGGGAGTGCTGGCTGATCGACGGAGTCGCCGACGGCAAATGGGCGATGTTGACCAAGATCCATCACTGCATCGCCGACGGCATCTCCGCGGGCAGCATCCTGACGCAGATGTGCGACGGCGAGAATGCCGAGACGTTCGCCACCGACATTCGTGGAAGCAAGACGGAGGTCGCGCGGCGAGCCGGATTTCCCCTCCCCAGCCTCAATCCGCTCAATTGGGTCGCCGACTCCTGGCACCTCTCGCTGAGTGCCGCGCGCGCCGCGTACCGCGTCACCGCAGGCGCCGCCGAGATCGCCGCGGGGATCGTCTCACCCGCGGCCCCCTCACTGACCGGCCCGGTGAGCGACCTGCGTCGCTACAGTGCCGCACGGGTGTCGCTCGCCGACCTCGACACGGTGCGGAAGAGGTTCGAGGTGACCATCAACGACGTCGCGCTGGCGGCGATCAGCGATAGCTTTCGGATGGCGCTGTTACGCCGTGGACGCGATCCGAAGCCAAACTCGTTGCGCACGCTGGTGCCGGTGTCACTTCGTTCCGCCGACAACCTGCACGAACCCGACAACCGGGTGTCGGTGATGCTGCCATTGCTACCGGTCGAGGAGGCCGACCCGGTGCAACGGCTGCTCACGGTGCACAAGAGGTTGATGACGGCGAAGTCGAGTGGCCAGCGACAAGCTGGTGGAGCGGTGATCGCGGGATCGGGCTATCTTCCGTTCGCCCTCACCGCGTGGGCGGTGCGTCTGCTGACCAAGCTCCCGCAACGGGGCGTGGTCACCGTGGCGACCAACGTCCCCGGTCCTCGCAAGCGCCTGCGGGTGATGGACCGCGAGGTGATCTCGCTGATGCCGGTGCCCCCCATCGCGATTCAGCTGCGGACGGGGATCGCCATCATGAGCTACGCAGATGAATTGGTGTTCGGACTCATCGGCGACTTCGACGCCGACCTGGGTGTCGAGGAGCTGGCTGCTGGCATTACCGACGGGGTGCAGCGGCTCATCACCGTCAGTGGGCATCGCCGTCACGACAGAGCACGACCGGAACATCGGAGTGATGCAACAGATTGAGGCTGGTGGATCCGAGCAAGGCACCGGCGAGCACGTTGCGCCCACGGTTTCCGACGACCACCAGCTGGGCGTCCGTCGAGTGCGTCAGCAACGCCCGGCTCGGACTGTTCGGTTCCACGACGGTGGCCACCTCGACGTCGGGGTAGCGGCGACGCCATACGGCGACGGCGTTGGTGACCGCTTGTCGCTCTGCGGCTTCCAGCTGACTTCCGTCGGTGAGGAACGGAGCGATTGCTTCGTCGAGGGCTACCAGCGCGGACCAACAATGCACGACGCGAAGCGGCGCGCCGAACAGGTTGGCCAGTTCGAACGCAGCAGCCAAAGCCGCACCGCTGCTTCGCGAACCATCGACTCCGACGACCACTGGTTGCTGCGTCGGCGACATGGCATCGCCACGCCACGCCACGACCGGACACACCGCTCGACTCGCCACTGCCAACGTCGTCGAACCCAACAGCAGTGCGCCGGCCGGCGTCAACTCGTCACATCCGAGCACCACGAGCCGGGCTCCGCGGCTCAGGCGAATGAGGACCTCTTTGACGGGCTCGACGAAATCCTGCGTGGTGACCCGCACGTCGGCGAAGTCGACATGGACCGCGTCCTCCACCCCCGTGAGGATCGCGGCGGCGGAGTCGCGCTGATCGGTGATCTCGGCGGCGCGGATGGCCGCTCCGGCGTCGGACCAGTTGTGCCCGAAGTAGGGCTCGGCATGGACGACGTGCAGTGGGCTGGCGGATGCGTTGGCGACCGCGCCCGCCCATCGTGCGGCCTTGAGTGCCGACGGACTTCCGTCGACGCCCACGACGACGGGTAACGCTGTACCGACGGGTAACGCTGTACCGACGGGTAAAGCACTGTCCGACATGTCCTTCTCCATCCTCGCGCGAGACGGCACTAGCCGCGAAAGCGGTTGTTGGTCGCCGCATGGCTGAGTACGTCGTCGACCGTTCAGATTGCCAGACAGCAGATTTGCAGTGCCTCAGCGACCGAATCCCTGAGCGGGCCGTGCGTATCGATGCGGTGAAACCCGTCCCAATCATCTCCCTCGGCGGCCACGACGCCGGCGATTCGCGGAGTCGCATCCGAGTTGGTCCCCACGCGGGCGGCGATGCGTCGCTGCGCTTCCTGTAGCGACACCGTACAAGCCAGCTCGACGACGGGACAGGAATGTTGCCGGGCCACGTCGTGTGCCCGCTGGCGCTGCTGAGGATCGCGCCATGTCCCGTCGAGAACGACAGATTGCCCGCCGGCGAGCGCCACCGCCGCGCGGCGCAGTGCAGCGTCGTAGACGGCTGCCACGTTCTCACCACGGTAGAGGCCGACATTCGGAATGCCGACGGCGCCGTCGATGGTGCCCGCCTCGCGTAGTTCACGCCGCACGTCGTCGGTGGAGATGACCTGGGCCGTAAAGGATTCCGCCAATGCGCGGGCCAGAGTGGTCTTGCCGGTCCCTGGCCCCCCACCGACCAGGATGAGTCGAACCGTGCCCGCACGGAGGTGCGCCAAGGCGATGTCGAGGTGACGTCGCGCATCGTCCGCCGCCGCCACGTGCCCCTGGTCTGCTCTGATGCAATCGACCTTGGCGCGGACCACGGCGCGATAGGCAACGTAGAACTCGGTTAGTGCAACGTGCCCGACGTCACCGGACAGTCGGCGATACTCGGCGAGAAAGAAGTCCGCCAGGTCTCGTCGTTCGAGGAACTCCAAGTCCATGGCCAGGAACGCCACGTCGTCGATGCAGTCGACGTAGCGCAGACCGTCGTCGAACTCCAAGCAGTCCAACAGCACCGGGCCATCGGCCGGGCAGAATACGTCGTCGGCGAGCAGATCGCCGTGACCATCGACGATGCGGCGCTCGTCGACCCGCCCGGAGAACAGGTCCGCTCGACCCGAGATGAACTGCACGGCAAGTCGCTCTATCTCGGACAGTGGTTCGGGCCCCACCACGGTGCCCACGTAGCGTCGCAATTCTGCGAGGTTCTCCTGCCATCGCGCTCCGAGCGCCCCCACCGTCGCCGAGACGTCGATTCGGCGAGACCGATCGGCGCGCTCGTGAAACCGGGCCACCGTGTCGGCGATCGCCGTCAGGTGGTGCTCGACCGCCTCCCCGCGGACGACCATCGAGGACAGCCGCAGCGAATCGGGATACCGGCGCATCACGATGACCGGCTCCGCAGGCCCGCAGGCCGGTCCGCTCAGGTGGGCTACGCCCAGATAGCTGTCGGCAGCGAGGCGACTGTTGAGCGCGACTTCTCTGGCGCAGACCTGTTCACGGCTCTCGACCGTCCGGAAGTCGAGGAAGTCGTTGACGACTGGCTTCTTGACCTTGTACGCCCGATCACCCACCAAAGCGACTATTCCCGTGTGCGTCTCGCGAAACTGGGGGTCCGCTTCCGTCGTTGCGGTTGCCGCCGGGACCGCCGCGGTGGTTGGACTCATGTCAACGATGATGTGCCCCGTGCGGATGACCGAACAGCGGCCGTCGGCCCCTTTCCGGGCGAGAAAGGTCACAGATGTGAAGGGCATAAATACCCTGTTGCGGCAACGCTCAACAGAGGCACGCTCTGTGTGGGACGGATTCTCCAGGAGGCAGATCATGCCGCACATCGCGGTCGCGTACGAGGTCATCGAAAGCGCAGTTCAGCTGGCATGCCGCGCCCCGTCCTATCACAACAGCCAGCCGTGGCGGTGGGTCGCCGAGGGCAGCAACCTCGATCTGTACCTGGAACGCGATCGCCTCGTCACCACCGATCGGTCGGGTCGGGAGGCGTTGATCAGCTGCGGCGCCGTCCTCGACCATCTGCGGGTCGCCATGGCTGCCGCTGGGTGGACGACCAACGTCGACTACTTCCCAAATCCCAACAACCACCAGCACTTGGCGTCCATCGACTTCACCGAGATGTCGTTCGTCACCGACGGCCACCGCAGTCGCGCCGATGCGATCTTGCGCCGGCGCACCGATCGGTTGCCGTTCGGTCCCGTCCCCGATTGGGGCGCTCTCGAGGATTTGTTGCGTCGCGCGATCGACGACGACGGGGCCGCGATGGACGTGCTTGGCGACAATGATCGGCCCCAGCTGGCCGAGGCGTCCCAGTTGACGGAGGCGCTCCGCCTCTACGACTCGTCCTATCATCAGGAATTGTCCTGGTGGACATCGCCGTTCGATGTGTCCGACGGGATTCCGCAAAGCGCCTTGGTCTCGGCCGCTGAGAGCGACCGAGTCGACGTGGGTCGATCGTTCCCGGTGACCCATCATCCCGAACGCCGCCTCGAGGTGCCCGAGGATCGCTCGCAGATCGTCGCGCTGTCGGCGCTTGCCGATACCCGCGACGACATCCTGCGCTGCGGCGAAGCGTTGTCCGCTGTGCTCCTGGAGGCCACCCTCGCAGGGATGGCGACCTGCACGCTGACGCACTTGACGGAGGTCGCTGCGAGTCGCGACATCGTCGGCGGTCTGATCGGTAGGGCTTATCCGCAGGCGCTCATCCGCATCGGCCTGGCACCGGCGCTCGACGTGGTCCCTCCACCGACACCGCGGCGTCCCCTCTCCGATGTTCTGCAGTTCCGTTTGCAGGACAGCGGGGGCGCCCGCTAGATCAGCGTTACGCCAGCTCACCGTTCCTCGTGGACGAAGGACCATCGACGCCGGATCGGGGACTTAAGCCCCTGATCGACCGTGAACGCCGCGCCTAGCGTTCAGGACAAGAGCTTGCGAACGTTGGGAGTACACGATGCAGGACACCCACCCGCCGTCCGTGGTGGTCGGCATCGACGGATCTCGGGCAGGAGTGACGGCTGCGCTCTGGGCCGCCGACGAGGCGGTGGACCGCGACGTGCCGCTGCGGCTGCTGTATGCGATCGAGCCGAGCACCGAGAGCGATGAGCATCCCGAGATGGCCGCCCAGCGACTGGCCACGGCGGAATTGGCGGTCCGCTACGCATTCGCAGCCGTCGAGGCGACCAACCAGCCGGTGAAGATCGAGGTGGAGATCCTGCAGGGCCGACCCGCCGCGACGTTGCTGCAGGCGTCGAGGTCCGCGGCGATGCTCTGCGTGGGCGCCATCGGCCTCAGGCACACGACCATGGGTCGACTCGGATCGACGGCAGCGACGTTGGCGTCGTCCGCGCACTGTCCCGTGGCCATCATTCGTGGCACCGAGGCCGGAATCTTCCCGCCACGTCCCGTCGTCGTCGAAGTCGATGAAATGATCTCCAGCACAGGCGTTCTACAGCTCGGCATTGCGCAAGCGCGACTGCGCGGTGCACCACTGCGCGTCCTGACCACCTGGCAGTCCCGTTTTACCGACATTCACGACGCGCGCGCCGTCACGGACGGAAACCGGCGCGCCAAGGCGCAACTCGACCGACGCTTGGCCTGGTGGATGCGCAGGAACCCCGACGTTGACATCAAATCGGTGGTAGCGCACTGCAGCACGCTGAACTATCTCGCCCACAATGCCAAGAACATTCAGTTGGTCGTGGTGGGCCGCGAGCGGGCGCGCGGGCTCGGCGACGTCGTGGGTGCTGCTGTTGAAGTCGCGCTGCACGACACCGGCTGCTCGGTGCTCGTCTGTGAACCCCACAACGCTCTATGACGTCGACACCCCTGGCATCGCCTATCGTCTCCTTAGGAGCCGAGCACAATTGCGGAGATCCCGTCGAACACTCCTCGGAGGGCGTGCACATGGTCACAGTCTTTCTCGTCGACGACCACGAAGTCGTCCGCCGCGGGTTGATCGATCTCCTGTCGGCCGATCCCGAACTCGACGTCATCGGAGAGGCTGGGACGGTCGCGCACGCCATGGCACAGATTCCAGCGTTGCGCCCCGACGTAGCCGTGCTCGACGTCAGGCTGCCAGACGGAAACGGGATCGAGTTGTGTCGCGATCTCCTGTCGCGACTGCCTGACCTGCGCTGCCTGATGCTGACCTCGTTCACCTCCGATGAGGCAATGCTCGACGCCATCCTCGCCGGCGCCAGCGGTTACGTGGTCAAGGACATCAAGGGCATGGAGTTGGCGAAGGCCATCAAGGATGTCGGTGCCGGCCGTTCGTTGCTCGACAACCGCGCCGCCGCCGCGCTGATGGCCAAGCTACGCGGGGCCGCCCAACGGTCGGATCCGCTGTCTGCGCTGAGTGATCAGGAACGCGTCCTTCTCGATCTGCTCGGCGAGGGCCTGACCAACAAACAGATCGCGGCCAGGATGTTCCTCGCCGAGAAGACGGTGAAGAACTACGTGTCCCGCTTGCTGGCCAAGCTCGGAATGGAGCGGCGTACCCAGGCGGCGGTCTTCGTATCGAAGCTGGATCGGCCACCACACTCCGAAAGGTGACCCCGCGGCGGTGAATGCCTCCTTGGGCGTTCCTCCGGTGACAGGATGGCCGGGTGACCGAACTTGACGGGGGCAGCGGTACGCGTCCGCTGCGTGACACGTTGTCGCAGTTGCGGCTGCGGGAATTGCTCAGCGAGGTGCAGGACCGCATCGAGCAGATCGTGGAGGGGCGCGACCGACTCGACGGATTGGTCGAGGCGATGCTGGCGGTCACCTCTGGCCTCGACCTCGCGGAGACGTTGCGCACCATCGTGCACACCGCGATGGAACTGATCGACGCACGCTACGGCGCCCTGGGCGTGCGGGGCCATGACCACGAGCTCACCGAGTTCATCTTCGAAGGCATCGACGACGACACGAGTCGCAAGATTGGTTCGCTGCCTCAGGGACGCGGCGTCCTGGGTTTCCTAATCGACGAACCGACGCCGATTCGGCTGGAGAACCTCGACGACCATCCGGCTTCGGTGGGGTTTCCGCCGAACCACCCACCGATGCGGACCTTTCTCGGCGTCCCGGTCCGCATCCGGGATGAAGTGTTCGGCAACCTGTACCTCACCGAGAAGGCCTCGGGGCAACCGTTCGGCGAAGACGACGAGGTCCTTGCACAGGCACTTGCGGCGGCCGCAGGGATAGCCATCGACAACGCGCGCCTCTACGAACAGTCGCGCACCCGCCAGTCGTGGGTGGAGGCCACCCGCGACATCGCGACACAACTGTTGTCCGGTGTCGATCCCGCACAGGTATTCCGCCTCGTCGCCGCGGAGGCGCTGAAACTGACCGGCGCCGAGGTGGCCTTGGTCGCTGTGCCCAGCGATGCGGATACTCCCCTGGCCGACGTCGGGGAGCTCGTCGTCATCGAGACGGCGGGAGCGACGAACGACGCCATGGCGACGCCGATAGCCGTGCGGTCAAGTACGGCGGGCAGGGTCTTCCATCAGCGAACGCCATACCGCGGCAACGCCGTTGACGCGGAGTTCGATGAGTTTCTCGATGATGCGGGACCGACTCTGGTGCTTCCGCTGCGTGCGACGGACACCGTGGTGGGAGTGGTCATCGCGCTGCGACGGCGCGGCGCCGCAGCGTTCAGCGACGAGCAGCTGGACATGATGGCGACCTTCTCCGACCAGGCCGCGTTGGCATGGCAGCTCGCCAGCACCCAGCGCCGCGTTCGGGAACTCGACATTCTCTCCGACCGAGATCGGATCGCCAGAGATCTGCACGACCACGTCATCCAACGACTCTTCGCCATCGGGTTGGCCTTGCAGGGAACGATTCCACGTACGCGGTCGCCGGAAGCCCAACAGCGTCTCAGCGATTCCGTTGACGATCTGCAGGAGGTCATTCACGAAATTCGCACCGCGATCTTCGACCTCCACGGCGGTTCAGCGGGAACGACGCGGCTGCGGCAACGCCTGGACGAGGCGGTGGCACAGTTCGCGGGATCGGACGTGCGCACGACGGTGCAGATCGTCGGACCGCTGTCGGTCATCGAGTCGACCTTGGCAGATCATGCGGAAGCCGTTGTGCGCGAGGCGGCCAGCAACGCCGTGCGGCATGGCGGGGCGACCGAGTTGACCGTTCTGGTCACCGTAGATGACGACCTGTCCATCGAGGTCACCGACAACGGCTGCGGAATCGGCGAGATCGTGACGCCCAGCGGGTTGGCCAATCTGCGCCGCCGCGCCGAGGAGAGTGGCGGGACGTTCGGGGTGGTGAAGGCTACTGCCGGCGGCACCGTCTTGCGCTGGTCGGCACCGCTGCCGTGACGGTCGAGCCTGCACCGTAGGGTCACTCAGCCGACTAAGTGGCGTTCAGTGCGCGAATTGGGGCCTTTCGCCCCCGATGGCGCGAGCCTTCCACCGATAGGCTCAGTCGAAGGCTTTGCTCGTTTCGCGAAAGGGCCGTGATGACTGGTGATCGGTCAACGCCTTCCGCCGGTGCACGGGCCGAAGACCCCGCTGCCGCCCCGGTAGCTCGCGAACCGTCCGTCGACTTCTACCGCGTGATCGCGGTCGTGATCGTGGTACTGGGCCACTGGCTGGTCTCGGCGGTCACCTTTCGCGACGGCCAATTCGGCAACGACTATCCCCTCGTCGTCATACCGTGGACGCAATGGCTGACGCTGGCGTTCCAAGTCGTGCCAGTGTTCTTTCTGGCCGGCGGTTACGCCAGCGCCGCGTCGTGGAACAAGAGCGGCGATGAAGGCGACGGCGAAGGGCTGCAATGGGTTCGGCATCGACTGGCGGCGATCCTTGGGCCGACCACCGCCTACGTCGTGCTGGCCCTGGCAACGGTTGCCGCACTCAGCGCGGTCGGTGTCGCGCCTTCGGCGCTGACATTCGGCGGGTGGGCGATCGCGATGCATCTGTGGTTCGTACCCGTCTATCTCGCCGTCGTGGCGCTGACGCCTCTGTCGGTGGCCGCACACCGCCGGTGGGGCCTGGGGGTGCCTGCCGTCCTCGCGATCGCCGTGGCGGTCGTCGACGTCGCGGCCCGCACCACACGCGTGCCCGAGATCGGTTGGGCCAATTACGTGCTGTGTTGGGCGGCGGTGTATCAGATCGGCATCTGTTGGCGCAGTGGCGCGCTGCATGGCCGCCGGCCGTTACTGATGACGACCGGGGCCATCGTTCTACTTGCAGCGCTGCTCGGTCTTCGCATCTACCCGATCAGCATGGTCGGCGTGCCCGATGCGCCCGTCCAGAATTCATCACCCCCGAGCATCGCGTTGTTGGCCCTCGCCACGGCCCAGGCCGGACTCCTCGTCACGGCGGCGCCCCTGCTGACGCGTTGGCTGCGTCACCCATGCTGCGAACGACCACTCGGTGCGGCCAACCGGAACGTGATGGCGCTGTATCTCTGGCAGATGGTTCCAGTCGTGATCGTCGCGCTCGTTGGCTATCCGAGTGGCCTACTGCCGCAACCAGAGCCGGGTACCGGGGCGTGGTGGTCCTTCCGGTTGGTGTGGCTCTTTCTCCTGTGCGCGGTCATGGCCGTCGAGCTGCTGATGCTGTGGCTGGCACGACCGGTTTTCGACAGGGCACTGCCCACCATCGGCGTCTCGCTTCCCGGGTGGACCGCCGTACCACTGCTGGTGGTCGGTCTCGCGATCGCGACGTTGACGCTGTCACGCATTGCGGCCGAAGGCTTCGCCCCGCAAGGACGCGTCCCGATCGCCTACGCGTTGCTCTACGTCGCGGCAGTCGCGCTTCTCAGCCTGGTGCCTTCGCGGTCGCGTGATCACATCGGTCAGTGACCTTTGCCGCAGCCGGTGAGGCCAAACGCCTCCTGATTGCTCAGAGGTGGACTCCTACCGTTACTCCGTGACGAAGGGAATAGACATGACCGACCACTGCTTTGATCGCATCGTCGTCGGGGTCGACGGCTCCGCCGCGTCGGATGCCGCCATCCGTTGGGCCGCAAGGGAGGCGGCGATGCGGAAGGTCGGCTTGACACTGCTGCACGTCATGAATCCTGCAGCGCAAGCGTGGCGAGTGGGAAATGCGAGAGCTTCGTTGCCTTCCTACGGCGCGATGCAGGAAGAAGAAGGCCAGCGCGTCATCGAGTCCGCTCGGCGCATCGCCGAGGAAGCCGTCGCGCCGAGCGAGCAGGTGGAGACGAACTCCGAATTGGCCTTCTCCGTCCCGGTGCCGACTCTGATCGACGTGACCAAGGACGCGCAGATGATCGTGGTGGGTAGCCGAGGACAACGAGCCTGGCGTCGTGGCCTCTTCGGATCGGTCAGCACCGGACTGGTCCACCACGCGCACTGCCCGGTGGCCGTCATCCGCGACCCCGCCGACGCACACACCGAGAGCCACGGGCCGGTCGTCGTCGGCATCGACGGCTCACCGGCATCGGAGTCGGCCACCGCACTCGCCTTCGACGAAGCATCCTGGCGCGGCGCCGAATTGGTGGCGATACATGCGTGGATTGATTCTGAGCCTCCCGGCATGCCCTTAATGGCATGGCCCGACTTCCAATCCGCAGCCGAGGAAACACTGGCCGAGCGTCTCGCAGGCTGGAACGATCGCTACCCCGACGTCGTGGTCCACCGCCGCGTGGTGTTCGATCAGCCCGCCCGACATCTGCTCGACGCCGCCGAATCCGCCCAGCTCGTCGTCGTTGGCAGCCACGGCCGTGGTGGCTTCGCCGGAATGCTTCTCGGCTCGGTCAGCACCACCGTCGTGCACGCAACCCCCACGCCGGTGATCGTCTGCCGTCAGAACTGACTGACGTCACGCTTGGTCCTGATTTCAGCGAGTCGTCGCCGCGTGAGGATGGCGACGACGGGACCGGCCGCCTCCGCGACGATGACGTCACCGGGATGGCGCAGGGCGATACGCAGTCGAACGATCAACCGCGTCCTGTCGTCCCACCGGGGTTCAGCTAGCCATGCCCAGGTGAGGTCGACGGGCACCTTTCGATGAACCGTGCGCAGCACCAAGGACCGACCGCCGACGCCGTCGACGACTGACATCGTGACGCCGGCCACCACTCGCCCGCAGATGGTCACCGGAAGGCGGATTATCTCTCCGATCGGTGGATTGGCCTCCCCGATCGTCCGGCCCTCCCCCAACACGACGTCCAGGACGCGTGGCCAGACGTCGCTCACCGAAGCGTCTATCCATTCGGCGGCGGTGCTCTCCGCTGCCGGCTCGTGAATGAGTCCGTCGCCGAGCATCGGAGCTCGGCCTTCTTCCTTTGTGGCGCCCCAGTTGCGGTAGTACCGCCGAGCGCTCCAAAGCGCAGCGACGCCAGCGAGCATCAACGCGAGATCCCTCTTCACGTCCGGCCGCCGTCACGGCTCACGGGCGACGATCACCGGGGTCCGCACCGCTTGCACGACCGCCGAACTGACCGACCCGAGCAGCATGCCGGCGAAACCGCCACGGCCGTGGCTTCCGACGACGGTGAGTTGCGCCGATTCGGATGCCGCCAGCAGTTGATACGCCGGCTCGCCGTAGACCAGGCGTCGCTCCACCGCGACGTCCGAATATCGTTGCTCCCACGGAGCCAGGTGTTCGGCAAGGGCTGTCTTGCCCTCGCTGAACTGTTGTTCCCAGTCGATGCTCGGGACCTTATACGGCCCGTACTCACCCCAGGAGTGCATGGCGATCAGCCCGACTTCGCGTCGGGATGCCTCGTCGAAGGCGATCGCCGTCGCCAGGTCGGACGCCGACGAACCGTCGACACCCACCAGCACCGCCGCCGTCGTCGAGTCCACGATCGGGCGCACCTCGTCGTGAACGATCGCGACCGGGCAGTGTGCGTGGCGAATCAGACCCGTGGGAATCGATCCCAGGATTGGGCGATTCTCCGCATTCCGACCTCGGCATCCCACCACGACCATCGCCGCGTCCTTCGACAGGTCGATGAGGGTGGACAACGTGTTGCCCGAAAGCACCTGATGCTCGACCCTGACGTGTTCGTGGGCCGCCGACCGCTCGACGACTTCGACGGCGTCGCCGATGATCTGATGGCCGTGTTGCTGGTGCCACTCCTGCCGGCGGGCCCGTGATCTCGGGGGCTCCGGCCACATCGTGATGAGGGGCGCAGGAAGCACGTGGACCAGGGTGATCGGCTCCCGTCGAATGGCGGCGTCGGACGCTGCCCATTCGACCGCCACCTTCGACGCCGCTGATCCGTCGACGGCGACGACGATCCCGTGCTGCGTTGCAGTGCCCACCATTTCGCACCCTTCTCCGGCTAGCCAGGTCGCTGAGGCGGCGCCCGTCCGAGATCGACGCTAGTCAGACCTGGGGTTGCGGTCTGCGGGCGGAAGTCACCGCAGCAGTGGTCTTTCGCCCCTTTGAGACCGCCGTGGTTTGGTGAAGCGTCATGTGCTGTGACTCCTCCATCGCTTGCCGTGACCATCGATGCCCGTTACCACGACGCGGTGTTGTTCGATCTCGACGGAGTGCTCACCGACACCGCATCCGTACACGCCCGCGCGTGGACCGATTTGTTCGACCGATTCCTGGCCGAACGACCAGCCCAGCCCGGCGAGGACCACTCGCCGTTCACGGGTTACGACTATCGCAATCTCGTCGACGGCAAACCACGTGAGAACGGCATCGCCGACTTCCTCTCGGCGCGAGGCATTTCGCTACCCGTCGGGCAGCCGACGGACACGGGCGGCGAAACCATCTGGGGCCTGGCCGTGTCGAAGCAACGGGTGTTCGAGCAGTTCCTCGACACCGGCTTGACGATCTTCGATTCGACGGTTGCGCTGGTCCGGCGTCTGGGCGACCTGGGGTTCGGCGTCGCCCTGTTCTCGTCGAGCAGGAATTGCCGCCAGGTTCTTCATGCGGGGGGTCTCGACGATCTGTTCGCCGTCTGCGTCGACGGGGTCGTCGCCGAGGCTCTCGGCCTCCGGGGGAAGCCCGACCCAGCAGTCCTTCTCGAGGCAGCACGCAGACTCGCTGCGCGGCCAGATCGCTGCGTCGTCGTCGATGACGGACATTCGGGGGTGGCTGCCGGTCGCACCGGGGGGTTTGCGATGGTCATCGGCGTCGCCCGCGTCGACGGCGCGGAGGACGAGCTTCGCGCTGCCGGAGCGGACGCAGTGGTCCACGACCTCGCCGAAGTAACGGTCCGATTCGACCACCGGCACATGTCCATGCCGCCCGATGCCCGATGAGCGCTGCCGGGAACGCTCACGAACCGCTGGTGAAGCGGCCTCCGCCGGCGAGGGTTTCGAGCTCTCGATCCCACTCGGCATAGCGAGTCCGATTCAGCCGCCGTCGCGACCGAATGGTATCGGCAGCTGCAGCGGCGGCCACACACAGCCACATCAGCACGGCCGCGCCGAGAGCTTCCTGCCCCGCCCGGCTGGGCGGAGTCGGGGTTGCCACCTGGTCCCCCGTTCGTCCACCCCGACGTCGAAGCGATCACCAGAACTGACCCGATTCGTGACGGGGACTACCTCGACATGATTGCTTGCTGCCAAACACATTCCAGCGTGCCGTACGTTGAAGTCGACCGAGTTCGCCTGCGGAATGCCTTCGGAGTCGGCGACAGCGCGTGCGTTGACGACATGCCGGCTCTGCGCCTCCTCTGCGTACATCCGCGACCGGGTGTCGTGGATCGCCTACCCATGGCGGATGCCTCCCGAGCAAGCGTAGAATGACACTGCCGAGTCTTGCGAATTGCACTGCGGCACAGGCCTACTGGCACTTCACACTAAAGCCGTGAGTCTAGCGGGTGAGATCGGCGCGGCACCTCAGCGTTGACGACAGTGTGACTCGCGTCGACCCGCTCGGTGCCCAGCACATGGCACGGCGCTCGGAGAGATCGCCATCACCGCGCCAGGGCCAAGGAACGCATCCTGAGCTTTCGTGACGAACTCGGTCAGTGGGACCCGCGTGCCCAAGGGCCCGAGCCGTGGTCGCTGTACAACGGCAGGATCAAGAAGGGCGAGCAGGTCAGAGTGTTCCCCCTGAGCAACTGGACCGAGCTCGACATCTGGCGATGCATCGAGCTGGAAGACCGCAGTGCGGCGAAAACTGCGTCGGAGAACACCGGGCCGGGGTGCGACCATGGCGTCAAAGCGGATGCGGCCACTACCGAGCCCACGCCGGGTAGCTCGCACAGCTCAGGGCGGTGTCTGCGACGGCGGCATCGAGGGCCTTGCGGTAGTCGACTAGTTCGCCATCGAGGCTGACGATGCGCTTGGCCCGCTGGATGGCTTCTTGTGTGCAGGTGCGGACGACGGAATCTCCCTTCGGTCGCGCCATCCGGCGATCACCTTGAACTGACTGTGCAACAGCGCCTTACGCGCATGCAATCCGAGATCGGGACTGTGGATCTAACGGTGTTTCCGGCCTGAAACGCTGAGCGATGCTCGGCGAGAAAGGTGCCGTGATGACGACACTGGATGACGTGGCGAAGAAGAAGCGGCCTGAGCAGTCCGCGGAGCAGCAGGCTGCGGTCGAACTGGTGCGACTGGCCCAGGAACAAGGCCTGTCACTGACCGGGCCGGAGGGGCTCTTCAAACAGCTGACCAAGACGGTGATCGAGACCGCGCTGAACGAGGAGATGACCGAGCACCTGGGCTATGAAAAACATGACCCGCCCGGCGCGGCGACGGGCAACATCCGCAACGGCACCCGATCGAAGACGGTGCTGACCGACACCACCGGCCCTGTGGAGATCGACGTGCCCCGGGACCGGGCCGCTACGTTCGAGCCCCAGATCGTCAAGAAGCGCCAACGCCGGCTGTCCGGTGTCGATGAGGTCGTGTTGTCGCTATACGCGAAAAGGCTTACCACAGTCGAGATTTCGGCGCACTTCGCTGATATCTACGGGGCGTCGGCGTCGAAGGAGACGATCAGCCGGATCACCGACAAGGTGATCGAGGAGATGAACGAGTGGACCGTGCGGCCTCTGGATGAAAGCTACGCCGCGATCTTCATCGACGCGATCGTGGTGACCCTGGGCGGGGAACGCGACATCCTGGGGTTGTGGGCCGGCACTGGCGGTGAGGGTGCAAAGTTCTGGATGAGCGTGCTCACCGATCTGCGCAACCGCGGCGTCAAGACGTCTTCTTCGTGGTCTGCGACGGACTCAAGGGGCTACCCGTGGTGGTCAGCAACGTGTGACACCAAGCGATCGTGCAGAAGTGCATCATTCACTCGATACGCAACACCTTTCGGCTTACCTCCCGCAAGTACTGGGATGAGGTCAAGCGCGATGTGAAGCCGATCTACACCGCGGTCAACGCCACCGCGGCCCGGTCTGCGTTCGATGAGCTGACCGAGAAATGGGGACAGCGCTACCCGGCGGTGATCAAACTCTGGGACAACGCCTGGAACGAGTTCATCCCCTTCCTGGACTATGACGTGGAGATCAGGACGGTGATCTGTTCCACGAATGATCGAGTCCCTCAATGCGGAGCAGGCCGCGCTGAAGTGCCTATATCTAGTGACCCGATCTCCGGACCCGACCGGCGTCGGCAGGGCACGATGGACGATGCGGCGGAAACCCGCGTTGAATGCGTTTGCAATCACCTTCGGCGACCGATTCCCGGCAGCCGAAACCTACTGATGAAAACCGCCGGAAACACCGTTAACGAGATAGTCGACAATTGCTCCGAAAGTACGCGATGATGCGCTCTTGACCGGGTATGTAAATGGATCTATAGACGCGATCAGTACGCTCCGACGCTGGTCGCTTCTTCTCGTTGCCCTAATGGCGACGATGTGTGCGAACGTCCTTATCAGCGGTGTCGTCTTTCTCATTCCAGCGCTTCAAACCGCCTACCACCTGAGCCTGGCGGAGGCCGGCCTTCTGTCCGCGATGCCCAGCTTCGGTGTGGCGACGACGATGATTGGCTGGGGCTACTTGGTGGAACGCGTCGGCGAACGGATAGTGCTCACCGTGGGTATGGCGCTCGCGGCGGCGGCGACGACAGTCGCTGCAGCATCATCCGGCTCCCTATTCACGCTCGGAGCTTTTCTCTTTTTGGGCGGGATGGCAGTGGCGTGCAATACCGGCGCGAGCGGTCGCCTCGTCGTCGGTTGGTTTCCGCCTGAGCGGCGCGGCCTTGCGATGGGAATCCGAAGTACGGCGTCCCCCTTGGGGGTCGCATTGGGGGCCCTGGTCATTCCGCGGCTCGCCGGCGCCTATGGGGTTGGAGTTGGGGTGCTTTTCCCAGCGTTGTTGTGCGCGTTGTCCGCTGCCGTCAGTGCGATCAGCGTGCTCAACCCGCCACGGCCACCACGCGCGCAAGCTCTCACCACGCAACTGGCTAACCCCTACCGTGCTTCTCGGGTGCTGGTGCGACTGCACGCTGTGTCGATGCTGCTGGTAGTGCCACAGAGCGTGGTGTGGACGTTCACCCTGGTCTGGTTGATAGCCGAGCGGGGATGGTCTGCCGCCTCGGCCGGAGCGATCGTAATCGTGGCGCAAATCCTTGGCGCACTGGGCCGCGTCGCAGCCGGACGTTGGTCGGATCGCCTCGGTGCACGGCTACGCCCCATCCAGATCATTGGCATCGCGACTGCGGCCACCATGCTGCTGTTCGCGCTTACTGACTACCTCAAGTCCCCGCTAAGCATCGTGTTTTTGGTGTGCGCCTCGGTGATCACGGTTACCGACAACGGCTTGTCGTACACCGCAATCGCCGAGTACGCCGGGGCGTTCTGGAGCGGGCGCGCCCTCGGGGTTCAGTACACCTGCCAGATGCTGATGATGGGCGGAACTCCCCCCCTGTTCGGTGTCTTGATCGGTGCCACCGGCTATCCGCTGGCTTTCGCCGCGTGCGCCTTCTTCGCTATGGCCGCTTCTCCCCTGATTCCGGTCCATGCCGACTCGACGATCGCAGAGCGCGCCTGATCCTCCGACCCGAGTCGCTGCCCTCGAAGGGCAGGCCGAAAGCGACAAGTCGTCTCAGATGACCGCGCCGACAAGAGGGGCCCGGTCCCGACCAATCTGGCTGTGTACATCCGTGACCGGGTGTCGTGGATCGCCGTTCCCATGACCGCCGCGGCGGGTACCGCAATCGCGATCGCCATCGCGGCGACGACGAATGCCAGCGCCTCGATTCGGTCGCTGGGACGAACGAGCGGATGCCTCCCGAGCAACCGTAGAAACCAACTCCGGCCTAGATCGATGGTGAACGGCTGCATGAGGGCCCAACGTCCCCACGCCGTCGTCAGACGTCAACGGGCGAGGACGCCCGGCAGGGACCGGCAGCGGGGACCTCCGGCGATCGATCGGGGACCATCGGCCCCAGCGCCCGCGCGAAGGCCCCGCATATGGTCCGATCATAAACCGCCGCGAAAGTGTGGCCGGATCGAAGGAGGGTCATGCAAGCCGACTCATCTGCTCCCGTGGTGGTGGGCATCGACGGTTCGAGTGCTGCGATCGACGCGGCGCTCTGGGCCGTCGACGAAGCAATTTCCCGTGACGTCCCGTTGCTCCTCGTCCACGTCATTCCGGTGGCGCATGCCCCGGAAAGGCCGATTGACCCGACCATGCTCGAAGGTGAGTATGCGGAAACCGCACTCCGCGCAGCGTCGGCTGTCGTCAACGCCGCGGGCCGTCCAGTAAAGGTCGAAACCGACATCCTCTGGGGGCGATCGGATCTGGCGATGATCGAGCAGTCCGCGCAAGCGTCGCTCGTGTGCGTCGGGTCGGTCGGCATCGGCGTCGTCGCCCGCAGGTTTCTGGGTTCGACGGCAAGCGCGCTGGCGGAGCGCGCGCACTGTCCGGTGGCGATACTGCGCTCGCCGCACCAGGTTCCGAGTACCGGCGCTGATTGGATCGTGGTGCCGGTCGACGGTACACCGGGCAATGCCGCTGTCGTCGAATACGCGATGAACGAGGCGCAGCTTCGTCACGCACCGATTCTCGCGGTCGGCGTGTGGGACGACGACTTCGGCGACACCACCTATGACGAGCTGGATCAGCGAGTCGGCGAGATGACGCAGCGGCACCCCGGGGTCCACGTCTATCCCGTGGCGACCAGGTCGCGGGTAGCCGGCTTCCTCGCCGAGAATCGGGACGAATCCGTGCAGCTGGCCGTCCTGGGTGCCAACGCTGCCAGTCAGGTCGCGCAGATCATCGGTCCGCACAGCCGTCCACTGATCGCTCACGGCGAGTGCTCGGTCTTGGTCGTTCGATAGGTCGATTCACGATAGTCACGGAAGGTGTTGGACAACATGACTTCTCAGTCACGGGAATCGGACATCGTCGTCGGGGTCGACGGGTCGGAGTCCGCCAAGGCCGCGGTGCGCTGGGCGGCCCGGGAAGCGGTCATGCGGCATGTGCCCTTGATGGTCATGCACGCGTACACGCCGGCGATCATCGACGGTCATGATCCGCGGCTGCAGGAGCGGGTCACCAAATGGCAGCGCCACCAGGGCCACCGGATCGTTGCCGACGCGCTCGGCATCGTCGAAGAGGTCGCCAAGGCACACATGCCGGTCCTGAAGACCGACATCATCTCCTCCCGTGCCGTCCCAGCCCTGGTGGACGCGTCCAAGGATGCACAACTCGTGGTGGTCGGCAGCACGGGTCATGGCCGCCTCGATCGGCTGGTGTTGGGTTCGGTCACTATGGGCCTGTGCCACCATTCACACTGCCCGGTGGCCGTCATCCACGGCGACGTGGGTCTGACGCCAGACCCGCGACCAATCCTGCTGGGCGTCGATGGCTCACCGGCTTCCGAAGCGGCGACGGCCATCGCCTTCGACGCGGCATCTCGACGGGGCGTCGGACTGGTGGCACTGCATGCCTGGAGCGACGCCGGGGTGTACACGCTGCTCGGCCCGGACTGGCACACGTTCAGGGGGGCCGCCGAAGAGGTACTCGCGGAACGTCTCGCCGGTTGGCAGGAGCAGTACCCCGACGTCCGCATCGAGCGGAGACTCGTGTGCGATGAACCCGCGTACTGGCTCACCACCGAGTCCGACAATGCCCAGCTGGTGGTCGTCGGCAGTCATGGCCGCGGTGGGTTCGCAAGCATGCTCCTCGGTTCGGTGAGCACCGCTGTCGCACAGTCCGTGACCGTTCCGATCATCGTCGCACGCCGACCCTGATCCGTGATGGACCAAGCAGTTCCGGGCCAGAGTGCTGCTGCGACTCCCCCGTCGTCCCTCACTCTCGCGGACGGTGCGAGGGTCGAACTTCGAGAGCTCACCTCCGCGGACTATGACGCGGTCGTCGAGCTTTCGGAGACCCTCACCGAGAGAGAGCGCTACATGCGGTTCTTCACGGTGAACCCCGGCTACCTCGATGAGTGGGCCCGAACGCTCACCACGCGTTCCAGCGAGCAGTGCGCACTCGGCACCTTCGAGGACGACGCGTTGATCGGCACGGCCAGCTACGTCACGACGACGCAACCTGGCTACGCCGAAGTCTCCGTCGTCATCGCACATCTGCAGCACGAGCGTGGCGTCGGGACCGCACTGCTGCGGTCACTTGGCGGCGTCGCCCGTCGCAACGGAGTTCACCACCTGGTTGCCGACGTGCTGGCGGAGAACATCCTGATGCGCAAGGTCATCGCCGACGGCGGTTGGCCGTGCACGCAGCATCTTGACGGCTCCGTCCTGAGCGTAGATCTGGACCTCGACTCGTTCCCAGACGGCTGAAACCGTCGGCTCGTCACCCGAAGACCGACCCGTCCAGCATCGTCACGATCTCCGTCAGTGCGCGTCGCGGAGTGGCCGGTAGCGGATCGGCGTTCACCGGCGCCCAGCCAAGGCGAATCAACATTTGCGGGAAGGCATCCAGTCCGAAGACCTCGGCTTGCACGGCATCGCGCGTCGTCGTGATCTCCAAGGCCTCCGTCAGCGGGCACGTGGCCATGCCGACCGCCGTGGCCGTCAGCAGCACCAGACTCGTCGCCTCGCCGGCCCGTAGGCGCGCGAGCGCATCGTCTTCGGCCGTGCCCAGGGCCAGCAGTATCCCGTGGTCATCCTCGACGCTGGTGCCCGCGGGCTGGGCCAACACCGGGCCGGCGAACATCCGGCCAGGTATCTGCGCATCGGGTTCCGAGATCGGTGTGTTGCGAGCGGGCACGCCGGCAGTGGCGGCGTGCCGTCCGCTCCACATTGCCAGTTCCGTGAGGTAGTCGGCGTCATTGACGTGTTCGTATACTGCGTCGACCAGCATCGCCTTCAGATCGGCGGCCTCGACGCGCCGCACGGCGACCCCCGCCCGAGCCGCTCGAGCCCCCATCAGCGCCACGTCACCGTGCGGCACGGGCCATGAGCTGTAGCGCCTTCGATCCGTACGCCGTCGCGGAATCGCCGCTGCAAGAGCAACATCCACTTCACTGGGAACCCAGCGTTGCACCTGGATCGACGCCAGATGAGAGCGATCGGCCGCGTGCGGGAATCGGTGAATCTTGCCCTGCCACCCCAAGGCGGCCAGCGCGAGGGTGCAGTGGTTGAGCGCCGCACCGCAGCTGATGATCAGATCGCGGCTGTCAGGATCGGTGTGCTGCAGCTGCAGCGACGGCTCCGCATAGAGGTTCAGGCTGTCGTCGCCGACCCGCCACCGCCAGGGCTGCGTGTTGTGCACGGACGGTGCCCGCGCAGCCAAGGACAATGCGGTGCGCAAGGTTTCGGTTTCTGGGAAACTCAAGCTCATTTCGACCACCTTCGCAGCAGACCAATCGTCATCCCACACAGTGACGTGCCGAACGGCCGGAAGCGAGAGTACGAAGTCCCTTGTCCTGAGGAACTAATCAACGCCTTGGTCGCACCACTGATGACGAACGGCCCTGTCAGGGAGCCATCGTCAGAGTTAGCGTGACGCGATGAGCAAGCACGTGGCATGGCTGGCAGGTGCGCTGGCGACTGCTGGGATGGCCGTCTCGTATCGCGCACACCTACGGCCCTGGATGTACCGGTGGGGATCAACACCCGAGGAGTACGCGGGGGGCCTGCCCGGTGACGACCTGGTCATTGACGGTGCCGCACGGACCACGCGATCGATCACCATTCACGCTCCCGCCGAGTCCATCTGGCCGTGGCTGACACAGATCGGTGAAGACCGGGCCGGCTTCTACAGTTACAGCGGCCTCGAGCGAGCGGTCGGTGCACGGATCCACGACACGGCCGACATCCACCCCGAATGGCAGAACCTCCAGAGGGGTGACACGGTGTGGATGGCACGGCGGTACGGCCGCGACGCCTCTCAGGCGGTGGCGGCGGTAGCACCCGGATCGTCTCTGATCCTGGTTTCCCAGCATGACTTCGACAAGGTCGAGAATGGTGAAAAGGCCTCAGGCAGCTGGGCCTTTCACCTGTGCCCACACGGCGAGAACACCCGCCTGATCGTGCGAGGTAGCGGGGGTGCGATCGGACACGCCATCTTCGACATACCGCACTTCGTCATGGAGCAGAGATGCTGCGCGGAATCCGCGACCGGGCCGAACGGTTCCGCCGAAACTACGTGCACCCGAAGTTCCGCGTCACACACCTCGCCGACGGCAGTTCCGTCGAAACCGCTCAGGACCCCCCAGCCGGTGACGACGTTCGCGACGCAGTCACGACGGTTCGGACCAGTCGTCGGGTTCACCGCCGAAGCGGAACCGGCGCCCACTGATCGCGCTGGGCGTGATCCGGAGGAAGCGACGTTTGATCGTCGGGATCCACGGCAGCACCTCTGCACGCTCGGCCTCGGCGATGTCGGCGGAGTCGGCCAGGACTTCGGCCTGCCCCTTGACGACCACACTCCATCCCTCGTAGACGTCGTGATCGTCGGCCTCGAACGCGACGCTCTGATTGATCAATGCACTCAAGAGCTTCGTGCCCTCCGCGGTGCGTAGCAGGATCGTGTGCCGCTGCACGACGAAGTTGACCGGAAAGATCTCCGGTTGGCCCGCAACGCTGGTAGCCAGCCGCCCCAGCGTGACACTGGCCAGCTTGGCCCAGGCCTCGTGCTCCGTCAGCTCGAGGACGGGGTCGGGATCGAAAGCGGTCATCGGTGACCCCTTACAGTCTGTGAGAACCCTGCGACCCTCGAGTGGTTCCCGAGAACCGTTGTTTCAGAAGGTAAAACACCCTCGACGACGCGTCTTGAGGAATGCGTCACCACTCGAAGGGCCTAAAGTCCCATCTTGACCTGCTACGACGGCGGCGTGAGTCACTCGCCGGGCATCGCGATCTCGTTGCCGATGCAAATACCTCGCCGCCGGGACGGGGCCGATCCGCCATGCGGAGTTCTAAATGGCTGTGCGAGAGTATAATTCGGGCCGTCGCTCGCGGAGCGTTGAGGAGAACAGAGTCATGAAGCACGCCCAGCAGGAATCGGTGTTCGCGCTGCTGGGGCGCAGAGGACTCGTGGGACGCATGCACGAAGACCTCGATGAGTTGCTGGCAGCCCGCGAACAGATGGAGCGACTGCTCCAGATCTTCCTCGAGATCGGCGCCGATCTCGATCTCGAGGCGACGCTGTCACGGATCGTCACCGCTGCCATCGAATTGACCGGAGCCCGATTCGGAGCTCTGGGCGTACGGGCCCCCGATGGCACTCTGAGTTCATTCGCCCACGTCGGAATGGACGAACGAACGGTGTCCAAGATCGGCCATCTCCCGGACGGCAAGGGTGTCCTGGGCTTGCTGTTGGACAGCGACGACGTCATCCGCCTGGACGACCTCACAGCCCATCCGGCGGCGGTCGGACTGCCAGAACACCACCCCCCCATGGCCGCCTTCCTCGGCGTCCCGATCACCATCCGCGGGGATGCGTTCGGCAGTCTCTACCTCACGCACGCCGACGCGACCCACACGTTCACCGAGTCCCACGAGATCGCGGCGCGCGCCCTCGCGTCGGCTGCCGCCGTCGCGATTGAGAATGCGCGCCTGTTCGAGCGGGTCCGCGCGGGTGCCAACTGGGTGCAGGCCAGCCGCGAGATCACCACGGCGTTGCTCTGCGAAGCGGATCCGGCGGTCGAACCCATGCGTTTGATCGCCAAGCGGGCGTGCGAACTCGCCGGGGCCGAGCAGGCGATCGTCTTGGTGGCAGACGACGCCGAGGCGTCGCAGGACGAAGTGACCACACTCGTCGTGTCAACCGCAGTGGGCCTGCACGCCGCCGACGTCGTCGGTCGCCGCGTCCCGGTCGAGGGGTCGACCACGGGCGACGTGTTCACCTCGGGGCGGGCGGTGATCACCGACCGGTTTCGGCATCCGATCCAGTCCTTCACCGACGTGGGCCAACGCCCAGCGATCGTGATGCCGCTGCGCTGCCAGGACACCGTCGTCGGCGTCATCGCCGTTGCCCGCAACAAGGACCAGCCACCGTTCGACAGTAGCTACCTCGAACTGATCGGCGACTTCGCCCATCATGCTGCAGTGGCCTTGACGTTGGCGGCAGCAGGCGAGCGAGTGCGTGAGCTGAGCATTCTCGCCGATCGCGAGCGCATCGCTCACGATCTGCACGACCACGTCATACAACGGCTATTCGCCACCGGTATGCACCTGCAGGGCACCATTGCCCGGACTCACTCGCCCGTGGTCGTCGAACGACTGAACCGTACCCTCGATGACCTGCAGGCCACGATCGAGGACATTCGCACCACCATCTTCGGTCTGCAATCTTCACCGTTGCACGGCAAATGCTTTCGACAGCGCATCCAGCACCTGCTCGCAGACCTGACCGACGACCTCGGAATCGAGACGCGGCTCCACCTGTCCGGGCCACTCAGTGCCGTCAACGGTTCGTTGGCCGAGCACGCCGGGGCCGTGCTCACCGAAGTCATCAGCAATTCCGTGCGGCATTCGGGAGCGGGGCGCATCACCGTCGAGGTGGCCGTCGCCGATGAACTGGTCATCCACGTCACCGACGACGGATGCGGCATCCCCGCGGACAACCAGCGCCGCAGCGGCCTGTCCCACATCGAGCGCCGCGCCGAACAGGCGGGTGGCAGTTGTGAGATCTCGACGACTGCCGAGGTCGGCACGTCGGTCAGTTGGCAAGCACCCCTGACGGGGCGCTGACCGGGACGCCCCTCGCGTCCGTCATCGCTAGGCAGCGTCGCGCAGCACCGCACATCGTTCGCGATACTCCGTCTCGCTGATCTCGCCGCGGGCGAAGCGAGTCGCCAAGATGGCTTGCGCGGAGGGAGCTTCGTAGGGCCGTTCGTAGGGAAACGCCACCTGGCTGCCGCGATCGCTCCCGACGAGCCTCACCAGGACGACGATTCCGAGGACCAGCAGAGAGCACAACAACAACATGCCGAGCCCCATCCCGGCGTACCCCCACCAACTCGTTCCGCCGTGATACCAGTACATCGTCATCCTGCCTTCCCGCCGCGGCCACGGCCACGGCCCGTACACAGCGTGCGCGTGGTCGTCCGACGCGGGCAGGGCCGTCAGCCACGAGGAACGATGACCACTGGCCCTACTCGCGACGGCATGCCCGACGCGACGATGCTCACATGCGCCATGACGTCCAACAGATCCCTGCGCGCGCCCCCCGCGCACAGCGTCTACGCCGGGCAGTCAGACCGACGCTCCTGGCGTCGACCCCCGCGGCGCTGCTGGCCGGTGTCGCCGCATGGCTGTGGGGAAATCCGCACCTTGCCGACTGGTTCTGGGGCGCCGGGACTTTGGTGGCCGTCGTGCCGGCCATCTGGTGGTCGTTGGCCGGATTGCGCCACGGCCGCCTGGGAGTCGACGTCATCGCGGTCCTGTCACTGGTCGGCGCGATCAGCGTGGGCGAGTACCTCGCCGGCGCACTCGTCGGCGTGATGTTGGCGACCGGCCAGACACTTGACGCTGCCGCCGAACGGCGGGCCACCAAGGATCTGCGCAGCCTGCTCGCGCACGCCCCGAGCACCGCCCGCCGTCGCACGGTGGACGGACTCGAGGTGATTCCGGCCAGCGCCGTCGTGGTGGACGATGTGGTCATCGTAGGTCCGGGAGAAGTGGTGCCGGTCGACGGCCGAATCACCACGGGCAGTGCACTACTCGATGAGTCGGCGCTGACCGGCGAATCTGCGCCCGTCGAGCGGCAGGCCGATGAGATCATCCGCAGCGGTGCCGTCAACGCCGGCGGTGCGGTCGAAATCCGTGCCACCGCCACCAGTGCCGAAAGCACGTATGCAGGCATCGTGCGGCTCGCACAGGAGGCCACCGCCACCAGCGCTCCGGTGGTGCGCCTTGCCGATCGGGTCGCGGCGTGGTTCGTTCCCTTTACCCTGGCACTGGCGGGTGCCGCGTGGGCGTGGAGCGGATCGGCAGAGCGTGCCGTAGCGGTGCTGGTGGTAGCGACGCCGTGCCCGCTGCTGCTCGCGGCTCCGGTGGCCATCGTGTCCGGGCTCTCCCGCGCCTCGCGGCTGGGCGTGATCGTCCGCAACGGCGGCGCCTTGGAAACCCTAGGCACTGCAACGACTCTGGTGATGGACAAGACCGGCACGCTGACGACCGGCCAGCCGCGCAGCACGGACGTCGTCGCCGCGCCGGGACGCGATGGAGACGAAGTTCTCCGGCTCGCCGCATCGGCCGACCAGGTGTCTGCTCACGTTCTGGCACGAGCCATCGTCGAGGCGGCACGACGCCGCGGCCTCCGCGTCAGTATGCCCACGGATGTGGTCGAGCAGCCCGGTGCCGGTGTGGTCGCGACCGTCGAAGGACAGCGCATCGCCGTCGGCATGCTGTCCCTGCCGTCCGATGCGCCGCGATGGGCCCGTGCCGTGTCGACGAAGGCGACGTTGGACGGCGCCGTCATCGTGTGGGTCAGCGTGGGACCGGATCTCGCCGGAGCGATACTTCTCCTTGATCCGGTCCGCCCCGATGCGCCACATACCCTGCACCGTCTGCGGTTCGCCGGCCTGAACCGGCTGGTCATGCTCAGCGGTGACCGGGTCGCCCCCGCAGAGGACGTGGCGGCGATCCTCGGTCTCGATGCCGTCCACGCTCAACAGAGTCCCGCGGACAAGGTCGCCCAGGTAAGGGCTGAATGCCGCGCCGGGGTGACGGTGATGGTCGGTGACGGCGTGAACGACGCGCCGGCGTTGGCGGCGGCCGACGTCGGGGTGGCGATGGGCGCGCGCGGGTCGACGGCCAGCTCCGAGGCGGCCGACGTGGTACTGACCACCGATCGCCTGGACCGGCTCGCCGACGCCATCGGCATCGCGCGTCGGGCCCGCCGCATCGCCGTACAGAGTGCGGCGGTAGGGATGGGACTGTCCTTGGTGGCAATGGCTTTCGCGTCCCTGGGGCTCTTGCCGCCGGCGGCTGGCGCACTGCTACAAGAGGTCATCGACATCGCCGTCATCCTCAACGCGCTGCGTGCACTCCGAGGCGGAGACGTCGGCACGCCCACCCTCCCAGGCCATACCGAGCTGTTGATCCGTCGGTTCGCCGAGGACCACAGCCGGATGCGCGACCAATTGTCGGTCTTCCGTGAGACCGCCCGCGCCGTCACAACGGGAGACTCCACCCGAGCGCGCACGCTCCTGACCCGAGCCGACGACTTTCTTCAGCAGACCCTCTTGCCGCACGAGGCCGCCGAAGACCGCGAGCTGTATCCGGCTCTTGCGCAGCCGCTCGGAAGCCCGGCGGCGACGACGACCATGAGCCGGATGCACCGCGAGATCGAGCGGCTGGCCCGAAGGCTCCACACCCATCTCGAGATCTCCGACGCCGCCCAGGATGCGAGCACAGATCAGCGAGACGACCTCCTTGCGTGCCTCTACGGCCTCGACGCGCTTCTCAAACTGCACTTCGCCCAGGAGGAGGAGAACTACTTCGTCCTCGCCCCCTCGCCCGTCGACGGTGAGGATGCCGACACACGTCAAAGAAGCGATACGAGCCCCAGCGCGAACACGCACAGCACCACCAAGGCGATCGTCAGTCCGTAGGCAACGGTTCCGGCGCGTCCAATGGTGAAGCGGCCCATGAGATCGCGATCCCGTCCGATGCCGATCATCGCGAACAAGAGCGGCACCAGTAGTACGGCGTTGAGTATCTGGGTGGCCACCAGGATCGTCACCAGGGGGACGTTGGGGATGAGCACGGTCGACGCGCCCAGGAACGTGACGATGCCGAACGTGAGATAGAACGGCGTGGCGTCGCGGAAGCTGTCGTCTACGGCTGCCTCGATGCCCGCGTACTCGCACACCGAGTAGGCCGTCGACAGAGGCAGTATCGAGGCAGCCAGGAACGCCGCCCCGATGAGACCGACGGCGAATAGCTGCGAGGCCGCGGTGCCTGCGAGTGGTTGGAGGGCGACGGCGGCGTCGGCGGCATCGTGGATCGGCTGGCCGTTGCGGTGAAGGGTGGCTGCACAGGCCACCACCACGAAGAATCCGATCACACCGGTGAGCACGGCGCCGGTGACCACATCAATCCGCACGAACGCGAGATCTTCGGTGCGTAGCTTCTTGTCGACCGCGTAGGACTGGATGAACGACAGTCCCCACGGCGCAAGCGTGGTGCCGACCGTGGCGGTGATGATCGCGATGGACTCGCCGTTCATGGGCATGGTCGGGATCAGAAGTCCGCGGCCCGCAGCCCCCCAATCGGGCTTGGCCAGGACACCGGACGCTACGTAGGCCAGGAAGACCGTCGACAGCAGCAGCAGGAAGTGTTCGACGCGACGAAAGCTCCCGCGGAGAACCAGCAGGGAGACCGTCACGGCGGAGGCCGGCACGCTGAGGTAGCGGCTGATCCCAAAAAGCTCAAAACCCGCTGCGATGCCAGCGAATTCAGCGCAGGTCGTACCGATGTTGGCGACGACCAACGCGATCAACGCACCGCCGCCCCACCGCACGCCGTACCGCTGACGCACCAGACCGATGAGACCCTGTCCCGTGACGACACCCATGCGAGCAGCAAGCCCGTGAAACAGTACGAGGGCGACGGTGGAGAGCAGCAGCACCCAGAGCAACTGATAGCCGTGATTCGCACCGAGTACCGAGTAGGTCGTGATGCCTGCCGGATCGTCGTCGGAGAGTCCGGCGAGCAGTCCAGGCCCGATCACCGCGAGCAACGCTCCCAGCGGAGCGCGCCTTCGACGTAGCAGTGTCACGAAGCCCGTCGATCCGCAAACTGCCGTCGGCGTGGCCACAGCCGGGTACGCCCGATGCGCCGTCCGAGAAGCGCGGGAGCACGCGCCAGGCGGGCTCGCCAACTGGCTGCATGCGCGGTCCGCATGGCGGCCACGATCTCGTCGGCATCGGCTTCCTGCATCGCCCTGAGCAGGCGCTCGGCGACCACGGGATCGACGAATTGCACCGCATCCGCGGCCAGGCTCGGTGCCTTGGCGGCGAGAACCTCTGTGGCGGAGTCCGTGTCGAGCCGGGCGATCAACGATGCCAGCCCGCGAGCGTCCAAGTGGTGCACGGCAGACCGTGGCGAGGCAAGTTGCACGGCGTGGCCGCGTTCGGAGGTCAAGTGCACGTCGGTCCACGCCACGGCGTCCTCGCCTGCGCGGGCCGCCTGCGTGAGCAGACCAAGCCTCCGAAGCACCCCGCCGAAGCCGACTTCGACGCCGATGAGATTGAGCCGCCCATCTGGTGTCCGAGCCAACACCACGTCGGCGACTCGGGCGAGCCGTTGACCCACCACGTCGACGATCTGGGTGTCGAGGACGTCGCGACCGAGCAGGATCTCGTCGTCGACCAGGGCATCGGCGAGGGAGGTGATCGCATAGGCGGCCAGGTCGTCGACGCCTGGAGTCAACTCGATTTCGGGATGACGGACGCTCCGGATCGCGGCCCACGGCACCAACAGATCCGTTGAGCGGCGGCGTTTCACCAGGAGGCGGTGGATCGCGAGCGGGCCACCCTCGGCGGCGAGGCGGACCGTCAGATCAGCGAGACGGCCGATGGCCCTGCCGTCGGCGGTTCGCACTTCCCCACCGATCACCCGGCTGAACAACCACATCCTAGGAGCTTGGGTCAACGATCGAGGCCCGCAGCCCGCTTCGCACGATTCAGCCGACAGCTTGTACGTCGTCGAGCGCGGCGCCGAACTGAAAACGTCGGCCGGTGACGTTCAGCGGAAGAATACGAACGAAGTGTTGCTTGGTCGACGCCGTCCACGACAGTAGCCGGGCCCGTCCTGCCTCATCGAGTTCTTCGTCGCTCCGGAGTACGCGAGTGGTTCCCTTGACGATCACGCTCCATCCGGCGGCCATGTCGTGCTGATCGGCCTCGAAGAGCACTTCGTGGTTGATGGCGGCGCTGACCAGCTTCGTGCCCTCCGCGGTGCGAAACAAGACCGTGCGGTGCTGGACGGCGAAGTTGACCGGAAAGATTGCCGGATGACCGTCGACGCTGGTGACGAGCCGCCCCAGCGTCACGCTCGACAACAGATCCCAGCATTCGGACATCGACAAGATGGAAACCGGTTGACGCAGATCGGACATGGCCGCAACGTTATCCGGCTCGATGGGCACGCACCGGGGCCCAAAGTCACTTCTTCGCGCTACCAACGACCCGCGGTAAGCCAGAAGCGAGCGACGGTCCCGGAGCCGCTAGGAGGGGAACTCCGGGACCGCCGCTAGTGGTTCGGGTGTGACGATGGCGCTGCTACCTGCGCGCCGGCATGGAGCATCACAGGACAGCGGAGAACGCTGAGCGCGCACTCCGCATCAGGATGAAGCACCGTTCCGACGTCGTGTGACTGCCGGTCGGCCGCGATGAACAACGCAATCTGGTCTACGCGATCCTGTAGATACTGCTCGAGCGTTACGCTTCGCTCCACGGCGATGTCGAGGCCAGGCCGTCTGGTCACCCACAGGTCGATCTCGCGCGCCAGTCGCGCATCCAACCCGGCCGAATCCGTCGTTCCCTCGCCGACTGCCCAATTCGCCAACAGTCGCAACGGCATCCGGCGCAGAACCGACTCTTCGACGGCGACCCGCAACAGGTCAGTCGCGGCTGGATCGCGGCCGACCCGTGCAACGATCCACCCATCGGCGAGCGGATCGCCGCGTACGACCGTCACCGGGCAGTCAGCCTCCAGCAAGACTTCGGTGGTGATTCCCACACGGTGACCCGGATGCGGCGCGCGCACACCGTTCGAACCGAGGCAGATCATCACCGCGAAGTCCCGGGCGAGTGCCACCGAGGGAGGCGCGTAGGCGACCTCGGCGGTGACGTCGATCGAGCTGCTCACACTTCGAGCGCGGGCGGCCGCCTCCAGCAGTGCCGCGTCGAACTGCCCGGCGAGCGGTGGTTTCACTCCCGCTGCGGCCGCATCCAATGGATCGACCGCAAACACCAAACGCAATGGCACGCAGCGTAATTCCGCCTCAATTGCCGCCCAGGTGACTGCCTTCAACGCGCCAGGCAGTCCGTCCAGGCCGACGACCACCGCAGGGCGATTGTCGGTGGTGTCGGCGGATCGGCGGTGGTGTCGTTGCAGCGTCAACGAGTCTGCGAGCGCCGAACACACGACGAAGGCCTCGAAGCGGTGGGTCTGAGAATTCTTCACGGTCCACTCCCGAGTTCATTGCGTCGGTGATGTGCGATTCCAGCGTTCACCGTCGGGATCGTCGGTGACAGAGCAGGCTTGCCCGAGGGGTCAACCCGTGCGGCTGTTCAGCACCGAACATTGCACCGCACCAACGTCCTGGTTCGTTCTCTTTGTCGACTCACTCATCAATCGGACACTGCGGTTCAGGGTCAGGGGGATCAGGTGCGCCGTCACCGTGGCGTGGGCCTTCAGATGCTCGAACGCCGCCTTTACCAACGTCTCGACATCGGAGCGAGGAACTCCTGGGAACTTGGCACACAGGGCCGCAACGATTCCGGCGAGTTCGTCGGTCTCCAATGTGGAGGTGTGTTGGCCGGGCGGCGCGGCAGCACGGGGAAGCATGGCAGCATTCGACGGCGCGTCCTGGCCGGCGCTCAGTTCCATCAGCACCGTCTCAACCCCCGCCTCGGTGCGCGCGGCGGCGTTGCCGATTATCCATCGCCATGGCCATCCTCCCGAAACGTCATCGTGCACCTCGGCGAGCGTCGAGATCAACGCTAGATCGCGAACCGCAGCTTGCTCTAGGGCCGAAGGACTCTCAGCGCCAAGCCGCCTGGCCCGGGCACATGGAGAATCCTGCAGGACGACCAACGACCTCGTGGTGCAGGGACTTAGGCCCCTACCCCGGCGTTCGGTCCAGTGATCGGATCAAACGATCCGCGGACGAATTCACCACACGCGTTCGGCACGACTGATCGGGCCGGTCCCGAGGAGCAGCGATGAGTACTCACCCCGTCCACGATGCCGGGGCTGCGGTGTTCCGCAGCCGCCGGGAGGCCGGGCGGGTCCTCGGCGACCTCCTGAGCGCATACGAGGGCCGCGACGACGTGGTCGTATTGGGGCTGGCTCGAGGCGGCGTTCCGGTGGCCTTCGAGGTTGCGTGCGCACTGGGCGCTCCCCTGGACTGCTTCATCGTGCGCAAGCTCGGCGTGCCCGGTCGCGAGGAGTTTGCGATGGGCGCGATCGCCAGCGGAGGGCGGACCGTGCTCAACGACGACGTCGTTCGCGGACTTGGGCTCAACTCCTCGCGGGTTCGCGAGGTGTTCGAACGGGAGGGCCGCGAGTTGGTCCGACGCGAAGCCGCCTACCGCGGAGACCGCCCGCCACTTCAGTTGAGCGGCAAGACGGCAATCCTCGTGGACGATGGCCTCGCCACCGGATCCAGCATGCTGGCAGCCGTACTCGCCATTCGCGACCAGGAGCCGGCCCACCTCGTGATCGCCGTGCCCGCCGCGCCCGAGTCGACGTGTCGCGAATTCGCCGGAATGGTCGACGACGTCATCTGCGCCTCGATGCCCACGCCTTTCACCGCGGTCGGTGCCTCGTACTGGGACTTCACCCAAGTAGACGACGAAGAGGTGCGCACGCTGTTGAGCACACCGACCGTGTCGACCACACGTCCCGCTCCCCAGCGGCATCGGTCCGCAGAAGCGTTGCGCCGCAGCGCCCTGCCCGCTCCCGACGGCGTACCCGCTCCCGAGGTGCTGGCTGAACTGATCGGCGACGCCCGCGTAGTGCTCATCGGCGAGAGTTCGCACGGAACGCACGAGTTCTACCGGGCGCGCGCCGACATCACGCGGTGGTTGATTGAGCACGGAGGCTTCACTGCCGTCGCCGCCGAGGCCGACTGGCCCGACGCCTATCGCGTGAACCGCTTCGTTCGCGGGGCGAACGACGACGCCACTGCGGATGAGGCATTGCTTGGTTTCCAACGATTTCCAGCATGGATGTGGCGCAATGTGGTGGTCCGCGATTTCGTCGATTGGCTACGCAAACACAATGAGGCCGGCCGCACCGAAGGCTTGATCCAGACGGGCTTCTACGGGCTCGACCTCTACAGTCTTCACCGTTCGATGCAGGCCGTCGTCGAGTACCTCGAGACGGTCGATCACGTCGCTGCGGCGCGGGCGCGTCACCGCTACGCGTGCTTCGATCACGCATCCGGCGACGACGGCCAGGCCTACGGCTACGCTGCCGCGTTCGGGGCGGGCGAGTCGTGCGAAAACCAGGCGGTGGCACAGTTGATCGATCTTCAACGTGATCGAATCGCCTACCTCGGCGAGGACGGTCGGCAGGCCGAGGACGACTTGTTCTGTGCCACGCAGAACGCCGCGGCGGTGCGGGACGCCGAAGCCTACTACCGCTCGATGTTTCGCGGTCGGGTGGATTCGTGGAACCTTCGCGACTCGCACATGGCCGACACCCTGGACGCGCTGCTCGCTCACTTGGACGAGCAACGAGGACGACCAGCGAGTACCCGAATCGTGGTGTGGGCGCACAACTCACACGTCGGTGACGCCCGGGCCACGGAACTAGGCGCCGACGGCCAACTCAGCCTCGGTCAGTTGGTGCGCGAGCGACACGGAGACCAGTGTCGCCTCATCGGCTTCAGCACCTACCAGGGAACCGTCACGGCCGCCAGTGAGTGGGGCGGACCCTCAGAACTCAAGACGGTCCGACCGGGCCTGCCCGGAAGCCTGGAGGAACTCCTTCACGAGGCTGGGTCCTCCCCGTTTCTGGTACGGATGAACCAAGACCATCCCTCCGACGCCACCGAAGTACTGGCTTGCGTTCGGTTGCATCGCGCCATCGGCGTCATCTACCGACCTGAGACCGAACGCTACAGTCACTACTTCCACGTCCGACCCGCAGACCAGTACGACGCGATGATCCACCTCGACGTGACCACGGCGCTGACACCGTTGGAGCCGATGAGCCCACGGGCCGAGGGGCAGACGCCCGAGACGTATCCGAGCGGTCTGTGACGAGCAGACAGTCCCTTTCACGAAAGCACTAACGTCAATGCTCATCATCCGCTCCCTTTGTACCGGTGGACCATTGGCTCCCCGATAGGGGACCTTTGCCCCGCATCGACTGAGCGCCGAAGCGACTAGCGTCGCTGTTGACAACAACTTAGAAGGGTGATTGACAAATGACGGAGACCATGAAGACGGATATCTCGACAGGCCGAGCCGCGGACCTCGCCGACGAGGTGCACGAATCAGCCAAGGCTGGACAGCATGCAGCGAGCGAGGCTTTGCGCAAGTTCCGCCACACAGTCGATGAGGCGATTCCCGAGTCCGTCCAACCGCTACGCAAGAAGATCGTCGACGCCGCAATCGAATTGGCTGATCAGCTCGTCACCGCCCAGTACAAGTTCAACCGCAGCATCGTGCAGACCGCGGACCGAGCCCTGAGCAAGTCGGATAGCAAAGACTAGGAAACGGCGCCGCACCCCGCGCCAAGCGGGGTGCGGCGCGCCACCGTGGCCCGCCTCAATCCGGCCGACCAGGACGTCGCGGGCATTCGATGACATTCGAACAGGTGACCCCTAGAGAAGGTGGCCCGTCATGCTTGGCGTGTTGGATCCGACCGAAGTAGAGGACGTCCTGACCAACGGCGCGATTGCACGTCTCGGCTGCATCCACGAGGGACGCCCATACGTGGTGCCCGTGTGCTACGCCTATGACGACAACTACGTCTACGGTCACTCGATGGCGGGAACGAAGCTGGCTGCGCTGCGTCGAACCCCAGAGGTCTGTTTCGAGGTCGAAGACGTAGCGGATCTGTCGAACTGGCGGTCTGTGATCGCCTGGGGCGCTGCGGAAATGCTTAGTGGACCGGATGCTGAACGGGGTATGCAAATACTCGTCGATCGCATAGTGCCGCTGCTCGCACCCGAGTCAGTCGCCGCACATCCGCCCCATGGCGGCGCACAAGAGCTACTTGCGACGGTGTATCGAATCAGGCTAGTAGAGAAGACCGGCCGCTTCGAGAGGCAGTCGGGCGCTCGGCGCCCACCTCAGGTTGTCCAGCCCGAGTCTTGAGCGGCAGGGCGTCATCGCCGAGTGTGCGCATCCTGCCAAAAACGCTCGGCGTGTCGTGTGCCGACACGCACGGTGGCGGAGGGGGGGTTATGGCGAAGGCGTAAGCACGCCATCCCATTTCGGCTCCTGGCCGGGTAGCCGAAGCAGCAGGCGGGCGCCGCCCAATGGACTGACCTCGAGCTGCGCCGAGCCGCCGTGCAGTTCAGCCTGCTTGGCGACGAGCGCCAGACCCAGTCCGGAGCCCGACCGCGACGCCGTCGTACCGCGGGCGAAGCGCCCGAAGACTGCGGCCCGCTCATCCTCGGGGACGCCCCCACCATCGTCGTCGACCGCAATCTCGACGCCGGCCACCGAACTCACCACGCTCAGCCGAATCTCCGAGGCGCCACCATGTTTGACGGCGTTGGCGATGGCGTTGTCGATCACCAACCGCAGCCCGGCCGGGAGCCCCACGATCACCTTCGAGGGCGACGGCGACAGGGTGACGTGCAGGCCGGGATAGATGCGCAGCGCGTCGTGCGCGGCGCGGTCGAGTAGCTCGGTGACGTCGAATGCGACGAAGTCGTCGGCAGTGGTGAGTTCCCCTTGGGCGAGCCGCTCCAATGCCGTCAGCGTCGCCTCGATCCTGCCCTGGGTCCGTACGACGTCGCCGATCACTTCGTCACGCTGCTCGGGGGCCAGGTCCAGGGTCGACAGCACCTCGAGGTTGGTGCGCATGGCGGTCAGCGGGGTGCGAAGCTCGTGGGACGCGACGGCGGCGAAGTCGCGCGCCGATTCCAGCGCAGCCCTCGTGCGCTGCTGTTCCGTGCCGATGCGGGCGAGCATGCCTTCGACGGCTTCGGCGATCTCGACGGCCTCCCGCACGCCGCGAACCTGGACCTCGTCGGGCATGGATTGGGCGTTGATCGCGCGGGCCTGCTGGGCCAGCAGGCGGAAGGGGACGATCATCAGCAGCGAGATCACCCAGCCGACCAGTACGGTGCCGGCGATGACGCCGCTGCAGATCAGCAGCACGCGTAGGTGCAGCTCGTCGATCCGGTGCTGCGTCTCGGCCAGCGGCGCACCAAGCGCGATCGAACCCGGACCGGCAGCGAAGGTGCGCACCCGGTACTGCACACCGTCGATCTCCGTGGTGGCGTAGCCGTCGGCGAGGTCGGGTAGGACGACGTTGCTCGGCACGGAGACGGTGATACCGCCGATCCGCGCGGTTCGGACCACGTTGCCGTCCGGCATCGGTTGGCGGGCGTCGGTGTTGGGTGAGCTGTTCAGCAGGTTGCTCACGTCACCGAGGCTGCTCACCGAATCGAGCCGACGGTCGAGCTGGCTGTACTGATCATCAGTGACGCCGACCCACACCCACGTGCCCAGGACGATGACGAGGATGATCACCGCCAACGCGGCGACCGCGACAATCGCCCGCAGGGACAGGACCCGGATCAGAGGCCGCAAGAACCGGTACACCCGGTCGTTGAGTTCCACTAGCGAAGCCGCGAAACGAATCCCGCGCGATCCACGGTCCGCGGGTACCCGGTCAACACCTGCACCAGGCTACTGACCATGCATGCGTGTCCCGCCACGGCCGTGGACTCAACCGATCACGGACCCCTGCTGGAGTGCGACGTCCGCCTCGCAAAGCAGGACGGACTGGATCTCCTCGTAGATTCGCTGGGCATCCTCGGGGTTGTCGCCGACGGCGGTCAGGCCGACGCGGCCGCATTCGGTGAGGCAGTTGATCATGTGGAACACCACGCCGGTACGACGGGCCTGGTCGAAGTGCAGACCTTCGTTGACGACGATGTCGAAGAGGTCTGCGACAGTCAGCGCCTTGAGCCGGTCGTCCTCGAAGTGATCGGTAGCGACCAGGTACTTGCTGCTGCCGCCGGGCGTCAGGAAGACCCCGCGCTCACCGTCGTAGCTTCCGTCGGTGAGGAACTGCAAGGTGAGGAACGGATGGGTGGTTCCGCCCTTGCGGAGGTTCAGCTCGATGGCATACGGCGTCCATCCGCCGCTCTCGTCCTGCACGGTGACGAAGTCGACCGCGAACCGCCCCAGGACGCCGAGCTTCGCGAGGTGTCGTCCGATCACCATCGCCGGTTCGGCGATCATCGCGGCATAGCCGGGGTCCGCCGGGAACACACACCCGAGATACTTTTGACCGCTCGCGCCGCCGAGTAGCTGGTCGTGGGTGGACAGCAGCTCGACGGTTCCGTCGGGCAGTGCCCGCATCTGGACGCTCGGACTGGTCAGTGTGACGCCGGTGATGCGCTCCTCGACGATGCCGCCGTGCTCCTCGAAGGCGGCCAGATAGACGTCGAGAGTGAGCTTCTCGGACTCCAGCTGCATGCCGAGTAGTCGCTCGTTGATCGCGGCCGCCTCGTCCGGCGAGCCGGCGGGCGGCAGCCCGTGCAGATCGACCAGCGCGTTGCCGGATCCCGAGACGCCGTCGTTGAGTTTCACGATCACCTGATCGAGCGTGGGCCGTTTCACGCGCATGCTCTTCACGCTGGCCACGATGTCGTCAAGCGTGTGGAGGTCCTCCGCGCCGACCGGGCACTGCACCCCGAGTTCGTCGAACATCCTGCGGCAGCCGGTCTTGGTGCCGAGTCCTTCGAGCCGCGGATCGGCACCGTACATCGGGATGCCAAGGCTGAGCGCCACATCCCGTTCGAGCGATGTCGTATTGTACGGAATCAGGTGACTCTTGGCGGGGTTGGGAATCAGGGACCGGATCTTGCGCAGCAGCCGGGGTCGCGCCAGCAACTTCGAGCTGAGCGACACCGATGACGCATCGCCGACGGGGACCAGCGTGAGGCGGGCCCGGGCATGACTCGGTATCACGCCGGGGAGCAGGCCCAGGTAATACTCGATGGTGGATTCCGACACCGGCTGCGAGGTCACGTAGATCATCCGCAACCGCGGCTGGCGGAGAAGCAACAGCAGGAACAACGCCCGCTCCTCCAACGCCTGCATGATGGTGCCACTCCTCGAGCTCGGGCCATCCATGCTGACCGACGGCACCACCACCACCGATTCGTCGTCGAAGCCACGCTGCATCGACGCCCACACGTCAGGCATCGACAGCTGAAGAGCGTCGAAGACGCGGTAACGCTCCACTTCATCGAGTTGTGACAGCGTCCGTGTCATGTTCCCCACCTAGCCTTCCTTGAGTGAAATGACGTTGTGGATCCGCACCGAGCGGCTGAATCCCTTGGGCTTGACGTCGCCGACCGGTTCCGATGTCGCGATCTGCTCGGTGGCGGCCAATACGCGATCGGTGACGAGTACCTGCCAGGGACCGGCATCGCCGCACAACCGGGCGGAGAGATTGGTGACGCTGCCGATCGCGGAGTAGTCGAAGCGGTCCTCGAAGCCGATCCTGCCGAGCGTCGCGAAGCCCTGTGCGATACCGATGCCGAGCGCAAGGTCGTGACCCTTTCGAAGCCATTGCCCAGCAAGCAATTTCACCGCATCCCGGATGCCGATCGACATCCGAACGGCCCGCTCGGCGGCGTCCTCCTGAAGCACCGGATCGTTGAAGAACGCCATGATCCCGTCGCCGGTGAACCGCTCGAGGGTGGCTCCGTATTCGTGCACCAGAGCTCCAATGGCGCGGTGATACTCGGCGAGCACCCCCATCACCTCTTCGGGCTCGCTGGCTTCGGCGAAGGGCGTGAAGTTACGCAGGTCGCAGAAGACGACGACGATCTCACGGCGGTGGCTCTGCAGTAGGTTCTCGTCGCCGACGACGAGGTCGGCCAGTTGTGGCGACAGGAAGCGTCGCAGGCGGCTGGCCCGTTCCAGCTCGTCCAGCTGTTGCGCGACCCGGTTCTCGAGCTCCGTGTTCCACCGGGCCAGCTCGTCGGCTTGGCGCCGGATGGTGTCGTGATAGCGCTTGATCCGCGCCAACGACGCCACCCGGGCCAGTAACTCGCTCTTGTCGAAGGGCTTCATGACGAAGTCGTCGGCGCCTGCCTGAAGGGCCACGAGCCGCTGCTCACTTCCGCTGGCCGTGATCATCACGACCGGGAGGAATTCCGTTGCAGGCGTTGACCGGATCCTGCGGCAGACCTCATGGCCGTCCATGCCCGGCATCAGGATGTCGAGCAGGACGAGGTCGACGTCCTCGGTCTCGAGCAGCGCGAGCGCCTCGGCTCCCGACGACGCGGTGAGGACCATGTATCCGCGCGGCGTCAGGTGCGCGTCGAGAAGCTTCAGGTTGAGCTCCTGATCGTCGACGGCCAACACGGTCACGGGGGTATCCATCACGACGCCTTTGCCTCGGGCAGCGCGCCCACCCGCTGCAGCGCATCGACGAGTTGGTCCCGACGGATCGGCTTGAGGAGATAGGCGGCCGCGCCCAGCGCAAGACCCCGGGGACGGTCATCGACGGTCGAGGCGACGATCACCGGAATTCCGGCGGTGGCGGGGTCGGCCTTGAGCTGGGTCATCACCTGCCAGCCGTCCTGTCGCGGTAGTGCCACCTCCAGCACGACCGCGGCCGGCCGTACCGTGCGAATGAGCTCGAGTGCATTCTCGCCGTCCCACGCCCGCATGACTTCGACCGAAAACGCGTCCAGGTAGGCCTCGACGAGCTCCTGCGACGCATGGTCCTCGTCGAGGAGCACGATGACCGGAAGTCCGCCGAGTCTCGGGGCGGCGTCCTCCTTTCGCGGCTCCCGCAGCCCTGGCACCGTGAACCCGAACGCGCTTCCGACACCCACAGTGCTGTCGAGCCACATCCGCCCACCGAACAGCTCGACGAATTGGCGTGACAACGTCAGGCCAAGACCGGTGCCCCCCTCCGTGGGAGCTCCACGGCTGCCCTGCTGAAAGGCGTCGAAGATCCGCTCCCGGTCCTCCGGGGCAACCCCTGGGCCGGTGTCGGTCACGGTGACCACCAGTACGGCCGCGTCCCGGTGCGCACGGACGCAGACGCTTCCGCCGTCGGGCGTGAACTTCACGGCGTTGGACAGGAGGTTGAGGAACACCTGCTTGAAATGCCGCTCGTCGGCGTCGATCAAATCGACCTCGCCGTCGATCTCAAGCGTCACATCGATGCCGTGCTCGTTCGCGCGCTCGCGTTGCATCGCCCAGGTGGCCTCGATGGCGTTTCTCACCAGGAAGGTGCTCGGCTCGAGCACCACGTGACCGCGAATGACCTTCTCCAGGTCGAGAATGTCATTGACCAACGCGACGAGGTGCTTGCCCGAGTTCCAGATATCGCGCAGGTACTCTTCCTGGCGCTCGTTGATCTCGCCGAACGTGCGATCGAGCAGCACCTCGGAGAACCCGTTGACTGCATTGAGCGGTGACCGCAGCTCGTGGGACATGCTCGCCAAGAATTCCGATTTGTGGCGGCTGGCGGTTTCAAGTTCGGTGGTCTTCGTCTCGAGTTCACGGAACAGGCGGGCGTTGACGATGGCCAGCGCGGACTGGCTGGCGAAGGTCTCGAGCAGGGTGATGACGTCGGCGGGATAGGCACCTGTGCCGCGACGGCGGATCACCAGCACCCCGACCACCTTTTCGCCGCGGAGCATGGGGACCGCCAACACCGAACGCCAGCCGTCGCGGAACAGCACCTCCAGATAGGGGTCGCGCTCCACGCGGGCGAGATCGGGAACCTCGACCGGCCGGTGCTCCAGTGCGGTCCGACCCACCAGCGTCGAGTCCCGATGGATGGTGATCGAACTCAGCTGATCCAGCAGGCCCGGACTGCTGCCGACGGCGTGGATGCGAAAGGCCGCCGTGGATTCCTCATACTCCAGGATCGAACCGCCGTCGCTGCGCAGGGTGATGTCGTCGAAGGCGCGGTTGGTGAGCCGCACGGCACTGCGGACTATCTGATCCAACACGACGTCGAGGTCCAAGCTCGCGCCGACCGCATCACCCACTTCCCGCAGCGCCTCCAGGTGCTCGACCTTGCTCGACAACAGCGTTTCCCGTGACTTGAGTTCGCTCATCAGGTTGGTCTGACGCAGCGCGAGGGCACCCTGAGCAGCGAACTCCTCGAGCCGTTCGGTCTCCTCGTCGGTAAAGCGTGCGACAGCGGTGCGCCACATGGACAGCACGCCGACGACCTCGCCCTCAAGCAGCATCGGGGTCGAGAGCAGGGTGCGGAAGCCCGTCCTTGTCTGGAGGTCTGGGCGTCCGTACTCGGTGTCGCTGAGCACGTCGTCGATCTGGTTGGTCCGCCTATCCTCGGCCGCCCGCCCCACGGCCGACGTGCGGTCCCTGGCTATCGGGTGATCCAGCAGGTAGTCGTGATACTCCTTCGGCGTCTCGCCGGAGACGCACGAGACACGGAACACGTCGCCATCGGCGAGGAACAGCTGAGCGGCGCGCGCTCCGCACAGCCGCGTGGCGTTCTCCACGACGGCGTCGAGCACGGCGTCGGTGTTGGCGGCATTCCGCCCGAGAGCCACGAGGATCTGGCGGGACGCCGCGGACTGATTCCGGGCGTCCCTCAGCTCCTTGTGCAGTCGAGACATCTCTCTCGACGTCCGCGACGTGCGATCGTTCGGCTCGGTCACAGTGCCCCCACTTCCGGCCCTACCACTGACAGTCTGTGCCTAAAACCCTGGTCAAGGCAATGGTCGGACTGTCGATTGCGTAAATTACGGTTCGCTTTCGATCCTGATCGTCGTCCATGCGCCGACATGGATTCGGTCACCGTCGGCGAGCGAAGTCTCCTCGCCGTTTGCCAGGAGGTCTTCGCTGTCGTTGAGGCTGGTGCCGTTGGTGGATCCCAGGTCGGTGATGGTGGGCCCGGTGTCGCGGACCTGCAGCACGGCGTGCTGTGTGGAGACGCCGCGGTCGGCGGGTTGAAGGCCGAGGTCTATCTCGGGTGCCACGCCCTGATCGCGGTTGTGCCTTCCGATCAACGCGGTGTCGCGCTGCAGCGTGATGCGGCGTTCGGGGAAGAATTGGGGGAAGTCGACGGTGTCGGGGCCACCGCGGGCGATGACGCGCTCGTAGAAAGCCCGGTCGGCTGTCACGATCGCGGTCCACACCACGGCGGCCTGCACGGGCGTGGCCGGGGCCGGCAGCGCGGAATCGTGTCCACACGTCTCGCAGAAGCGTCCGCTGACCGACGCCCCGCACGCGGGGCACGCCTTCGCCACGGTCGCGGCCAGCTCGGCGGCGCCTGCGGTGGGCCCCCTGATCGGGGCACCGCACACGTCGCAATAGTCGTCGGCGGTCGAGGTGTGTCCTTCTACGCACATCGGCATCAGGCCTGCTCCTTCCGTACGCGAGCGGTCTTCGTGGAGCGGGCGTCCAGGGCCATCTCGTCGGCCGCCGCCACCTCGCGCTTGAGACGAGCCGTTCCCGACCGCTCATCGACCTCGATGACCTTGCCGAGCTCGGCGACCTTGTCGTCGTTGCCCGATTCCACGGCGAGTTCAATGGCCCGCTGCAGTTTCGCCGTCGCGGTCGCCACGTCCCCGTCCCGGCGCGCGGCCAACCCGTCCTGGACCGCTTCCGCCAGCTCCGCCTGACCGGTGTAGTGCGCCACCCGGCGGTTGATCCGCGCCGACAACGCCGTGTCAGCGGTCCACAACGCGTTGACGAGGCCCTGGCCCAAAACCTCTTCGCCTGCGACGACACTCACTCGGACTGCCAACTTCTCCTTGCCTGCCACCGCCGGTTCGACCGCGACCTGAAGGTGGTAGTCACGGTCCTCGGCACCCCAGGATCCCAGCGGGTACTCCGTCAGCTGAGCACTGACTTCGACACGTCGGTGAGTGAGGTCCTCGACGGTCGGTGCGACCTGTTTGACGAACTCGATGGCGGCACCGACCGGAGTCCACAGCCTCAGGGTCAGATCCGGGATCGACTTGCCCATCGACGTCCGCATCATCGCCGCGAAGTCGGCGGCGAGGTCTTCGGGATCGGCGACGATGTCCACGGTCCCCATCAACGCGGACGAGATCGAGCGCAGTTCATCGACGCGCCACGCGGTGCCCACACCGCGGCAGTCGCAGGTGAATTGGCCGGCGCTGATGGCGATTTCCTGCTGCAGCTGTTCGGGCGTCTCGTGCTCGTCCTTGCCGTCGGTGAGCAGAATCGCATGGGTGAGCGCCCCCGGATACCGCCCGACGATGTCGCGGACGTACGCAAGCCAGGTGCCCATCGCGGTTCCGCCGTTGGGCCGCAGACCGTCGACCGACCGCGCCGCCTCCGCCTTGGTCGCCTTGCTCGCCCGCGTCGGCACTCCCTCGGTGGGATAGACGGCGGCGGCCTGCCCGGTACCGGCCACGATGATGAAGTACGTGCCGTCGCTGAGTTCGTCGATGGCAGCAGCGGTGGCGCGTTTGGCGGCATCGAACTTGCCGGCCGGCTTCAGCATCGACGTCGAACAGTCGATGATGATCGCCTCGACGCGTTCGATGAACACGCCAGCCACCGCGACGTCGCTTCCCACAGTGATGCTGACGATCGCATCCACCGTCCCGGATCCTTCGGAGATGTACTTGTTGTGGTCGACGTCGACCGAAATACCCTGCTGCTCCGCTGAACTCATGAAGCTCCTCCGATCGGGATCACCGCGACGGTGATGTTGTCGTTGCCGCCGGCCTGCAAGGCATGTTCGGTGAGCGCACGCGCCGCCGCCACCGGCTCGGCCCCGACGCAGAACCGTGCGATGTCGGCCGCGTCCGGCAAGTAGTTCCAGAGTCCGTCCGAGCACAACAACAACGAACCGGGCCCGACCGCCGTGATCGTCTGCACGCTCGAATCCGACCACGGCTTCGCCTCGGAGTCCGCGCCGAGCCATCGGGTGATGGTGTGTGCGCCACGCAGCACGAACTCCGAGTTCGCGGCGGCGCCGGCCGTCATCAGTTCCTGCGCCACCGAGTCGTCGACCGTCAACTGCTGCGGGAGTTGCGGCGGGTCGGGCAGCCAGTAGGCCCTGCTGTCGCCGACGCTACCCACCGTAATCTCCACCGTCCCTTCGGGATTCGGCACCAGGGCGGCAGCGGTGTACGTGCAGGATGGCGCGTTCGCCGGGTCCACCCCGGTCCCGGCCTCCGCCGCCGCCTTCGTCGCTTCGGCAAGCCCGGCCAACACCGCCGCGCGTGTCGTGCCGGACGCGGCGAGCGTGGCGAGCATCCCCTCCACCCCGGCCTTGGACGCGGCAACCGCGGCCCTCTGCGGTTCACCCGACGTGGACACCCCATCGCAGACGGCAACGGCGAGGGAATCTCGCCTTCCTGGCACACCAGTCACCATTCCGGCCGCGGCGGCGTCCTCGTTGCGAGCGTGTTCCAGGCCGCGGTCGGTGACGAGCGCGATCACGCCGAGGTGGGCTTCGTCGCGATCGGGCTCAGCACGCCGATGGCCGCAGCCGGTGCAGTATCCGTCGGAGAATGCGCCGTTGCCACAATCAGCACACGGACCCTCGATGGGCACTCCCGACCGCGGTATCGCGACGCGATTCGCCTCCGGCTTCGGCACCTCCAACAACGGTCCGCCGCAGCTCTCACAGAACAGATCGGTCCTCCCCACCGGCGCGGCGCATTGGGCGCACGCGACCTGCTCCCCCGTCATACCCGGGTCCTCGGCCTGATCGCATTTGCCTTCTCCACCAGTTCGATACGCTCCCACATTACGGTCGTCTCGTGGGCCAGCTCGCGATAGCAGCGTTCCATCCCGGCGCGCACACCGGGCTCGTCGAAGTCAGCCCCCAGGATTCGCGGCGCCTTGGTCTGGTGCCCCGCCTGCAGCCAACCCAGCGCCACGCCAAGTACCCGCAACCGTAGGGTTGCCCGCTTGGCCGTGGATTCCAGGGTCAGCGCACCGGCCCGCGCGTCGGCGTTGAGCAACGTCTGCTCGTCGAGGGTGTCGGATGTTCGCCCCTCGAGCAGGATCTCGATCGCGGTGGCGCCCGCATCGGTGTAATGCGCCGACGCAGCCGGAATCTGGTCCAGCGCCGTGACTGCGCCGGTCCGGTCTCCTGCTCGCTCCCGCTGCCTGGCCAACCCGAAGGCGGCGCTGACATAGCTGCGATCCGTTCGCCACACCATCTCGTAGTTGCGCATCGCCTCATCGCGCGCGTCCCGAAGTTCGGCCGTCGCCGCGATCGCCAGCTTGGGGGCGAGCTCCCCAGGCAACGTGGCGAGAACGGAATCGAAATCAGCAGCGGCCCGGTCGAATTCACTCTCGAGCAAAGCACATTGCCCCCCGTACCACAGCAGTCGCCAGTCTCCGGCCATCACCGAGTCGAGCTCGGCGAGGCGCTTGCGGGCATCCTCTGCGGCACCGAGCTCGAGTGACGCGCGGACCAGTCGCAGCGGGATCTCCACGGAGGCGCCCTTGCCCTGATTGGCTCCGCCGCGGGCCAGATCCAGCGCGTGCTCGAGCTGGGCAGGCGGAGTGCCGCTGGTCGTCGCGAGGACGGCGGCACCTGGATCGTTCGGGTCGACCACGGGGACGGGCAGTGCGGCGATCACACGCGACGGCTTCACCTGCACATCCCGGCCCGCGCCGTACGCCTCGCGCTGCGGGCTGAAGTAGGTCGACAGCCGCGGCTGTGCGACGTCGGTGTCGGCAGACGCGATCTCATGCAGCACCCCGGTCAGCTGGTCGGCCATCTCCTCCATCGAGGAGAATCGACGCGCCGGGTCGGGGTCGGTGGCGCGAAGGATTGCGCGGTACAACGATTCGTGTTTCGCGAGGACCGGCACCGTGTCGGGCCCCGGCAGTCGGTCGACGAACCGTCCGTGCTCCTGCGGCACGTCCATGACGAGCACGGCGAGGGTGCGTCCGACGGTGTAGACGTCGCTGGCGACCGTGGGTCCGGTCTGCGCGATCTCCGGCGCCTGATACCCGGCGGTCCCGAAGATCGGACTGTCCTCGTCGTCCATGGCGATGACCGCTCCGAGGTCGATCAGCTTGAGGTGTTCTTCGGTCTGCATCACGTTGTCGGGCTTGAAGTCGCAGTAGGCCAGGCCTTGGGCGTGGAGGTAGGCGATGGCGGGTGAGATCTCGACGAGGTAGGCAACGGCCTGGTCCGGTGGCAGCGGCCCGTTGAACGCCTTGCGGATCTGCTTCAGCGACGTGCCACCCACGTACTCCATGACGATGTAGCCGACCGAGGCGGCGGCGCCGGGGTCCAGGTGCTCGACGAAGTTGTAGATCTTGACGATGTTCGGGTGTTCAACCCCCGAAAGCGTGTTGACCTCGGCGGCGGCGGCGGCCATGGCGTCGGCGTCGGTGGAGTTGATCAGGCCCTTGAGCACCACCCAGCGGTTGCGCACATTGCGGTCGAGCGCGAGGTAGATCCAGCCGAGGCCGCCGTGCGCGATAGCACCCTGCACCTCGTACTGCCCGCCGACGAGGTCACCGCGAGACAGCTTGGGGACGAACGAGTATCGCGTCCCACACTGGGTGCAGAAGCCCTCGACGCGCCCCGGACTTCCGTCGCCGCCACGCCCCACGGGCTTGCCGCAATCGGTGTTGCCGCAGAACCGACTACCCTCCGGAACCTTCGGATCGGTCAGGATGGCAGCGGCCGGGTCGCCCTTCGGAATCCGCGGCATCTTGACGACCCCGGCACCGAGATGCCCGCGTGCACTGGAGGACCTCGAGGACCCGGTGCGCGCCGTTCCCGCCGATCGAGCGGTCGGACGGCTGGCCGCCGTGACCTTCGAGATGGCGGTCGGCGGGGGCGCCAGCGTCGAGCCTGGCGGCGGTGGGGCCGTGCCGCAGACATCGCAGTAGCCGTCGACGACCGTTCCCTCGCATCCTGGCTCCGCGCAAATCATTTCGCGCTCCCCTGCTTCTCGACGAGCAACTGCTGGTAGTCCGCGACCGCCCGGGTGACGGCACGGAGGTCGCATGGCTGCCGATGCAAGAGCCCGGAGGCGATCTTACTGCACGCCAACAGGTCTCGATCCTCACCAAGGTCGAGTCGGGCCGCCTTCGCCTGGTAGCCCGTCAATCGCCCCTTGAGCTCGGTGCGGCGGTCGAGCAGCCCCTGCGCAAGCTCCTCGTCCTCGGCCACGGTATGCAGCGCCGCCTCGATCCGCCGTCGCAGGGACCGCAGCGCCTGCGGATCAGGTGTGACGATCGCACCGAACTGGGCTCGCAAGCCCGGCTCGGCGTCCTCCTGTACGGGGAGCGGGCCCGACAACACGTCGTGCTCGGCGAGGGCTCGGACCTCCACCATGCGGTCGAACCCTTGCCGCAACGCATCGAGTCGAGCCGCCGTCTCCGCGAGCGCGCTGGGCCAATTCGCCCGCAGCGCTGCCAGTTCGGCGAGTTCGGCCGATCGACGTTCGACCTCCTCGGCAATGACGCGAATGCGCTCCTCGACGTCGTGCGTCGTCAGAGACAGCGGGTCCGTTGCCGAGACGGCCAACAAGCCGGCCACCTCCGAGGGGAAGGCTGCGCCGGCGTCGTCGAGTCTCTGCTGCAACGGCGCGAGCCGGTCCACGATCAGTGAGTTGACTCGGTCGACGTCGTCGAGGAACTCGACAACTGCGGGGTACGCATCGCGCATGTCCGCCGCCATGTCGGCGAGGCCGACGTAACAGACCGCCTCACCCGGACCGGTGATCACCCTCTGTGCCAGCGGGATTCGCTCCCGGGAGACCTCGAGTGGACGTTCGCGCAGCCATCTCGTCAACTCGACGCGGTCGTCCTCGTCGAGCTTCGACCGCCGCGCGCGCACCGCCTTTGCCGAGTCCAGGATCGACGTCATCCGCGCCACGTCCTGCCACAACTCGTCGAGAGACTTCTCCACCGCAGTCCACCTCTGCTGCGTCACGCCGGTGGGCGGATAGCGACGCACGTGCTGCAGTCCAGGGTGGTTGTCGAGCTCCACCAGCGTCGCCGAAGCGGCGCCGATCTCCGTCGTACGCGACTCCAGTTCACGGGCGATTTCCTCGGTGGTCAACATCGACGTCAATCCTGGTAGCGCGTCGGCGGCGGGCCGGGTGAGGGGCCCAGGCTGCTGAGCCAGGTTTGGTGGAGGCGCTCCCACGTCCCATCCTGGCGTATCTGCTCCAATGCGCCGTTGACGAATCGCACCAGGTCGCCGTTCGCCAGTTTCGCGCCGATGCCGTAGGGCTCGTCACCGATGCTGGCGCCGACCAGTTCCACGTTCTTCCGGTCCTGGGCCTCGAGTCCGGACAGCACCACGTCGTCGGTGCTGATGGCGTCGACCTGACCTTGCTGGAGCATGACCAGACAATCCGTCCACTGGCTCACCCCGTACAGCGTCGGCCTCGGATCGATTGCGAACAATACCTTCAACGAGGTGGTGCCCTTCACCGCACACACCCGCTTGCCGGAAAGATCGGCGGCAGAGCGGATTCCCGAACCCTTCACCGCCAGAATGCGCTGGTGCGCCAGGAAGTACGTCGTCGAGAACGCGACCTTGGTCTTGCGCTCACAGGTGATGGAGTAGGTCCGGATCACCAGGTCCACGTGACCCTCCTGCAACGCCGTCTCCCGTTCGGCTGCGGTGACCACCCGCAGATCGACGCGGTCGGGATCACCGAACATGCGCCGTGCAATCTCGCGGGCAAGGTCGATGTCGAAGCCCTCGAGCTCCCCCGTGGCGGGGTTCCGCGAGCCGAACAGATTCGTGGCCTGATCGACGCCGACGACGAGTCGTCCACGTTCGACGATGGCCGCCATCGTCGAACCGGGCGGCATGGCGCCTGGACTCGGCAGCGGACCGGGGCGCAGACTCGCTTCCCTGTCGCAGTCTGCGTTTCCCGCAGCGGGCCCGTCCGTTACTTCTTCTGCACCACCCGGCATGGCGTTGACCGGTGACACCGTGACCGCCTGCGGCGAGTCCGGTGACCCACATGCCGTCACGAGAGCGAGCAGGACCAGCGCCACCACCAATCGCGTCTTCACAGGAACTCCTTGAGCCGTGGCCACAATCCGACGACGCCAGCCGCCGCGGCGATCACCATCAACACCAGCGCGCCCGTGGGACTCCACGCCAGCCGCGTGCCCGCCGTGGACACGTCGTCGCGCAGTGTCGCGCGGGTGTGTCCGATGGCGTCACTCAGACTGGATTCGACGGCGGCGAACTGCGCAGCAGAACCGTCTGGATCAGCGCCGATCGCCTGCGTGACCGCGGCTGGATAGTTGGCACCCTGGTACAGCTCAACCTGCTTGCGGTGGCTGGCCGCCCACTTCGGGACCGCATCGGCGGCAACCGCCGGCCCCTCGTCGAGCGACGTGGACAGCTGGGCCATCAGATCGTTGAACGACTTCTCTCCTGCGGTGATGTCGCCACGCGAGATCAGCTGAAGGGTCTCAACTGTCCTGGCCTTCTGGGCGTTCGCGCGGGCATCGGCGAGCTTCTCGAATCTGGCGGTGCCCTCTATTCGGCTCTGGTCGATGTTGCTGGCCGCAAAACCGTTGGCCACCACGATCCACGCGATGACCAGCATCACCACGACTGCCGCGCCGACCAGACCCCTGTTGAACTGCCGGTTCGTGCGCCCGACCAGGATCAGCGATCCGACCGCGATCACCACCAGGACGATGACGAGCAGCACCAGCCCGACGATGGGCAACGAACCGACCGCGCGCTGGTCCTCGTCGACCGCGGCGAGGCCGTCCCGGTAGATCCGCTCGGCGCTGGGCAGCATCGAGGTCTGCATCAGCGACGACGCTTCGCGGAAGTAGGCAGCCCCGACCGCGAAGCCCTGCCGGTTGTTGGCCCGCGCCGCCTCGACCTGCCCCGTGTACGCCGTGAGGTCGGCCGATATCTGCGCCAACGCGGTGCGGGTGGCCCCGTCGGTGGCTCCCAACGTGGCATCGGTCAGCGCCTCTGCCGCGTCGGCCAGGGCTTGCTGGTACCGGGACCGCATCGCAGCCGTCTCGAGTCCGCCGGACAGGTACTCCGTCGCTGCGGCGGCATCTGCGGCCGACAGTGCGGCGTAGAGCTTCTGCGCCGAATAGGCGAACGGCTCGGAACGGTCGAGAACTGCTTTGCTCTCGGCGACCCGGCCATCGAGCTGACCCCCGACGACGACACCGGAGATCACGCACGACGCCGCGACGACGACTGCGACCAGCCCGACCACGCCGGGAGTCGTGCGGGCGAAACGCCGCAACCACCCCACCGACGCCCGCGCACTCAGAGTGGGCGCAGAGCTCATATCGTTCACCCCCAATCGCGATCGTAAACCGCAGGAAATCGACGGGTACGATCTTGAACCAAATTCGTCGCCCACTACTGCGTCCCGAGCGCGCTTCGAAGCTGGCCCGCGCTGACATCGACAGGTGGGATGGCCAGCTCGGGACGGACCGTGACGTCGAACCTTCGATGGCGCCGTTGAAGCGAAACTCGTTGCGGCAGTCGCCGCCGCACCGCCAGCGTCCGCCGATCCCGTGCCCAATTGCACCGCCGGTAACCTCGCCCAGGTCGCAACGGGGTATCGGCGGCGGCTTCGGTGTACCTGTTCAGCCATCCAGACGTCAACGTGTTCCTCACGAATCTCGAAGGGGCGCAACGCGATACCGTCCGCGCTCAGGTCGACGACTACATGGCGGCCAATCCACGGGTACAGGCCGACCTCGAGGGCATCCGTCAACCGCTGATCGACATGAGAAACCGCTGCGGATTCAGCGGCGACGAAGCATCGTGATGGCGAGGACGCTGCGCTTCACCCCGTTGCTGGCAGGTCTTGCGATCTCCGCGTTCGCGGTCGCAGTCTCGCCGTCGGCCGGAGCCGATGATCGGACGTGTACCAACACCGCGGCCAATACGACCATCTGTTCGAGGCCTGGCGGCAGCACGTCGATCAACACCTCGCCACCGCCCGTCGTAGGTCCCTACTCTTCGTGTGCATTCGGGGTCGGCATGGAATACATGTGCGGCGGCGGCGGCGTCAGCTGGAACATCGGCGCCATCTTCTCCCGACGGTGACACCGATCATCGCTACGGAATCGAATCCTCGCGACTCGAGTCCTTCTCGGGCTCCGCGACCCACGCCCCGCGGCGCATCACACCTGTCACGGCAAGGCTCGAGTCCAGGAGCACCACGTCGGCAGTGGCACCCGCGACGAGTCCGGCGCTCGGCAAGCCCAACGCCCTCGCCGGGTTCAGCGAGGACTGCCGTACCGCCAATTGCATTGCCTCGTCGCGCGACAACCCGCTGTTCTCGACGGCGAACCTGAACACCCGATCCATCGTCGCGGTGCTTCCCGCGATGGTGTCGGTACCCGCCACCTTCGCCAACCCGTCGACGACGTCCACCGCCAACGGCCCGAGGTGATAACGGCCGTCGGCCATTCCTGTCGCCGCCATCGCATCGGTCACCAATGACACCCGGTCGGGTCCGACGCTCCCCGTCACGTGTCGGTAGATGGCGGGATCGACGTGGACGCCGTCGGTGATCAACTCGACGGTCACCCGCGGGTCTTCGAGCAGCGCAATGATCGGTCCCGGCTCACGTCGATCGATGGGACGCATCGCATTGAAGAGGTGCGTGCCTACGGTCGCGCCCGTCGCGATCGCCGCCCGCGTCTGCTCGTAGGTCGCCTCGGTGTGGCCGACGGCGACGACGACACCGGCCTCGACGAATTGCCGGATCGCTGCCTGCGCGCCATTACGTTCCGGCGCGATGGTGACCATCCGGATGGCACCCCCACCCGCTTCGAGGATGCGGTCGATCTCGTTCGCGTCCGGGTCGCGCATCAGGGACGGTTGATGGGCGCCGCAGCGACTGGTGGAGAGCCACGGGCCCTCCAGGTGAATGCCGTCGATCAGGCCGGTGCGGACGTCGTCGGCCAATCCGCCTACCTGCCTGAGCAATTCGTCTGGTCCGGCCGTGACGAGGGAGGCGACGAGTGCGGTGGTCCCATGGCGGCGATGGAGTTCAACGGCGGTGGCCGTGTAGGCGTGGACGCCGGCGGTGAAGTTCGCTCCCCCGCCGCCGTGCAGATGGGTGTCGACGAAACCGGGCACCGCGGTCACCGCGCCGAGATCGAGATCGGCAGGCCGGGGCGAGACACCCACGCCGATGCCGTGAACTTCGCCGTCCAGAACCTCAATCCAGCCGGGCCGCAACAGCTCTCGGCCCGTCAGCACGGTATCAGCGGTCAACAACACCTAAATTCCTTGCCAGTCGGGCTTGGAGCCGTACGTCTCGCGGTAGTAGTCGACGAGCTGAAGCCGACGGGCAGCAGCGTCGTCGAGTAGCACCGTCACGTGCGGATGATGCTGCAGGATGGTCGCAGGCCACATGGCGCTGACCGCCCCCTCGACCAGGTGATGTACCGCTTCGGCCTTGCTGCGACCGGTGGCGACCAGGATCAGGTGCCGGGCCGCCATGATGGTCGCGAGCCCCTGGGTCAGGCAGTGCGTCGGCACCGATTCGACGTCGTCGTCGAAGAATCGGGCGTTGTCGATGCGGGTCTGCCTGGTCAGCGTCTTGATCCGCGTCCGTGAGGCCAGCGAGGACCCCGGCTCGTTGAATGCGATGTGCCCGTCGGTCCCGATCCCGAGGATCTGCAGATCGACGCCGCCGGCGGCACGGATGGCGTCCTCGTACGCCGCGCAGGCGGCCGGGATGTCGGCAGCCTCACCGTTGGGACCCTGCACCGCACCGAGATCGAAGTTCACACGGGACACGAAGACCGTGTCGATGACCGTCCGATACCGCTCGGGATGGTCGGCGGGCAGACCGACGTACTCGTCGAGGGTGAATCCGCGGGCCTGCCTGAACGAGATCAGCCCGGCCTCGCAGCGCGTCGCCAGTTCGTCGTAGATCGCCAGCGGCGACGAGCCCGTGGCCAGTCCCAGGACCGCCTCCGGTTTGCGCACGAGCAGGGCGCCGATCGCGTCCGCCGCAATGTCACCGATCTCCTTGGCATCGCGGCAGATGACGACTTCCATTTACGTGTTCGCCGTGAACAGGCTCGCGCCGGACTCGATGTCCGCACCCTCGAAGACCGCTTCTGAGGCAACGACGTTGCCGGCCTCACGTTCGTCCATGACCACGACGGGGACAATCGGATTCAGCCCCTTGGCCACGACCGCCGGAACGTCGTAGGTGATGACGAGTTGGCCCGCGGTCACGTCGTCGCCCTGACTGACGTGGGTCGTGAAGCCCTCCCCCTTCAGTGCGACGGTGTCCAGACCGAGGTGGACCAGGACGCCCACGTTGTCCGCGGTCATCACGATGTAGGCATGCGGAAGCATCTTCAAGATCTTGCCGCTGACCGGAGCGACCGCCTCGACGACTCCGTGCGGCGGTTCGACGGCCGCGCCGTAACCGACCATGCCCTGCGCGAAGACGGGGTCGGGGACGTCCTGAAGCGGTACCGCGCGCCCGGCAACGGGGGCAAGGACGTGCGTCGTGCTCACTGTCAGTGACTCCCTACGTGAAGGACGAGCCCAGGGCGGGCTGTGAGCCCAACGATACGAGCACCGCCGCAAGCAGTCTCGTGTTCACGGGTTCTGGTCTAAGCTTCCGCGCAGCTTCGGCGGCAGGCGAGGTGTGCGGCAGAGGAGGGTGACCGGCGATGAACGGTACGACGAAAACCGAAGGAACACAGAAGAAGTCGGGTCTTCGGATTCCGGGCTTTGCGCAATTGCAGCGACTGGGCAAGAGCCTCATGCTGCCGATCGCAGTACTACCTGCGGCGGGGATTCTGCTCCGACTGGGCCAGGACGATCTGCTGGGCAGAATCAAGGCGCCCGTCATCGGGCCGTTCTTCCACGCGATGAGCGCAGCCGGTGACGCGATCTTCAGCAACCTGCCACTACTCTTCGCGGTCGGCGTTGCCATCGGATTCGCCAAGAAGGCGGATGGTTCGACCGCACTGGCCGCCGTCGTCGGCTACCTCGTAGTGCAGGCAGTGTTCAAGACCATGTCGCCGATCGTCCTGGCGGGCGAGGTCGATAAGGCGGGCGACCAGGCGCAGATCAACTACAGCGTGTTCGCGGGAATCTTGGTCGGTCTGCTGACCGCATGGCTGTTCGATCGCTACCACACCATCCAATTGCCTTCGTATCTCGGCTTCTTCGGAGGTCGGCGATTCGTTCCGATCGTGGTGTCACTGGCCTGCCTCTTACTCGCGTTCGCCATGAGTTACTGCTATCCGCTCTTCGACGCGGCACTGACCGGCCTCGGCAAGTTCATCGGCGGCTCGGGAGCGATCGGCGCGTTCATCTACGGGTTCGCCAATCGCATGCTGATACCGCTGGGCCTGCATCACATCGTGAACTCGTTCGTCTGGTTCATCTACGGCGATTACCAGACGCCCGATGGCAAGGTCGTCACCGGTGAACTCACCCGCTTTGCGGCGGGCGACCCGTCAGCGGGCATCCTGACGTCGGGCTTCTACCCGATCCTGATGTTCGGTCTGCCCGCGGCCGCGTTGGCCATGATCCACGTCGCCAACAAGAAGCAGCGCAAGGTGGCCGTCGGCATTCTGTCGGCGGCCGCGCTGACCGCGTTCCTGACCGGCGTGACCGAGCCGCTGGAGTTCGCGTTCATGTTCGTCGCGTTCCCGCTGTACGTCATCCACGCCGTACTCACGGGACTCTCGCTGGCCATTGCCTACCTGCTCGACATACACCTGGGCTTCTCGTTCTCCGCGGGACTCATCGACCTGCTCCTCTACGGAACCGCGCCGGCGGCGAAGAACATCCCGCTGCTCATCGGCATGGGTGTCGTGTTCTTCGTCATCTACTACGTGCTGTTCAGGTTCGCGATCACGAAGTGGAACATGCGGACTCCCGGCCGGGAGCCGGAGAGCGAGTTCGAGGGTGAGGAACGCGCCAACCTGGGCGAGGGGACCGACGCGGTCACCGCGGTGACGGTCGGCGGCGCCGGTACCGCGAGGGTCAACGCACCCGCGCCGACCGCAACCGACAGCAAGGCAGAGCAACTCATCGCGGCCTTCGGTGGCCGGGAGAACCTCGTCAACGTCGACGCGTGCATCACGCGCCTACGGATGGAGGTCGCCGACCCGGCCAAGGTGGATAAGGACCGCTTGAAAAGGCTTGGAGCCGCCGGTGTCATCGACGTCGGGAACAACGTGCAAGCGGTGTTCGGCACGCAGGCCGAGGCCCTGAAGAACGACATCATCGACGTCCTGTAGAAGATTCTCGACGTGCGGTAGGCCGGTCTCGTTTTGCAGGCCTCTGGTTTATTAAGCTTTAAAAAATCGGCATAAGGCCTTGACGGATAGCCCTCGCCACCTCCATCCTTATTATGCTTGCTATTCCAGGCATAAGGAGTGACGTGGCTCTTCCGCGCCGGACCGGGGTCCAGCCGGGTCCGACTATGCCTGAAATCGTGCGCATAGGACGGGCCTTCGCGGCGCGCCGCCTCGAACTACGCCTCACTCAGCAGATGCTTGCGGATCTCGCCGGTGTCTCACGCTCGAGCGTGCAGTCATTGGAGCGCGGCAGCGGGTCGATCAAATTCGGCTCGGTGGCCGAAATCGCCGACATCCTCGGCCTGTACATCGCCGTGGACGCGACGATCGAATGACGACGCCGAAGCGTACCGACCTCCGAGAGGTCACGCGCGCAGACGTGTACCTAGACGATGACCTGGCCGCCTCACTGGTTCGCGACAGCGCCGACTCCATCAGCTTCGATTACGCCACAACCGAACTCGCCACGAAGACCCGCATCCGCGACCAATCCGTCGCATGGTCTCTTCTGCGCTCGGGCCATGACTACCCCGTCGTGACCGCCGGTGGCGCCGTGGCGCCGTTCTTCGCCGGCCTCCTTCCGGAAGGCGTTCGACTGGGCGTCGTCACCTCGTCGACGAAGACGTCGGCCGACGATCACCTCACCCTGCTGCTCGCCGTCGGGGCCGACACGATCGGCAACGTGCGGGTGGTTCCTGCCGGGACCACGCCCACAGCGCAGCTGCCCATGTTTCAGCACGAGCGCGACGATGACTTTCACGCCGTCTATGCACGCCTGACCGGTTCCGTCGACGAGGACCCGGTGGGGATGGCGGGGGTGCAACCCAAGGTGAGTGCGGCGATGTGGTCCGCGCCCACCCGCACACGATCCGGTCCGGCCATTCTCAAGCTCAGCCCCACCCGGTACCCGCTCATCGCCGAAAATGAGCACTTCTTCATGACGATGGCCGCCGCCTGTGGACTGCGCGTCGCCACCACGTCGCTGATCTTCGATGCCCAACGTCGAAGTGCGCTGCTCGTCAAGCGATTCGACCGAAACGGGTCGGCGCGGATTGCGCAGGAAGACGCTTGCCAAGTCGCCGGCCTATACCCGGCGTCGAAGTATCGGATCACGACCGAGGCCGCGATCGCGGGTCTGGCCGATGCCTGTGCCCGCGGCGGAGGGTCCAAGGCGACCACCGTCCTCGAACTCCTCAGAGTCGTCGTCTTCTCGTGGCTCATCGGCAACGGCGACCTGCACGGCAAGAACATGTCCATCTACGACTGCGGCGGGATATGGCAGCCCACCCCCGCGTACGACCTGCTCAGTACACAGCCCTACACGGGTTGGCTGGATCCGATGGCGCTCAATCTCTACGGTCGCGCCAACCGACTGACACGTGCGAACTTCGTCGACGGCGCCGAGCGCCTCGGTCTACGAGCGCGGGCCGCGGTCCGCATGATCGATGCGATCCTGGATGCCGCGCAGCCGTGGGTGGACCGCTGCGAGAACATCGGCTTCGAACCTCGGCAGACCGAGTTGCTGACGACGATGCTGCGCTCGCGCATCGACGGATTGAAGCAGCAAGCGAACTCCGACGGGTAGCGCAAAACCAGCCGAAACGGCCGTTCGGCAAGGGCGGTGCCTGTCAAGATCGACACCGCGGTAAATTTGCGACGAGCGTCAGGAGTCTGCGTGGAACAGTTGCCAGTGTGGGTAGGAGCGGGTCTCGTGACCGCGGGGGTGTCGGCGGCTCTGTTTGCTGGTGCCGGTGCGGCAAGTGCGGACTCCGGTTCCGGATCCGAGTCCAGCGGTTCCGCATCGTCGGAGTCGACGGGTTCGACGAGTGCGAACGCGCCCAAAACCGGGCCGAAACCCGCCTCCGATGCTGACAAGCCCGACGCGACCAAGCCAGATTCCGCGGACTCCAAGACGTCTGACGACAAGACGGACGCGAAGAACGCGAAGAACGAACCCCCCACCGCCCCCGGGTCGACGTCAGGCGGAGACGAGTCGACGTCCGATGCGACCGGTAACCAGAAACCGGAGCCGACCGGACAGGTGCCCCGGGACAAGGGCGACCGCACGCCGAAGCGCACCCCCTCGGTAACGCCCCCTCAGAAGAAGCCGCCGACGGTCGACGTCGCCACCACGACCGTGACGAGCCCTCCGGCCACCGCGTCTGCCAGCACCTACGGCACTGAGGATGCACCCACGCCGACCGCGAAGCCGGCATCCGCTCAACGTGTCGCCGCGAGATCGTCGGCCCCCGCCAGCCTCGTGCAGGCGGCCGCGGCCGTGGCCGTTGCGCCGGAGCCACCCTCGGCGCTGGGCGTCATTCAGGGGGTGATCAGCGCCGTCGTCGTCAACGTCGGATCGCTGGTGATCAACACCGTGCAGGCAATCGAGGCGTTGGTCACCGGGCCGCCGGTGGTGCCACCGGGCAGCACCGTCACCGTGCGTAGTTCGACGGTGCAATTGAGCAACGGACAGCGGGTGGCAGCCAACTGGTTCTATCCCGAGACCGCGACCGGTGAGCCGCCGGCGAACATGATCCTTCTGCAGCACGGCTTCTTCGCTCTGGGCCCCATGTACAGCTACACCGCGGCGAATCTCGCCCAGGAGACCCACAGTGTCGTCGTGACGACGACGCTGTCGTCCAACCTCTTCGCCGGCGATTCCCTCTGGCTCGGTGGCACCGGCACATCCGCGGCCATCGCCGACCTGTTCGTCGGCGACCGTGCGGCGCTCACCTCTAGCGCACTCGACGCCGGTTACGCGCAGAAGTACGACTTCGGCTCGGGGCCAGTGGTGTTGCCGCAGAAGTTCGCACTGGCCGGCCACTCGCTGGGAGCCAATCTGGTCTCGGGCGCGGCCGGCTTCCTGGTCGACAAGGGTGCAGCTCAGGACCTGGTCGGCGTCATCCTGCTCGACGGGGTGCCGGTCGGGACAACCCTGCCCGACGCGTTGACGAAGCTGAACGCATACGCGGCGTCCACCGGTGGCCACTACATCCCGGTTCGCGAAATCGGCGCGCCTCCGAACCTCTACAACTTCATCAGCACCGTCAACACCGATCTGACGGCGGCGCGGCCGGACCGGTTCAACGGCGTCGTGCTCGCCGGCGGCGTCCACTCGGACCCGATGCGCGGCGGCAACCCCCTCATCCAGTTGGCGCTGTACGTCGCTGCGGGATTCCCCCAACCGCAGAACCCACCGGCCGTCGACGAGCTTTCCGCCCAGTGGTTCAACGAATGGTTCGCGGGCAACACCGAAGCGGGCGACTGCCGCGTCCCCGGGACGGGCTGCCTCACCCCGGGAACGACGATCGACGTTCCCACCCCGGAGGGCACCGCGCGTGGCGTGGTGATCGGCAGTCCACCGGCGGTGACGCTGCTACGTGGACCGATCGCCGTCGCCCCGTCGACGCCTACGACCATTCCCACGGTGACCCCGATCCTGGCCACTCTGGCAGCCTGAGTCGGGCCGCTTGAGGTGTAGCACGGCAGCTGACCGGGTCGGCGTCGATGCAGATCGATCTCTCTCGTCTCCCTGCGACAACACCTGATCGCGAGTAAGTTACCTGCACAGCAGCACACCAGCCCACAACTGAATACGCTGTCGACGCGCAGCGGGAGATCCCCGAGTCTCGGGGTGCCGTAGGAGCAACATCCTCCCCAGGAATCTCTCAGGCCCAGTACCGCAGCGCCGAGGCAACTCTGGAGAAAGTGCCGGTCGACCCGGCGCTTACCGAAGGTGAATGGCACGCCCTCCGGCGTCGCTCAAACTCTCAGGTCTCAGGACAGAGCGGGGAGGTGACTCGTCCCGTCATCCGCCGACCAGAGGATCCTGTGTCCAACGAAATGTCCAACCAAATGTCCCATCGCAACCCCGCCCCGATGCCATGACCATCAGCGTCTTCGACCTGTTCTCCATCGGCATCGGGCCGTCCAGCTCGCACACCGTGGGTCCCATGCGTGCCGCGGCGCGCTTCGCCGAGGAGGTCACCCAGCGCTCCCAGCTCACCGCGACGGCCAACGTGCGGGTGGACCTCTTCGGCTCACTGGCCGCCACCGGATCGGGCCACGGCACCATGGCCGCGATCCTGCTTGGGCTGGAGGGGTTCCAACCGGAGACCATCGACACCGGCGAGATGGAACGACGGGTGCTGGCCGTGCGGACGCAAGGGCGGATCCTGTTTGGCGGCAGCCAGCCCGTAACACTTACCGAAGATTCAATGGTGCTGCGCCCCTTGACCATTCACAAGAGGCATGCCAACGCGATGACGATCACCGCGATCGACGAGCACGGTAGTGAACTATTCACCCAGACGTATTTCTCGGTGGGCGGCGGGTTCATCGTCACCGCCGACGACGACGAAGGTGACGGGCCCGGCGGCGTCGACGTTCCGCTGACGTTCGCGAGCTCAGAGGAGCTGCTTCGGATCGCCGATACGCACGGCCTGCCGATCAGCCAGATCATGCTCGCCAACGAGTGCGCCACCCGAACCGAAGACGACGTCCGCTCGGGGCTCCTGCACATCCACGCCGTCATGCTGCAATGCCAGATGAAGGGCATCGAACGCACCGGGCACCTCCCCGGGACGCTCGGTGTCCGCAGGCGGGCACACGACTGGCACGAGCGTCTCGCCGCGGACGATCCCGACCGCGACGTCGCCTTCGCCGAAGACTGGGTGAACCTCGTCGCGCTCGCGGTCAACGAGGAGAACGCCTCTGGCGGGCGAGTCGTCACCGCCCCGACCAACGGCGCGGCCGGAATCATCCCCGCGGTGCTTCACTACGCGCTGCACTACACGCGCCCGGGTCGGCAGAACTCCGACGACGTCGTCGTGCGCTTTCTGCTCACCGCGGGTGCCATCGGGTCACTGTTCAAACAGCGCGCATCCATCTCGGGAGCGGAGGTCGGATGCCAGGGAGAAGTCGGGTCGGCAGCGGCGATGGCGGCCGCTGCGCTGGCCGAAATCCTTGGCGGCACACCGCAGCAGGTCGAGAATGCCGCCGAGATCGCGATGGAGCACAGCCTCGGACTGACCTGTGATCCGATCGCGGGCCTGGTGCAGATCCCGTGCATCGAGCGCAACGCCATCTCGGCTGGCAAGGCGATCAACGCGGCGCGAATGGCGCTTCGCGGTGACGGCATCCACCGCGTCAGCCTCGATCAGGTCATCGAGACGATGCGCGCGACGGGACTCGACATGAACTCGAAGTACAAGGAGACCTCCACCGGCGGACTGGCCATGCACGTGCCGGTGAATCTCGTCGAGTGCTGAGAGGCGCGGTTCACCTGCCGTGCGCGGCGAAGAACTGCGCGCTGGCCAGCGAGGCGTTGGTAGCCGACGTGGTCAGTCCCGCGGTGGGCAGGGCGAAGTTTCCGGTCGGCCAGGTGTGACCGCCCCCGTTGATCTGAATCAGAACCGCAGCCGTGCCGTCAGCGCATCCGACCGAGGTGAAGCGGTGCACCGAGGTGCCGTCTCCGGCGCTGGGCAGATCGTCCTCGAGGGGCACACCCGAACAGCCGTCGAGGTCGCGCCACCGCGACGCCATGGCAGGTGCCGAGAGGATGTCGCTGGCTCCGCCGCGTCCCTCCATGGGGCCGCCACCGAAGGACACCACGGGATCGGCGGTGCCGTGGAATGCCAGAACCGACACCGGCCGCGACGGGGCGCACGGAACACCGGATCCCAGCGTGCCTGCCACCGGCGCGATGGCCGCGATCACGTCGGCACGGTCGCACGCCAGCCGATTGGCCATGAAGGCGCCGGCCGACATTCCCGTGGCGAAGACCCGGCCAGGGGGGATGCCGTAGTCGGCGACGAGCCGATTGATGAGTGCCGTCAGAAAGCCGACGTCATCGACCCCCTGGCGGTCGGGTATCGACGCCCCACGTCCGTCGGCCCAGCTCAGGTCGATGCCGTCGGGATACGCCACGACGAAGCCGAGTGCATCAGCGGCGGAGTCATAGTTCGTGATCGCCGCCTGCGCTCCGCCCGTGGCGCCTGCACCGTGCAGGTTGATCACCAGCCCCGCTGGTACGCCGCTCGGAGCATGGACCAGGTAGGTCCGCTGCAATCCCCCGAATGATAGCTCGCCGCGGGAGTCACGACCGAGAACTGCCGACGCGGTTCCGGTGAACCCGAAGAGAGCGCAGCTGAGTACGGTCGCCAAAGCTGACAAACGCGCGAGGGCAATTCTGGTCGATGCGGGCACGCGGTCAGTATTCGCAGCAAAACTGGACGGCGGGTGAATTTCAGACGCCAGGCCGGATTTCGTCATGCTCTCGCGTCGCCGCCATGGTCGGGTCCAAAACGGTGAGTGCGAGCGGCTCACCCCGGTGGTCAGGAACCGAAGGTCACCACGTTCTGGTCGAGGATCAGCTGATCCGAATGCTCACTGGGCTGCACGCCGGGCACGGTGACCAAAGGCACCCCGGTGCCCTCTGCGGCATCGAAGTCCGCGGTGCTGGCGACCTGCCCGGTGACCGTGAAGCGGTCATAGAGGTAGGGCAGACCCTGCGACGCCAGCGGTGACGGGCCGTCCATGACGTGCAGATGGAGATGCGGCGCGACGGAATTGCCCGTGTTGCCGACCAGACCCATCACGTCGCCGCGCTTGACCCTGTCACCCAGCTTGGGGCGGACACTCCCCGGTTGCATGTGCGCGTAGTTGACGTAAAAACCGTTGCCGACGTCGAGAACGACGAAGTTGCCGTCGGCCTCGTCGATGGGAATGTTCGACGGATAGAGTCCCGGGGTCTGCTCCGGCAGGTCGTTGCGGGTGCCGACGACGGTGCCGTCCGCGACGGCCAACACGTCGTTGCCGAAGATTGCGTAACTCGCCGGATCCCTGGCGTCACCGGTGAAGATCCGGTTCTGGGCGTCGGCCTGCTCGTAGTCGATCGCGTACCGCTGGGAGATGACGGCCTGGCCGTTGACCGGCAGCATGGCCCGCGTGTGGCGGACCGCGTCGCAGCAGCCGTCGGCGGCGATGTAGCGCTCACCGCGCAGCGGGGCCGACAACACCGGGAGTGTTCGGTCGTCCACCTTCGTCTCAGCCAGTCGCTCGGTCACCTCATTCTTGCCCGCCGGCATCGCTGCGCTCGTCACCGACACCTGATGGACGAGCGTCTTGGGAGCGGTGTCGACATCGGTTACCACGTGAATGAAGACCGTGCCGGCCTGACCGGGTTCCAGATGATCAGCACCCTCGCGGGTGCCCGCGGGCTGGATCCGCCCGGCCAGCTGGGCGGCATCGAGATCGGAGACCACGCGACCGGTTTCGCCGTCCTCGACCTTCACCTCGTTCACCGTCAGCCTGGCGCCGGTGAAGTTGGTGACCGTCAACTCGTAGACCAGATGCGTCTTGCCATCCGAGCCCGCGAACGGAACGGGCGCGAACGGTACCGAACCCACCAGCGGAGTGAGAACATCCGCCGGCGGGGCGGCGCCTGAAGATGCTTCGGAACTCGGCGATGTCGACGGGATCGTGGGTGAAGGACTACCGGGGCCGCCACACCCGACGCCCACGGCCATGACGCAGATACCGACGGTCGCGGGCAACGACCGACGGATCGTGAGTTGCCTCGGCATCCGACGATCATCACACGGTCAACGTGGCCGCGTTGCGCTAGCGAGTCCGAAACACCCGGATGGCGAAGGTCGGCGGGCCAGAATGGGCGGATGCGCTTCGGAAACTTCATGGCTCCGTTCCACCCCGTCGGGCAGAACCCGACGCTCGCCATCGAGCGAGACCTCGACCTGATCGTGGCGATGGATCGCCTCGGGTTCTCCGAGGCATGGATCGGCGAGCATCATTCCGCCGGTTTCGAGATCATCTCGTCGCCCGAGGTCTTCATCGGCGTCGCCGCCGAGCGGACCAAGCACATCAAACTCGGCACCGGTGTCAGCTCACTGCCATATCACAACCCGTTGATGCTGGCCGATCGCATGGTCCTGCTCGACCACCTGACCCGCGGTCGGGTGATGCTCGGCTGCGGGCCCGGTCAGCTGACGTCGGACGCGCACATGCTCGGCATCCCCGCCGACGAGCAGCGGCCCCGCATGGAGCAGAGCCTCGACGCGATCATGCGCCTGCTTGGTGGCGAGACCGTCACCATGCACACCGACGGTTTCACCCTCCGAGACGCGCGCCTTCAGCTCAAGCCGTACAGCGAACCGTGTTTCGACGTCGCGGTCGCGGCGTCCTTCTCGCCCACCGGCCCGCGTGGCGCGGGCAAGCACGGGATCGGCATGCTGTCGATCGCCGCCACCGCGAAGCAAGGCATGAATCTCCTTGCGCAACACTGGAAGACGTGGGAGGACGTCGCGCTCGAGCACGGCCACGTCGCGGACCGCTCGAAGTGGCGCCTCGTCGGTCCGATGCACCTGGCCGAGACCCGCGAGCAGGCCGAACGCGACGTCGAGCACGGTATTGCCGAATTCTCCCGCTACTTCAAGCACCTGCTTCCCGCAGGCCCGGTGCAGGGTGACACGACCGCGGAGATCATCGCCAACAACCACCAGTCCGGCTTTGCGGTGATCGGCACACCAGAGGATGCGGTGGCCAAGATCGAGGAACTGGTCGAGGCGAGCGACGGCGGCTTCGGTGCGTTCCTACTCTTCGATCACGACTGGGCGCCGCCAGCGGCGAAGCTCAGGAGTTACGAGCTGTTCGCCCAGTACGTGATGCCGCACTTCACCGGCCAACTCACGGGTCCGGTCGCCTCGCGCGACTGGGTCCTCAGCAGCGGGACCGAGTTCATGGACCGCGCCGCGCACGCGATCGGCAAGGCGATAGAGGATCACGCCGCGGAACAAGCGGCGAAGCAGGCCTGATCCGGTGCCACCGGCAGACCCGCTCCTGCAGGAAATGCTCGACGAGCACCAACTTCACAAGCTCGTACATGGTTACTGCCGCGCCGTTGATCGCGGTGACCTCGAGTTGCTGAAGAACCTGTATCACCACGACGCCGAGGACGCCCACGGTGGATTCTCGGGGGGTTCGGCCGAGGACTTCATTGGTCAGCTCGCCGCCGCGCGCCCCTACCTGAGGTCGATGCAGCACAACATCACCACGGTGAACTTCGCCATAGACGGGCCGATCGCCGAAGGCGAGATCTACACGATCGCGATCCACACGCTGAACGCCGGCGACCGGGACGTCGACGTCATCGTCGGCGGACGGTACCTCGACAAGTACGAGAAGCGTGACGACACATGGAAGTTCACCGCGCGCACGATCGTCACCGACTGGGCACGTGTGAACGACCCGTCCACCGTGGAGTTCAGCCACCCGATCACCAGGGACACCCCGAGAGGCAGCCCGGAGGCGAACGATCCGTCACACCGGTTCTTCTCGCTGCTGCGCAATCGCTGATTCTGGCGTCATCCACCGGGGCGTTCGCTGAGCCTGCACAGCCGCAGAAGCGCATCGAGCCCTTCGGGCGTCCCCGGCCAATGCTCGGCGAGCTTGCCGGAGCCCGCCACCCGTGCGACCGATCGAAGGACGATCGCGACGATCACCGCATCGTCGGCGTAACCGATCACCGGAATGAAGTCGGGGATGAGGTCGATCGGCAGGGCGAGGTAGACGAGCAGCAGCGCGACGCGAATCCGCACCCCACGCGGAGCGGCGGGGTCGGTGGCGAGACGCTTCAACAGCCGCAACAGGTCGGGCAGCAGGCGGGCGACGTCACGAAGTCCGACGTCGTCTGGCTTCGCGAACCAGAGGGCGGCAACGAGCGCCAGCCATAAGACGATCAATCCGCCGACGATGCCGAGCGGGACCGACCACCACTGCACTCCCACCGACTAGAAGGGACTGCTGTTCGCTTGCGACCTTGCCGAAGCTGGGCGCGGACCGTAGCGCTGAACGTAATCCTCGTGCATACGGGCGTCCTTACGGCGCCTGATCACGTCGACCAGATTCGGGTCCAGGCCGTGCTGCGCCAGTCGATGACGGCGCCACACCTTGTTCAGCGCAATCGCCATCAGGATGGCCCAGATGTAGATCGGTGCCGTCATCTCGGTGTGCACGTACAGCGACGCGGGGAGCAGCCACAGCGGGGCGAGCACGAGAAGTGGCGGGATGGCCATCCGGAGCACGTGGCGACGAACGGCACCCTCACCGGCGAGATCCTCGGCGACCCAGTTGCGCATCGAGTCGGGCAGGCGCCGCCCATAGGAATAGGCGACGTACTGCAGCAGTGTGGGTTTTGCGGTGTCCATCGTGACTCCTAGGGTCGGTTGTTCACGCGTCGAGCGCGCCTGCCGCCAGTGCGGCGGCATTGATGCGCGTCAGGACGCGATGAAGCTCTTCGAGTTCGGCCAGTTCGACGCCCAGTCGCGCGACGACGGCAGGCGGGATGCCCACCGCGCGGGTGCGCAAGGCGGCGCCGTCGGCAGTCAGTTCGACGTCGGTGGCACGCTCATCGACCGCGCTGCGGGTGCGGGTGATCAGTCCGAGCGCCTCGAGGCGTTTGAGCATCGGCGACAGCGTGGCCGAATCCAGTTGCAGTGCAACGGCGATCTGCTTGACGGTCAGTGCCGAACTGTCCCCGGCGTGGGACTTCCGGTGATCCCAGAGCGCCAGCATCACCAGATACTGGGGATGCGTGAGACCGAGCGGTTCGAGCAGCGGCCGGTACACCGCAAGGACGGCACGGTTGGTGGCGGCCAGCGCGAAACACACCTGGTGCTCGAGGGCGAGCGGATCGATCTCCAGACTGCGTATCGCCATATTTAGATCGTACACTAATAGTTAGTGCACTATCAATTACTGGCTGGTTGACAGATCGACAGAAGTGTCCACCCGGGAAGTCGGGGGGGATCTAGCCTGAGCGCAGGCGAACCCGATGTGTCATCACCAGGAGGAATCCGTGACCGCGTCAGTCCAGCTTCCGCTTCTGCAGAGACACCCACTCGAGCCTCCACCCGAACTGTGCGCCCTGCAATCGGCCGGTGCGATCCATCGCGTCCGCACTCAGGTGGGCGACGAAGCGTGGCTGGTCACCGGCTACCCAGAGGTGCGCCGATTGATGGACGCCGAAACCCTCGGCCGCTCACACCGCGACCCCGCCAACGCACCACGCAGCAGGACGTCGGCGTTGTTCGGCAGTGCGCCGAGTTGCTCGACGAACTCGACCGGCAGGGCCCACCGGCAGACCGAGATCGCAATGGGCGATGCAACTCCTACGCCTGCTGCGTGCGGATCCACCTCGCGGCGCCAGCTTCTGGAGCGGCTGGGCACGCAGAATCTGTCGGGGTCGGTGCCGTCGCAACCGGCAAGGTGGACCAGGTTCATGTACGTCAGCTCACCGGTGTCGTGCATCGCGCCCCAGGTGCCGCCGATCGTGTTCAGGTGGACGGGCAGGACGCCGTCGGCAATGGCCTTCTCGAACGGCTTGCCGAGGTACGGCGAGTAGAGGTCGGCATCCTTCTCGTCGGTCTCGGCGGCGAACTCCCCCGCCGCCCAGTCGCGGTACGTCTGCGGATCCTCGGCCCCTCCCTGGAGGAATGTCGTCTTGTCCACCCCGGCCAGGTGGAACATCACCGAGGCCGCCATCATTTCTACGACTGGTGTCTGGTGAACGGGCGCACCCGCCCGCGTCGCCACGTCGGCGTCCCCGGTCGCGTCGATCACCCGGTGCGCCAGGATCGCCTCACGACCGGCCTTGGACTCGGTGACGATGCCGATGATCGTGTCCCCGTCCATCAGGGGTGCGACGAACTGCCGGTGCAGCATCGCGTGGATACCGGCTTCCTCGACCAGTCGGTCGGGGACCAGCGTGAAGCCTTCGGAGTCGAGCTCGTAGGACAGCGACTGGCTTTCGGGTACCGCGGCGCCCATCTCCTTGGCGCGTTGCTCGAACTCCCATCCGAGGCGGCCTGCCTCCACGGTCTGCTCGCGGCGGTACCGGGCAAAGCCCCCGAGGGCGTCTAGCACGTCGGTCTCGTGGATCACGTCGATCTCGCGGCTCGGTTCGGCGACGGTTCGGGGGTACGCCGGCACGGTGCGGCATCTTAGCCCGCGAGCATGTCCGTCAACCGAAGACGTCGCGTCGTCGAAGTCATCAGCCTCGTCACGCACAATCGAGCAATGCAACTGGCGGCGCTCACGGGAGCCACTAGGCGATTCCTCGTCGACTCCGATCCCGGTCGGCTGCGCTTGCGGAGCGCCGCGGCGACGACGTCGGCCCTCGTTCTGGCCATGATCGCGCTGTTCGGGTTCATCCGCATCGCTGATCAGCCGATCACGGTTGCCATGCTGGGCACCATCGTCGCCATGCAATCGTCGGCGGCCGTGAAGGATCGACAGCAGCACAGTCGCGTCGTCACCACGCTCCTACTCTTCTTCCCCGCAGTCGGAGCGGTGTCGTTGGCTGCGGTGCTGTCCCAGTTCGGCAGGTTGGCCGACGTCGGCTTCATCGCGGTGCTCTTCGGCGCCGTCTGGGTCCGGCGGTTTGGACCCCGCGGAAACGCACTGGGAATGGTCGCCTTCATCTCCTACTTCTTCGCGCTGTTCCTGCGTGCCTCACCGGGTCAGATACCGATGCTGGCCGTCGCGATCGTCGTCGGGCTGGGCGCCTCGTTGCTGGTGCGGACGCTGATCTGTCCCGATCGCCCGGCAGTCGAGGTGCGCCGCTTGGCTTGCGCGCTGCGCACGGCGTCGACCGCGGTACTGGACGTCGTGACGAATCGCGGCGAGGACGACCTGGCCATCCTGCGGCGCCGATTGGACCGGCTGGGCGAAACGGCGCTCATGATCGATGACTGGCTCGACCGCCATGACGCGGCGCAGTCACTGAGCATCACCAGCGAGGATCTCGCGATGCGGGTCTTCGAAGCTCAAATCGCCCTGGAGCAGCTAGCGAGCCTGCTGTGGTCACTCGAACCCGCCAAGACGTGGCCGAGTGGGCTCGACGCTGCGATCGCATCAGTGCGAGTCTGCCTGCAACACAATCCTTCTGAAGACGACCTCCGGGCTGCCCGGAAACGAGCGGCCGCTGCCGCAGACCGCGCGGATCTGTCGATCCCGGAAGGTATCGCGACAGTGGTTGCGTACCGTGTCGTCCAGGCACACTTGGCAATTCACCACATCACCACGAAAGCCCTGGGCACCGCCGAACCCGCCGATCCCGAACCGGAGACGCCACCCGAGGAGGTGCAGTCTGGGCTCAATCCCAGCACGAAGGCGGCCATTCAAGTGGCGGTTGCCACCAGCGCGGCCGCCATCCTGGGCGACTTGATTTCCCCCGATCGCTGGTACTGGGCCGTGCTGACCGCCTTCCTCGTCTTCACCGGGGTGTCGACGCGCGGTGAGATTCTGAGCCGTGCCGGTCAACGCATCGTGGGAACCATCGCCGGTGTCGTCGCCGGCGTGCTGCTCGCCGCCGTCGTCGGGCAAAATTCGCCCCTACAAATCGTCCTCTTGGTGATCTGCGTGTTCTGCGCGTTCTATCTGGTCACTGTCGCCTACGCGTGGTTGACGTTCTTCATCACCGTACTGTTGGCGATGTTGTACGGATTGCTCGGCGACTTCAGCGTCCACGTCCTCGAGTTGCGGATCGCCGAGACCGCCGCGGGCGGTCTCGTCGGCATCGCCTCCGCATACTTCATCTTCTCGACCGGGACGCGCGCCACCCTCGTCGAGAAGATCAACGACTACCTCGACCGGATGACCGAATTGATCGACGCCGGTATCGATTCGGTGGTCGAACCCGGCGGTGAGACCGACCTCGTCGCCGAAACGCGTCGTCTCGACAATGCCCTTCAAAGCGTCATCACGGCGGGCAAGCCGCTGGAGATGGGGCCCGCCGCACGAAGCCGTCGCGGTGTGCGGCGCCTACTGCGCGGACTGCAAGTGAGCAACCGATCGGCACACGCACTGGCCCGCGCCGGCGTCAACGCCGCACGCGCAGATCCGGACACTACTCCCCCGGAAGCAACCGCCGCCGCATTGCGCGACGCCGCCGCCCACGTCTGCGGCACCATCAGCACGGTGAAACAAGTAGTCACCGGAGTGTTCGTCGACCCGCCGGAGAAGGCAACGGAGACAATGATCTTGGATGTCACGGCGACGTCGATGATCCCACCCGGACCCGTGCGCGGCGCCATCACGGCGCTGAGCAATCTCGACCGCGCTCTCGTCACCGTCACGACACGGGTCTGAAAGATGATAGCGATTCCGAGTACGCGAGACGACGACCAACCGCCATGGGCTCGATGACGTGCGCAGGACAGCGTCGTGGGCGGCCAGGGCGACCCGAATCCCGTAGGCATCGGCCTCCCACCGACGTGTCGAACCATCGACGTCGGTGAACGGGGAACGTGACAACCGCCGAAGGCGTGACCGCCGACGACAGTTGTAATCGCTGTTAATCCCGCCGGGCCTGGGGACCCTCGGCCAACTTGAATGGCATCTCCGGGGGCCGACGTCACCCGTACCATCGATTCCAGGCACCTCATGTGAGCGTCCTGCTATGGGTGAGGTTGGGGCCGGAAGAGCAGGAGTGTCAGTTCAGGTGGTGGATCCGGTGCGCGGTTCAGCCCATCTCGTCGCGCGAGTCGTCGAGCTCGGGGCAGCACGGTTCACTGAACTAGCCGGGTTAGGCAGTAACAGCCTGCTGGCGGCACTGCTGGCCCTGCTGAGGCGAACCGACCAGAAAGAAGTGCCCGATGCGCTCCCCGCCGACGAGGATGTCGAGCCTGCGCCGGAGGGAGACGCGACACCGGCAGAGATTCTCACCTGGGGACTGCTGGCCGGGAATGGCCGCTACACCAGGTTGGAGGTCGCCGAGCGTGCAGGCATCGCACTCGATGAGGCGCGACGACTGTGGCGGGCACTGGGATTTCCCGAAGTCGACGACGAGCAGCGAGTGTTCAACGACGCTGACGTGACCGCCTTGACCGATGCGGCCGGGCTCATTGCCGCAGACATCGTGGATGGTGACGGGCTGGTGGAACTGGCCCGCCCCCTGGGCAACCTCATGTCCCGACTGGCCGCGGCCCAAACGAGTTTCATCTCCGAGGTGCTGGGCGCACGGATCACCGTGGGCCACGCGGTTGAGGACCCGCAGCTGCCCGGCCAGCTGGCCGCCGAGGCCGCTACCACGACCCGAGAATTGTTACCGATGCTGGAGCGGACCACTGTGTATGCGTGGCGTCGGCATCTGGCCGCTGAAGTGGGACGGGCGTTGTTTCCCAGCGGATCCGGCGCTGACGGCCACGCGGAGAGTCGCCCGGCAGCGGTGGGCTTCATCGACATGACCGGGTACACGCGACTGTCCCGCAACGTTGACCTCACCGAGCTCGCGAGGGTGCTCGACCAGTTCGAAACGGCCGTGCTCGACACCGTGGTCGCCCACGGCGGGCGTGTCATCAAGAACCTCGGCGACGAAATCCTGTTCGAGATCGATGATCCCGCATCAGCGGCGGAGGCCACCCTGCAGCTGCTGGACGTTTTCACCGCCGAGGACACCATGCCGCAGGTGCATGCGGGCCTGGCGTTCGGGCCGGTGCTTCACCGCGGTGGTGACGTATTCGGTCCCGTGGTGAACATCGCCGCCCGACTCGCCAGCCTCGCCCGTAAGAGCACGATCCGGGTCGACCAGGCGATGGCCACCGCGCTTGGCGATGCCGAGCAGTTCACCCTGTCTGCGCGGGCCCCGCGCCGCGTCCGCGGCTACCTGCAGCTACCCAGCTATCGCCTGCGTCGAGCACGCAATCTCTGAAGTCCGCGACCACACCGGAAGCGTCTTTCGACCGCGGACCACAGGACAAGACAAGCGGGAGACCGGCACTGCAACAAACCGCTGTTGGACAACCGATTCCGGATGTGCCGATCGAGTCGAAGGAGAGGCAACACCGGATCTTGTTGCGGTGTGCCTGTTCGCGGTTGCAGCGGCTCAGGTCGTCGCGATGAAGTCACGCACCAGGTCGGCGAAGCGGTCCGGTTCATCGAGATGCGGGAAGTGGCCCGCGCCCTCGAACAACTCGACGCGACAGCCCGGGATCGACTTCTGCGCCTGGATCGCGTGCGACGGCGGGATCATCCGGTCCCGCGAGCCCCAGACGATCAGTGCGTGCCGGGTCTCCAGCCGGCCTTGAACAGGGCCCGCCCAGCGCCCTCGGCGCGGGCCCGCACCCAGCCCGACGCCAGGACGGGCAGGACCCATTCGGCCCCGGGCAGCGTCGCGGAGCGCAGGATCGGGTTGACCTCCCGGCCCAGCCCGCCGCTGGCGACGAGAACCAGCCGCTCGACGCGCTCAGGGACCAGGTAGTAGAACTCCATCGCGATTCCCCCGCCGAGGGAGTGCCCGAGGAGGGTGACCCGCTCGATGCCGAGGCGGTCCAGCAGGTCGCGCAGCGTGGCCGCATGTGCGCCGAGTGAGTAGTCTCCAACCGGCTTGTCCGACTCGCCGTGCCCGAAGAGGTCCGGCACGATCACCCGGTGATCGTCGTGCATGCGGTCGATGAGGTGGGTCCACTGGCGTTGCGAACTGAGAATCCCGTGGATGAACAACACCACTGAGCCCGTACCGCTGTCCAGGTAGGAGAGCTCGTGGCCGTGGATGGTCACGGTTCGGCGCGTCGGCGTCGCCATGACTTCTCCCTCCCAGGCCAATCGATCAGGGCAGTACGCATTCAGGTTCCGCTTTCCCCTCATCCCCCAACAGGGTCGTTTGACCCTCAACCCCGATAGGGTCGATCTCCCAAACAGGGTCGTTTGACCCGGGCGTGCCCGGCTCAATGCCCGGTTCGGTGTTAAGCCTCTGGCAACAAGCTTCCGCGTTCTGCGGGAATAGTCCGACCTGTTCTGGGCTTTCTTCTCGCCAACACGTTGAGGAGACAACACCATGACCGGCAGCACCGAGCAGTCTTGCGGCTATGCCGAGATCTGTGCCGCCCTGTCCGCCCGCTTCGGCACCAGGTTCGAGGTGCAGAACGCCGGCGGCAACTGCTTGACGCTGGTCGCCACACTGGAGGGTGGCATCGAGCTGCTGATCACCGACTGCGAGAACACCCTGTCACCGGTCGCCTGGCACCGTGATGGCCGCGCTGCAGGTTTCTACGTCGGGGTCTCCCACACCATCCAGAACGCCGAGGCTGCTCACCTTCCCGATGAGTTCGCCTATGCCTATGCCGAATCCGCCGAGCCGACCGCCGAGGTGATCGGCGATCTCATCTGTGCGGCACTGAAGAACGCGGCAAACCAGCCCTCTGGGTGACGTCGACGCCGTGCTGCGCACAGATGAGGTCGACACCGTGCCATCACCCTGTGGTGTGGGCCGACGAGACCTTCGCCCAAGCCTCTGTCGCTCGGAAGTGACATCCTCGACGGCATGCGCAGCAACATGGTCTCAGTGCGACTTGTCGAGTGGAACGTGGCGGTGTCCCTCCACAGGAAGGCGCACCTGCTGGTGAAGCTGAATCCGACGGTCGCGATCCTTCCGGAGTCGGCTAACACCACCAAGGCCAGGCCAGCATAGGAGGCCATCGGCGCTACGGCTGTGCAGTGGATCGGCTCTAACACGAACAAGGGGCTTTGCGTCGCGGCATTTGACGGCTGGCAACTGCGGATCGACGACAGCTACGACCCGGAGTACCAGTGGGTGATGCCAGTGCACCTCACTGGACCAGGACACATCCGGCTGCTCGCCGTCTGGGATATGGACAACCGGGGCCACGGTCATGAAGCCGCCCGAAAACTCGGGGCCTGTCGCGCATCCATGGAGCACTACAAGGGGTTCCTGTCAGGCGAGGCGGACCTGACCTGTCATCAGCGGCGACTTCAACTAATCCGTGCACTGGGATACGCCCAGGGGTCGCAAAAAGTTTGGCGACTTCATGGACCAATTGGAATCCCGTGGCTTCGTCAGCGCCTATCACTTCCATCATCGATGTGAGCGCGGCGCAGAGCCAGATCCCACCCTGTCGTGGAGGAGAAAAATCGACGAGCCACATCACATCGACTACACCTTGGTGTCCCACCCGGAGGCGCTCGAAGCTGTCTCAATGGGCTCGTCTGCTGATTGGCTCGCGTACAGCGACCACAGCCCCATGATGGAGGACCTTCGGGTCTAGCCCTGCCCGAGGGTTGATAGCCCGGCAGGTTCACAAACTGGCCTGGCGCGTTTTGCAGGACATTCGTCGGGTCGACATTGCCGATCACCTCGACACAAGTAGACGTGCCAGCGCCGTCTATATTGGAGCGAATGAGCGAGGTCAAGATCACTGCCCTGGAGAACGGTCCCCTCGAAGTCGACGGTGACTGCGCCGTGCTGGCCAGTGACGGCACCGTCCTGAAAAAGGGCGCCAAGGTCTTTCTGTGCCGGTGCGGCCACTCAGCGAAGAAGCCGATGTGCGACGGATCGCACAAGCGTGAAGGCTTCATCGCGAGCTGACCATTTCACGTCCTAGAACAGTTGCCCGTCCGAACGTGTCCCTCTTTCATGCCGACACACGGCGGTCGTCACACCACCCGGCGATTCACCACCGAACGTCCGGCTACCTACCGATCGCGGCCGCCAGCCCCTCAGGGTCGGCAACGCTGACCCACAGTGTGGAGTGGTTCTTGAACCCGATGACCTTGGGGATCTTCTCTTTGAAGGCAATGCACAGACCGGACTTGTTGTTGGTGCCGAAGGTGATGCCATCGTCGGCGAAGCTCAGCCGCAAGCCCACTGCGGTGTACCAGCGGTGGGGCCCGGTGACTACGGTGTGATCGACGTTGTCGAGCGGGGTCTCGATGCTGAAGCGGCCGTAGGTGGCACGAAGCAGTCCGTCGTCGGTGAGGTCGACGCCGTCACCGCCGTTGATGCCCAGTGCGGCGAACAACGCCGCCCACCGGCGGTCGAGTCGGTACGGAAACGCCGCTGGTGAAGACATGAGGGCAGACTGCCAGATGGGCGGGCGTCGCATGGGGGTTCACCGATCGCTCCCCCTGCCGATTGGGGGCGGATGACGCCGACTCGAGGTGGTCGATGTGCTGGTTAATCCACCTCGGAGACGGTCATGGCCGAGAACTCCGGCTTGTTTGTTGATGCAAGAGTCGGTGACGACATATCGGAGCACAGAAATCGTTCCGGAGTAACCTGCGCTGGACCGACACCGAACCGCGCGAACACCACAACCGTGCACCCCGATGGGCGGAAGGCGACCGCGGCGAGCACCATGGCCAACTCTGGATCCGCCATTGACATACGTCGCGGGGACGAACGCCGCAGACCTCGTCATCGACCGCTATCCCGCCGGCATGCGGCCCGACGAGGTCGACAGGATCATCACCGCGGTGGCCTCCGCCCTCGACTACGCCCACAAACAAGCAGCTGCATCGCGCCGTCAAACCGGCGAACATCATGCTCGTCGAGCCCGACGACGACGGCCAACGGCGAGTCCTGCTGGCCGACTTCGGCATCGCTCGCAACGTCGGCGAGATCAGCGGCCTGGCCGTCACCAACCTCACCGTAAGGACCCGTCAGAACGGTGGCTTACGGGCGATTGGGGTCGTCGGACGGCTTCGACTGTGTCTGGGCGGCGAGCGTTCCCTCGACATCCGGCCGTGCTCGCCCAGCAGGCCCTCACCGTTCAGCAGTCGAGCTCGAACCGGCTCGCGCTCGGCATCGGCCTGAGCCGTGAGCCGGTCATCGAAACCCGTTTCGGCCTGAGGTTCTCCCACGGGATCCGCCATCTGCGCGAGCACCTCACGGTGCTGACGCCGTTGCTTGCAGGTCGGGCGGCGCAGATGAGCGGACAGCATTATCACGTCCGGCAGGAGCCCAGCGCGCCACCCGGTGTGACGCCTCCGCGGATGCTGGTCGCCGCACTGGGACCGAAGATGCTGCGCCTCGCCGGCGAACTGGCCGACGGCACAGCCTTGGGCGCGCAGCCATGGACCTAGGCTGACACGCAGCAGACCGGTCACTGCGCCACCGATCGGGCGATCGAGTAGGTGCCGTTCACCCAAAGTTCTTGCTATGTTCACCCGGCATACACGATCGATTCACCGCGCGGTCGGCGTTCACGGGAGAAGTCACTTGAACGTCGGGCTGGTCATCGCCATCGGCTTCGCGGTGGCCTTCGCCCTGACCAACGGCTTCCACGATGCTTCCAACGCCATCGCCACCCTGGTGGCGACGCGAGCAGCGACCCCGGGCCAGGCCGTCGCCCTCTCTGCGGTATTCAACATGGGCGGTGCGGTCCTGCTCGGCACGGCCGTGGCCGACACCATTGGCAAGATCGTCACCGTGCCGCAGGCCCAGATGATTCCCGTAGTCGGGGCGGGCCTGGCTGGCGCGACAGCCTGGAATGCCATCACCTGGTGGCGGGGCCTGCCGTCGTCGTCGGGGCACGCTCTGGTCGGGGGTCTGGTCGGCGCGGCCGTCGTCGACGGCATTCTCTCGGGCTGCGGCGGACTCGGTTCCGCCCAGTGGGGCGGTTTCGACGGCCGTCACCCCACCGGCGTCATCGGTGTTCTGGTCGCCCTGCTGATCTCCCCGCCCCTCGGCTTCGCCGTCGCGTTCCTGCTCCTGCGCCTACTGCGCCTGATGTCGCGGCGCTGGACGAGGCGGTGGACCGGTCCGGTCCGCGGCAGCGGATGGGTTGCGGCAGCGGGACTTTCGTTCAGCCACGGCGGCAACGACGCCCAGAAGTCGATGGGCGTCATCGCGGTCCTGCTGCTGGCCTCCGGGCAGACCACCACGATGTCGGTGCCGCTGTGGGCGAAAGTCGTTACGGGCGCAGCCCTGACCGCGGGCACGGCGTTGGGCGGATGGCGCATCGTCAAGACGATCGGCCATCGCATCTTCAGCCTGACACCCATCGACTCCATCGCCAGTCAGGTCTCGTCCACGGCAGTCATCCTCGGCGCCTCCCTCATCGGAGCTCCGGTGAGCACCACCCAGGTGGTGGCCTCCTCGGTCGTCGGTGTCGGCGGCGGGCGGCGGCGCTGGAAGCACGTGAGCTGGCAGATCGTGCGCGAGATGGGCATCGCGTGGCTGACCACGATTCCGGCGGCCGCCCTGATGGCGGTCGCCGTACTACTCGTTTGGAGAGCGTTATGAGCCACAAAGGCAGTCGCTGGTTTCTCCCCGAAACCCCCGATGTCATCGGAATGCTGCAGGAGCAGGCAGCGATCACGGCAAACGGAATGGAGGCCTTCACCGCGTGGGCAGGCGGGGACTCCGCCCGCGCCGACGACGTCCGCGCCGCCGAGCACGACTGCGACGAAGTGCGGCGCAAACTCGTCGACGCCGTCAGCGAGGCCTTCACCACACCGCTGCAGCCCGAGGACCTGTTCCAGTTGTCGCGCGATCTCGACAAAGTGATCAACGGCGCCAAGAACACCGTGCGCGAATCCGAAGCCATGGCCTTCCGGCCCGATCAGGCGACCGCCGACATGGCCGTCCTGCTCGCCGAGGGCGCCCGGCACCTCCAGACCGCATTCACGTCTCTGGACGAGCGGCGGAGCAAGCTCGCCCCGCCCGCGACTCAGGCCGCCGACGCCGCGGTCAAGTCGCAGCGCAATCTGGAGCGAATCTATCGCCAGGCCGCCGGTGACCTGCTCCAAGTCACCGATATCAGCGTCGTCACCGCCCGACGCGAGTACTACCGGCGGATCTCGGCGATCTCCGACGACATCGTCGCTGTCGCAGACCGGATCTGGTACTCGCAGGTGAAAGAGTCCTGAGACCTCGCGCCCCCGTGCAGCAATCGGCCACCCCGCCGGGGTTACCGGGAGCCGGAACGGCCGACGTCAGCCAGGCGCCGACCGGGTACCGCGTGACACCGTCGGCCGCCGCCCGCGCACGCCGATGCCTGGTCGCGGTCGTCGTCCCGCTGTGCGTCCTCATCTCCCGGATCGAATCCGTGACCCGTTCATCGCCGGTGAAGCTAACGCCGACGGGGTCACGCCTCCCGCAACGTCCGCGCCAATCCCTTGTTGATCGCCGTGAGCGTCGCGATGCGGGCGAACTGCTTGCTGTTGGCAGGGATGACATGCCACTGGGCTCGGTCGGAGGTGGTGCGCAGGATCTTCTGGTCCACGGCCTTGACGTAGTCATGCCACTTCTCGCGGTTGCGGTAGTCCTCGTCGGTGATCTTGTGCTTCTTGTAGGGAGTCTCCTCGCGCGCCTTGAACCGGGCGAGCTGCTCGTCCTGGGAGATGTGCAACCAGAACTTTGCGACGTAGTAGCCGCGTTCGACCAACTGGCTCTCGAAGTCGTTGATCTCGTCGAAGGCCCGCTGCCACTCCGCCGGCGTGGCGAAACCCTCCAGCCGCTCCACTAGGACCCGGCCCTACCACGTGCGGTCGAAGATGACGAACCGGCCCGCCGGCGGCAGATCGCGCCAGAAGCGCCACAGGTAGTGGTACTTGCGCTCCTCCTCGGTGGGCACAGCCACGGGGATCACCCGGTAGTCGCCGGCCTCCAGGGCACCGGTGACGCGCCGGATAACGCCACCCTTGCCCGCAGCATCCCAACCCTCGAACGCCAGAACCGTGCTCACCCCACGCTTGCGGGCCTCGATCGACAACCGGTGCAGACGGGCCTGCTGTTTGGCCAACGTCTTGCGGTATTCGTCTCGCTCCAGCGACTGGGACAGGTCGACGGCGGACAGGACGTTCGCTTCTCCGTCGAAATCCCCGAACACCGATTCGGCAACCGTCGGTGAGGTGTGTCTGTTTACCTCGGCCAGCCGGGAGGTCAGCGCGGCCAGGATCGTTCGGGCCACCGTCAGATCACGGTAGCGGTCGTCGGTGGCTTCAACGATGGTCCACGGCGCGCCCGGACCGCTGGTCTCCCGCAGTATGCGCTCCGCGATCGGCAGGACCGGCCCCAAGGTGTCCAGAGCCGCCCAGTCGCGCTGGTCCACCTGCCAGCCCAACTCGGGGTGCTTCTCGGCGTTCTTGAGTTTCTTCTTCTGCACCTTCGCCGGAGTGTGCAGGAAGAACTTCAGGATCAAGGCACCGTCGGCGACCAACGCGGCCTGCATCTGGGAGATATGGCGCAGCCACCGGGAGAACTCCGGCTCGCCGATCTCTCCCCCGGCGAGCTGGTTGGCCGCGCGCATCAACCCGCCGACGAAGAAGGAAGCCCGACCCTCGGGGGGCAAAGACCGCCACAGCCGCCACAGTTGGGGCCGTTGGGACTCCTCCTCGGTGGGATCGGCGAAGACCCGGGTATCGACGTACCGGGAATCCATCCACTCGTTGAGCCGGTTGACCAACGCGTTGGCCGCCAGACGGTCATCGCCCGCGATCCAGATGATCACCTGGAAGTCGGCGTCGCGCAGGTCATACTGCGCGTTGATCAGCCCGACCCGCAGATCGGGAATGGCCGCCTTGTACTGCGCATGGCCGACCTCGTTGCCGACCTCAGACACCTCAAGCATGCGGACACGGTATTGCCGCAATGAGCCGAGCGGGGAGTAATCGAGCGGTAATCCGCCCGGCGTCAGCGCCGGGCAGCGGACGCAGCCTGCGTTGGGGCGAGATGGCCGCGCACACGACGCATTGGCTCGGCGCAGCGGTCAAACGGTGCCAGGACGCCAACCCGGAGTTTCCGAGGGTGACCACCCATGAGTTACGGCACACGGCGGCGTCGCTGATGATCGCGTCGGGGGCCGACGGCAAGACCAATCCCAGCTTGGGCACCAGACGGCGACGATGACCCTCGATCAGTACGGCACCTGTTCCCCGATGATCTCGTGACGTGGCCGACGAGATGGACGACCCCGTTTCAGGATGTGCCCAAAAAAGGAAAACAGGTCAGGGTGAAAATACACCCTGACCTGTTGTTCCCCTGTGGAGCTGCCGGGAATCGAACCCGGGTCCTACGGCATTCCCTCGAGGCTTCTCCGTGCGCAGTTCGCTATGTCTCTACTTGGATCTCTCGTTCACGCGAACAAGCCGAGATGACGATCCCAGTCGCTGTTTGATGTCCCCGTATGTCCCGCGACCGGACGTATGGGTTTGTCCCTCTTGATGACGCCAGGGTCCGGGTCGAGGGCTCTCCCGGTCTGACGGACACACCGTCGCTTAGGCAGCGAGGGCGTAGTCGCGCTGATTGGAATCGGCGCTTAATTGGTTGCAACGACGCTTACGGTGGTCATTTGCCTGCACCGGCACGCTTCCCTTGATTCGATGCGCGAAGTCGAAACCGTTCAGCCCCTCGCACCCCTGCCGAACTTCAGCAGGAAGTTTGATTCTACTCACGTATACGACAACGGCCAGCGACTAAATGGTCCCGGTCAGATCACGTACGCCAGATTGTCGACGATCCGCTGCCCGACCTCGGCGTCTCCGTCGATCTCGATCGCCGTCGAACGGGCGGTGGTCATCGGTCGTCCGCCTGCCAACCGGCTGAACTGCAGGCCATCCAGCCGGAGGGTTGTCGTCGGCTCGCCGTCGAATTCGTCGACGAGCTTCGCCCGACCGTCGACAGCCACCCTGACCGTGCGGGCCAGCGGTCCGGTCAATTCGATGGCGACGCGGGATCCGTCGGGAGCCTTGCCCAGCTTGCCGACGACGAAGCCCATGCTCGCCGCCATCTCGTCCAGTGCCAGGCGCGCGGCGGGTGCCGCGAGATCGGCGTCCGACGACGGGCGCGACAACGCCTCGCGGATGTCCTGTTCGTGCATCCAACAGTCGAAGATGCGGACCCGCATGAACCGGCCGTAGGTGTCGGGGCCGGCGGGCGTCGAGATGATGGCATTCCAGTCATCGCTCATCTCGCTTAGCGCCTCACGGCGAGCGGCGGTGATGTCGCGGAATCGCAGCAGCACGTCCGCGCTGGTTTCCCGGCTGAGATGCCGCACCCAACTCTCGTTCATCACGCCTATTGGGTTGCGCACGTGATCGAGCGCCGAGACGTCCGTGTCGGCCTCCGGCGTGGGAATACCGGACAACATCGACTCGGTGCCGACGACATGGGCGACGACATCGTGGACGCACCAACCGGGCAGCGACGTCGGAGTCTTCCACCGCACGTCGGGTACGTCGGTCAGCAGCCTGTCGATGTCGTCCCACGACGCGAACAGACCCTCGAGGACTTCGGATTGATCGAGTTGAGTGCGGGGACGTTCGGTCACCCGGGCGATGCTAGTCCGGGTCTGGACCTCAGCCCCCCGTGAAACGCCCCATCAACGCGACGACCAGCACTGCCAGCAGAAGCAACGCGGACGCGACCGCGACGACCGCTTCTGCGCGGCCGGCCGCCACCAGAGCACCGACTGGCACCGTGCCGACGACCAATCCCAGGCGAAGGGTCAACACCGGCTTGATCCGCAATACCGAGCGCCAGGTGCGAAGTGGCACGACGCGACTCAGCCACACCATGTACGCGATCAGGGCCCCCGTGCAGAAACCGATCACGATGCGGTAGCCCGTCGCCGAGTGACCTTGCCCAAGGCTGGGGGCCTCCAAGAACATCAGCCACGCCAGAAGTGCGACGCCGACCGTGGACAGGCGCAGCAGCCGTGCCAGCGCGATGCCGATGTTGCGGCGCGCCAGGTCGCCCAGGTCCGGATCGAGCCGCGCCGCGCCGAGAAACCCGCTCAACGCAGCGGACCACTTGCTGCGGGCGAGGCGGTTGACGCCAATGTTGTGGACGGCGGACGCATGGCTGGGATCGAGACGCAGCGCCTCCTCGTACGCGGCCGTCGACTCGTCGGATCTGCCCAGCCTCGCCAGAATCTGACCACGCAACACGTGGCTGTCGGGGGCCGCAGGGTCAAGCCGCAGGGACTCGCCGATGACGTAGAGCGCATCCTGCGGTTTCCCCGCCTTCAGCAGCAGCTCGGCGTACACGAAGTGGGCAAGCCGGTCGTGCGGATGCGTCCCGGCCGTCCGCCACGCCATCCACAGCGCTTGCTCCAACCACCCGCTGCCGTCGAGGGCGATCGTATAGATCCGCATGGCGAAGGCGTCCTCCGGTGAGATCGCCAGTGCCGCATACGCGGTACGCGTCGCCGACGCATAGTCCCGCGTCAGTACCTGGACGCGCGCGAGGTTGGCCAGCAGGACGGCACTTTCGGGAGTCGTCGTCAATGCCTGGCGCAGAACCTGTTCGGCGCGGCCGTGGTTGCTGGCTTGGACGTACGCGTTCGCGACAGCGACTGCGCCGTCGACGTCTCCGACGGCGGACCCGCCTGCGCTCAACGCATCTTCTTGCGGCGCAGGTAATTCGCCAACTCGTCGTATGTGCCGTCACCGTTGGCGAACTCGACGACATTGCGCGCCGTGTCGAACCACGGACCGGCGCTGGGCCGGATCTGTGCGAGGGCGGCGTCGATGTCGCCCATGCGGACCGGCCGCACGTCGCCAGCACGCAGTGAGTCCGCCATTGCGAGTTGTGTTGCAGTGTCGCAGATATGGGCGATGTCAGCGCCTGAGAAGCCGTTGGTCCGTTTCGCGACGGAGGCCGGGTCGATCCGCTCGACCGGCCGGTCGCGGAGATTCATCCGTACGATGGCCGCGCGAGCCTCCGCGTCGGGGAGCCCGACGAAGATCATCCGGTCGAAGCGACCCGGCCTACGCAGCGCCGGGTCGACGTCCCACGGCATGTTGGTCGCAGCGAGCACGTACACGCCGTCGTTGGACGACGTCGCGGTATCGAGTTCGGCGAGAAGCGCATTGACGACGACGCGGAGGCCGGAACTGTTGCTCAGCGCTGCGCGCCGTTGGCCGAGCGCGTCGACTTCGTCGAAGAACAGCACGCACGGCGCATTCCGGCGCGCAGTGTCGAAAATGCGGTTGAGCGCACGTTCGCTGTCACCGAGCCAGTGTTGCAGGACGTCGGCGATCCCAACGGGATAGAAGTTCGCGCCGAGTTCGCCTGCCACCGCGCGGGCGAGATACGTCTTCCCGCAACCCGGGGGCCCGTACATCAGCAATCCGCCTCGGGCATTGACCTTGTACGCCCGCATCAGTTCCGGATTGCGGATCGGGCCGAGGAGAGACACGTCGAGCCGCTGCTTCACCGCATCCATACCTGCAATGTCGGCCAGTGTGACGGTGCTGGGGCGGACCACGTCGAAATCGGTGTCGTGCTCGCCGACGGGCCCGTCGGCCTCTCCGCCCACGAAGGCGGGACCGATGATGTCGGACACCTCTTCCTCGGCCGCCGACCAGTTGAACTCCGACTCCGGGCTCTCTGCGGGTGCGTCGGGTTGGGTACCGCCGGCCAGTCCTGCACTGCATCGTTGCAACAGGGTCAGGGCAGTCGGGTTGGACGCGTCCTGGGCCAGAGCCGCGCTGCAGTGGTTGAGCGCCTCGGTGAGGCTGCCCCGTTGAATCAGTAGGTCAGCGAGGTGCAACCGAAGTTCGACGGCATCGGGGCTTCGTTCCACAGCCGCGGACAACTCGCGTATCACGGCCTCACTCGCCATCCGGCACCCCTCCGCTCTCTGCGCGCTCAATCGTACTGATCACCGAGCGGACTTAGCCGGCGGCGATCAAGCTGACCGACACCAGCGCCAGCACCATGCCGGCCGCCTGCCACCGCGTCACCCTTTCCTTGAGCACTACCAATGCGAGTCCGACCGTGCCCGCCGGATACAACGAGATCAACACGCTCGTCAGCGAGAGCATCGACGAGTGCAACGCCAGGAGCATCGCGACGTTCGAGACGGTGTCCAACACCCCGGCGGCCAGCGCCAGTTTCAGCGGCACTCCCGACGGCACTGCGAGATTGCCCGACAACGCCGCGATCGCGAGGACCATCAGGCTGGCAGACAATCGGGCGAAGACCAGCGGCCAGAGCTTGGCGTCCACCGGCGCCTGATCGATGAGCACGAAGTTCAACCCGAAGGCGAGTCCCGAACCGAGCGTCAGCCAGGCCACCTTCTTGGTGAAGCGGTGTGCGGTCGAATCCCCGTCTGGGCTGAATTCTCCTCGCGCAAGCGGCTCATCGGCCACTTTGCGACTGACCAAGACCACCGCGATCAGCGCCAAGGCGATGCCTGCGTAGGCGAGCAGACTGGGCCGCTCCCCAGGGTCACTCCTGCGACGATGGGGACACCTGCGACCAGGATGGCCGTCAGCGGCGAGACCAACGACATCGGACCCGCACCCAGCGCCGCGTAGAACCACCACACCCCGAACGCCTGGCCGAGACCACAGAGGCCGCCCCATACGATCGCGGGCGTCGACACGTGTCCCCCGACCACGACGGCCAGTGCGGTCAGCAGTACCAGTGCGACCGGGTAGGAAACCAGCACCACCCGCAGGGCGGCCACCCGTCGCGACGCCAGACCACCGACGAAGTCGCTCACCCCGTAGCCGACTCCGGAGAGGAGCGCGAAGGCCGGACCCGCCAGGGACCCGATCAGGTCATGCCTTTGGAACGCCTGCCCAGCTCCCGGATTACCTCGCGGTCGGCATCGCGCTTGGCCAGATCCTGGCGCTTGTCGTGCGCCTGCTTGCCGCGGGCCAGTGCGAGTTCCACCTTGACTTTGCCCTCGGTGAAGTACAGCGACAGCGGCACCAGTGAGAGGTTGCCGTCACGGATCTTGCCGATCAGATTGTCGATCTGGGTCCGATGCATCAGCAGTTTCCGATTGCGCCGCGGCGCGTGGTTGGTCCAGGAGCCGTGGTGATACTCGGGGATGTGCAGGTTGCGCAGCCACACCTCGCCGTCGTCGACGGTCGCGAACGAGTCCGCCAGCGAAGCCTGACCCTCACGCAGGCTCTTGACCTCGGTGCCCATCAGCGCCACCCCGGCCTCGAACGTCTCGAGGATTGAATAGTTGTGCCGCGCCTTGCGATTGGTGGCCACCACCTGATTGTTGCGGTTCTTCTTGACCTCCGCGGCCGACTTCTTCGCCACCGCTAGCGCCGCACGTACAGCCGCAGCGTCACGTAGCCCGTGACGCCTGCCATCGCCACACCGACGAAAAGCAGAATCGGTGCGATGTAGAGGATGTCGGCGTAGTCGATCCTGGCGATCAAATTCGCCTGGTAGAACTGGCTCAGCGCCTTCTCCAGGAACAGTGCTCGCACCACGATCAGGCCGACGATCGCGAGCACCACACCGATGAACGCCGCCAACGTGGCCTCGACGAGGAAGGGCAGCTGCGTGTACCAGCGGCTCGCGCCGACCAACCGCATGATGCCCACCTCCGTTCTTCGCGTGTAGGCCGCAACCTGGACCATGTTGGCTATCAACAGAATCGCGCCGATCGCCTGCACGAGCGCCACCGCGAACGCCGCGGCGCTCAACCCGTCGAGCACCGCGAAGAGCCTGTCGATGAGCTCCTTCTGGTTCAGCACGTTGAGCACGCCGGGTTGGCCCCTCAGCGCATCGTCGAAGTCCTTGTGTTGCTCGGGATTGTCGAGCTTCACGACGAATGATGCCGGAAACGCGTCCTTCCCCGCCACGTCTTTGTACTGCGGAAACTTCGTGATTGCGTCGTTGTAGGCGTCCTGCTGGTTGAGGAAACGGACCGACCTGACGTCGTCCCGGTCCTCGATCTGCTTGCGCAGCGCCTTGCACGGATCCGCGTCGCACGTGGCGTCGTTGGCCGACACGTCGTTGGTCAGGAACACCTGGCTCTCGACGCGATCCAGGTAGATGTTGCGCGAACTGTCGGCGAGGCGCACCACGAGGAGCCCACCGCCGAACAGACCGATCGAGATGGCGGTCGTCAAGATCATGGCGACCGTCATGGTGACGTTGCGACGAAGTCCGGTCAGGACTTCGTTGACGAGAAAGCCGAAGCGCACTTAGCGATCCATTCCGTAGACACCGCGCTGCTCGTCGCGGATCAGGCGACCGAGCTCGAGCTCGATGACGCGCTGGCGCATCGAGTCGACGATGTGGTGGTCGTGGGTGGCCATCAGCACCGTGGTCCCGGTGCGATTGATCCGCTCGAGCAGATCCATGATGTCCTTGCTGGTTTCCGGATCCAGGTTTCCGGTTGGTTCGTCGGCCAAGAGCACCAGCGGCCGGTTCACGAAGGCGCGGGCGATGGCGACGCGCTGCTGCTCACCACCGGAGAGCTCGGTGGGCAGGCGATTGGCCTTGCCCGACAGACCCACCATCTCCAGGACGTCTGGCACTACCCGGTTGATGACGTCGGAGCGCTTCCCGATGACCTCGAGCGCAAAGGCGACGTTCTCGAACACCGTCTTCTGCTGCAGCAGGCGGAAGTCCTGGAACACACACCCGAGAACCTGCCGCAGCCCGGGGATGTGCCGGCTGGACAGCTTGTTCACGTGAAACTTCGACACCTGAATGTCGCCGTGCGTCGGGCTGTCCTCGGCAAGGAGCAGACGCATGAACGTCGACTTGCCCGATCCGGACGGCCCGATGAGGAAGACGAACTCACCCTTTTCGATCTTGAGCGAGACGTTGTCCAGAGCTGGCCGTGCCGAGGATTTGTACTGCTTGCTCACGTGGTCGAGGGTGATCATCACGGCACGCCAGTGTAGCGGGACGAAGTCCGAGACCCGGACTACCGGGGTGACAGGGGCGTCGTCGTCGCCTGGCCGGCACCCGGAACGACCGTCGTCGTCGTGTTCGAGGTGCCAGAACGGTTCGGGGCGGGCAGCACCGGAGACGTCGACGGGGGCACAGTCGTCGGTGGAAGCGGTCCTGGACCGTCGGGGTCGACGAACGTCGTCGGCGGGGGACTCGAGGTCTCCGTCCCGCTGGTGGTCTCCGACGGGCTCGTCGTCTCCGTCGGGGTGGTCTCGGTGGTGGTGGTCGTCGTGCTGGAGGTGGTCCTCGGCCGCTCGACATTGGTACGGGGCACCCAGGTGTACTCGGGGTCGGGGACGAAGCCCGGCGGCACCACCTGTGCGGTTTCAGGCGCCGGGGGAGCCGGTGGCTGGTACGTGTTGTGCAGCCAAGCGATTACGAAGAACGCCACGATCAGACCAGCCGTCGACGTCCGGATCCGCCCATTGATGATGTATCCCGGCCAACCGTGTTCGCTGCGTGTACGGGTCAGCCAGTTCCAGAAGCTCATGGAAGGTCCTCCGCGTTCTGCTGATCCGCGGGCAGCTTGACCGTGGCCGGACTCGGGATCGTGTTCACCACCGGCGAGCCATCAGTTGAGGTGACGACCCCGGCACGGATCAGCGCTGCGACCACCAGCAGGCGAATCCGGCGGCCGACCTCGAACTGCTTGCCCGGTAGTGTCCTTGCGACCATGCGCAGGTTCACGGTGTCGACTTCGATGCTCTCCACGCCCATCACCTGCGGCGCGTCCAGTAGGAGCTTCCGCAGGCTGTCGTCCTTCATCGCGGTGTCGCTGACACCGTGCAGCACGCCGTCGACCCGGCTGAGGTCGGCGCTGGTCGGCACCGGGATGTCGATGACCGCGCGCGCCCAGTCCTTGGACAGGTTCATCGTCTTGACGATCTGGCCGTTGGGAATGGTGAACACCTCCCCTTCGGTGGACCGCAGCTTGGTGATGCGCAGGGTGACGTCTTCTACCGTGCCCTCGGCCGCGTCGACGGCGCCCGACACCGTCAGCGCGACCAGGTCGCCGAAGCCATACTGCTTCTCGGTGATGATGAAGAAGCCCGAAAGCAGGTCCTGAACCACGCGCTGCGCCCCGAAGCCCAGCGCTGCGCCCAGCACCGCGGCGGGTGCGACCAGCGATCCGACCGGGATGGCCAGCACGTCGGTGATGTCCACCGCGACGACCACGAACAGCACAGCGATCGAGACCCAGGAGATGACCGACGCCACCGCCTGCCGGTGCTTGGCGCTCTCGGTGCGCACCAACTGATCGGTTTCCCGGAAGTCCGCATCGATGCGACGGGTGATCTTCTGGGCGGCCCAACTGATGAAGCGAGCGGCCAACACCGCGAAGATGAGGAGCAGCGCGATCTTCAAGCCCCGTGTGATGATCCATTCGCCGATTCCACCCCGCCAGAAGTCATCCCAGCGTTGCGTCATCGAGATGGCCAAGTATGTGTTAGTCGTCATCTTTCCTATTGCGCCAACGGATTCCCGCTTCCAGGAAGCCGTCGATGTCGCCGTCGAGTACTGCTGCGGGATTTCCGACTTCGTAGTCGTTACGCAGGTCCTTGACCATCTGGTAGGGATGCAAAACATAGGAGCGCATCTGGTTGCCCCACGAGCTGCCGCCGTCGCCCTTGAGGGCGTCCATCTCGGCACGTTCTTCTAAGCGCTTGCGTTCCAATAACTTTGCCTGGAGAACGCGCATCGCCGAAACCTTGTTCTGCAACTGCGACTTCTCGTTCTGGCAAGTCACGACGATACCGGTCGGGACGTGCGTCAGTCGAACCGCCGAGTCGGTTGTGTTGACCGACTGCCCGCCTGGCCCGCTGGACCGGTAGACGTCGACGCGCACGTCGCCGTCGGGAATGTCGATGTGGTCGGCGGTGTCGACGACCGGCAGCACCTCGACGTCCGCGAAGGAGGTCTGGCGTCTGCTCTGGTTGTCGAACGGGCTGATGCGCACCAGTCGGTGGGTGCCCTGTTCCACCGACAGCGTGCCGTAGGCGTACGGCGCGTGCACTGCGAACGTCGCGCTCTTGATACCCGCCTCTTCGGCGTAGGACGTGTCGAACACCTCCACGCCGTAGTCGTGCTTCTCGGCCCAGCGGATGTACATCCGCATGAGCATCTCGGCCCAGTCGGCGGCGTCGACGCCGCCTGCACCCGACCTGATGGTCACGACGGCCTCGCGCTTGTCGTACTCACCCGAGAGCAAGGTGCGGACCTCGATCGCCTCGATGTCCTCGCGCAGCTTCGCCAGCTCGGCATCGGCGTCCTCGAGGGCTTCGGTACTACTGGCGCCTTCTTCTTCGGCCGCGAGTTCATACATGACGGGAAGGTCCTCGACCCGCTGCCTCAGCTCCTCGACGCGGCGCAGCTCGCTCTGAGTGTGCGACAGCTCGCTGGTGACCTTCTGGGCGCGTGTCTGGTCGTCCCACAGCTTGGGATCGGACGCGGCGTCTTCCAGGGTCTTGACGCGGTCTCGCAGGCCGTCGACGTCGAGCACCCGCTCCACCGTCGTCAGAGTGGTGTCGAGTGCAGCGATGTCGTCTTGCCGGTCGGGATCCACGGGAGGTCAGGGTACCGACCATTGTGCGGGTCTAGCATCGGCTTGGTAACCAGGCCGGCGATGTCGCGACAGCCCCTTGCGCGTCGCCGGGCAGAGACAGCTTCCCCTTGGAAGGCTTTTCCATTGCGCCCACACCGCGTGGCGATCGTCGGTTCCGGCCCTTCGGGCTACTTTGCGGCCGCATCGCTGCTGAAGTTCGCGGACTCGACGAATGACTCCGACGCGCCGAGGGACGTGTGCGTCGACATGCTGGAGATGTTGCCGACCCCATGGGGCCTGGTGCGCTCCGGTGTCGCGCCGGACCATCCGAAGATCAAGACCATCAGCGCCCAGTTCGAGAAGATCGGCAACGACCCCCGCTTCCGCTTCTTCGGCAACATCCGGGTGGGAGAACACGTGCAGGCGGCCGAGCTGGCCGAGCGCTACGACGCGGTGATCTACGCCGTCGGCGCCCAGGCCGATCGTCCGCTGGGCATCCCCGGCGAGGAGTTGGCGGGCAGCGTGGCCGCGGTCGACTTCGTCGGCTGGTACAACGCCCACCCGCACTTCGAGAAGATGGCGCCCGACCTGTCGACGGGGCGGGCCGTGGTCGTCGGCAACGGCAACGTGGCGCTCGACGTCGCCCGCATCCTCGTCAGCGACCCCGACGTGCTGGCCAACACCGACATCGCCAATCACGCCTTGGAGTCCCTGCACTCGCGGGGGGTCGAGGAGGTGGTGGTGCTCGGGCGCCGCGGCCCACTGCAGGCCACGTTCACCACGCTGGAGTTGCGAGAGCTGGGCGACCTCGAGGCGATGGCCGACGTGGACGTGATCGTCGACCCCGCGGACTTCGCCGACATCTCCGACGAGGACCTCGAGGCGGCGGGCAAGACGGTCAAGCAGAACGTCAAGGCGTTGCGCGGGTACGCCGAGCGGAAGCCGCGAGGGGCCAAGCGCCGCATCGTGTTTCGCTTCCGCGCCTCCCCCATCGAGATCAAGGGGGCCGATCGGGTCACCTCGATCGTGCTTGGTCGGAACGAGTTGGTGGACGACGGTGGCCGACTGGTGGCCAAGGACACCGGCGCGCGGGAAGAACTGCCTGCGCAGCTCGTCGTTCGCGCTGTCGGGTACCGCGGCGTGCCCACGCCGGGCCTGCCGTTCGACGAGCGCTCGGGAACCATCCCGCACACCGACGGCAAGATCGATGGCAGTCGCAACGAGTACGTCGTCGGCTGGATCAAGCGGGGGCCCTCGGGCGTCATCGGCAGCAACAAGAAGGACTCGGCGGCAACCGTCGACACCCTGGTGAACGACCTCGGTGCGGTCGAGCTGGACGGTGCGGGCGAGGACGCGGTCGAGTGGCTGTTGTCGCGGCAACCCAAGCTCGTCACCGACGATCACTGGAAGTTGATCGACAACCATGAACGCGGAGCCGGCGAGTCACTGGGCAGGCCGCGGGTGAAGTTGACGAGTGTGGCCGATTTGCTGCGCATCAGCCACGGCTGATCAACCGCGGGCGGGCGATGTGACCGAGTCTGCCTCGATGGTGATCAGTAACCTTGTCTCGTTCGGCTTCCCACTGAAGTTCGGGTACGGGATGCCCAGGTACTTCTGCGAGATCTCGTCAATGCTCTCCCGCCCGCCTTCGCTCGTCATCGTCACCACGCGCCCGCGCACTGCGTAGAAGCGGTTGACGTCGTCGGGGTCGACGACGTTGACGGCGACGCGTGGATCGCGGGCGATGTTCCTGGCCTTCAGCATGCCGCCGACGATGTTGATGACGACGTTCTCACCGTCGGTGGTGACCCAGGTTTCGGTCAGCTGCGGGGATCCGTCTGGCATCAGCGTGGCGATGAAGCACGGACTGGGCTTGCGAAGCAGGTCGAGAAGACCATCGGGTAGTGGTTGGGGCATTGATTTGTCATACACCCAGACTTGTCGTACCCCCGATCTATAGTCGAACGCATGTTCGATGAATTGTTGGTGGCCGAGCCGGGGGCCGATGAGGCGGCGCTGGTGGCCCGGCTGACGCGGATGGAGCGGCTGAAGTCGGCCGCAGCTGCCGATCAGGCCCGG
>JBBRTH010000013.1:0-103630 GCA_038244615.1 Mycobacteriales bacterium | reverse complement strand
GGATTTTAAGTCCGCTGCCTCTGCCAATTGGGCTATGGGGGCGTCGCGCCCATAGGGACGCTACCCAACCGTCGCCCGTCCATTTGGCACCGATCCCCACAACGAGGCCCCAACAATGGCAAGGTCAAGGGGACGACTCCGAGCGTCGTTGCGATGCAACGATTATCGGTTACCCGATCGCTAGTTACTCGCCGTCAGCATTCGACGCCGGCTTCGCCTCGCCCCCTCAGCCTTCTTCGCTCCGGCGTCCTTGTCGACCCCTGTGCCCTTCTCGATGTCAGGGCTTTTTCAGCCTCCTTCAGCGTGTCCTTGACCGGGGTGGCGGGCAGCGGCTTCTCCGGTGGGTCAACCCGGGTAGTTTGCTTGGGGCGTTTTGTCGTTCGCAGGGGTGGTACCGGTGGTGGGCACTTCGGGCGGATCAACCTCGTCGATCACGACGGTCTTATCGTCCTGCGGCGCGGGAGCGGGCTCGGCGGCGACCGGGTTCTGTGCCACACCAACCGGATTGGCGACGTCCGCCTCGAAGCCGGACGGCTCCTCCTGCGTCGGAGGTTCCGATAACGCCACGGCATTCGGGGACCGTGCCAGGATGAGGGTGCTCTCGGCCGAGAAGCTGCTCAGCGCGAACACGTCCGCCACGTTCGACCATCCCGCTAATGTCGTGTCTGGGTGATCAACTGCGCGTCGGACAGGTGGGGAGGCCCTCCCCCCAACGTGGCTGATGTGTCGGGGGAATCGCTACAGCGCGGCGCGGCGTTGACGACCCCGCACACACAACGGTGGCGACTGGCACTACAGGTCCGCGTGACGCAGGCGATGTCAGCTCAGTGTCGCCTCAATAGGTCTTGGATCTCGTCAAGTGTCAGGCCCTTGGTCTCTGGAGTTCGAAACCTGATGAACAGGGCGAAGCCAACGCTCAGCGCGGCAAACGCCAGACAGAAGTACGCCACCCGGTCCCGGTTGGGCGGCATGCCCGTCACGATTGGAAACACCAATGCCAGCACCATGTTGCAGATCCAATTGGACGCCACCGCAGCCGATGTCACCGCACCACCGCGGCTCGGCGGCGCGAATTCCGCGACCAGCAGCCATGCAAGTGGCCCCGCTGAAACCGCGAAAGACGCGATATAGGTGATGGAGCCGCCGACGGCCAGCAATGCCCCGCCCGTGTGGACCGCCGAAAGGCCCACGGCCACCACAACGAGAGACACGGCCATACCGCCTAGACCCACCGTAAGTAGTGTTCGCCGCCGCAGTCGTGCCACCAGGAAGACCGCGATGATCGTCGCGACCAGGTTGACGGCCCCGACGACGAATGAGGACAGGTCGGCTGCCAGCGTTGGCGACGCGGAGGCAAAGATCTCTGTCGAGTAGTACATGATCAGCCCTACCCCAGTGAGCGCATTCATCAGTGCCGCAGCCACCGCGATCACCGTCGCCCGCCGGTGGGCCAGCCGGTCACGCTGTTGCACGACGGCGCCGTTGTCCGCACCCGCGGGCCGACGGCCCGCAGACTGTTGCCCCTGATCGAGTTGATCGCCATCTGGACTACACCATGCGGCGGATATCGCAAGCAACGCAGCCGGCGCCGCGTTGAGCCCGATGATCGCCCGCCAGAAGTGCTCCTCGTCGAGCACCCAACCAATGAACAACGCGACCAGAATGCCTGCGGTGATCGCCAACTGGTACGCGGTCAACGACACCGCGCGGCGATGGGCGTCGCATCGGGCGGCGACAAACAGCGGGGCGGCTGCCGACATGAGACCCACCCCAGCGCCAACTACAGCCCGCGACAACACCATCGATGTCGGACCGATCGTCCACACCGATGCGGCCGCGCCCAGCGTCGATAGGCAGCCACCGACGATCAGTGAATGCCGCGGCCCGAAATGATCGATCACCTTTACGCCACTTAGACACCCGACAAGTGCGCCCGCAGCCACAGCGCACACGACCAGTCCCGACTGCACCGCGGACAAGCTCATCGCCGATCGCAACACCGGCAGCACCGGATTGGTCGCCGCGATGGACCATCCGAACAACAGCCCAGCCGACATGGTGGCTGCCAAGGCAGCCGCGTAAGTCGTTCGTCCGAGACCAATCGCCATTGTCTGGTCCTCATTCATCGGGGGCGGTTGGTACCATAATCCGCCACGGGGCGATGGACGACTCGGGGCCGTGGCCCCTGAGAGGTTGGGCCGCGATGTCGCTGGGCGTGACCGGCGTGCGAACGACGGTCATACAGGAGTTGCTGGGACTGGTTGCCGCTGAGCGGGTTGTCTCATTCGGACGCCACGACGACGACGACGTATTCGTCGATCTGGGCGCAGAGTTCGACGTCGGCGCGATACCCGTCGACCTCGACCGCTATGTGTTGGCCGCCGGACTTCTCATGGCGCGTCCGCTGCACCACCAGACGTTTGCCGAAACCGCTGCCAGCTTCGCGGTCAATCTCACGAGTGTGGTGCGGATCTGCGATCATCTGTTGGACAATAATCCCTGCGCACGCATCGTTGTCATCGGCAGCGAATCATGGCGCGGCTCGTATGACACCAGTTACTTCCTTTCCAAGGTGGCGCTGAACGCCTATGTGGAACACAAGCGCCTCATTCATCACACACAACAGCTGGTTGTGGTCTCGCCGACCATCATTTTGGACTCGGGCATGACGCGGCGCCGCGAGGACGTCGACAGTGTCAAAGAACGAGCAGCTCTCTCGCCGAGAGGTGATTTCCTGCGCGCAGCCGAAGTGGCCAAACTTGTCCACTACTGCTTGTACGTCGACTCCGGGAACCTGACGAACACCGTGGTCAGCCTGAATTGCGGGGTGTTCGCATGAAGCCAGCGGTCTCGAGCCTCGCCTGGAGTGGTCGTAGGTCCGCGCCGTACTACGACCTACTAGCGAAACTGGGCATCACCGGCCTGGAGGCCGCGCCCACGGTGTTGTTGGGCAAGCCGCTCTGCGAGATCGTGGACGCTGACGTCACCGGTCTTTCGCGCGTACTCGATGATCACGGGCTTTGCGTTGTGGGTCTGCAGTCGCTGTACTACGGTCACCCCGAGTTGCATTTCGCCGGTGACGGCGCCACCGCTACCGCGCTGGTTGCCCACTCGCAACGGCTGGTCGATCTGTGCTGCCGACTTGGTGCGCATTACCTGTTGATCGGTTCCCCCGCCAACCGTGGTTGCTGCGGTCTCGCGCCGCAGGAAGCCGAGAGCCGCGCCGCACAGACACTTCACAGCATCGGCGAATACGCCCGCGCCAATGGGGTGTGGTTCACACTGGAGGCCCTCGACGAGGCTTACGGCTGCGAACTCGGCTGCACGCTGGGCGACATTGCCCGGCTGATCGCCATGGCCGATTCACCCGGTGTGCGGCCCCACTTGGATACCGGCACCACCGATCCGTGCGCAGACAATCCGTTCGGGCCCAGCGACTTCGGCTCCGCACAAGTCAGCTTCCGCGACAGTCTGCTGATCGCTGATGACCCCGACCAGCATCGGTGGGCGAACTTCCTTCGCGCGGCGCCTCACGCGCTGCCCTGGATGAGCTTGGAGCTTCCGCCACCAAAGGAGCTGGCCGACGACGATAATGCTGGGCGGATCGTCGACGGATTGAGCCAGATGCTGGAGGTCTTTCCATGCACGTGAGCGTCGCGACGATCGCCCGTGAGGCCAGTGGCGGTGCTGCGCGGATGCTCGACGCGCTCAGGCAGGTCTCGGCGAGCGGATTGCAGGCAAGCGTGGGCGTCAGTGACTCCTCCGAGGAGTTCATCGCTGAGATTGCGCAGATGGGTCACGAAGTCATCAGCTGCGAGAACGGTCTGCGTGGACAGATGGAGGCTGCGTTTGAACACGCCGGCGCGCGCGGTAGCCATGTGCTGTATTTCGAAAGTGACAAGCTCGAGTTCGCCCAAACGCGCATTGTTCCGACCATCCAGCTATACCGGCGCCGGCGGATCGACTACGCCGTCGCCGGTCGAACCAAACGTGTACTGCACACATTTCCCCTTGCCCAGCGCGCCATAGAAGTCGCCCAGTCTCAGTTGATGGCAGCCACTTTGGGAGCCATGGGCGACTGGATCGCCGGTCCGGCGCTGATGCCAGCACAACACGTGCACACCCTGCGTGACAGCGCCCTATATGGATCCGACCAAAACGGCTGGGGTGTGCCGTGGTATCTGCTCGGCCGCGCCTGGCGGCAGGGGCTGACGATCGGAATCATTCACACCGCGACCGGCGTGACACTTGCGGCCAAGGACGAGTTCAACCCCGGATACCGCCTACACCAGGCCAACTCGATTCTGGGCTGCTTCTACGAGGGCGCCGGAATACCCTACGACTGGGTCGACGGTGCGCCCCGATGAGTCCGCCGTCCGTCGGGCTCACCTACGACCGAGTCGTGATCGGCGCCGGACTGTTCGGCCTTTATGCCGCGACTCGCTGGTCCACGCAGGGGTTGACGGTGGCCGTCGTAGACGCCGACAACGCACCGATGCTACGGGCAAGCTATGTCAACCAGGCGCGACTTCATTACGGGTATCACTACCCACGAAGCCTGACGACTGCCACCTCGTCCATCAAGTACTACCACCGCTTCAAATCTGATTTCGCAGCCGCGGTGAACGACCGATTCCAGAAGGTCTACGCGATATCGTCGACGGGATCGTACATGAGCGCGCAGGGTTTCCAGCGGTTCTGCGAGATGGCGGACATCCCGTGCCGCGAGGTCGCCTCCGACCCATGGTTTCACCCTGACGTGGTGACAGCTGCTTACCAGACAGAGGAGTGCAGCTTTGACGCCAGCACCCTGCGAGCGATCCTGCTCAGCCGACTCGACCAACGCAATGTCACCTGGTTTCTTGGGCGGCGTGTGGACTCGGCAGCCGCTGATGCCGATAGCTATGAGCTGGTACTCGATGACGGCACCCGGGTCAGCGCGGCCGGCCTGTTGAATGCGACATACGCCGGGCTGAATCAGATCTTGGGAAAACTCGACGTCGCGCCCTTTGCACTCAAGTACGAGCTGTGCGAGATACTGCTCGTCGATGTTGAAGGCCCGCTGAAAGAGGTCGGTCTGACCGTGATGGACGGTGACTTCTTTTCATTGATGCCATTCGGCCGAACAGGGTGCCATTCCTTGACGACGGTGGACTACACCCCACGCGTGCCGGGCGACACACGCCACTCCACGCCGGTGTTCCCCTGTCAGTCGCGCAACCCCAACTGCAATCCCCAAGCCCTCGACCACTGCACGTACTGTTCGGCTCGCCCGACGTCCGCATGGCGCTATGCCCGGCAACGCGCCCGCCTGTATCTCCGCGACGCGCACCGCATCGCCTATCGGGAATCGCTTTTCACCGTCAAAACGATCCTCGACAAGAGCGACGTCGACGACGCTCGGCCAACATTGATTGAAGTGCACCGTGAAAAGCCCTGGCTCTGCTCGGCGTTGTCGGGCAAAGTCGCAACGATCTACGATCTGGACAGTGTTCTATGAAGGACCCCACGTTCGTCTCGGCAGTCGTCCGCATCAGCGACAAGCATCAGCAGAGCCTCAGCGCTGCGCTCATGTCGTTAGATCAGTTCCTCGACAACAAGTTCAGCGCCTTTGAAATGGTCCTGGTCAACGACAGCGGCTCCGAAGCGCCCAGACAACAGATCCTCGACATCCAGAAAGACCTTCACGGAGTGGTGGTCGTACTCGACATGGCTTACCAACAAGGCATCGAGACAGCGATGCTGGCTGGCCTGGACCGTGCCATGGGCGACTTTGTGTTCGAGATCGACGACACGCTCATCGACTATCCGATAGATCTGCTGGAAGAGATGTACTCGGTGACACGTTCGGGCTACGACGTCGTTGCGGCCGTCCCACAGAACTTGCCGCTGCGCCTGAAGGTGTTCTACTGGATGTGCAACCAGCTGGGATCGTTCACACCTGCTCTGACGATGGAACGCGTACGCATCTCGTCGCGTCGTGCGCTGGACGCGTTGCTTCGACAGCCAGAGCACATGCGTTACCGGCAAGTGTTATACCGCTACACCGGCTATCGCCACGGCGTCGTTCACTATCAAAGTGTCGACAGGACGGTGCTTCGACGTTCAGGCGAATTGACGCTGGGGATTGACATCTTGTGGTCGTTCTCGGATGCCGGGCTTGGAATAGCCCGAAAACTAGGAACGTTGGTAGGAATCGTGGCGACGCTCGCAATGGTCGGCATCTTGGTCAACGACGTCACGGATGTCGCGAGCATGCTTCTGGTGCTGCTGGTCGTCTTCGTGTTCATCGCCATCTTTATCCTACTCATTCTCGTGTGTGAGTATCTTGGCCTCATCCTCGCCCAAGTCCGGGCCAGGCCGCTGTACACGCTCGATAAGACCCTGACCCGAACGACGCTGCTGTCCTCACCCGACGAAGAGCCGGTCTCCGATTACGCCGCGCGCGAGCGCGAACGCGCATCCGACCAACTGGATAAGCGCCGCAATACAGCCGAGTAGGCAGCGTGACGCTACATGCCCACTGATGAACAACTGAAGTGCCGGCGATGATCAATACGCCAGGGCATTGCTACCGATGTGCGTGACCGCCTCCTCGCCCTGACCGTCGATCGTTGGTCAGAGAAGTCAACGGCGGGCGTCAAGGTCAGTTCAGAGTGGCGGTGGCGGCGTGATTGCGGCGAGTCACAGGCCTGAAGCGTCAGCGACACCCGACACCTGGCGCGCAGTGACGGGAGCGCATCCTACGAGCGGCTCGCGAAGTCTTCATTGAATCCGGCTACGACACCGCTACGTTCCGAACGATCGCGATCCGCGCCGAGCTCACCACCGTCACCGACGTCGACCAATTGGTCGAGCTGCTGGTGGCGGGTCAAGAAGAGCCGGTGGTCGCTGCTGAAGAACCCGGAGAACCTGACCGAGAAGCAGGCGGTGCCGTTGCGGCTGATCGAACTCGAGGACCCCTCACTACACCGCGCATACCTGCTCAAGGAATCGCTGCGGCTGATCTTCCAGGTGAGCCACGACGACGCGGTCGTCGAGCTAGCGCGGCGGATCGGCCGGGACTGGCTGCGTCCGCGATCACCACATCCGCAAGGACCGCGTAAGTGAAGACCACGCATGCGTCAAGAAACCATCAAGGCCGACGAATCACGTATGGGACGGGTGTTTACTTCGGAGTCGGCCCATCGATCCGGGCCTAACCGAAATGGAGACGAGATGTCCGTGGTGGTGTACGTCGTGCTGACGGTGGCGATGTTCGCCGTACTCGGCCTGGTGCAGAAGTTGGTCGAGCGACTGTGAGCTTTGAAAACACCGTCGGCCTGGTCTTGGCAATCAGCCTCGCAGTATTCCTCGCGGTCGCGCTGCTCTTCCCGGAAAGGTTCTAGTGAGTACGACCACCGCGGGGATCACCTTCCTGGCCCTTCTCATCGTGGCGTTGGCAGCCGTCCACGTACCGTTCGGGGACTACATGTACCGGGTGTACAACTCCGACAAGGATTCTCGCCTCGAGCGCGTGATCTACCGGCTGATCGGTGCCGATCCCAGGTCGGAGCAGACCTGGGGCGCCTACGCCCGTAGCGTGCTCGCCTTCTCGGGTATCAGCATCCTGTTCCTGTTCATCTTCCAACTCGTTCAGGGCAAGCTGCCGCTGCACCTGAACGACCCGGCCACGCAGATGACTCCGGCCTTGGCCTGGAACACCGCGATCAGCTTCGTCACCAACACCAACTGGCAGGCTTACTCGGGCGAGAGCACTCAGGGGCACCTCGTCCAGATGGCCGGTCTGTCCGTGCAGAACTTCGTCTCGGCTGCCGTCGGCATGGCCGTGGCGGTGGCCCTGGTGCGCGGCTTCGCGCGGCGACGCACAACCGATCTCGGGAACTTCTGGGTTGACTTGGTACGCGGCATCATTCGCATCCTGTTGCCCATCGCGTTCGTCGCGGCGATCATCCTCCTCATCGGCGGGGTGATCCAGAACTTCCACCTGCACGATCAGATCGTGAACACCCTCAATGGCGCCCAGCAGACCATCACCGGTGGCCCGGTCGCCAGCCAGGAGGCCATCAAGGAACTCGGCACCAACGGCGGCGGCTTCTACAACGCCAACTCCTCGCACCCGTTCGAGAACCCGACCACCTGGACCAACTGGATCGAGATCTTCCTGCTGCTCGTCATCAGCTTCTCGCTGCCGCGCACCTTCGGTCGCATGGTCGACAGCAAGAGGCAGGGCTACGCGATCGTCGCCGTCATGGGCACCATCGCCCTGATCAGCGTCACGCTGATGAGCTTCTTCCAGCTGCAGGCCCACGGCACCAACCCCACGGCGATTGGCGCTGCCACCGAGGGCGTCGAGCAGCGGTTCGGCGTCTTCAACTCGGCGGTCTTCGCCGACGCGACGACGCTCACCTCGACCGGTGCGGTCAACTCCTTCCACGACTCCTACACAAGCCTCGGCGGCATGATGGCGCTGTTCAACATGCAGCTCGGCGAGGTGGCGCCCGGTGGAACCGGTTCGGGGCTGTACGGCATGCTGATCCTCGCGGTGATCACCGTGTTCGTCGCCGGGCTCATGGTCGGCCGGACGCCGGAGTACCTCGGCAAGAAGATCACCCCGCGCGAAATCAAGCTGGCCGCAAGCTATTTCCTGGTCACCCCGCTGCTCGTCCTCGTCGGAACGGCAACCGCCATGGCGCTGCCGGGCCAGCGGGCCGGCATGCTCAACAGCGGCCCACACGGCCTGTCCGAAGTGCTTTACGCGTTCACCTCCGCGGCGAACAACAACGGCTCGGCCTTCGCCGGACTCAGCGTCAACACCGAGTGGTACAACACCGCACTCGGGCTGGCAATGGTGCTCGGTCGCTTCCTGCCGATCATCCTGGTGCTCGCACTGGCGGGTTCGCTTGCCAGACAGGGCTCCACGCCGGAATCGATCGGCACGCTGCCCACCCACCGACCGCAGTTCGTCGGCATGGTCGTCGGCGTCACCGTCATCCTCGTCGCTCTCACCTTCCTCCCCGTGCTCGCGCTCGGACCCCTCGCCGAAGGAATCCACTGACATGTCGGTAACCACCGATGCGGCGGCAACCAGCCGTCAGGAGCCAAAACCCAAGGGCGCCGTCATGGGTGGCCTGCTCGACCCCAAGATGCTGCTGAAGTCGATACCCGACGCGCTGCGCAAGCTCGACCCCCGCACCCTGTGGCGCAACCCGGTGATGTTCATCGTCGAGATCGGCGCGGTGTGGAGCACCGTTCTGGCCGTGCGGGAACCGACCTGGTTCTCCTGGCTGATCGTGTTCTGGCTGTGGGCGACGGTCGTCTTCGCCAACCTCGCGGAAGCGGTCGCCGAGGGCCGCGGCAAGGCGCAGGCCGAGAGCCTGCGCCGGGCCAAGTCCGACGCCATGGCCCGCCGCCTCACCGGATGGTCGCCCGGCGCTGGCGGCACCGAAGAAGAGGTCGCCGCCCCGCTGCTGCAACAGGGCGACATCGTCGTCGTCGAAGCCGGCCAGTCCATTCCCGGCGATGGTGACGTCGTGGAAGGCATTGCCTCCGTTGACGAATCGGCGATCACCGGCGAGTCGGCCCCGGTCATCCGCGAATCCGGCGGCGACCGGTCCGCGGTCACGGGTGGCACCACGGTGCTGTCGGACCGCATCGTCGTCAAGATCACGCAGAAGCCGGGCGAAAGCTTCATCGACCGGATGATCGCCCTCGTCGAGGGCGCCAACCGGCAGAAGACGCCCAACGAGATCGCGCTGAACATCCTGCTGGCCGCACTGACCATCATCTTCGTCTTCGCGGTCGCCACCCTGCAGCCGCTGGCCATCTTCTCCAAGGCCAACAACCCCGGCGTGCCCGACTCGCAGGCACTCGACGGCAACGGCGTCACCGGAATCGTCATGGTGGCCCTGCTGGTCTGCCTGATCCCGACCACGATCGGCGCCCTGCTGTCCGCCATCGGCATCGCGGGCATGGATCGACTGGTGCAGCGCAACGTGCTCGCCATGTCCGGGCGCGCCGTGGAGGCCGCGGGCGACGTCAACACCCTGCTGCTGGACAAGACCGGCACGATCACGCTCGGCAACCGCCAAGCGGGCGCGTTCCTTCAACTGCCCGGCGTCACCCCCGAACAGTTCGCCGACGCCGCGCAGCTCTCCAGCCTGGCCGACGAGACCCCCGAGGGCCGCTCCATCGTCGTCTTCGCCAAGGAGCGGTTCGGCCTGCGGGCACGCACGCCAGGCGAGTTGAACAACGCGAACTGGATCGAGTTCACCGCTACCACCCGCATGTCGGGCGTTGACCTCGAAGACGGCCACCAACTGCGCAAGGGGGCGGCCGCCTCGGTCGCCGACTGGGTGCGGTCGAGCGGTGGCACCGTGCCGCCGGAACTCGGAGGCATCGTCGACGAGGTGTCCGCCAGCGGCGGCACGCCACTGGTGGTCGGCGAGGTGCGCCCCGGCCTTGAGGAAAGCACGGCCCGGACGCTCGGCGTCATCCACCTCAAGGACGTCGTCAAGGAGGGTATGCGCGAGCGGTTCGACGAGATGCGCCGGATGGGCATCCGCACCGTGATGATTACCGGCGACAATCCGTTGACCGCCAAGGCCATTGCCGACGAAGCCGGCGTCGACGACTTCCTCGCCGAGGCCACTCCCGAGGACAAGCTGGCACTGATCAAGAGCGAGCAGGAGGGCGGCAAGCTCGTCGCCATGACCGGCGACGGCACCAACGACGCACCCGCGCTGGCACAGGCCGACGTCGGCGTGGCGATGAACACGGGTACGTCGGCGGCCAAGGAAGCCGGCAACATGATCGACCTCGACTCCGACCCGACGAAGCTCATCGAGATCGTCGAGATCGGCAAGCAGCTCCTGATCACGCGCGGAGCACTGACCACGTTCTCGATCGCCAACGACATCGCCAAGTACTTCGCGATCATCCCGGCGATGTTCGTCGCCCTGTTCCCCGGCCTGGACCTGCTGAACGTGATGCGGCTGCACAGTCCGACCTCGGCGATCCTGTCGGCGGTCATCTTCAACGCCATCATCATCATCGCGCTCATACCGCTGTCGCTGCGCGGTGTGCGCTACACCCCGAGCAGCGCGTCGAAGCTGTTGAGCCGAAACCTCTACATCTACGGCATCGGCGGCATCGTCGCCCCGTTCATCGGGATCAAGCTCATCGATCTCGTCGTCCAACTTCTTCCTGGGATGTCCTGAACATGAATGTTTCCACCCTCATTCGCCAACACTGGGCCGCTCTTCGTGCGCTGCTGGTGCTGACCGCGATCACCGGCATCGCCTACCCGCTCGTCGTGTGGGCGGTGGCACTCCTCCCCGGTCTCAACCACCGGGCAGAGGGCTCGATTATCACCGTCGGCGGGAAGCCGGTAGGCAGCTCGCTGATCGGTCAGTCGTTCACCGACTCCGACGGCAACCCGTTACGGCAGTATTTCCAGAGCCGGCCGTCGGCCGCCGGTGACGGCTACGACCCGCTGGCCACCAGCGCCAGCAACCTCGGGCCCGAGAACATCGTCGACACCCCAGCCGATCCGGCCCAGGTCGCCTCGGGCACCGATGCGGCCGACGCCGGGTACAAGGCCAGCCTGCTGACACTGGTGTGCTCACGCAGCGTGGCAATCGCGCAATTCGAGGGCATGGGCGACGGAGCCGGGGCGCGGCCGTTCTGCACCGGCGACGGAGTTGGCGCGGTGCTGTCGGTGATGGGCCCGCGCGACGCGCGCGGCAACGTCGTGCGACCCACCAGGGTCGTCAGCGTGAACCAGCCCTGCTCGAGCACCGCGGCCCCGTTCCTCGCCACCTACGAGGGCGTCAAGGTGGAATGCGCCACGTACGGCGAGGACTACGCGGCAGGCCAGATCGTGCCCATCCGCGGTGCGGCGCCCGCCAGCCCGGCAGTGCCCGCAGATGCCGTGACCGCCAGCGGCAGCGGCCTGGACCCCAACATCTCCCCCGCCTACGCCGACGTCCAGGTCGCCCGCATCGCCAAGGCTCGCGGCATCAGCGCCGACGAGGTGCGTAACCTCCTCGCGGACAACACCTATGGGCGTGACCTCGGCTTCATGGGCGAGCCCAGGGTGAACGTGCTGGAACTCAACCTCGCGCTCGACCAGAAGTATCCTGTAAGGAGCTGAGCGGGCAGGTGGATGATGAGAACGTGAGCGCCGCGCAACAGGGTCCCAAGCGTGGGGAACTTCGCATCTATCTGGGCGCGGCGCCCGGTGTCGGCAAGACCTTCGCGATGCTCGGCGAAGCTCACCGTCGGGTGGAGCGGGGCACCGATCTGGTCGCCGCGGTCGTGGAGACTCACGGCCGCAAGAAGACCGCGGAGCTGTTAGACGGCATCGAGGTCGTTCCGCCGCGGTACGTCGAGTACCGCGGCGGGCGCTTCGCCGAACTCGACGTGCCCGCGGTGCTGGCCCGTCACCCCGAGGTGGTGCTCGTCGACGAGCTCGCTCACACCAACACCCCGGGCAGCAAGAACGCGAAACGCTGGCAGGACGTCGAGGAGTTGCTCGCTGCGGGCATCTCCGTGATCTCCACCGTCAACGTCCAGCACCTGGAGAGCCTCAACGACGTGGTCGCTCAGATCACCGGGATCGAACAGCAGGAGACCGTGCCCGACTCGGTGGTGCGCGGCGCGGCACAGATCGAACTCGTCGACATCACCCCGGAGGCGTTGCAGCGCAGGCTCTCTCACGGCAACGTGTATTCGCCCGAACGCATCGACGCCGCATTGAGCAATTACTTCCGGCGCGGAAACCTGACCGCGCTGCGCGAGCTTGCGCTGCTGTGGCTCGCCGACCAGGTCGACGCCGCACTGGCCAAGTACCGCGCCGAGAACAAGATCACCGCCACCTGGGAGGCGCGCGAACGGGTCGTCGTCGCGGTCACCGGCGGTCCCGAATCGGAGACGCTGGTGCGACGCGCGTCGCGAATCGCCTCCAAGTCGACCGCCGAACTGATGATCGTGCACGTGGTTCGGGGCGACGGACTGGCCGGGGTGTCCGCCCCACAGATGGGGAGGGTGCGCGAACTTGCCACCAGCCTCGGAGCCACCGTGCACACCGTCGTCGGCGACGACGTACCCGCCGCATTGCTGGACTTCGCCCGCGAGATCAACGCGACGCAGCTGGTGCTCGGCACCTCGCGGCGGTCGCGGTGGGCCCGCATCTTCGAGGAGGGCATCGGCGCGGCCACGGTACAGAACTCCGCGAAGATCGACGTTCACATGGTCACCCACGACGAGACCAAACCGGGCTCGGCGCTGACGTCGCTGACGCCGCGACAGCGCCACCTCACCTCCTGGCTGGCCGCGGGCATCGTCCCGTCCGCCATCTGCGCGGTGACGGTGGCCTTCCTCCAGAAGTTTCTCGGCATCGGCGGCGAGAGTGCACTCTTCTTCGTCGGCGTGCTGGTCGTCGCGCTGCTCGGCGGTGTCGCACCGGCCGCGCTGTCCGCCTTACTATCCGGTCTCCTGCTGAACTACTTCCTGGTGGAGCCGAAGCACACGTTCACCATGGCCGAGCCCGACAGTGCCGTCACCGTCGTGGTGCTGCTGGCCGTCGCGGTGGCGGTCGCGGCGCTGGTGGACGGCGCGGCGAATCGCACGCGCGAAGCCCGTCGCGCCTCGCAGGAAGCCGAACTGCTCGCGTTGTTCGCCGGCTCCGTGCTGCGCGGCGCCGACCTGACGACGCTGCTGGAAAGGGTCAGGGAGACGTACTCTCAGCGCTCGGTCAGCATGCTGCGCGAAGGTCCCGAAGGCACCGCGATCGTCGCATGCGTCGGCGATGATCCGTGCGTCGACGTCGATTCCGCGGACACCGCCGTCGAAGTCGGCGACGACGAGTTCTGGATGCTGATGACCGGCAAGGCGCTCACCGCCCGTGACCGCAGGGTGCTCGGCGCCGTCGCCAACCAGGCGGCGGGGCTGATCAGGCAACGGCAGCTGATCGAGGACGCCGGCCACGCGGAAGCGATCGCGAAGGCCGACGAACTGCGCCGGTCGCTGTTGAGCGCGGTCAGTCACGACTTGCGCACGCCGTTGGCGGCCGCGAAGGCGTCGGTATCCAGCCTGCGCAGTGACGACATCGACTTCTCCGCCGAGGACACCGCCGAACTGCTCGCCACGGTCGAAGAGTCCATCGATCAGCTGACGGCACTCGTCGGCAACCTCCTGGACTCGTCGAGGCTGGCCGCCGGAGTCGTGAAGCCGGAGCTGCGACGCGTGTACCTCGAGGAAGTCGTCCAGAGGTCGCTGCTCGGAATTAGCAGGGGTGCAATCGGATTCGGCAAATCTGGGGTCGACCGGGTCAAGGTCGAAGTCGGCGACGCAGTGGCCATGGCCGATATCGGCCTGCTGGAACGAGTATTGGTGAATCTCATCGACAATTCGTTGCGCTACGCGGCCGACGGTCCGGTACGCGTGAACGCGGCACGGGTGGGTGACCGGGTGGTGATCGCCGTCGTCGACGAGGGCAAGGGCGTCGCACGCGGCGCCGAGGAGCAGATGTTCGCACCGTTCCAGCGAATGGGCGACCACGACAACAGTAGTGGCGTCGGCCTCGGCCTTTCGGTGGCTCGCGGGTTCGTCGAGGCGATGGGCGGCACGATTGCCGCCACGGACACACCGGGTGGCGGGCTGACGCTCGTCGTCGATCTCGCCGCGCCACGGGACGCCCAGTGATGACCAAGACCCGGGTGCTGGTGATCGACGACGAGCCGCAGATCCTGCGCGCCCTGCGCATCAACCTGACCGTCCGCGGATATGACGTGGAGACCGCGGCCACGGGCGCGCTTGCACTACGGGCCGCCGCCGAGCACAAGCCCGACGTCGTCGTCCTCGATCTGGGTCTGCCCGACATGTCCGGTATCGAGGTACTCCAAGGCCTGAGGGGTTGGCTCACCGCGCCCGTCATCGTGTTGTCGGCGCGCACCGACTCCTCGGACAAGGTCGAGGCGCTCGACGCCGGTGCCGACGACTACGTCACGAAGCCGTTCGGAATGGACGAGTTCCTCGCCCGATTGCGGGCCGCGGCGCGCCGCGGCACCGCTGCCTCGGAGACGGACCAACCGGTGATCGAAACGTCCTCCTTCACTGTCGATTTGGCTGCGAAGAAGGTCACGAAGAACGGCACCGAAGTGCATCTGACCCCCACTGAGTGGGGCATGCTCGAAATGCTGGTGCGTAACCGAGGAAAGCTGGTCGGACGCGAGGAGTTGCTCAAGGAAGTGTGGGGGCAGGCGTACGCCAAGGAGACCCACTACCTGCGGGTGTACCTCGCGCAGTTGCGGCGCAAGCTCGAAGTCGATCCCAGCCATCCCAAGCATCTGCTGACCGAGGCCGGGATGGGCTACCGCTTTCAGGAATAGCGCCTAAGAGACCGCCCCGACGAGAACCTGACACACGAAGCGTTCCTGTTCCGACCGGGCGTCGAACACTGCGGCGACGCGCAGTCGACGAACTGTTGCTGGATGCCCGAGTCGCGCAGCGATCGCCTCCGGATCCGCCGTGTACACGCCGATCGAGATAGACGCGGATTCCTTTTAAGACCAATGAGTCTAGGCCCGGCAACAGCCCGCCATCCATTGCCATTCATAAACGACTTTGTCTATATTTGCTAGGCGCGGGCGGGTCCAGAAGCGGGGACTGGATCCGCCCGGCCCCGGTCGCCCGGTCCCTTGCCTCTGGCGCCGTCCTCAGCGCCTGCAACGTGTAGGTCATCGGCATCCGGTCGCTTCCCTCGACCAGGACGAACTCGTCCTCGAAGTCCGGGCTAGCAGACATGCCAACGCCGAAGAAGTTCCACGCAAGTTCCCGATGCTCCTCGAACGCGGTGATCGCGAGCCCGGCGTCGAGCAGCGCAGAGAATATCTCGCCGAGACCGTGATTGAAGACGATGGACTCGGGCGACGCGACGGTGCCCGATCCCGAGTAGCTGTCGTGCTCCACGAACAGCGTTCCGCCCGTCTCGAAGTACGGGTATTCGATGACCAGCAGGCCGTCGGGGCGGGGATCGCTCATCGCCCACAGGACCGGGTGGCCCTCCCTGATGAACAAGCGACCGCCCGGCCTCAACAGCGCGGCGACGATGCCCGCCCACCGACGGATGTCGGGCAGCCAGCAGAGCGCACCGATGCCCGTGTAGACAAGATCGGCGCAGCCGGTGCCGAGCGCATCGATCGCGTCGTGCACGTCCGCCTCGACGAACATGACGTCGGCGCCGGCGCGGACGGCGAGCGCACGTCCGGCCTCCACAGCCGCGGGCGAGAAGTCCAGACCAGTAACGGATTTCGCGCCCAACCGGTCCAGCGACACCGTGTCGGTGCCGATGTGACACTGCAGATGCACGACGTCGAGTCCGTCGAGCCGCCCGAGCCGAGGCAGGTCGTAACGCACCACCGCTGACAGGTAGCTCGGCTGGTCGAAGCTCGCGAGGTCATAGCCGTCGGGGCCGGTATGCATCGGCACCCGCGACTCCCAGTTCGCCAGGTTGATGTTGCGCCAATCGTCGGTCACCCCGTGATTGTCACAGACCGGCGTAAGCTCACGGTCACGTGATCGACGGCCACCGTTCGCCTCCTGATCTCCTGCTCGTCTGCGCGATGGTGCCAGGGCCTCGGCAAAGTCGTGACGTGAGCGTTTGACCTGCGGTCTCGGTGGGTGTGACACGCGGGACTGGTGTGGTTACGGTGCGGGCACGGTGACGCCTGTGATGATCACAGCTTCCACACCAGTCACATCCAGAAAGTGCTGCCGTGCCCGCTGCATCATCATCGCCCACCCTGACCGTTGTCGACGACTCCGACCCACTGCTCGGCGAGTTGGCCGAGGGGCCGGCCGCCCCGGCGGGGCTGCTGGAGACACTGGCGCGGATACCCGATCCGCGTAAACGACGGGGGAAGCGCCACCACCTGCCCGCGGTGCTGGCGGTGGCGCTGGCTGCCACGCTCGCCGGCGCACGCTCGTTCGTGGCGATCGCCGAGTGGGCCGCCGACGCCGCGCCCGAGGCACGGACCCGGCTCGGGATCACCGGCGCCGTGCCCAGCGAGTCGACGATCCGCCGCTGCTTGCAACAGCTTGCCCCCGACCAGTTCGACGAGCTGATCGGGGCGTGGATGTGGCTGCGCACCAGCGTGATCGACGGGCAGCGAGTGATCGCGTTCGACGGTAAGACGCCACGCGAACGTATACGCGCCGAAGTCGCTCAGGGGGCGGTCTCCTCGGCGAGCGCGATCAACCTCGCCCGCACCAGATCCGGACGCTCGTCGATGACGAAGTGTCCGGAATCGACCGGTTCGAACGTGTAGTCATCGGCGTTGGCGGTCGTTGGGTCCGCCAGTGACGGATGCACCGCCTGGTCCCCCATGCCGAACAGCACCCGGATCGGCACGGTCGCCCGACGAACCTCGGGATTGCGTGCCCCCGAGGGTATCTCGCGAAGCAGAAAGGTTCGGTAAGTGTCCCTCGCCGTGCGCGCGACGACCGGATCGCGGAAGCGCTCGGTATAGACTCGGACCGCTTCCGGGTCCAGGCGGTGGCCCTTGGGGCCGATGCCGAAGATGAAACGGCTGAGATAGTTGGTCCGCTGCTGCAGCGGGACCCCGACCGTGGCCAGCAGCGGCTGGTAGGCCAGCAGCCGCCAGGCGTGCGGCGCCAGCGTGCGCGACGTCACCCAGGGGTGCGCCATGTTCATCACCAGATAGCCGTCGAACCGCTCCGGCGCGGACAGCACCATCCGGTACCCCACGAAGCCACCCCAGTCGTGTCCGACGAGCAGCACGCGGTCCAGACCCATCGCATCCATCAACGCGAGGACGTCGGCGGCGACGTCGTCCTTGGCCCACCGATGCGGCGCAGGCCCGGACCATCCGTAACCCGGGAGATCGGGAGCGATGATGCGCAGCCCGGGCGGTGCCAGTCGGCTCCTCGCGCCAGCGCTCGTCGGCGGGTCGGCGAGCAAATCCCGGTACACCCAGTGGTGCTGTGGCCACCCGTGCAGCGCCAGCACCGGCCTGCCGCCCACCGGACCCGACTCGGTCACGTGGAAGCGCACCCCGCGAGCCTCGATGAAGGACCTACGCACACCCTCGATCGGCGGCGCGGGACTAGTCATGAGTCCAGGCTATGGGACCCCCGAAACCAGTACCCTCCCGGTATGGCCGGGTATCGCGAGTTGTTCGACGCCAGTATCGAAGACGCCCGCGCGTTCTGGGCCGATGCAGCCCAGGCCGTCACCTGGACCCATGCCCCGTACACCGTCCTCGACGACTCCAGTCCCCCGTTCTACCGCTGGTTCCCGGACGGGGAACTGAACACGTGCGCGAGCGCGCTCGACCGTCACGTCGAGCAGGGCAGCGGTGAGCAAGCCGCGTTGATCTACGACTCGCCGCTCGCCGGCACGACGCGCACCTACATGCCGATGGTGCCGGAGGCCGTCATCGCGATGCTGGCGTCGGCCCGCCTGGGCGCCGTGCACTCGGTGCTGTTCGGCGGATTCGCGGCGCATGAACTCGCCGCGCGCATCGACGATGCCCGTCCGGCAGTGGTGGTATCGGCGTCGTGCGGCATCGAGCCCACCCGCATCGTCGACTACAAGTCGATGGTGGACACCGCGCTGGAACTCGCCGAACACACCACCCCCGCCTGCGTCATCCTCCAACGCGACCAGGCCCCGTGCGACCTGACGGCAGGCCGCGACGTCTCGTGGACCGACGCGATGGCCGACGCGGATCCGTCGATCCGGTTCCCGTGGCGGCGACCGATCCGCTCTACGTGCTCTACACCTCCGGCACGACCGGCAAGCCGGTGGGCACCCCCGATGCGGGCGCGTTCTGGCGGGTCGTCGCCGAACACGGTGTGAAGGCACTGTTCTCGGCGCCGACGGCCATCCGCGCCATCAAGAAGGACGATCCCGACGCCACTCACCTGGACCGCTACGACCACCTCTCCGCACTGCAGTACCTCTTCCAAGCGGGTGAACGGCTGGACCCCGCCACCTACCACTGGGCATCCGAGAAGCTGGGCATCCCCGTCATCGACCACTGGTGGCAGACCGAGACCGGATGGTCGATCGCGGCTGCGCCGATGGGCGTCGAGGCGATGTCGGTCAAGCCCGGCTCGGCGACCGTGCCGATGCCCGGCTACGACGTACACGTCCTTCGACCCGACGGGACGGAATGCGCGGCAGGCGAAGAGGGATCGATCCGGTGGCCAGCCTCAAGCGCGTCGACGTCGTGTCCGCGCTGCCGAAGACGCGTTCAGGCAAGATCCTGCGCAAGACGATGCGCGGCATCGCCGACGGTCACGACGAGCCCGTGCCCTCGACGATCGAGGACGTCGGCGTCCTCGAGGCGCTGACACCAGTTCTCAGGTCCTCACACTCGCCCGAGACCTCGTCGGAGTAGTACCGCCTCAGGCTGATCCGAACTATTGTCGAGTAGTCATATGTGGATATTCGACCGAATCATCAGAGGTGGATTGCGATGCGAGTTCCAGATCAGAAGGCAGGCGGGTGCAACTGCCATTGCAACGCGTGCGACGGCGGCCATCACTGCGGTAACCCGCCAAACTGCAACGTGCGGCGCTGAGGCAGACCGCCTACTGCAGGGCTGACAACTCTGCTGCCGTTTCGGATTCGGTTCTCAACCAACTCGGGAACGGCAGTGGGGTCCCCTCCGAGCGACTGCTGTCCGCGACGAAGCACGTGAGGCTGGCCGCAAAGCTGATCAGCGCGACGCCGCCCAGGATCCCGGCCATCGCCAGGTTGCCGTCGCCGAGGGCCACCACCGCGATCACCGCAGCCATCACGGCACCCAACAGGGTGATCAATCCGCCGGTTGCCAGGATCTCGGTAGCCGGATCATCGAGGCTTCGAGTGTTTCGATCGGCCACGGCGTCTCCTCGTTTCACCACTGTCGCGAACCGCCCAGCTTCTTCGGGCAGCCGGTTATTACCCAGGTCGGTCGGCTTCGAAACGCGCTAGGCGATCGAAAGCGCTAGGCGATCGAAAGCGCTAGGCGATCGAAAGCGCTAGGCCGTCGAGGATGTCGTGCTCGCTGACCACCAGCTCGTTGATCCCCGCGCGCTCGCCGAGGGCACGCGCAAGCTCCTCGACCACGATGGCGCCACCACCGATGACGTCCACCCGCCCCTCGTGCATGGGCCCGAGCGCGGCACGTTGGCGACGGGTCATCGATATCAACCCGCCGCAGACCTTCAACAGATCGTCGAACCCGACACGCGCCAGATGAATGGCGTCGGAGTCGTAGGTGGCCAGGTTCATGGCCAGCGCGGACAGCGTGGTCATGGTGCCCGCAACGCCGACCCACGTCCGCGCCCGCTCGACCGGTACGGCGGCGAATGCTGCCGCGAGCCCGTCACGGACGACCGCACGCGCATCGGCGATCTCGGCTGCGGTGGGTGGATCGGACGTCAGACACCGCTCCGTGAGCCGCACGCAGCCGATGTTCGCGGAGTAACTCGCGAGGCCGATGGTCGCCGCCGGGGCGGCTCCGTCGACGTCGGCCGAGCTGCCCAGGATCACCTCCGTCGACCCTCCGCCGAGATCGACGACGACGAATGGCGCTGCGGCGGGATCGAGTTCACCGATGGCACCGCGGAACGACAGCTCGGCCTCCTCGGTGCCGGTGATGACCTCGGCAACGGCCCCCGGGACGGCGGCGCCCAGCACGTCGGCCGTCATCGCAAAGAACCCGTCACGGTTGGCCGCGTCGCGGGTCGCCGAGGTCGCGACCATCCGCACCGTCGGCACCGAATGTTCTTGCAGCAGTGCGGCGTAGTCGGTCAGGGCCGCGCGGGTGCGCGCCAGGGCGGGCTCACCGAGACTCCCCGTCGCGTCGACGCCCTCGCCGAGTCGCACGATGCGCATCTCGCGGTGCACGTCATGGAGCCGGCCCCCGGAACCGTCCGAGGTCAGGTCGGCGATCAACAGCCGGATGGAATTGGTACCGCAGTCGATCGCAGCGACCCTCTTCACGACGCCCACACCCCTCGATCCAGGATTCCGGCCAACGCCGGTTCGACGGCCAGCACGGCCAACGCTTCGTCGCCGAAGGGATTCATGCCCGGACCCTTGGCCAGCGAGTGCGCAATGACGACGTGCAGACACTTCACACGGTCGGGCATGCCGCCGCCGGAAAACGTCGTGCCCAGTGACTCGACGGCGTCGCGATCGGCGAGATACGACTCGTGCGCGCGGCGATAGGCGTCGGCCAAGTCCTGGTCACCGGCCAGTCGCTCAGTCATCTCGCGCATCATCCCCGAGGACTCCAGTCGGCTGGCAGCGGCGGTCAGCGCAGGATGCGTCAGGTAGTACAGCGTCGGGAAAGGCGTCTCGTCGGGCAGTTTCGGTGCGGTCTTCACGACGCCCGGTTGGCCGTTGGGGCAGCGGTAGGCGATCTCCAGGACACCGCGCGGTTCGCGGCCCAGTTGGCGCGCGACGGCGTCGAGATCGGCGTGGTCAACCACCGGGAGGCGGCGGGACGGGAGCGGGCAGGGGCGGCGGGGGCAGCTCCGGAGCCTGCGGAATCTGCGAAACCTCATGCGGCGCATCGGCAATCGTGTGCCACAACGTGGTGTACCAGGGCTGACCGCTCGGCGGCTTCACCGGGTCGATGCCAGGAGTCACCTGCGAAATGTCACTCGGCGGCAGCTGCACCTGATACGGGATGTCGCCGGGCATCACGAAGCCGAGCCGCTCGCGCGCCTGTGCCGCGATGTACACCGGATCACCTAGCTTGATCTTCTGCTGCTCCAGATCGGCGATCTGCGAACGCAATTGGGACTGCGCGTCGGAGAGCTGCTTCATCTCGGTCCGCTGCGCAAAGTACGTCCGCACCGGCCCGGCGATGGTCAGCGTCAGCACACACACCACGACGGCCAAGATCGCGGCGCGTCTGGCAGCTGATCCCAGCCGTTGCTCGGACTGCTGCTCGGCCGCCTCGGCGATCGACTTCCTGATCGGTTCGATGACGCCGGTGGGTTCGTCGTCCTCCTCGATCCCCGTGACGACCTCGGGCGCGGGTCGCGGCTCGATTTCGCGCGGTTCCCGTCGGATCGGAGATGCCCCACGCGGCCGACCGCCACCTTTCCCCGGCCGCGACGCAGGAGCGCGCCGCTTGGGGTCGGGCCGCTTGGCGTCGGGCATGACCTGAAACCTCCGCCCCGACTATCTCGTCTCGACGGCGAAACGCGGGAACGCAAGGTCACCGGCATACCGTGCGGCGTCGCCCAGTTCCTCCTCGATCCGCAGCAGCTGGTTGTACTTGGCGACGCGCTCGCTGCGGGCGGGAGCGCCGGTCTTGATCTGCCCGCTGCCCACGGCGACGGCCAGATCGGCGATGGTGGTGTCCTCGGTCTCGCCCGAGCGGTGGCTCATCATCGTGCGGTAACCACTGTTGTGGGCGAGCGACACGGCGTCCAATGTCTCGGTGAGCGTGCCGATCTGGTTTACCTTCACCAGCAGCGCGTTGGCCGCGCCCTTCTCGATACCCTCTTCGAGCCGCTCGGGATTGGTGACGAAGAGGTCGTCGCCGACGATCTGGATGCGGTCACCGATCGCGGTGGTCAACGACACCCAGCCGTCCCAGTCGTCCTCGGACAGCGGGTCCTCGAGAGACACCAGCGGGTAGGCGTCCAGCAGCCCGGCGTAGAACTCCGTCATCTGGGCGGCCGTGCGGGTTTCCTTCTCGAAGGCGTATCCCGTCCCTTCGGTGTGGAACTCGGTCGCGGCGACGTCGAGGGCCAGTGCCACGTCGACACCCAGCTTCAGGCCGGTCGCCTCGATGGCCGTGCTGATCAGGTCGAGCGCCGCCCTGGTGCCTGCGATGTCCGGCGCGAAACCACCCTCGTCACCGAGTCCGGTGGCCAGACCCTGCTTCTTGAGGACCGACTTCAGCGAGTGGTAGACCTCGGCGCCCCACCGCAGGGCTTCCTTGAAGGACGGCGCACCGATGGGCGCGACCATGAACTCCTGAACGTCGACGCCGGTGTCCGCGTGGGCGCCGCCGTTGACGATGTTCATCATGGGGACCGGCAGGATGTGGGCATTGGGCCCGCCCAGGTAGCGGTATAACGGGAGCCCGGCGGCGTCGGCGGCCGCCTTCGCGACGGCCAGGGACACCCCGAGGATGGCGTTGGCACCGAGGCGGGACTTGTCGGGCGTCCCGTCGCAGTCGAGCAGCGCCTGGTCGACGAGACGCTGGTCATCGGCGTTCAGACCGACCACGGCGGGTGCGAGCTCGGTGAGGACGCCCTGCACGGCCTTTTCCACCCCCTTGCCGCCGTAGCGGTCGCCGCCGTCGCGCAGTTCGACGGCCTCGTGCTCACCGGTCGAGGCGCCCGACGGCACCGCGGCGCGCGCGGCGGACCCGTCGTCGAGCATCACCTCGACCTCCACGGTCGGGTTGCCCCGGGAGTCGAGAATCTCTCGTGCTGCGATCTGCTCGATGACTGGCACTGACGTCTCCCTCGTGTTGGGGGTGATGCGGACGGTCTTGCAAGGACGTCTTGCAAGGACGTCTTGCAAGGACGTCTTGCAAGGACGTCTTGCAAGGACGTCTTGCAAGGACGTCTTGCAAGGACCCAGCCTAGAGCGTGCGGTTTCCGCTCGCCGAGAGAGGCGCCACGGGTTAGAAGGAGTGGCCCTCGGCGTAGGCGGTCGCCCAGTCGCGGACCGTCCTCGCGTACTGGTCGGACAGGTTGTAGGCCCGCAGCGCGTCCATCCAACCCCGCGGCGTGGCGAGGTCCTTTCCACGCCAGCACAGGTATCCCGCTGCCGACAGCGCCGCGTCGTCGATGTTGTCAGGGCTGGCGACGCCGTCGTTGTTGGCATCGACGCCGTACAGCTTCCAGGTCTCGGGACTGAACTGCATGGGGCCCATCGCACGGTCCATCAGCGGATCGCCGTCGAGCTTGCCGCCGTCGGTGTCCGGGATCGCCATGTTGCCCATCGAGCCGTCGAGCCGGACCCCGCGGATGGGCGGCGTCACGTCACCGTTCGGGGCGATGACGGCCCCTCGGTAGGTGCCGTGATGGCTCTCGACCATGCCGATCCCCGCCAGCGTGGTCCAGGCCAGATGGCATTTCGGGTTCTCCACCTCGGCGACCCGCGCCGCGTACGCGTACGCCTCTAGAGCCGTCACCGGAATGCCCATGGCGGGTGCACGTTCGGCCGCCCACTCGTGCAGTTGGTCGGCGGGCCGACCCTTGGCGTGGGTGTCGACCTGCGGGACCGCATCGCCCGGCGGTGGCGGTACGCCCTCGGGAATCGGGATGCCCGTCTGCCACGAGCAGGACGATGCCATCAGCAGGGCCGTAGCGATGACGATCGCGACGGCCCGCAGCCAACGCGCTGGCGACACCGGACTCCCTTGACACACTCAGATCCCTTCCATCGTCCCATGCGTCTCGACTGTCCCCGGGCCACCGTTCGACGAGACGTACCGTCGCCCCCATACCCTTGCTAAGGTGAGGCACACCTTGCATTGGATAGCCAAAGCTTGGTACGTCTTACGTAGCCCGTCGCCGAGTCGTTCCCCGACGATCTCGATCCGCGCATCGATCTCCGCGAGGCCGACCTGGAGCCCGGGCAGAAGTGGACCGGCTCACGCTCTGGAGAAGCAGCTGTGGGTGACCGGTCTGCAGCCCGACGCCAACACCCTCGCCGATCAGCTGGTCGCCGACGTCAAGGAACTCAACGTTCGCGTCAAGGCTCCCGACTTCACCGTCGACTCCACCCGGATCGCCGGCGGCGCCCAGGGCCTGCTGGACGAGATCTCGTCCGGTCGCCTCGGTGCGACCGATCCTCGACGAGCGCAATCCCGACCTCGGCAAGAAGGTCGACCAGCGCTTCGGTGCGTCCTTCTTCGTCAAGGACGGCAAGGACCGGTTCGGCATCGCCGACAAGCGTCCGGAAGCGTTGATCGATCTGCCCAAGTTCCCCAACGAGACGATGGACCCTGGCAAGAGCCACGGTGACATCTGCGTCCAGGCCTGCGCCAACGATCCGCAAGTCGCCGTGCACGCGATTCGGAATCTCGCCCGCGTCGCGTTCGGTACGGCCGCGGTCCGCTACTCCCAACTCGGCTTCGGTCGCACGTCGTCGACCACACGCGACCAGGTGACGCCTCGAAACCTGTTCGGGTTCAAAGACGGAACGTCCAATCTCAAGGCCGAGGATTCCGGCGCACTGGACCAGCGCGTCTGGGTGGCCGACGGTGACGGCCCGCCGTGGATGACGGGCGGCACCTACCTGGTGACCCGCCGCATCCGGATGCGCATCGAAAACTGGGACCGCACCACGCTCCTCGAGCAGGAGCGGGTCATCGGGCGACTGAAGGGCACTGGCGCCCCGATCGGGTACGGCGACGAGTTCGACGCACTGGACTTCACCACCAAGAGCTCGAAGGGCACCCCGCTCATCGACGTAGACGCCCACGTCCGGCTCGCGTCGTCGGACAATCTCGGCGGGATCCAGATCCTGCGGCGCGGTTACAACTTCACCGACGGCACAGACGGTTTCGGTCACGTGGACGCCGGCTTGTTCTTCATCGCATTCGTCCGCAACGCGCAGACGTCATTCGTCCCCATGCAGATGGAACTGTCGCGCCGCGATGCACTCAACGAGTACATCACCCATACGGGCACCGCGCTGTTCGCGTGTCCGCCAGGACTGCGCGAGGGCGACGCGTCGGCCTACTGGGGTTCGACGCTGCTGTCCTGATCTGCGAGCCCGGGCTGGTCGGCGAACTCGGGCGCGTCGGCCAACTGCTCATCGGTCGGCCAGTGGGCACGCCATTCTTCTTCACTGACCACTCCCAGCCGAGCAGCGTCGAGTTCCTCGGGCACCTCGGCGCTGCGTCGGCTGGCAACGACGTTCCGCTCCACCTTGCGGACGCTATCCATGAACTCCAATGCCTTTGTGCGCAAGGCATTCTCGGGGTCATCGCCCAACGTACGTCCGATCGACAACAAACCCTCGGGCAGCAGATCCATCGGCAGGCCCGCCGCAGTGACCCGTTCGAGGACCTTCTGCGCCAACGCCAGTGCGGGCTGCCCCGTCGGCACGTTGTCCATCACCGAATCACGGTTCTTCTCCAGCGATTTGCGCTCTTCCCACTGGGCCAACTGGTCGTCGAGCGAAATCGCCTCTCCGGCAAGCACTGCCGGAACCCGATTACCGAGCTTGCGCACCAAGGCGTCGGCCACGTCGTCGATGGTGAACGCGTTCTGCGGTGCATCCTCGGCGATGCGTGCATGAAAAAGCACCTGCAGCAACACATCCCCGAGCTCGTCGCGCAGTTCGTCGGCGTCACCGCTGCGCACCGCGTCGAACAGTTCGTAGGTCTCCTCGAGCAGATACCGCCGAAGTGAGTCGTGGGTCTGCTCGCCCTCCCACGGCCCGGAGGTGCGCAGGGTGTCCATGATCGCGACCGCGTCGAGAAGCCGCTCACCAGGTTGCGGGGCCGGCGCGGAGATCAGCCTCGCGCCTGCGGCAAGGCGGGCTTTGACCATCGGGTGATTCGGGTCCGAGGACAGCAGCACCGGAGCGTCCTCGCCGGTGTAGGCGGGCCGTGACGCGGGCAGCGACCACGGCACCTTGATGGGCATCTCCTCGGTGTACTGCACGTCACCGGCGAGCAGCATGATGGCCTGCACGGGCACCAACGACGGGCGGCGCGGATCCACCAAGACGACGGTCATGGCGCAACACCTCCGAGATTGGTTATATCAACATCGGCTTGAGGCCTTCCATCCAGCGCCAACAGCAAACCGGCCACCACACGCAGCAATTCGGCGTCGCGAACCCGCGGCGCGGCGACACCGCTACCGGCGCGGGGGATCGGGATCGTGATGGTCGACGTCGTCGCACGGTACGTCGCCGAGGGATACATCCGCTTGAGTCGCAGTTGCTGAGAGTCGAGAAGCGTCAGCGGGGTGACCTTGATCGACGACGCCGAGGGAGCGCTCACCTCGGTCACCCCATACTGCTTGCATAACAGGCGCAACCGGGCGGCCGCCACTAGGAGCAGCGCAGGCTCCGGTAGCGGACCGTACCGGTCGACGAGTTCCTCGACCACACCCGCGATGGCGGCGTCGTCCTGAGCGGCCGCCAACCGGCGGTAGCCCTCCAACCGCAACCGGTCACTGCCGATGTAGTCGGGCGGCAGGTGTGCATCGACCGGCAGATCGATGCGAACGTCCTTCGGTTCCTCAACGGCCGCAACAGTCTTGCCGTCGATGACCGAACGGTATGCCTCGACCGCCTCACCCACCAGACGCACGTACAGATCGAAGCCCACCCCCGCGACATGGCCAGACTGCTCGGCGCCGAGCACGTTTCCGGCGCCGCGGATCTCGAGGTCCTTCATCGCGACAGCCATGCCCGCACCGAGCTCGTTGTTCTGCGCGATCGTCGCGAGCCGGTCGTACGCGGTCTCGGTGAGCGGCACCTCGGGCGGGTAGAGGAAGTAGGCGTACCCACGCTCGCGGCTGCGACCGACGCGGCCGCGCAACTGATGTAGCTGAGACAGTCCGAACGTGTCGGCGCGCTCCACGATGAGCGTGTTGGCGTTGGAGATGTCCAGCCCGGTCTCGACGATCGTGGTGCACACGAGGATGTCGTATTCACGGTTCCAGAATCCCTCGACCGTGCGCTCCAACGTCTCCTCGGCCATCTGACCATGCGCCACGACGACCCTGGCCTCGGGCACCAGTTCCCTGACCCTGGCGGCGGCCGCATCGATGGTGCGGACCCGATTGTGAATGTAGAACGCCTGGCCGTCACGCAGCAGTTCACGCCGCAGCGCCGCGGCCACCTGCTTCTCGTCGTGCGGGCCGACGTAGGTGAGCACCGGCAAGCGTTCCTCCGGCGGAGTGAGGATCGTCGACATCTCCCGGATGCCCGCCAGACTCATCTCCAGGGTCCTCGGGATCGGGGTGGCACTCATCGTCAGCACGTCGACGTGGGTGCGCATCGACTTGATGTGCTCCTTGTGCTCGACGCCGAACCGCTGCTCCTCGTCCACCACGACGAGGCCGAGGTCCTTCCACGTCACACCGGTCTGCAGGAGCCGGTGTGTGCCGATGACGATGTCGACCGAACCGTCCTTCATGCCCTCGAGTGCCTTGCGCGACTCGGCGGGGTCGGTGAATCGCGACAAGCCCCTGACCGTCACCGGGAACCCGCCCATGCGCTCGGTGAACGTCTGCAGGTGCTGGTCGGCCAGCAGCGTGGTGGGCACCAGCACCGCTACCTGCTTGCCGGCCTGCACCGCCTTGAAGGCCGCTCGCACGGCGATCTCGGTCTTGCCGTAGCCCACGTCACCGCAGATGACCCGGTCCATCGGCATGGGCTTCTCCATGTCGGACTTGACATCGGTGATCGCGGTCAGCTGGTCGACGGTCTCGGTGAACCCGAACGCGTCCTCCATCTCCGCTTGCCACGGGGTGTCCGGGCCGAACGCGAAGCCAGGCGCGGCCTGGCGCTTGGCGTACAGCGCCACCAGCTCACCCGCGATCTCGCGAACGGCCTTGCGCGCCTTCGTCTTCGTGTTGGTCCAGTCGCTGCCGCCGAGCCTGCTGAGGTTCGGCTCCTGCCCTCCGACGTAGCGGGACAGCTGATCCAGCGAATCCATCGGCACGAAGAGCTTGTCGGTGTTATTGCCGCCGCTGCCCTTCCTGGACGACGCGTACTCGAGCACCAGGTATTCGCGCCGCGCGCCGCCGATGGTGCGCTCCAGCATCTCGACGAAACGGCCGATGCCGTGCTGGTCGTGCACGACGAGGTCGCCGGCCGTCAGCGCGAGGGGGTCGACGACGTTGCGGCGCTTGGCGGCCAGCCGTTTGCCCTCGGTGGCGGCCGCGCGGTTGCCCGTCAGGTCCGACTCGGTGATCAGGACGAGCTTCGCCCCTGCCAGCACCACGCCGTCGTGCAGCGGTCCCTTGAGCACGCCGACGACACCCGCAACCGGTGCCGCGCCGGGCTCCAACATCGTTGCGGGAACGTCGGATTCGCCCAGCTGCTCGACGACGCGGTGCGCGGTGCCCGCGCCGGGGGTGACGATGGCCGCGAATCCGCCAGTACTTACGTGGGCGCGCAGCATCGCGAAGATCTCGTCGAGATTGTTCTGCTGGCCTCGCGCGGACGGGGCGGGCCGGATGTCGAGTTCGATGGCCGCGGGACCGCCGAGCTGGCTCAACGTCCACCACGGGTGCCCACCGTCGGCGGCCGTAGATCTAACGTCGGCGAGGTCGCGGAACCCCGACCCTCCGAGCTGCTCGAGGTCGATCGGGGCGTCGGCCCCCATCGCGGCGACCGACCACGACGCCTCGAGGAACTCGCGCCCCGTCTTGACCAGATCAGCCGCCCGGGTGCGCACCTTCTCCGGATCGCAGATCAGCATCGGGGCACCTGCGGGCAGGTGATCGGACAACAACGTCAGCTCGGTTGGCCGCAGCACCGGGAGCAGGGCCTCCATGCCGTCGACGGGAATGCCGTCGGCCAGCTTGGCCAGCATCTCCCCGACGGTGTCGCCGACCCGGTTCTCGTCGTGCGGCTGCTCCAGAGCCAGCGCGGCCGCCCGCCCGCGGACGTCTTCCGTCAGCAGCAGTTCCCGGCACGGCACGGCGATCAGCGTCTCCACGGCCAGCTCGGGGATCGAGCGCTGGTCGGCGATGGCGAACATCCGCATCTCGGAGACTTCGTCGCCCCAGAACTCGATGCGCACCGGGTGCTCCGCCGTCGGCGCGAACACGTCGAGGATGCCGCCGCGCACCGCGAACTCGCCGCGCTTGCCGACCATGTCGACCCGGGTATAGGCGAGGCCGACGAGGCGTGCCAGGACGCCGTCGAAATCGGCCTCGTGGCCGACGGTCAAGATGACGGGCTCAGTGTCTCCCGCGTCCCCCGGTCGTTGCGCCATCGGTTGTAGCAGCGAGCGCGCGGTGGTGACGACGACACGGAGCGGGGCGCCGAACCTGGCGTCATCGGGATTGTTCAGCCTGCGCAGCACCAGCATGCGGGCGCCGACCGTCTCGACTCCGGGCGACAACCTCTCGTGCGGCAACGTCTCCCACGAGGGGAACATCGTGACCACGTCGCCCAGCACGGCGCGCAGTTCCGCGGTCAGATCGTCGGCCTCCCGGCCGGTGGCGGTCACGACGAGCAGCGGACCCGCGTTGGCGAGCGCGGCGGCGACGAAGAGGCGAGCGCTGGCCGGACCGTTGAGGGCCATCTGGGTCACACCGTCGGCAGCCTGCCGGGTGAGCTCCGCCAGCCCCGGATCGGACAGCGCGAGGTCGACAAGACCCGCCATCGGGGTCTGGACATGGGTGTGCCCCGATGTGTTCATTGTGCACTCATCCTAGTCGCCACTCACTTCGCTTCGTCGAGTGGCCACCTATGCCACGGAAAAGTCCAAAAAGCGTGTGGCAACTGGCCATTCGGCTTCCCTCGTGGGGTGAGGGCTACTTCTGGTCGTGCAGCTCCGGGTCGGCCTCGAGGTGGGTGAGCCCGTTCCACATCAGGTTGACCAGGTGCGCAGCGACGACTTCCTTCTTCGGCTCCCTGGTGTCCAGCCACCACTGCGCGGTCATCGAGACCGAACCGACGAGCGCCTGCGCGTACAGCGGCGCGAGTTGGGGGTCGAGCCCGCGACGGGAGAAGTCGCCGGCCAGGATCGACGCCACCTGGCTGACGGCGTCGTTGAGCAGGCTCGAATAGGTGCCGGAGGCAATGCTGGCCGGGGAGTCGCGAATCAGGATGCGGAAGCCGTCGGTGCGCTCTTCGACGTAGGTGAGCAGCGCGAGAGCCACCCGTTCGACCCGAACCCGGGAACGGTTGTTGGTCAGCGACGAGGTGATGCCGTCCAGCAGTGCCGACATCTCGCGGTCGACCACGACGGCGTACAGGCCCTCCTTGCCGCCGAAGTGCTCGTACACGACGGGCTTGGACACGTTGGCCCGCTGGGCGATCTCCTCGATGGACGTGGCGTCGTAGCCACGCTCGGCGAACAGCGACTTGGCGATCTCGATGAGCTGCTGGCGACGTTCGGTGCCCGTCATGCGCGCGCGGGGTGCCCGCACTTCCTTGTCCGGCGCTGCCACGGCTGTCAGAGTAATCCCTGGGTCGCTTCGCTCCTGCCATCCGTAAGTAGGCCTTCGACTAAAGTCAACGCCGCAGTCCGTCGTGGTGTAATCGGCAGCACCTCTGATTTTGGTTCAGATAGTTCAGGTTCGAGTCCTGGCGACGGAGCAGTTTCTTCCACCGCGAGCGTGCGTGTCTGCTCCGCGACACGCCGCTCGGACCGGCACAACGCGCACGCTCGCGCGGGAGTGAGGGATCCATGACGACACGAGGCGAGACCGCGGTCATCGTCCTGGCGGCAGGGGCTGGCACCCGGATGCAATCCGACGTGCCGAAGGTCCTGCACACGCTGGCGGGCCGCAGCATGATCGCGCACGCCCTGCACGCCGTCGCGAAGGTCTCTCCGCGGCATCTCGTGGTCGTCGTCGGCAAGGACCGCGAGCGCGTCATCCCGGCGGTGGGCACCCTCGCCGACGAGCTGGGCCGCACGATCGACATCGCCGTTCAGGACGAACAGCTGGGCACCGGGCACGCCGTCACCTGCGGACTTGCCGCACTTCCCGGCGACTTCGAAGGCACCGTGGTCGTGACGGCGGGCGACGTTCCCCTGCTGGACGCCGACACCCTGGCCGGGCTGGTCGACGCCCACGGCAGCAAGGCCGTCGCGGCGACGCTGCTGACGACGACGCTTGCCGATCCCACGGGGTACGGCCGCATCCTGCGCACGCAGGACGGCGAGGTGACGAGCATCGTCGAGCAAGCCGACGCCACCGCCTCCCAACTAGCGATCCGCGAGGTCAACGCCGCCGTGTACGCGTTCGACGCCGCCACGCTGCGCTCGGCGCTGACCAAGCTGAGCTCCGACAACGCGCAGCGCGAGCTTTACCTCACCGACGCCATCGGGATCATCCGCCGCGACGACCAGCAGGTACGTGCGCGCCACGTGGACGACAGTGCGCTCGTCGCGGGCGTCAACGACCGCGTCCAGCTGGCAGATCTGCATCGAGAGCTCAACCGACGCATCGTCGCCAACCTGCAGCGCAGCGGCGTGACCGTCATCGACCCGGCCACGACGTGGATCGACGTCGACGTGACCGTCGGCCGCGACACCGTCGTCGCCCCCGGCACTCAATTGCTCGGCACCACACGCATCGGCGCGCGATGCCAGATCGGGCCCGGCACCACTCTGACGGGCGTCACGGTCGGCGACGGCGCCACCGTGATCCGCACCCAGGGCTCGTCGTCGACGATCGGCGACGCAGCCGTCGTCGGCCCGTTCGCCTACCTGCGGCCAGGCACCGAACTCGGCGCGGAAGGCAAGATTGGTACGTTCGTCGAGACCAAGAACGCGACCATCGGCGCCGGGACCAAGGTGCCGCACCTGACCTACGTCGGTGACGCCGACATCGGCGCGAACAGCAACATCGGCGCCTCCAGCGTGTTCGTCAACTACGATGGAGAAACCAAGCGACGCACAACGATTGGCTCCAACGTGCGCACCGGATCCGACACGATGTTCGTCGCCCCGGTAAACGTCGGCGACGGGGCGTACACGGGGGCGGGGACCGTCGTGCGGGAGGATGTGCCGCCCGGCGCGCTGGCCGTCTCGGCGGGTCCGCAGCGCAACATCGAGGGCTGGGTGGCGCGCAAACGACCCAACAGTGCCGCGGCGGAGGCAGCCCGAAACGCGATCAACGACCAGACCGATGATGGAGACCAACCGGACACCTGACGTTGGCATTCCGGCAACCCGGCCACACGGGCCCAGGAACGCTACGTACGATTGCCCCGGTATCGAGCCCCGACGGCAAAGGCAGCTCCCAAGTGGCCACGGACTGGACCGACAATCGCAAGAACCTGATGCTGTTCTCGGGCCGCGCGCATCCCGAGCTCGCCGAGCAGGTCGCCAAGGAACTGGACGTCAGCGTCACCGCGCAGACGGCCCGCGACTTCGCGAACGGCGAGATCTTCGTGCGCTTCGACGAGTCGGTGCGTGGCTGCGATGCGTTCGTGCTGCAATCCCATCCTGCGCCACTGAACAAGTGGCTGATGGAACAGCTGCTCATGATCGACGCGCTCAAGCGGGGCAGCGCCAAGCGCATCACGGCGATCCTGCCGTTCTACCCCTATGCCCGGCAGGACAAGAAGCACCGCGGGCGCGAGCCGATCTCGGCGCGCCTCGTCGCCGATCTATACAAGACTGCGGGCGCCGACCGCATCATCTCCGTCGATTTGCATACCGATCAGATCCAGGGTTTCTTCGACGGCCCCGTCGACCACATGCGCGGCCAGTCGCTGCTGTGCGGGTACATCCGCGACAACTACGCGAGCCACGACATGGTCGTCGTCTCCCCAGACTCCGGGCGCGTGCGCGTCGCCGAGAAGTGGGCCGATTCGCTCGGCGGCGTGCCACTGGCGTTCATTCACAAGACCCGTGATCCGATGGTGCCGAACCAGGTCAAGTCCAACCGCGTGGTGGGCGACGTCAAGGGCAGGACCTGCATCCTCACCGACGACATGATCGACACCGGCGGCACCATAGCCGGCGCGGTCAAGCTCCTCAAGGAGGACGGCGCGGCCGACGTCGTCATCGCCGCCACCCACGGAGTGCTGTCCGATCCAGCCCGCGACCGGCTGGCCGTGAGCGGCGCCCGCGAGGTCGTAGTGACCAACACGTTGCCGATCGGTGAGGAGAAGATGTTCCCCCAGCTGACCGTGCTGTCGATCGCGCCGCTGCTGGCCAGCACCATTCGCGCGGTGTTCGAAAACGGCTCGGTGACGGGACTGTTCGACGGCGATGCCTGAGATGGATACGCCTGGCGCGCTCCTCGACGCCTCGACCGACGTGGGCGAGATTCCGTGACGTTCGTCGGCTACGTAGCGGTCCTGACGACGGCGCTGGTACTCACCGGCTGCGGCTCCGCGGCGACCGGGGGAGGCGACGCCTCGTCCTCCTCGGCTCAGACGACGCCGTCGACCAGTGCGGTCCCGTCGATGACCCCGGCGCCTTCGCCCACCGCCACGCCGCAGGCAGGAAAGCCGGTGGCGTTCAAGGACTACCTGGCGTCGATCAACGTCACGGGAGAGCCCGTTCACCTCGACCAGGCCCCCGGGCTCGCGGTCACGGTGCCCGTCCCCGACGGTTGGGCGCAGACCGGCGACCCGCTCTTCGCGACCGGCGTCGAATTCGTTCAGCCCGTCGGCTCCGAGAACTCGGTTCCGTCGGTCACCCTGATGGCCATCCGGCTCACCGGCGACTTCGACCCCAGAGATGCGATCCGCCATGCGAACTCGGATGCATTGGCGCCCTCCGCCACGGACGTGACCGAGTCCTTCGACGACTTCGACGGGTTCCCGTCAGCGGCGACGCAGGGCGAGTCAGGCGGCGACCAGCACTACAGCCGGATCGTGCTGGCCGACGTACCGTCGACCAAACAGCGCTACCTGGTCCAGCTCACCGCGACCACACCCGCCGATCAGCCGATCGCGCAGTCGCCCCCGTTGAACGCCGTCGTCTCGGGCTTCAAGGTGGCGGTGTCATGACGGTCGGCAACGCGCGCATCGCCGGAGCAGCACTCGTGGTGGCACTCGCGATAGCCGGGTGTGGCCCGTCGGCGCCGGACTACAAGTCCATCTGGACGACGACGACCACGACCACCACCGCGCCGAGCACCGACAAACCGATCTCCATCTCGACGTACTTCGAGAACATCGGCATCACCGGCGCACCCGTCGCACCCGACAAGGTGACCGACCTGACGGTGTCCGTACCCCAGCCGCCGGGCTGGACGCCCTACTTCAACGTAAACCTCTCACCGGGCACGCGAACCATCGCCAAGGGTGACACCTATCCGACGGCCATGCTCCTGGTCTTCCAGTTGGACGGAGACTTCGACGTCGCCGAGGCGTTGAAGCACGCCAACGGCGACGCCGAGTTGTCGCAGAACTTCAAGCAACTCAACGCGTCCAACGACAACTTCCGCGGATTCCCCTCATCGATGATCGAGGGCAGCTACGACCTCAACGGACAGCGGATGCAGGCCTACAACCGGATCGTGATCGCCGAAGGCACTCCGGCACGCGCCAATCTGCCCGGGCAGAAGTATCTGATCCAGCTCACCGTCACCGCGTTCGCCGACCAGGCCCAGGCCGACGGCCGGGACATCGAGGCGATCATCAAGGGCTTCACGGTCGCCAAGAAGTAACACTCTCCATCCTGGTCGGCGGGCTGGAGCGGAGCGATCCGGGGCATAGGGTTGGGCCATGAGTGACTGGACCGCAGCAGACCTGCCCTCGTTTGCCGGACGCACCGTGATCGTCACGGGTGCCAACAGCGGCCTCGGTGAGGTCACTGCGCGGGAACTGGCCCTCGTCGGCGCCAAGGTCATCGTGGCCGTTCGCAACCTCGACAAGGGCAACGCCGCAGCGGCGGGCATGACAGGTGACGTAGAGGTCCGCAAGCTCGATCTGCAGGACCTGTCCTCGGTGCGGGCATTCGCCGACTCGATCGACGTGGTGGACGTGTTGGTCAACAACGCCGGGATCATGGCGGTGCCGTACGCGCAGACCGTCGATGGCTTCGAAAGCCAGATCTGCACCAACCACCTCGGCCACTTCGCGTTGACCAACCTTCTGCTGCCCAAGATCTCCGAGCGGGTGGTGACGGTGTCGTCGATGATGCACCTGATGGGCAAGATCAGCCTCAAGGACCTCAACTGGAAGTCGCGGCCCTACTCCGCGTGGCTTGCCTATGGCCAGTCCAAGCTGGCGAACCTGCTGTTCACAAAGGAGCTGCAGCACCGGCTCGACGCCGCGGGGTCGACGGTGCTGGCGGTCGCCGCCCACCCGGGTTACTCGGCCACCAACCTGCAGGGCCACGCCACGGGCAAGATCAGCAGCACGCTTATGCCTCTGGGCAACAAGCTGGCCACCGACGCCGCCTTCGGAGCCCGTCAGACCCTCTTCGCCGTGTCGCAGCCGCTGCCCGGCGACAGCTTCATCGGTCCGAAATTCGCGATGGTCGGGCCCACGGGGCTGTCCGCGCGCAGCCCGCTCGCCAGCAATGCCAAGACGGCGACCGCGCTCTGGGACCTGTCCGAGCAGCTCGTGGGGACCACATTCGCGCTCTGATTCGCACTCTGATTCGCACTCTGATTTCTTGGTCGCACCCGGCTTGCGCTAGCCTTGCGGACGATCACGGCGAGGGTGGACCAATCGGGCCACCGTTATCGACGGGAAACGATTCGCAGCACAGCTGCTTCTAGTCGCCCTCACCGTGCCACCAGACGAAACGGCACAGGAGCGACATCACATGGCCAAGACAGCGGCCCGCGAAGAAAACAATCTGACCGCTGAGGTCCGTACCAAGACCGGCAAGGGCGCGTCGCGTCAGGCCCGTCGCGACGGCAAGGTCCCCGCCGTTCTCTACGGCCACGGCGCCGATCCGCAGCACCTGACGCTGCCCGCCCGCCAGTTCGCCGCCGTGCTTCGCAACTTCGGCACCAACGCGGTTCTTACCCTCGACATCGACGGCAAGGAAGCCCTCGCGCTGCCGAAGGCGATCGAGATCCACCCGATCCGTCGCAACATCCAGCACGTCGACCTGATCATCGTCCGTCGCGGCGAGCGGGTCACGGTCGAGATCAACGTCATCGTCGAGGGCGACGCCGGCCCGGACACCCTGGTCAACCAGGAGTCCAACACCATCGAGATCGAGTCCGACGCGATGTCCATCCCCGAGAGCCTGACTTTGTCGGTCGAGGGCATCCCCGCGGGCACACAGTTCCTCGCCTCGCAGGTGCCGCTGCCCGACGGCGTCACGTTGATCTCCGATCCCGAACTGCTGGTCGTCAACGTCATCCCGGCGCCGACCGCGGAGGACCTCGAGTCCGAGGGCGGCGGCGAGTCCGTGGAGGAGCAGGCCGAAGAGGCCGAAGCCGCGGAAGCCGAGTCCGAGTAAGGCGCGCGGGAATCCACAGTGGCCGAACCACTGCTGGTGGTCGGTCTCGGAAACCCCGGACCGCGGTACGAGACCACGCGGCACAACCTGGGGTTCCTCGTCGCCGACGTCCTCGCCGATCGCCTCGGCTCGGGGTTCAAGGTGCACAAGAAGTCCGGTGCCGAGGTGACGACGGGTCGCCTCGGCGGGCGGTCCGTGGTGCTGGCCAAGCCGCGTGTGTACATGAACGAGTCGGGACGCCAGGTCGGCCCGTTGGCGAACTTCTACTCGGTGGCCCCGGCCGACGTCATCGCCATCCACGACGAGCTCGACATCGACTTCGGTCGGATCCGACTCAAGCTGGGCGGCGGCGAAGGCGGTCACAACGGGCTGCGGTCCGTCGCGTTGGCGTTGGGCACCAGGGACTTTCAGCGCGTGCGCATGGGGATCGGACGGCCGCCCGGCCGCAAGGACCCCGCCACGTATGTGCTGGAGAACTTCACCGCCGCCGAACGTCCGGAGGTCGGCACGATCTGCGAACAGGCCGCCGACGCCACCGAGCTGTTGATTCAGCTGGGTCTCGAGACCGCGCAGAACACCATCCACGCCTGGGGCTAACCCTGGGCTAACCCCCACCACGAGCGTGCGTGTCGGAACGCGACACGCCGCCAAGATTTGGCCTTTCGCGCACGCTCGCTGCCGATGGGCACGCCTTAACCGCGGCCCGTGATCCCGCTGTCGACCACCTTCACCGGCTTGTGCGGGTACCGCTTCTCAGCGTCCGCCTTGGCGGCCGAGTTCGGCAGCACGTAGAGCGTCTCCCGTTTGGCCTGAAGCGGTTTCAGCACCAGGTCCATGAAGCCCTTTCGGTCATCGAGGTACGGCTCGATGACGTCCTCGCCCGCCGGGCACACCGCTAGGCAGTAGGCGGCCTTGTAGTTCGCCTTGAACGACAGGCTCTGCCACATCGATGCATTCTCCGAATCGGTGACGCGAGAACGGAAGTCCTCTGCATCGGAGCTGTCGGCCATGGTCTGCACGTAAGCGGTGAAGCCGCCCATGAACTCGCGGTAGTTGTGTACCGAGCACGAGACGAAGTCGAACTCACCGTCCTTGCCGATCGCCCCGACTGGGCACGCCGTAACGCACAGCTTGCACTCCAGGCACGGTGAATAGTCGAGCGGTCCAACGTAACTGCTGATCGGGGCGTCTACCAGAATGGTGGCGAGCAGGATGAAGTTGCCGAACCGCGGATGGATCACGTTGCGATGGATGCCCATGACGCCGAGTCCGGAAGCCACCGCGACCGGCTTGTGTGCGACGACCCAGATCCGGCCCGGAAAGTTGTCCATCTCCATCGGAAAGGTCGCCGAAGGATTCAATGCACGGTGTCCGGCCTCCTGCAATGCGCGCGTGATTCGGTGCGCAGCCTCGTTGATGATCTCGCCGGTGCGATGGAACTCCTGGTTGGCAACGCTGCGCGCGACTGAGCGGACGTTGTCGCGGTTCATCCGCACGACTAGCGAGATATAACTCCTGGTGCCGGGCAGCGCGGATTCGACGTGTTCACGTTCGGAGTCCAGGTCGGGATTCTCGACGAAGGCGAAGGCGACGTCGTCGGCACCGGCGGCCAGGCACGTCTGGCGCAGCCATTCGGCGTCGATCACCGTGGGCGGCGGATTCGGCTTGCGGGCGAGCACCTTTCGCACGGTGGGGTGGTTGGCGATTCGTCCGGAAACGCGATCCGTCATGCTAAGTATAGTACACAATACTCAGTGGCCGTAAAGGTCCACCACGAGCCCGTAGGAATTGCGTACGAATCGTCGCCCTCGCGCGCGGCACGGCGTCGACCTGAAGACATCAAGGACGCGTGGCAGAAGTCCCGCTGGCGCCAATTGATCGACGGCGGGCACACCTTGGGTTCACTGGCCGTCTCGCCGACCGTTACGGCGTGACCCGCTACCGACTCGTGGTCTTCCCGCCCGGCATCTCGGCCGAATATCGGACGCTGCTGCGGGCATGGCGCGCATGGCAGGTCTGGGGAATGACGTTGTTCCTGGCCTTGGAGATCCTCCTGGTTCCGGCCATCGATTCGGGCGCAGTACTCGGGATCTCCACGGTCGCGTCCCTCGGCACGGGCGCGGTGTCATGGCGATGGCCGGCGCCACCCGAGGCAGCGTTCGGACGCTGTCGGCGCTCCGCATGGCGGGTGCCGACGACACTCACATCGCCGAGACGTTCACCGAGCTGCGCTCGTTGACGCAAGACCTGGCACCCGCCGACCGTGCACTCACCGACGGCGAGATCGCCGCCGTCGAGCACGAGTTCCTGATCTGGCGCGCCGACGACCGGATGGCCGCCGACACCCGCGCGCGCACCTAGTCCGACGTACGGCGCGTGTAGGCGCGCAGTGCGAACGGCGCGATCACGGCGGTCATCGCCAGCGACCACAGGATCGTGGCGAGCACCGGGTGATGCAGCGGCAACTGAGCCTCCGGCGGCGCCGCCGGGCCGTTGCCCCAGAGTTCACGCATGGCTTGCGCCAGCGACGAGACGGGGTTCCACTCGGCGATCACCCGCAGCCACCTGGGCATCGGTTCGGTAGGCGCGAAGGTGTTGGCCAGAAAGGTGATCGGGAACAGCACGGTGAACATCACTCCGTTGACCGCCTCCACCGACCGCATCAACGATCCGACGAGAATGCCGAACCAGATCATCCCGAAGCCGAACACCAGGATCAGCGCGAACGCGAGCACGGCCTCCGCGACGCCTCCCCTGATGCGCCAACCGATGCACAGTCCGGTAATCGCCATGACCACGATGCCGATCGACGAATGGATCAGGCTCGCGACACTGCGGCCGATGAGCACCGACGACCGCCGGATGGGCAAGGACCGGAACCTGTCGATGATGCCCTTCTCGACGTCGGCGGTGATGCCGGACGCCACGACGAACGCGGTGAACACGATCGTCTGCGCCTGGATGCCGGGCAGGAGGAATTCACGGTAGGACGCCCCGCCGGTGTTGGCGATCGAGGCGCCGAAGACGAACGCGAACAGCAGGACGAACATGATCGGCTGCACGGTGACGTCGCTCAGCATTTCCGGCATGCGTTTGGTGTGGATCATGTTGCGCTTGACCATGATCCAAGACTGCTGCAGGACGGAGGTTTGACGCGTCTCGGGCCGCGCCGCATCGACGGCGGATCTTGGCGCGACGGTCGTCATACTCGGCTCTCCTCAGTCTCGTCGTCCTCGGCACGATGGCCGGTGAGAGAAAGGAAGACGTCGTCGAGGCTCGGCCTGGACAGCCCGATGTCGTCGACCTCGATCCGGCTCTCCTGCAGCCAGCCGGCCACCCGCGTCATGTCGGCGATCCCCTCCGCCGCCGCGGTCAGCTGGCGCGCTCCCGCATCGACGTGCACCTCGATGCCCGCTCTGGCCATCAACTCGCGAGCGGTCTGCAGGTCCGCTGCGCGGGATACCGTCACCACCAGGCTGGCGTTGCCCGCCTGCTGTTTAAGTTGAAGCGGTGTGCCCTTGGCGATGATGCGACCCCGATCCATGACGACGATGTCGTCGGCGAGTTGATCGGCCTCTTCGAGATACTGGGTGGTCAGCAACAGCGTCGTACCCCGAGAGACCAAGTCGCGCAGCATGTCCCACAGGTCGTTGCGGCTGCGCGGGTCCAGCCCGGTGGTCGGCTCGTCGAGGAAGAGCACTGGCGGCGACGCGATCAGGCTGACTGCCAGATCGATGCGCCTGCGCATTCCACCCGAATAGGACTTGACCGGCCGATCGGCCGCCTCGGCGATCGAAAATCGTTCCAGCAGTTGGTCTCCGAGCCGGGCCACGTCCCGCCGACCGATGCCGTACAGGGCACCGATCAAACGGATGTTCTCGCGGCCGGTGAGAAGTTCGTCGACCGTCGCCGCCTGCCCGGTGAGGCCCATGTTGCTGCGGACCATCGCGGGCTCGGTCCGGACGTCGTACCCGGCCACCCGCGCGGTGCCGCTCGTCGGTTTCGTGAGCGTCGTCATCATCCGGACGGTGGTGGTCTTTCCCGCACCGTTGGGGCCGAGCAGCCCCAGCACCGTTCCCTGCGGCACGGTGAAGCTGACGCCATCGACCGCCGGCCTCTTGGCGGCGTCGTCACCGAACTTCTTGACGAGGTCGACGGCCTCGATGGCTGGGGCGTTCATCGGTCAACCGTAGCGAGGCACCCCGACGACGGGCCATTGCTTTTCCATCGCATGCGGTATCAGACCCGCCGCGGCCGCCGAACTCATCGCACCGGCGTCCTCGGGCCTTGACGAGCGTGCGCGAAGTGCCACCGCGAGCGGCGTGTCGCGGAGCAGACACGCACGCTCGCGGAATTGAGGGGGAAGCTAGGTAACGAGGGAAACCGAGTTCGCGCGGCGCAGCTTGCCCGACGGCGTCTTCGGGATCGTGCCCGGGCCGAGGACCACGACGTTGCGGGGCCGAACGTCGACCTCCGTCACCACCTCGTGGGCGACCTGATGCTCGATGCGCCGCACCTCGACCGGGTCCTCCCAGGCGTTGGACTCCACCGCGACGGCGAACGTCTCGCGGGAGTGCCCCGCATCGAGTCGGACCGCCACGGCGCAGCCGGGCCGGACGCCCTCGACGCGGCCCGCGGCCCGTTCGATGTCGGTCGGGTAGATGTTGCGGCCGGCCATGATGATGACGTCCTTGACGCGGCCGCAGACCACGACGTGGCCGTTCTCCATCTGATAGCCGAGGTCGCCGGTGTCGTACCAGCCGTGCTGGTCCTGGGCGGGCAGGAAGCCGCCCATCGTGATGTAGCCGGGGGTCAGCGACTCGCCGCGGAGCTCGATGACGCCGACGCCGCGCGCGGGCATCACCTCGCCGTGCTCGTCGACGACGCGGGCCTCGAGGTCACGCAGTAGTGGGCCGAGCGACGCGAGGCGCCGCGTGTTGCCCTTGGTTGACGGCACGGCGCGCCGCAGTGCGGCCAGCAGATCGGCGTCGACCTCGTCGACCACCAGGCCGGCGCCGCACTCGGAGAACGACACCGCGAGCGTCGTCTCGGCCATGCCGTAGGCGGGCAAGATGGCGTCGGGCCGCAGGCCGAAGGGCTTGCCGGCGTCGAGCAGGTCCTCCACGTCGGCGGGTTCCACCGGCTCGGCGCCAGAGAGGGCGAAGCGCAGGGTCGACAGGTCGAACTGTCCCGGCTCGGCCTGGTTGCGCAAGCGCTTGGCGAACAGCGCGTAGGCGAAGTTGGGCGCCGCGGTCATGGTGCCCTTGTACTTGTCGATCAGCTTGGCCCACAGCAGCGTGTCGCGCAGGAAGTCCATCGGCGTGACCTTGACCAACTCCGCACCGAAGTACATCGGGATGGTCAGGAAGCCGACCATGCCCATGTCGTGGAAGCAGGGCAGCCAGCTGACCATGACGTCCTTGGTGACGTCGTATTCGGCCCCAATGAACATCGCCTCGGCGTTGGAGTGGATGTTGCGGTGCGTGATCTGGACCGCCTTGGGTGATCCGGTCGAGCCGCTGGTCAACTGCATCAGCGCGAGGTCGTCCTCGTCGGTCTCGACGGGGTCGATCGGCTTGGCGGCGAGGAGATCGGAGATCGTGAGGACCTTGATGCCCTTCTCCTCGAGCACCTGGATCGCGACCAGGAACGGCTCGGACACGATGACGGCCGTGGCCTCGATCATCCCGATCACGTTCATCGTGTCCTCGGCCCACACGACCAGGTCGGTGCGCGGCGTGGGCTGGTGCAGCATCGTGAGGCTGGCGCCGCGCATCCAGAGTGCCTGCGCAGTCGGAGCGATCTCCACGGGGAAGCCGGCCAGCACCCCCACGGCGTCGCCAGGTCCGACGCCGGCCGTGGCCAGGCCGCCCGCGATACACCGCGCTCGCTCGTGAACCTCACCCCAGGTGTGGCGCACCGGCTCGTGCGGCTCACCGGTGACCATGCCGGTGGTGACCGTCCGAGCGTTGCGGTACATCTTCTCGGTAAACCTGCTCACGACAACCTCCTGGGTCTGAGGAGCCCGGCATCGGCCCCTGTGTTGGCTTTGATGCCGACGCGCGCAGTTCCATGTTCCACCTGTTCGCGCGCGCGCGGCGCAAGGGGCGCGCACACGATTGGGGTGCGTTTCAGTCTCGAAAAGGGTGTTGCAGAGCTGGCGTAGCGGCCGACGCATTGACACGCGACAGGGTTTGCCCCAGCGAGATCGACCGGATCGGCGCCACCGCTGCTTGCTCTCCCACCGAGGACCCCGGCGGGGGAAGTCGTCGCGCCGAACTCGCAACCGCTAGTATTCACCGTTGACCATCTTAAGAGACTCTTAAGTAACTACCAAACCAATCCGCTGATTGAGGTGTGGGTCACACCGTCCGCGAGGGTGCGGGGACGACACGGGCGCCGTGCACCGGACCGCTGGCCGCGCGAACGGCCCGGCATACCCCGGCGCCGGCCAATTGCACGCCCACGTCGACCGCCGCGGCCGCCGACGGGCACAGAAACGCGCACGTCGGCCCCGAACCGGACACGATGCCAGCCAGCGCTCCGGCGTCGACACCCGCACGCAGCGTGCGCCGCAACCCGACATCGAGGCTCAGGGCGGCCGGTTGCAGGTCGTTGCCCAGCAGCGGCGCCAGCTCGTGCGGGTCACCAGATGCCAGCGCGGCGAGCAGCGGCTCTGGATCCTCGAGTCTCGACGGCTGCTCCCTGGTGGAGTCTGCCCGCAGGCGGTCGATCTCACCGAACACCTTCGGCGTCGCGAGTCCACTGTTCGAGAACGCCAGGACCCAGTGAAAGGTATTGCGGGACAAGACCGTTGCCAGCTGTTCACCACGTCCGGTTCCCAAGGCGGTACCACCGTGCAGCGCGAACGGCACGTCGCTGCCGAGCTCGGCTCCCAACGCATGCAGATCGCGACGGGGGACCCCGAGCTCCCACAGCGTGTTCATGGCCACCAGGACGGCCGCGGCGTCAGCGCTGCCGCCCGCCATACCGCCCGCCACGGGGATGGACTTCTCCAAGGAGATGGCAACGTCCGGCGCACGTCCCACGTGGTCGGCCATCAATTCGGCCGCGCGCCATGCAAGATTGCGATGATCCAGCGGTAACGACGCCTCACCCTCACCGAAACCCTCCCCCGACAACTCCAGCGACAGCAGGTCGGCGTTGCGCACGGTGATCTCGTCGAACAGCGAAACGGCGTGGAACACCGTGGTGAGTTCGTGGTAGCCGTCATCGCGCAGGTCACCCACGGCGAGGTACAGGTTGACCTTGCCGGGCACCCGGACGGTGACGGACCCAGTCGATACCCACTCGGCGGCGGTGTCGGACTGAGGCACGCAACGACACTAACGTCGCACCGCTACGACGGTTACGGAAGTGGTGAGATACCCCTCGGTGATCCCGCCGCTCGGCAACCGTTGCGCGGCGACCGTAGCCATTCCACGCTAGTGTTTGCTCGAAAGGTGTGTCAAGGAGCACTGAGGCGTCGTTCCGGCCCGGTGCGGAGCGTTGCCGGACCCTATTCCGCCAGGATGCTGGCACCGATGGACACGTTCGAGGACTAGGTGGTCGACGGTGTCGTCGGCCACGGTGGTTCCGCAACGGTCTATCGTGCGCAGCACGCCGCGGCGCCGGACGAACCGGTGGCCCTCAAAGTGCTCGACGCCCGCCATCACGACCCGGGCAACATGACCCGGTTGCTCCGCGAGTTCGAGTGTGCCAGGCGGACTGCGCACCCCCACGTGGTGACCATGTACGAGTGCGGTCCGGGCCGGTTGTCCATGCGACTGGTCGGGGGCAGCACGGTGCTGAGCCTGGCCGCCAGGGCGGACCGCCTCACCGCCCTCGCCCAGATCGCCGACGCGCTGGACTATGCGCACACTCTGGGCATCGTGTACTGTGACGTCAAACCGCGAACATCCCTGTCTCCGAGCCATTTTCGGACGGCGGAGCGATACCCACCGACTTCGGCATCGCCCGGGCCGTCACTGACGGCCTAGCTCGTCGACCGACGAAGATCGAGGGATCATTGCCGTACGTGGCGCCGGAGGTGCTTCACGGACGCGCCCCCTCGGCCGCTTCCGATGAGTGTGCGTTGGCATGCACGACGGTCTAACTCCTCACCGGTTCGACGCCGTTCACGGCGCTCACGTCGATGGCATTGGTCGACGCCCACCTGCACAGCCCGGTGCCAAAGTACTCCTGACGGATCGACTGGATGCCGCGAGCCTTCGACTAGGTTTGGCGAAGGCGATGGCGCCCGAGCTTCGGTATCAGTCCTGCTCGGACTTCATTCATCTGATTGCCCGCGCCATAGGATAATACCGTGCGAACGTTGACCTAACTCAAGGTTTACGCCGGCGAGGGTTAACCAAGCTCTTCGGCGGCTAATTTCCTTGAATGACGACGGCATCCACCACCGCATACGACAACTCAGCGCTGCCGCACGAAGAACAGGGTTACGACAAGGGGTTTAAACCCCCGCCAGTCGCAGGCAGAGAAGCCGCTCATGGACGAACTGCTGGACAAGGACGACCGCCAGGCAGCCACGCAAGAAAAGACGAAGGACGAAGAGAGCTAGGACCTCGCGGACGTCCGCCGGGCTGAGCGCTAGTCGTTCAGTACACGCGGACGTTCGGCTTTTGCGGTACTTCGTCGGCATCGCCCGAACGCTGCAGCAGCCTCACGAAGTCCGCGATGCCGAGCGTCTCACCACGCCGAGCCGGGTCGATACTGGCCGACAGCAGTCGCTCCGCGGACTCGTTGCCTGAACCCGCCCACTCCGCGAACGCGTTGCGCGACGTCTTGCGACGCTGCGCGAAGGCGATGTCGATGAGGCCGAACACCTTCTTGCGGAAGTCGTCTTCGGTGGGCCACGGAGACGTCTCATAGCGGTCGATGCGGACCAGGCCGGAGTAGACGCGCGGAATCGGCCAGAAGACCGTCGGCGAGACCATCCCGTGTCGGCGCACGTTGCCGTAGAACCGCACCTTCGCGCTGGGCACGCCGTAGTCCTTGCCACCCGGCTCGGCGGCGAGGCGCTCGGCAACCTCGGCCTGAACCATCACCATGACGGTCCGTATCGTCGGGAACTGGGCGAGCAGGTGCAGGAGCGCTGGCACCGCGACGTTGTACGGCAGGTTCGCGACGAGCGCGGTGGGCTGCTCGTCCAAGTCGGACGGCATCAGATTGAGCACGTCGCTGTTGAGCACCACGAGCCTGTTGATTTCGCTGTGGGAGTGCTCGGCGATCGTCTTGGGGAGCTGACGTGCCAATACGAGGTCGATCTCGACAGCGGTGACCTTCGCGCCACGGTCGAGGAGCGCCAGAGTCAGCGATCCTAGACCGGGGCCCACTTCGAGGACCACGTCGTGACGATTGACCCCGGACGCCGACACAATGCGACGCACTGTGTTGGCGTCGTGGACGAAGTTCTGTCCAAACGCCTTGCGCGGCCGGAACTCAAGTTCCTTAGCCAGATGCCTTATCTCGGTCCGCCCGAGGAGCCGAATCGTCAGCGCACACCCAACCTTCCACTACACACGGGCCACGCACCCCATCCTTGGCGCGCTCGTGTAACCTCAGCAATCGCAATCTGCTCTTCTCTGGTAGCGAGATCAGCACGCTGAGCATAACGCAGACCGCCGCTGCGTTCCCATGTGTTTTGGTCGAATTGGACTCCACCGTAAAATCCGTTACCGGTGTTTATAGCCCAGTTACCTCCGGCTTCACACCTGGACAAGGCGTCCCAGGTGTCTCCCTGACTCACCGCAGGCACTTCGGTCCCAGGCTTTGCGCCGACCCGAGTCACGCCTTCGCTAGCCGGAACGATGACGACATTGGCTACTGGCAGCCTGCCCGTCTCCACTCCGTTGACCGTCGCCACCGTGTACGTCACGTCCTGGATGCCCGGCGTTCCGGGGTCGTCGACGACCCGACGGCTCACGTTCAGCGTGACGTCGGAGACCTCTTTGTCGTCGGGCTCCAACGGCACTCTCTGGGTCAACCTCGCGACGCGAACGCGGGTGACCTGGATCTGCATCCCGTCGATCACCGGCGAGCTGGCGGCCGGGACGACGGTGTCGCTCTGCTGCAGCGGCACGCCCGCGGTCTCCAGGAAACCGGCGACGTTGGCCGCTGCGAGCCGGACCGTCCGAATGACCCCGGCGTCGTTGATCTGGACGGTTCGCGCCCCCACCACCGGCAATGACATGCCCTCTAGCGGTACGCGGCTACCTCGCGACGCCGCGGCGGGAGCGGTATCGGTCATCGACAGCTGTGCGAGCGCCTCCTGCACGGTCGACGCCGTCGTCCACACCTCTCGGCTGTTCTGACCGTCGAGCGAGATCTGCAGGGGACGGCTACGCCGCAACACGATCGTCTCCGACTGCTCGACGGGGTCGTTTGCCGCGGGGTAGAGATCGTCGCGTTCGCCGACGTCGAAACCGTTCTCCCGGACGACGTCGATGACGTGCCCCTTCATGGTCGAGACCGTCACCGACGCGCCATCGACGGTCAGCGTCACCGTCTTGTGGGCGGTGACCGCGTAGCCGCCGGCAAACGTCAGCGCGACGAGCAGGGTCGCGACCAGAAGCCGCAAGTGAGGCGAGCGCGCTTCATGGAGCCTGTGCAAGTAGTTCACAAAAACTTTCCCGACTATCGGGTCGGCGACGAATGAGCGTGCCTGGCCGACCACTTCTATTACAGGACGGTAACGAAGTCCGCTGGTGGCAGCAACTTGCCGTCAGCTGCGGATTCCGTAGGCCATGAGCGCGTTTCCCGACGTCTCGCGAGCGACGTCGACGGCCGGGCGACCCACCACCTCGGCCAATGCCCGCACTGTGTAGGGCAGGCAGTACGACTCATTCGGTGCGCCGCGGAACGGATGCGGCGTCAAGAACGGCGCGTCGGTCTCGACCAGGAGCTGCTCCGGCGGGATCAACGTAGCGGCCTCGCGGAGCTCGTGGGCATTGCGGAAACTCACGGTGCCCGACAGGCTCAGCAGCCACCCCGCGTCGACGCAGGTACGCGCCATGTCGGGTCCGGACGAGAAGCAGTGGAAGATCACCGTGTCCGGAGCACCTTCGGCGGCTAACACATCGAGAACCGCGGCGTCGGCGTCGCGGTTGTGGATCATCAGCGGCTTGCCGGTGCGCTTGGCGAGGTCGATGTGCCAGGCGAACGCCTCGCGCTGCCGTGCGGGCTCCGCGCACCCCTCGAGCTTGCCCGGCCAGTAGAGATCCATGCCGGTCTCCCCGATCGCGACCACGCGCGGATGGGCGGCGAGACGTTCGATCTCCGCCCGGGCGGCGTCGGTCAGCGCGTCGGCGCGCGTCGGGTGCAGGGCCACCGCGGCGTAGACCCGGGGATCCCAGTCCGCCGCGCGGGTGACCCAGCGGGCCGAGGAGAGATCGTCGGCGATCGTGACGACGGCCGTGACGCCCACCGCCTCGGCCCGATCGAGGATCGCGTGCACGCCGTCGGCGTCGGACGCCCCGCACGCGTCGAGGTGCGTATGGGCATCGACGAGGGGACCGACCGGCTCGGGGGCCGGCGGCGGCTCGCGTCCAGAACTCACACCACACAATAAGGTGAAGACCTCATGAGAGAGCCGTACTACATCACCACCGCCATCGCGTATCCGAATGGCGCGCCGCACATCGGGCACGCCTACGAATACGTCTCGACCGATGCCATCGCGCGCTTCAAGCGCCTCGACGGGTTCGACGTCAGGTTTCTCACCGGCACCGACGAACACGGTCTCAAGGTGGCGCAGACGGCCGCTGCCGAGGGCATCCCCACCGCCGAACTGGCGCGGCGCAACTCGGATGCCTTCCAGGCGATGCAGGAGGAGCTCGGGATCTCCTTCGACCGGTTCATCCGCACCACGGACGCCGATCACACGGAGGCGTCCATCGCGATCTGGAACGCGATGAACGCCTCGGGTGACATCTATCTGGACTCGTATTCCGGCTGGTACTCGGTGCGCGACGAACGCTTCTTCACCGAGGACGAGCTGGAAGTGCTCGCCGACGGGACCAGGATCTCCACGGAGACGGGTACTCCCGTGACGTGGACCGAGGAGCAGACGTACTTCTTCCGGCTGGCGGCCTACGCCGACAGGCTGCTGGCGCACTACGAGGCGCACCCCGAGTTCATCGGGCCGGACGTCAGGCGCAACGAGGTCGTCAGCTTCGTGTCCGGCGGGCTGCGCGACCTGTCCATCTCCCGCACGACGTTCGACTGGGGCGTTCCCGTCCCCGACCATCCCGAGCACGTCATGTACGTGTGGGTGGACGCGTTGACCAACTATCTGACCGGAGCGGGTTACCCCGACACCGAGTCGGCGGCGTTCGGGCGCTACTGGCCCGCCGACCTGCACATGATCGGCAAGGACATCATCCGGTTCCACACGGTCTACTGGCCCGCATTCCTGATGTCGGCCGGAATCGAGCTGCCCAGAAGGGTTTTTGCACACGGCTTCCTCTTCAACCGCGGCGAGAAGATGAGCAAGTCGGTCGGCAACGTCGTCGACCCGCTCGCGCTCGTCGAGGCTTTCGGGCTGGACCAGGTCCGCTTCTTCCTGCTGCGGGAGGTGCCCTTCGGTCAGGACGGCAGCTACAGAGAGGACGGCATCATCAGCCGGATCAACACCGATCTGGCCAACGAACTGGGGAACCTCGCCCAGCGGTCGCTGTCGATGGTCAACAAGAACCTCGACGGAATCGTCCCGACGCCAGGCCCCGTCACCGAGGAGGACGCCGCGCTGTTGGCGCACGCCGACGGCCTGCTCGAGAAGGTCCGCGCCCACTTCGAGGCGCCCGCCATGCACCTCGCTCTCGAGGCCATCTGGCTGATGCTCGGCGCGGCCAACCGCTACTTCTCCGCCCACGAGCCGTGGGTGCTCCGCAAGTCCGACGCCGCGGCCGATCAGGAGCGGTTCGGCACCGTGCTGTACACGACCCTGGAGGTGGTGCGCATCGCCGCGCTGCTCATCCAGCCGGTGATGCCGGAGTCGGCGGCCAAGCTGCTGGATCTGCTCGGTCAGCCGGCCGACGATCGGGAGTTCTCGGCGATCGGCACGCGGATCGCCGTCGGCACGGCGCTGCCCAAGCCGGAAGGCGTGTTCCCCCGCCATCAGGTGTGAGGGCGAGCGCTGCGAGCCGAACCAAGGATGTCGAGTGACCTGCACCACATTCTCGGTCCAGGTGTCACACTTCGGCGGTCGTTGGTGTCTTGAGGTCAGACCATCTCAAAGGAGTGCTCATGACCAAGCAGACCAACGTCGTCGTCATCGGCGGCGGATACGCCGGCGTACTCGCCGCCAACCACTTGCGGCTGAACGCCTACGTCGCCATCACGCTGATCAACCCGAGGCCCGAGTTCGTCGAGCGGATCCGGCTGCACCAGTTCATCACCGGGTCCGATGACGCCGTCGTGGACTACGCGGACGTGCTCGCCGACGACGTCCGCCTGCTGGTCGACACCGCGGAGCTCATCGACGCGGCTTCGCGCACGGTGACGCTCGGCTCGGGTGACACCGTCGGATACGACTACCTCGTCTACGCCGTCGGCAGCTCGGGTGCCGTGTTGACCGTTCCCGGCGCCGCCGAATTCGCCTATCCCCTTTCGGAGTTGGAGCATGCCGAGCCGTTTCGTACGGCGATGGCCAAGGTGCATCCCAGTGCGCCGGTGGTGGTCGTGGGTGCGGGCCCGACGGGTATCGAGGTCGCCGCCGAACTGGCCGCGAAGGGTCAGTCGGTGACATTGGTGTGTGGCGACGTCCTCGGCCCGTACTTCAGCGAGTCCACTCGTCGCTCGGTGGCCAAGCGGATGCGCAAGCTCGGCGTGACGGTCGTCGATGGGTCGGGAGCCAAAGTCACCGAGGTGCGCGAGGATTCGGTGCAACTGGCCGACGGCCGCGAGCTGCCCAGCGTCGTGACCACTTGGACGGCGGGCTTCGGTGTGCCAGACCTGGCGGCACGCAGCGGGCTGGCCACCGACCCAATCGGGCGACTGCTGACCGACGAGACGTTGACCAGTCTTGACGACCCGTTCGTCGTGGCCGCGGGCGATGCGTCCGCGCCGTCGGACCTGCCCCTGCGGATGAGCTGCCAAGCCGCGATCCCGCTCGGCGCGCAGGCCGCCAACACCGTTCTCAGTCGCATCGCGGGCACCGAACCCGCCACGGTGAATCAGGCGTTCACCGGCCAGTGCGTCAGCCTCGGTCGCAAGGCGGGCGTCATCCAGCTGGCGCACCTCGACGACCGCGTGACGCGGGTCCACATTGGCGGACGCGCCGCGGCGTCGATCAAGGAAGCGGTCTGCAAGGGCACGATCTCTCTTCTGGCCAGGGAAGCGCGCAAGCCGGGATCGTACTTCTGGCTCAAGGGTGGTAAACGGTCCGAGCACCTGGCGGCGACCGAGCCGGCGGCGACGGTCCGGTGAGCGCCCGTGAGCACGCCGAGCGGTTCACCAACCTGAGGCCCCTGCTGTTCACCATCGCTTACGAGATCCTCGGCACGGCAACGGAATCCGACGACGTACTGCAGGAGAGCTATCTGCGGTGGGCAGAGGTGGACCTCGCAACGGTCCAGGACACCAAGGCTTACCTCGCTCAGCTCGTCACCCGGCAGGCGCTCAACGCCCTGCGGGCCCAGGCTCGCAGGCGCGAGGAATACGTCGGGCCGTGGCTCCCCGAGCCACTACTGCTCGACACGGCCGACGCGTCATCCGATGTCGTTCTCGCGGAATCGGTGTCGATGGCGATGATGGTGGTGCTGGAGACGCTGAGCCCCGATGAGCGTGCGGTGTTCGTGCTCCGCGAGGTGTTCGGCTTCAGCCACGACGAAATCGCCCAGACGGTGGGCAAGTCCACCGCGGCGGTGCGTCAGATGGCGCACCGCGCCCGCGAACACGTGCAGTCCCGACGCAAGCGGTTCGAACCCGTCGACCCCAAGCAGTCCCTCGAGATCACCGCGCAGTTCTTCGCGACCGCGTCGACGGGTGACATCAACTCGCTCATCACGATGCTGGCGCCCGACGTGGTGTGGACCGCCGACAGCGACGGCAAGGTCAGTGCCGCCCGCAGGCCGGTCGCCGGGGCGGACAAGGTCGCTCGGCTCATCCTCGGGCTGCTCCGCCTCGCCGGCGAGGGAGACCGGGTCGAACCCGCGTTCTACAACGGCGCGCCAGCACTGGTGCTGTACCTGGGAGACAGCTTGGAGGGCGTCATCACCGTCGAGATCACCGACGGTCTGATCACGCACTTCTACGCGATGCGCAATCCCGAGAAACTGGGTGGGGTCAAGGTTGCCCGGGAGATCGCTCGCTGAGCGACGCTTGCGGAGCGACAATCCGCCTGAGCGACGCTTGCGGAGCGACAATCCGCCTGAGCGACGCTTGCGGAGCGACAATCCGCCTGAGCGACGCTTGCGGAGCGACAATCCGCCTGAGCGCGTGACAAGCTAAGGCGGTGCGGGTCGAGCGGATCGCCTTGTCGCGCAGCGCCCCGGAGGTGCTGCGATGCGTAGCAGCCGCGGCGTTGCGTCTCGGCCTGCCACCGCCCGCAGCGCTCACCGGCGACTGGTTCGGTTCCCGTGCGGTGGTCGCGCCGAGCGTCGCCATCGAACCCGTCGACGTCACGAACGTCTTCGACGTCGATCCCGGATCTCGAAGTGAGGCGATCGGCGGCGGCTGGATCGGCTATCTGTCCTATCCCGATGCCGGTCGCGATGGCGCAGACGCTCGGATCCCCGAGGCGGCAGGCGGCTGGACCGACGACGTCCTGCGCCAAGATGCCGACGGAACCTGGTGGTATGAAAGCCTTTCCGGTGCACCAGCGCCGACGTGGGTGGCCGGCGCACTAGCCGTCGACCCGGTGCCATCAGCATGTCACGTCGACTGGGGCGACGCCGACCGCGGCGCGCACCGGGAGGGCGTGCTGGCATGCCTCGATGCCATCGGTGCGGGTGAGGTGTATCAGGCGTGCGTGTGCACGCAGATCGTCGGTACGGTCACGGGCTCACCCGTCGACTTCTTCGCCGACGCCGTCGCGCGCACCGGCCCTGCGCGAGCGGCGTTCGTCGCGGGCGACTGGGGTGCGGTGGCCTCGTTGTCCCCGGAACTGTTCCTCAGCCGCGTCGGCGACACCCTCGTGTCGAGCCCCATCAAGGGCACCCTGCCGCTCGACGAATCGCCGTCGGCGCTGCGCGAGTCGGCGAAGGACGTCGCCGAGAACGTGATGATCGTCGATCTCGTCCGCAACGACCTCGGCCGCGTCGCGGTCACCGGGTCCGTCACCGTGCCCGAGCTGCTGGCGGTCAGGCGGGCACCCGGCGTGTGGCACCTGGTGTCGACGGTCGCGGCGCGCGTCGACCCCGACGTGCAGATGTCCACGATCCTCAACGCGACGTTCCCGCCGGCGTCGGTCACGGGCACGCCGAAGGATCGCGCCCGCCGACTGCTAACGACGTGGGAGGCCTTCCGGCGGGGAATCTATTGCGGGACAGTCGGTTTGGCGTCGCCCATCGCGGGCGCCGAGCTCAACGTCGCCATCCGCACCGTCGAGTTCGATGACGCTGGTCATGCGGTACTCGGCGTCGGCGGAGGCATTACCGCCGACTCGGATCCGGACGCGGAGTGGCGCGAGTGCCTGCACAAGGCGGCGCCGATCGTCGGGTCATTGCCGAGCGCGCAGGACCGCGTCGTAGAGCTCACGCCGTGACGGCGCCCCGGGGTTCTCGGCGATCACCTCGGCACATGCGTCCTTGACCCCTGCGCCGGCCTCCACCAGCTCGGTGACCTCTGCCACCAGCGTCTCCAGATCGACGCGGGGCTGGGCGCCCGCCACGACGACGGTGATCTCGCCGAGTACGCCGTCGGCGGCCCAGGCAACGAGCTCCGCCAGGGTGCCGCGCTTGACCTCCTCGTGGGTCTTGGTCAGCTCACGGCAGACCACTGCCAGCCGTTCCGCGCCCAGCCGGTCCACCGCGTCTGCCAGGCATTCGGCGAGCCGCCGCGGGGACTCGAAGAACACACACGTGCGCCGTTCGGCGGCCAGCGTGGACAGCCACGTCAGCCGCGCGGCGTGCTTGCGCGGCGCGAAACCCTCGAAGCAGAACCGGTCCGACGGCAGGCCGGACACCGCCAGCGCCGTCGTCACGGCTGATGGCCCTGGCAGGCAGCTGACCGTCAACCCCGCCGCCGCACAGGCCGCGACTAGTCGGTAGCCCGGATCGCTGATCAGCGGCATGCCTGCGTCGCTTACCACGAGCACCGTCGCACCGCCCGCGATCTCCTCGACGAGCCACGGCACCCGCGCCGCTTCGTTCTGGTCGAAGAAGCTGACCACCTTGCCCGACGGTATGACGTCGAGGGCCTGCGCCAGCGTGCGGATTCGCCGGGTGTCCTCGGCGGCGACCACGTCGGCGCTACCCAGCGCCTCGACGAGTCGCGCCGAGGCATCCCCTGCCTGGCCCAACGGCGTCGCGGCCAAGAGCAGTCGACCTGGTGTCACACCGAACAGAATACGATCGCTCGTGTGATCGCCCCGCCCATCGAGCCCGACGTGCGTTTCAGCGAGTTGGCCTCCGTCGCGCGCAACCGCTCGGTCCCGGTCATCAGCCCGGGCCCGCTCGCGCCGATCGGCGACTTCGGGCCCGTGGACCGGATGCAGGGCTGGGCGATGACGTCCGTCGTCATGGCGCTGGCGGCCCTTACTCGGTTCCTCAACCTCGGTTCGCCCACCGACGGCGGTACCCCGATCTTCGACGAGAAGCACTACGCGCCGCAGGCCTGGCAGATGCTGGGCAACCACGGCGTAGAGGACAACCCCGGATACGGCCTGGTGGTGCACCCTCCCGTGGGCAAGGAACTGCTGGCGCTCGGTGAGGCAATTTTTGGCTACGACGGGTTGGGCTGGCGATTCGCCGGCGCGGTGTGCGGTGTCGTCCTGGTGGTGCTCGTGGCGCGGATCGTCCGCCGGGTCACCCGCTCGACGCTGATCGGCGGCATCGCAGGCTTGCTGATCATCGCCGACGGCGTCAGCTTCGTCTCGGCGCGTACGGCGCTTCTGGACGTCTTTCTGGTGGTGTTCGTCGTCGCGGCGTTCGGTGCACTGATCGTCGACCGCGACCAGATGCGCGCGCGGATGCACGACGCCCTGTTCGAGGGTCGCATCGCCGAGACGCCGTGGGGGCCCCGGCTCGGGGTCCGGTGGTGGCGGTTCGGCGCAGGCGTGCTGCTCGGTCTGGCCGTGGCGACCAAGTGGTCCGGCCTGTACTTCATCCTCTTCTTCGGGCTGATGACCCTGGCCTTCGACGTGTCTGCACGGCGCCAGTACCGCGTGCCCCGACCGTGGCTGGGCACGCTGCGACGTGACGTGGCGCCTGCGGTGTACGTGTTCGGCCTCATCCCGCTCGGCGTCTATCTCGCCTCGTACGCGCCGTGGTTCGCCTCCGAGACGGCGGTCGACCGACATCAGGAGGGCCAGGCGTTCGCCGAGGGCGGCCTGATGCCCGACGCCCTCCGGTCGCTGTGGCACTTCACCTACGGCGCCTTCACGTTTCACTCCGGGTTGACCAATGCGGCGGGCAATCACCACCCGTGGGAGTCAAAGCCGTGGACGTGGCCGATGTCGTTGCGGCCCGTGCTGTACGCGATCGACCAGGACAACGTGGCGGGTTGCGGCGCCCAGTCCTGTGTCAAGGCCGTGATGCTCGTCGGGACGCCGGCCATGTGGTTCATCGCGGTGCCCATCCTCACGTGGGCGGTGTGGCGGTCGTTCGTCAAGCGCGACTGGCGCTACGCCGTGGCGCTGACCGGTTACAGCGCTGGCTTCCTGCCGTGGTTCGCCGACATCGATCGACAGATGTACTTCTTCTACGCCGCGCCGATGGCCCCGTTCCTGGTGATGATGATCGCGCTGATACTCGGCGACGTGTTGTACGCGCCGCGGCAGAACGCCGAGCGTCGGACGCTCGGCCTGCTCGTCGTCTGCATCTACGTGGCGGTCGTGATCACGAACTTCGCGTGGATGTACCCGATTCTGACGGGTCTACCGATCTCGCAATCGACCTGGAACATGCAGATCTGGCTACCCAGCTGGCGTTAGCGCTCCCCCTTTCGCGCCTCGCCGGCGTTCACATTGCGCGTACGGCTGCGATTCGACGTTATCCACAGCCGTGAAGGCAATTTCAACGCTGGGTGGCGAATTTGTCATTGCGAGTGGCGACGATCACGATATGCGGGACGTCTTCATCGGCAGCGATCACATTGCGCGGGGGCTGGTCACGCGCGGCCAGTTGCGCTGGAACTATGAGGCGATCTTCCCCGACGTCTACGTCGCCAAGGCATCCGGCCCAGGGTTGCAGGCGCGCATCGTCGGCGCGTGGCTATGGTCCGGCCGCGACTGCATCATCGCGGGGCGGGCAGCAGCCGCAATTCACGGCGCTGCGTGGGTCGACGCAGCGACGCCGATAGAACTCATCGGGTCCAGCAGCCGTTCACCGACGGGTGTCGTCGTACGCAACGAACGGATCGCCTCCGACGAGATCGTGGAGATCGACGGCCTCCTAGTAACCACTGTGGCCCGCACGGCCTTGGATCTCGGCCGCCACCTGCCACGTAGTCACGCCGTCCGGCATCTGGACGCCTTGGCTCATGCGACGGGCGTGCGCGCCGAACACGCGCTGGAGATGACGGGGCGCTATCCCCGAGCGCGCGGACTCCGCCGGGCGGAACTTGCACTCGACCTCATGGACGCCGGCGGCCAGTCGCCGAAGGAGACGTGGCTGCGGCTGCTGTTCATCGACAACGGGTTTCCCCGCCCGAGAACACAGATTCACGTGAGCGACGGCGGACATGACGCGTTCATCGACATGGGCTGGGACGACCCGATGATCGGCGCCGACGACGACGGAGTGCAACACTGCACCGACCGGAAGCGGTACGTGCACGACATCGGTCGAAATGAGCTCGTCCGGCGCCGAGGTTGGCTGGACCTACACGTCGTCGCCGAACATTCGCCGAAGTTCATCATCCACCGAACCGCGGAAGCATTCGCCCGTCGGGGCCACCCGTTGACATTGTGCTCAGGGTCGTGATTCGTGAACGATCGCAACCGTCGGTGCAATGTCAACGCGCGGTCGGCGAAAAGGGGCCCGGGAGCTACAGCGGATCGCGGGCGACCGGGCACGACATGCATCGCGGACCGCCGCGGCCCGTGCCAAGTTCTGACGCCGATATCGGAAGCACCTCGATGCCCGAGTCCGCAAGGCGCGCATTGGTTTCCGTATTGCGCTCGTAGGCCACGACCACACCCGGCGCCAGCGCCAACGTGTTGTTCCCGTCGTCCCACTGTTCACGCTCCGCGGTGATCGGATCCAAGCCCGTATCGATCACGCGCAGCTTGTCGATGCCCATCGCATCCGCCGCGGCGTCGACGAACGGTGCCGCGCTGGCGATCGTCACCCCTTCCGATTTCTGTCGGATCGTGAACGCCGACAGCGAATCGACGATGTTGGGGTACATCACGACGGCGTCGACGTCGACCATCGTGCAGACCGTGTCGAGGTGCATCTGCGCACGCTCCTGCGCGATGGGAACGGCCAGCACGGTATGTGCCAGACCGTCGTCGAACAGGCTGCGCGCCAACGCTTCCGCACCGGCCGGTGTGGTCCGCTCCCCCACGCCGACGGCGACCACGCCCGGCGCAAGCAGAAGCACGTCGCCCCCCTCGACCGGGGCTGATCGCGACTCGTAGGCCCGCCGCACTCCGAGGAACCGCGGATGATGCGCATAGATCAGGTCGGTCAGCGACGTCTCCCGGATGCGCGCAGGCAGCGCCAGTGACGTGATCGCCACCCGCGGCCCGATCCAGAATGACGAGTCCCGCGTGAACAGCAGGTTCGGCAGCGGGTCGATGACGAAGTCGGCGTCGTGATGCATGCGCTGCACGAGCGACAGTTCACCGCCGAGGAACGGCAACTCACTGAACGTCATGCCCGCCATCAGGATGCGGGCCAGCGAATCGACGTCGAGCGTCCGCAGGTACGCCGACAGTTCTTGCGCCAGAGGCAGTCCCAGTCGACGGCTGTCGACCGCCGCGGAGATGCCCTGCATCCGTGCCGCACCGCTGGCGAGGGCTTCCGTCAGGAGGTCGGCGAGCAACAACACCTCGACACCGCGCGAGCGCAACAGCGACGCGAACGCATCGTGTTCCTCCTGTGCACGCGCCACCCACGGCATTCCGTCGAACAGCAACCGGTCGTTGTTGCGCGGGGTGAGGCGCTGGAGTTCAGGCCCAGGCCGGTGCAGGACGACGACCCGTAGCGGCCCCACCTCCGAGTTGGCGCCCAGCGTCGTGCCTGTCATGGGTAGCACCGTAACGCGAATCGTCACCTCAACTATGGTTGAGGTCATGGACGTGCTCGAGCTGACTCCCGGCGAGATGAGCCATCGCAGTGGCGTGGCGGTGTCGGCGCTGCACTTCTACGAACGCGAAGGCTTGATCATCAGCAGACGCACGTCGGGCAATCAACGTCGCTATGCCCGCGAGACGCTGCGCCGGGTGGCGTTCATCCGGATGTCGCAACGACTCGGCATTCCGCTGGTCCGCATTCGCGAAGCCCTCGCGACACTGCCCACCAATCGAGTCCCCACCAGCAAGGACTGGGCGCGTCTCTCCGCAGGCTGGCGCTCGGATCTCGACGAGCGGATCGTGCATCTTCAGCGCCTGCGCGACAACCTCGCCGGATGCATCGGCTGCGGCTGCCTGAGCCTCAAGACCTGCGTCCTGACGAATCCCGACGACGTTCTCGCGCAGCGCGGACCCGGCGCGGTCAACCTGTAACTTCGAACGTCTGTGCGATAAACTCGCCCACGTGGCAGGGATCGATCTGGCGATTCAGGAAGCGCTCTTCGACCACGACGAGCGGCGTGACCTTGGTAACGGCGCGTGGATCGACGTCCGGGCCGGCTGGTTGACCGGTGCTGGCGATCTCTTCGAATCTTTGATGGCCGACATCCCGTGGCGTGCCGAGCGGCGTCAGATGTACGACCGGGTACTCGACGTGCCGCGGCTGGTCAGCTTCCACGACCTGGTGTCCGAACCCGCACCGCAGCCGGCGGTCGCACGGCTGCGCGTACGACTCAACGACATCTACGCTCGCGAACTGGGCGAGCCGTTCACCTCGGCGGGCCTGTGCCTGTACCGCGACGGCAGCGACAGCGTGGCCTGGCACGGCGACACGGTCGGCCGCAGCAGGACCGAGGACACGATGGTGGCCATCCTGAGCCTCGGCGCGACCCGGGCGTTCGCGCTCCGTCCCCGCTCCGGCGGCCGGCCCCTGCGCCTACCGCAGAGCCACGGCGATCTGCTGGTGATGGGAGGTTCGTGTCAGCGCACGTGGGAACACGCCGTGCACAAGACGGCCAAGCCGACGGGTCCGCGGATCAGCGTCCAGTTCCGCCCGCGCGACGTGCGCTAGCTGCCGCGGACGGCCTTCACTGCCGCGGACAGCAGGTCGCGGGCTCGTTGCGTGTCGACGGGCACTACTGGCTTGTTTGGCTCGACCAGCGGATTCGCGGTGACGATCACCATGAACGTCGAGAAGCTGGCGACGTAGTTGTAGAGCTCACCGCTCGCAGGCTTGCCGCCTACCATCGTCTGCACCACGCGGTGGGTGCCGAGGGTGCGAGCGCCGTCGATGACCGGAGAGTCGACGACCTCGACGAGACCTCGGACGCCGCCACCGGCGAATGCGACCTTCTTGCAGCCCTCGCCTGGGTCGGGTATCTGCAGCGCCTCCGACGTCTCGACGGCGATCGCTATGAACCGGTTGCCGTCGCCCTCCGCCGTCGTCGCGGCCATGTTGCCCTTGAGCCCCGGCGGTACCACCAGGCCCGTGCCGGCCTTCGCGCAGTCCGGCGGATCGAACACCGCGCCCTGTGGAAGGGCTTGCGGCGCAAGCAGACGCGGGTCGATCGCGGCAGGTGCGACGGTGCTGACCGTGAACTCGGGCCCGAAGCTCGACTTCACGTCAAGCACGTTGGCGATGTCGGCCTTCGAGTCGTCGGAGGCCGGAGCGTGCGAGCACGCGGCCAACACGATCGCGAGGGCGAGGGCGAGCAGCGTCCTGAGCATCGCCGACAATCTACCTGCCTGCCGGCCGTCACCCGCGGATCGCCGCCACCGTGCTGACGAGTAGGTCCGACGCGACGCCAATTCCGAGCGAAGGGGCCGACGAACCGGGATCGGTCACCACTGTCACGTAGGCGGCGTGGTCACCGAGGTAGGCGATGAACATCTCAGCGTGCGAATGGGTTTCGATGCCGCTCTCCACGGTGGTGGTGGCGTCGGCGATCATGCCCAGCGTCGCTGCACCGTCGATCACGGGCGGGTCGACGAGGTTGACGATACCGCTGGTGTGCCCTGCCGACAGACTCCGCGTGCCGCACGTCTGCACCAGCGTCTGGTCCATACCGACGGTCGCGTCGACCACGACGGCGTAGACGATGCCGCCTGGGCCGGAGGCGGACCAGCCGTGCACGAGGCCGTCGCCGGCCGAGTCGGCGAAAACCCCGCACGGTGACGGGTCAGCCGTCCACGCCTGACCGAAGCCCCAGAGGGCCACTGGTGCAGTTTGACTGGGCAGTGCCGCGAACTCGTAACCCGTTGGCAGAAAGGCGCGGACGCGCTCCACCCTCGCGGGGTTCAGCGCGGCAGGCGCCGCCAACGGCGAGTACGCCACCCGGGGCGGTGCGGGGGCGGCGGACTGCCCGCACGCCGCGCACAGCGCCACCGCCACGCAGTACGCGAAGACGCGCACGAAGCCTTGTTATCGCGGTTAGGCTGACGGGCGCCCACACCGCGGTGGGACGCGCCGAGAGGACCTCCGATGTGCACTCGAGTCTTGTGGAACACCAATGACATCGCCGTCCTGACCGGTCGCAGCATGGACTGGCCGGAATCGACGGAGCCGCTCCTCGTCGCCTTCCCGCGCGGCCTCCAGCGCGACGGCGGCCTGATGGGAACCGAGGTGGTGGTACCCGAGAACCCGCTGCGATGGACCAGCACCTACGCCAACCTGGCGACCACGATCTACGGCATCGGTACGGTCGATGGCCTCAACGAACGCGGCCTCGCCGTCCACGGGCTCTACCTCTCGTCGACCGACGTCGGTCCGCGCAAACCCGAGCTCGCCGGGTTGCACACCGGGCTGTGGGCGCAGTATCTCCTCGACCAGGCCGCCACGGTCTCCGAGGCGCTGGCGCTGATGGACGGGATTCAGCTGGTCATGGTGAGCGCGCACGGTTTCGAGGCGACGCTGCACCTCGCCGTCGAGGACGCCGACGGCGACTCGGCGATCATGGAGCTCGCCAACGGCGAGCTAGTCGTGCATCACGGCCGCGAGTTCACCCTGATGACCAACGACCCGACCTATGACGAACAGATGAAGTTACTTGCTGCACAAGACTTCTCACACCCCGACAGCGCGCTTCCGCTGCCCGGCAACGTGAACGCCGTCGACAGGTTCCAGCGTGCCGCCTACTACTCGGCGCTGCTCCCCAAGCCGGTCGACGAGCGTCAGGCCGTCGCGGGCGTCATGGCGATCATGCGCAACGTGTCGGTCCCATTCGGCGCGCCCTACGCCCAGTTCGGCGTCTACAACACCGAGTACCGCTCGGTGTGCGACCTCACCAACCGGATCTACTTCTTCGAGCTGACCGTGAGCCCAAGCACCATCTGGGTCCGACTCGACGGTCTCGACCTCGATGAAGGGGCCGCGACGACGGCGATCGATCCGTACGACGAGTCGCTGACGGGCGACGTGACGGACCGCTTCGCGCCCCGTGAGATCGGATTCTGACGTAGGCCGCGATTTCCCGTGTACCTTCAGTTTGCCGACCGCTGGCGCGGCGAACTTCCCCGACAGGAGAACTCATGAGAACGCACACCACCGCGGGTGGCGCCGCCGTCGCCCTCGTCGCTCTGGGACTGGCCCTCGCGGGTTGCGGATCGGACTCCAAGACCGAGGCCTCCTCGTCCTCCTCGACGTCCGAGACTACCTCGAGTAGCAGCGCGTCCAGCAGCAGCGTCGCGCCGACGTCGACGAAGGCTGCCGGCGCCAACCCGACCATCGCGGACTACATCAAGGAGAACGGCATCACCGAGACCCCGGTCAAGCGTGGGGACCCCGGTGCGCCGACCATCGACCTGCCGACGCCCGAGGGCTGGGCGGATGAAGGCCCCAAGACGCCGGAGGGCGCCTACGGTGCGATCGTGTTCGCCGATCCGTCCATGGCTGCCGATCCACCCTCGATCGTCGCGATCATGTCCAAGCTGACGGGCAACGTCGATCCGGCCATGATCTTCAAGTACGCACCCGGCGAACTGAAGAATCTGCCCGGCTACGAGAGCGCGGGTGACGGCGGCGACGCCAAGCTCGGCGGGTTCGACGCCTACCAGATCGGCGCGACCTTCGTGAAGGACGGCGCGAAGCGACTCATCGCGCAGAAGACCGTCGTCATCCCGGCCGCCGACGGCAACGGCACCTACGTCCTGCAGCTCAACGCCAGCGGCACCGAAGACCAGATCGGGCCGCTGATGGACGCCACCTCGGTGATCGACGAACAGACCACCATCACGCCGTAACGGTGACTGTGGAGGGCTCGCACTTCCAGCATTCGCAGCTAAGATCCGGTCCAAACTCTCAGCCGAGCGAACCCGAGGAGAGGTGCCATGACCTTCGCCCAGCAACCCGATCCCAGCGAGCCTCCGCCCCCTCGGCGCGGGCTGAGCCGCGACGAACGCGGCCGTGACGTCAGCGAGGCGCGGGCCGCCGCCGAGGCCCAAACGTCGAAGTGGAAACAGTTCACCCGCGCCATGAGCCCACGCCTCGTGTGGTCGATGGCCGAGGGATATCCGGTGGTGCTGAAGCAGTTCATCCAGTTCTGCCTGATCCTCATCTATCCGGCGTGGGTGTTCGCAGTGCTGTGCGGCGCCGCGCTCACGGGACTGTTCCACGTCACGGTTCATCCCGTGCTGTGGCTGCTCTTCTGGCCGGCGCGGGCCTACCAGAAGAAGCACCACCCCGAGGAATATGCCGCCAGCCAGCAGAAGAAGTAGCGGGGCGCCGCGTGGGTCTCTTCAGCCGCTCCGGCGGAGTACGGATGACGCTGACGCCGGAGGTCCTACGGCCACGCCAGACGGTCACCGCCACCATCGAAACAGACAAGCCCATCGACGAGGTCGCGACGGCGACGCTGGAGTGGGGTTACGACAACTTCTACAACTACCACTGGGCCGGAAGGGCTGACTCGGTCGCCGCGGCGGGGAACGACTCGATCCTGACCATGGACCAGGTGGGCACCAACTACGGCAGCGCGCGCGTCACCGACGACTGGGTCTGCGTGACTCGGGTCGAATTGCCGGTCGCCACCAGCGAATTCACCGGTACGACGGCGACGTTCAAGGTGCCGTCGTGGGCGCCGGGTTCGTCACCCGAGATCGCGCGGTGGTCGGCGCGGCTCAGAATCGAGCGCGGCGGCCGCGACGTCGACGAACGCGGCGACTTCACCGTCGTCATCGGTACGGCCGACGTGGAGGCCGAAGAGGAACCGATGGAGCGCTTCTGGGGTGCCGGGGAGACCGAGATCGACATCCTGCTCGGCTCTGCGGTGTACCGCGCGGGCGAGACCATCAGCGGTCAGGTGATCCTGCGACCGAAGATGGACCTGCCCAACGGCGACGTCGCGGTGTACTGGCAACGCCAGGTCGAGTCCCATCCGTTGGTGCGCCATCCCGCTGAGGGTGGCGCCCTCGATGGCCGAATAATGCAGTTGGACAAGACGATTCCGTTGACGGCGGGCACTCAGTTGACCCTGCCCTTCGCACTGCCGATACCCGAGGACGCGGCACCGACGGCGTCGGCGGTGCACTCGTCGCTGTCGTGGTTCGTCGCGGCCCGGATGTTCTACGCCGGCTTCACCGGGCATCAGATCGAGCGGGTCCGCCGACCGATCACCGTGGTCAACGCGCCCTGACTCTCAGGCCCTCGACATCTCCGATGCTTCAGGCTCTTGAGATCTCCGATGCCGTGGCCACCTGCTCGGCCGTCGGGCGTACCCCCGTGTAGCGCTCGAACTGCTCCGCAGCCTGCAACGCGATGACCTCGGCGCCCGTCATGACGCGGACGCCCGCGGCACGGGCCACTTGGATCAGCGGCGTCTCCGACGGCAGCGCCACCACGTCGAACACCGTGTCCGCTCGGGCGATGGTCGCCTCGTCGAAGGCCCGCTCGGACGCCTCCGACCCACCGGCCATGCCGATCGGGGTGACGTTGACGATCACGGACGCGGCGTGGGAGCCGACGTCGGTGTCGTAGTCGTAGCCGAGCCGGTCGGCCAGGGCGCGTCCGCTCTCTTCATTGCGTGCGATCACGATGCCGGACGTGAAGCCGTGGTCGCGGAACGCCGCGCCGACCGCGCTGGCCATCCCACCGCTGCCGCGGATCAGCACCCTGCCGCTTGCGTCGAGACCGTGGTCGTCGATGAGGCGCTGCACGGCCAGGTAGTCGGTGTTGGATGCCCTCAGGTACCCATCGTCGTTGACGATCGTGTTCACGGATCCGATGGCACGGGCCGAGGCGTCGACCTCGTCGACCAGTGCGATGACGTCCTCCTTGAACGGCATCGAGACCGAACAGCCGCGGATGCCCAGGGCCCGTACGCCGCCGATCGCGGCGGCGATGTCGGTGGTGGTGAACGCCTTGTAGATGAAGTCGAGGCCGAGTACGTCGTACAGATGGTTGTGAAACCGGGTGCCGATGTTACTGGGCCTGGCGGCCAGCGACATGCACAGCCGCGTGTCCTTGGAAAGCGGGGGGCGACCCATCAGCCGACCGCACGGATCACTTGACGCGCGGCGGCATGAATGTCCCGGTACAGCTCGGCAGAGAGCGTCAGGTCGCGCATCAGGGGTACGTCGAAGGCGGTCGTGACCACGCCCAGGTCGTCGCGGTGCCATCGCGCACCGTAGCGGTCGAGGATTTTTCGCATCGGGAGATTGTCCGCCAGCACCCTGGCAGTGAATCGCCGAATGCCCTCACTCCGTGCGGCGACGGCGAGCGCTTCCATCAAGAAGCTGCCGATCCCCCGACCCTGGTAGTCGTCACCGACGATGAACGCGACTTCCGCGACGTTTGGTGTCGCCTCGCGGACGTATCTGGCATCGGCCACGATCGGCGCGTCGATGGCCGTCCCGTCGGTCAGCACCCAGACGAAGTGATCGACGTAGTCCACTTCGGACAGGTAGGCCATCAGCGACGGGGTAGGTGTGCCCGTCGACTGGAAGCGCCGGTACAACGTTTCGCTGGAGAACTGCACCGGACCGTGGACGGTGCGCTCGTTGTCGCCGGGAAGCACGGGCCGTAGATGCAGTTCGGTCCCGTCCCGCAAGGTCACCGGGATGGGCGTCACGAAGGTGGCCAGGCGCTGCCGTGCCGTGCGCACCAGCTTGTCCATCATCGCCGGCACCTCGAGCATGGCCGCAATGGCTTCTCTGCCGCCCACCCAGCCGCTGAGGGGTTCGGTCACCGTGACGGTCGCCGTCCGCGGGGCGTCGCGCAGGAGGGCGATCTCGCCGACGATGAGTCCCGGCGTCACCTCGACCTCGATGGCATCGCCGCCGGCGCCGACGTGCGCGATCCGGGCCCGCCCCGAGCCGATCAGCAGGAAGGTCTCGGCTTGCTCGCCCTGGCGCATGAGCACCTGGCCGGAGGGTGCGGTGAGCGGCCATAGAAGCCCCGCCAGCGGAACCAGGTCCGCGGCCGGGGAGCCCGCGAAGAACTCCAGGGCAGCCAGCTCCTCGGCGCTGACGGTCATGGACTCCGCCACGTCGACGACGTTACGTCATGCCTCGCCGGAGCTCACTCGATTCGGTCAAGACGCCGTCCATGGGCGGGCCGTTGAGGTCGCTGACCTGTTTGTTCGCGACGGCCGTCGCGACAGGCGTCCCGTCGCGCACGACTCCCACGATCGAGACCTCGTCGTTCACCGCGAAAGACTTTCCCGCGCCACCATTCAGACTGCCGCGCTCGGTGATCGCATTCGTCTCGGCGTTGATCACATACGTCCGCGCGAAGCCGTCGACGCTCTGCGCCGTCACCGACGTCGGCTACACCGCGACGAGCTGGCCCGGCTGACTGAGCGGCTGCTGAATGGCAGGAGCCGACGGGGACACCTCGTGAGCGACGGTCGCGCGGACGCCGACGGCGTGCATCGCAAGGACCGCGATGACGGCAGCGACGGTGACGCCCGAAACGGTCGTTGCGTAGCTGGCCGACGACCGGCGCGGGCTCTGCGGCAGGTGCTTTGAGGCCATGCTCGGCTCTCTCCTTCCACTCGACTACGCGGCGGGTACCCACGCCTTCGAGGCAAGAACGCGACGAGGGAAGACGCCCATTGTTAGACGGGCGAGTTGGTACTACGCTCAACCAGAGGTTGAGTTCACAGCCTTACGATGACGTCATCGACGCCCGGCACGTACTGCGAGCGGCGGCTTTAGGCACCAGGGCCCATCTTGACGGAGTCTCACACGAGCACATTGCCCCATGGAGATCACCGTGTCCCTCGCCCCCGGCACAGATTCCGGTAGACCGAAGCAATCCCGCGAACGCGTCCGGTTCGCCACGTCAATCGTCCGTTCGTCGATCCTGCACATCACCGCCGAGGGCGAGATCGACGCCGCCAACTCACTCGCCCTCAGCAAGTACGTCGAGGCCGAGCTGGAAACCACCAGCCGTCTGATCGTCGATCTGCGAGCGCTTGACTTCTTTGGCATCCAAGGCTTTTCGACCCTGCACCGAATCAACGTCATGTGTTCCCGGTACGCCGTGAACTGGCTGGCGTTGGCGGGAAGCGAGGTCGACCGAGTACTCCAGATCTGCGATCCCGACGGCGGACTACCGGTCGCCGGCACCTTGGACGGCGCGATCTCGGCCGTCGTCCGCCCGCCGCGCAGCCATCTCCGATTGGTGTCGAACCGCTAGACGACGGCGCCCGGGACGCCGGTGTGCACGGCGACGGACTCCGCCGACCCCTTCAGCAGCACGTCGATGACCACGTCGTCGTCGCGGTATCGAGCCACACCGTTCATGCCGGTGGTCGCGCCGATCAGTGCATTCGCCTCGTCACCCGACAGGGGGTAGTCGGCCACCGGGTGTCGCCAGTGTGCGGCGACGACGGTCGCGCCGTTCTTGAGGCGCGCACACTCGCGATCGAGCACTCGGCGCAGTGTCTCCCCCGACAGGTAGTAGGCCACCTCGGAGAGCACCACCAGATCGACGTCATCCCCCGGCCAGTCGCTGTCGAGTGACGACCGCTGCAGGGTGAGGTTCCGCCGCTGCCCGACCCGATCGCGGGTGGAGTCGAGTGCCGATTGCGCCACGTCGCGGGCCGTGACGTGGTCGCATCGATCTACCAGTCGTTCGGTCACGGTACCGATGGAGCAGCCAGGCTCGAATGCGTGGCGGTATCGCGCGTGCGGGAGCATCGCCATCGTGATCGCATACTTGCGCTCCTCATACCAGCGGTCCGCGAGCCGCCACGGGTCTCGCGCGGTGGCGTAGATGTCCTCGAAGTAGCCGTCGGGCAATCGCTCCATCAGCGAATCACGGCCTCGCCGACCGCGAACAGTCGTTGCAGCACGAACGGCGGCAGCACGACGTCGATGCCGGTTTCATAGGGCGTGAGTTGCGACGTGAACACCGCGGCCGCCTGCCGCTTGCGGGCGATGGCCCCCCGGTCGTGCGGCGCCATCGACATCCGATGCCAGGGCACCGCATCGTCGTCCGGACGCGCCCAGTGCCACATCCACACCGGGTACTCCAGCAGCGCCGCGTCTGTGCGTGCGACCGCGGCGGCTGCGCTGCGACCGACGGCCTCGTGGTCGGGGTGGCCGTCACCGCGCCACGTCGCGGCGCACCACAGTCCCTTCGGGCCCGCGGCGATCAGGTCGACGAGCACGGCGGTCAACTCGGGCTCCCGGTCGCCCAATCCGCCGTCGGGCAGACCGAGGCAGACCGGCTCACCGAGGCCGAGGATCTTGGTGGCGTTGCGCAACTCCGCACGACGGTCGCGCTCCAGCCACCGTCGTTCCAGGGCTGACAACCCCGGGACGGAACCGCCACCGTCGCTGGCGGACACGACGGTGACCTCGACCCCACGCGAGCGCAGCAGTGACGCAGTGGCCCCGAAGCCCAGCGTCTCGTCGTCGGGGTGGGGCGCCACGACGATCAGGGCCGGACAGTCGGTGAGATCGAGCGCGGGAATCCCGGTGACCCAGTCGCGCCACTCGGCCGTCGGGGTACCGCCACCCGAGATTGGTTGCGCGGCGAACCTGGCCCCATTGCCCGACGTCATCGTGCTCTCCTGGCCGCAGCCTTGCCCAGTGCGGCCAGATCGCGCTCGGCATGGCTCTGGCGCACGTAGATCGTTAGGTCGGCGACTCGCTGGGCATGCCTGCCGTCCAGCACCAGTGGACCCGGCCCGAGTGCCCGGCCCGTGCGCACGATGGCTTCGTCGACGGCGCGTTCCACGACGGCGCGGACGCGGCGCGCGATGAGCTCGGCGCGAGCGCCGTGTGGCTCGGCGTCGACGTAACACGCCGCAGACACGAGCATCGCCTCGGCCGCGGCGAGTGCTGCATCGACCGCGCCGAGGTGCGCGTGCGCGTGCACGTCGGTGGCGGCACCTTCGAGTTCGTCGGCCACGGCGCGGTAGAGGGGTGCGGCGACGCCACGCGCACCGCCCAGCCAGCACGCCGCCACGCCCATGGCGCCATGCCAGAAGCCCGGCCTGGAGAGGTACTCGCCCGGCAGACCGACGGGGACGCCGATCGCACTGCTGAGCTGAACCGAACGGGTGTCGCTGTCACGCATGCCGACGTTGTGCCAGGTCTGCATCAGTGGCACCACCCCGTCCTGGCTGAGTTCGACGGCGTAGAGCCCGCGCACGTTGTCTTCACGTCGCGCGGTGATCAGCGCGTGCGCGCAGATACCCGCACCCGAGCACCATGCCTTGGTGCCATCGAGCACGGCCCGTCCGTCGTCGTCTTCGCGGACGGTGACGACGGACTGCGGGGCCTCGGCGGCCCACACGCCCCACAGCTGCCCCGCAGCTGGCGTCGGGCCGTCTAGTTCGGACAGGATCGCCAGCGCATCGGTATGCGCCTCGGCCAATCTGCCTGCGACGACGTCATTCTCCGCCATCGCGGCCAGCTTCCACCACCGCGAGGTCGTGCGGCCGGAACCCGGTGCGGGAAGCTGAAGTTCACCCGCCTCGAGCCAGCGCCGAACCAGCGCGGCGGTCACGCCGCACCTCCCCGTCGCGACACCGATCTGACGTACGACGCGAATCCCCGTGGGGCGCGTCCCTGGGTTCTGGCTGAGGTCACCACAGACAAGCCGACATCGCGGTGAATTCGATGGCCGGCCTGCTCGAAGCGCCGCACCAGGTCGACGTCTTCGCCGGATGCCAGCGTGGCGAATCCGCCCGTCTCCCAGTAGGTGTCGGCCCTGAACCCCATATTCGCTCCATGGACGTGATCGTGTCCTCCGTCCCACCTGCGTGACTTGGCCCGGTAGGCCGCAAGATAACGGTGCACCGACGAGGCCGAGAAGTGCTGCCAGTTGGTCACCCGGACGACGCCGAGCACCATGTCGGCATCGGCGTTCATCTGGCGCACCAGCCAATTGGCGTCGACCCGACTGTCGGCGTCGGTGGTGGCGTACCAGATGCGCGCCTCGCCGGACGTCTCGACACCGCACACCGTTCGCGCGTACGCAAAGCCGGCCGCCCGCGTCGCCCCGACGTTCTTGGCGTCCACTTCGACGAAGTGGACGTCGGCGCCAAATTGGCCTGCCAGCTCGGCACTGTGGTCAGCGCACGAGTCGAGCACGACGATGGTGAGCACCGGCACGGGTGCACACGCCGCGGCGGTCAGGACCGCCTTCAGGCACTGCGGTAGAACCGTCGCCTCATCGTGCGCAGGGATCACCACCACTGCACGCTCGAAGGTCTCCGCGCTGGATTTCACCCTGATGATCTACCCGGCCCGGCAGCGCCGAAACCAGATCGGCCTACAGGTGCGGGGCTTGCTTGATCTTGCTGTCTTCCTTGCCTGCGGTCTGGCAGAAGGTTCCCACGGACAGCTTCGTGCCCGTGATCTCGAGCTGCGCCGCGTCAGTCCCCTTCTCGTCCTTCAACATCTTCGAGACCGCCGTCTGCTGGTCGGCGTCGTTGGCCGCCAGGTAGTCCTTGCATGACGTGTCGCCACCCTCGACCTTCGCGCCACAGCCGCTCAGCAGAGCGCCGAACGTCAAGCTTGCTGCCATTACGCTCGTCATCACCTTCATGCGCTTCAAGGCCAAATCCTCCTGCAAGTTCGCCGTGACTGCCGTGGTCCACATGCATGTGCCCCGCAGACGGCGCGGTGAAACGTCCGTCCGTGGCCGCGGTCGTTCCGTTGATCCAAGGCGTTTCGCCTGAGCAGACACGGGAATGCGCTGTCAATGGCCGCTCCCGCAGTGCTGTCGACATCGACGGAACGCTGGTCGACTCCAACTATCTCCACGAGTTGACGGTGCTTCGCAAGGTCCTCGATGGAGAGGACATCGTGTCCGCGGTGATGTCAACGGGAGACGTCGACACCGCCAACCCGAGCCAGGCATCGTCGAGATCGCGCTGATCCGGGCGAACGTCGGCGTCGACCGCGCGGTGTTCGTCGGCGACTCGGTGTGGGACGTCCGCGCAGCGCATCGGGCGGGTGTGTCATGCATCTGCCTCGAGAGTGGGGGAAGTGACCGCCGACTGCTCGAGGCCGAGGGGACCGTATCCGTCTTCGCCGTCCCAGCGGAGCTTGGCGATCGCCTGACCGAAACTGCGATCGCGCGTCTGGCTCGGGACTCGTAGACCCCGCTGAATCACGCGTAGGCGCAGGTCGCGTCAATCCTGCTGCTTGCGACGGGCTTCGGGCCCGTATAACGCCTCGCCGCGGTGGCATTGCCCACCGTCCGACGAATGAAGCATCGGCGCGGGATGACGTCGTGGAAGGATGGCCGGGTGGACGTGCGGACGAGGAACAACGTGACGTTCGCCGGCCCCGAGTCGGGAACGACGGTGATGCTGGCTCACGGGTTCGGCTGCGACCAGAACCTGTGGCGCTTGGTCGCCGCCAGACTGCAGGACCGGTTCCGCCTCGTCCTGTTCGACCACGTCGGTTCCGGACAATCCGAACCGGGCGCATGGAGCGCCGATCAATACGCGTCGCTGCAAGGCTATGCCGACGACGTCCTCGACATCGTCGAGCAGCTCGATCTGAGAGACGTAGTCTTCGTCGGCCACTCGGTAGCCGCCATGATGGGCGTGCTCGCCGTCGCCAAGGATCCGACTCGTTTCGCGAAGCTGGTCCTGCTGACACCGTCGCCCTGCTACCTCGACCACGACGACTACAGCGGCGGCTTCTCGCGCGAAGACATCGACGAGCTCCTCGAATCCCTGGAGAGCAACTATCTCGGCTGGTCGCGCACCATGGCCCCGAACATCATGGGCACACCCGACCGACCGGAGCTACAGGAGGAGCTGACCGACGCCTTCTGCCGCAACGACCCCGTGAAGGCCCGGGTGTTCGCCCGCACAACGTTTCTCTCCGACAACCGCGCGGACCTCTCCCGCGTCCACGTCCCCTCGCTGGTCATCGAGTGCGCACACGACACCTTGGCACCGCGGTCGGTGGGCGCGTACACACACGAGCACATCGTGGGCAGTGAGCTCGTCACGATCGACGCCACCGGGCACTGCCCGCAACTCAGCGCTCCCGACGAGACCACGGCAGCGATTGCCGCGTTCGCGGTCGATCCGTGACCCTGGGAATCGACGACCTGCAGGACGCGTTCGACAACGCGCCATGTGGTTACGTCGTCACCACTCCCCACGGGGAGATCCGAGCCGTGAACGCGACCATCGCGTCGTGGCTCGGGTGCGAGCGCGATGCATTGATCGGCACTCCGTTCACGACGTTGCTCACCGGCGGCGGCCGCATCCACTACGAGACGCACTTCGCGCCGATGCTCTTGGCGGCGGGCGTGCTGAGCGGCGTCACCGTCGACCTCGTCGCATCGGATGGGCGGCGGATCCCCGTTCTCCTCACGGCGAACGTCAAGGCGGGTACCGGAGGACGCCCCACCCTCATCCGCATCATCGCCGACGACGCCACAGACCGTCGGTCCTACGAACGCGAACTGCTCGCCGAGCGCAGGCGCGCCGAGGAGGAGCGCCGCCGGGCCGTGAGTCTTGCCGAGACGCTTCAGCTTTCGCTTCTCCCGCCGTCACTGTCTCCGCCGCCCGGTCTCGAAGCCGCGGCGCACTACCACAGCCCCTCGCCCGGGGACGTCGGCGGAGACTTCTATGATCTGTTCCCGCTGTCCCGTGAGAGATACGGCTTCTTCCTCGGCGACGTCTGCGGAAAAGGAGTCGCCGCAGCCACGTTGACGTCGCTGACCCGGTACACGTTGCGAGCCGCCGCCGTCAAAGACGAACATCCCGTCGGCGTCCTGCAGACACTTGACAGCGTCCTCAAGCAGGACACCTACGCCGAGAGCGGATGGTTCTGCACCGTACTGTTTGGGTTGATCACTCTGCGGCCCAATGGTTTCGATGTCGAGATCGCCACCGGTGGCCACCCACCCCCCCTGCTGCTGAAGGGCGACGGAAGCGCCCGCTACGTAGCGACCGATGGAGGTCAGGCGGTGGGATTGTTCGCCAAGCCGACGTTCACGTCCGTGCGGATCGCGTTGTCTCCCGGCGATACCCTGGTGGCCTATTCCGACGGGTACACCGAGGCACGTACGGGCACCGGATCAGAACGTTACGACGACGAGGGCGAACTCCTGCGTTTCGCCACGGCGCATTCGCCCACCGACGCGCAAGGGATCGTCGCGGCCATGCAAACTCTGGTCGACGATCTCGGTGCCGGGGTGGAGGACGACGCCGCCGTTGTGGCCCTCGGGGTACCCCTCGGCTAGGCGAGCTCGAAGTTCATCGTCACCGTGGTGCCGGTCGACGTGCCGTTGAGGGTGACGTCGTCACTCACCGCCCGCATCAGCGGGACCCCGCGGCCACGCGCCCGTGGGTTGTCATCGGGCAGCTTCCACGAGCCGAAATCGGAGATGCGGATCGAGATCCCGCGTCCCTTCGCTTCGGCGCATACCCGCATGCGCCCCGGCTCGGCGGCGCGGTACCCGTGTTCGATGCTGTTGGTGCACGCCTCGTTCACGACGAGCACGATGTCCCCGGCGAGGTCGTCGGGGATGCCGGTCGCCCTCAGCCACTTGGCGATCTGGCCCCTGATGTCCCTCAGCTGATCGGGTGTCGCCGGGACGTCGATTTCAAGCGCTGCGGGTGGCCGTCGATAGACCATCAGCCGAAGCCCCGGGGGAGACGTGAGTGTGCGACGCGTCAACGATCACCAGTGTGTGTTCCCACTGAACGCGGTTTGCAATCGTCTCGGCGGAAGTTGCAGAGTCGTTCAATGTCCACTGAAACGATCGCGGGGACTAGGCTCATCGTGTCGCGACGACGATGAACGTGGTTCGTAGGAGGGATGGCCGTTGTCACCAGCCGATGCGATCTCGACCTCGGTCGAGCGTCGGGACGGGATCACCGTGCTGTCGGTGGACGGGGTGGTAGATCTCGCCACGTCACCGCCACTCGAGGAGCTCCTGAACGAGCTGATCGGCGAGCGGCCCAACGCACTGATCATCGACTTGACTCCGGTGACGTTCCTGGCGTCGGTCGGCCTCCGCATACTCGCCGAGACCCACGAAAAGACTGGCGACACGGGCAAGTTCGCGGTGGTGGCTAGCGGACCGGTCACCGCGCGCCCCATCCATTTGACGAAGCTCGACGAGTTTCTGGCCCTGTATCCCACGGTCGACGACGCCGTCACTGCCCTTCGCGCCTAGACACCCGTTCGCGCGCCTACACCCCGGCGCGACCCCATGAACCACGACCTTCTCTGCGCAGTGTCCGCGGTCCCGGGGTGACCCCGGTACTGTCGGATCGCCGTCAAGCAGGGGCAGCGCCCTGTTGCGACGTTCGAAGGATGTGGTTGCCGACGGGCACCCTGCGCGGCGCCGATTCGATGGCTGGAGTCGGAGTGGGCGTCCCGACTCGGCCCCTCTCGTTGCTGCTGGTCGAGGGCGACCGCGCAACGCTCGGCTGGTGGAGGAAGCTCATTGGAGATCTAGACTTGCGCGTCGAGCCCGAGCAGTCGCGGGATGAGCTCGACCAGATTGGCGCGTAACACGTCGTCGTCGAGGTCGGTGACGATGGGGTTGACCACGGATCCCGCGATGGCCGCCGACATGATCGCCGCGGCAACCCTGGCCTGCGTGTCGTCCCGTTGTTCGAAGAGCACGCCGTAGAGCCTGCTCACGAACCGTTGGAACGGCGGGTGTTCGCCGAGGATGCGCACGATGACGGGGTCGCTGGTAAGGGTGCCGACCAATTGCCGCCGGGTGATTGCCAGATCGATCAGCTGGATCAACAGGGTCCTGCGGGCCTGCTGACGCCGTTCGTCTGCCTCCGCGGCGACGAGCGCGTCCTCGAGGATGGCCAACTCGTTCTCGGTGACCGAAATGACGCTCTGATTCTTGGACGTGTACTGGTGGTAGACGGCGGCCCTGGTCACCCCGACGGCGATCATCTGCAGCGACGTGCCGCTGACGCCGTGGGTGCCGATGAGGTCCAGGGCGGCGGTCAGGATTCGTTGCTGAGAACGAGTCCGCGCGATCGTGCTGAAAGGCCTGTCAACCAGTTCATCCTCGGTCCCCACCCGGCCAGATTAGTCGAGGCGGTCAGTTCCACTCCGCGCCAAGACCCTTCGCCGGTGACGATCCGCCGCGCATCTGCCGGTGCGACGAGTGAACCACAGGAGGTGTGGGTACCGTCACGTCCATGAAGCTGATCTCGCCGACCGACTCGATGTTCCTCATCGGCGAGTCCCGCGAACACCCGATGCACGTCGCGAGCCTGCAGCTGTTCGAGCCGCCGGAGGGCGCCGGGCCGGAATTCATCCGCGACATGTACGAGACGATCGTCAAGAACGACGACTTCCAGCCGACGTTTCGCAAGCATCCCGGTAGGCTATTTGGCGGCATCTCCAACCTTGCCTGGGCGGTCGAAGACGACGTCGACATCGACTATCACCTCCGCCGTTCAGGGCTTCCCCGGCCCGGCCGGGTGCGCGAGCTGCTCGAGTTGGTATCCCGGTTGCACGGCACGCTGCTCGACCGGCACCGGCCGCTGTGGGAGGCGAGCCTGGTGGAGGGCCTCGAAGATGGGCGCTTCGCCGTCTACACGAAGGTTCACCACTCGCTGCTCGACGGAGTCTCGGCCCAGCGCCTCATGATCCGGTCGATGACGCCCGATCCCGACGATCGCGAGATCCGGGTGCCGTGGACGCTCGGCCCGAAGCGCAGGAGCATGGATTCCGGCGGAGGCCAATCGACTCTGCAGTCGATCACCGGTACCGTCGGAGTACTGGCGTCGCTGGCGCCGTCCGGTCTCTCGATCGCGAAGGCCGCGCTGGTGGAACAGCAACTCACCCTGCCGTTCCGTGCGCCCAAGACGATGTTCAACGTCCCGATCGGTGGAGCCCGGCGGGCGGCCGCGCAGTCGTGGCCGCTGGCGCGGTTCCGGGCCATCAAGTCCGCCACGGGCGTCACCGTCAACGACGTCGTGTTGGCCATGTGCTCCGGCGCGCTGCGCGCCTATCTCATCGAGCAGAATGCGTTGCCGGACACGCCGCTGGTCGCCATGGTGCCGGTGAGCCTGCGCGGGGACCACGAGCAGGACGCCGGCGGAAACATGGTCGGCACGATCCTGTGCAACCTGGCCACCGACATCGAGGACCCCGCCAGGCGACTCGACGCGATCAGCAGGTCGATGCGTGACAACAAGAAGGTCTTCGCCGACCTTCCGCGGACCCAGGCTCTCGCGCTCTCGGCCTTCTTGGTGTCCGGCATCGCACTCGGCCTGGTGCCGGGATTCGTGTCGACGGCACCGCCGCCGTTCAACATCGTCATCTCCAACGTGCCCGGTGCGCGCGAGCCGATGTACTGGAACGGCGCCCGCCTCGACGGCAACTATCCACTGTCGATCGCGCTGGACGGCCAGGCCCTGAACATCACGCTGACCAACAATGCCGACAATCTCGACTTCGGCCTCGTCGGCTGCCGGCGCAGCGTGCCACATCTGCAGCGACTGCTGATGCACCTGGAGAACTCGCTCACCGACCTGGAGAAGGCCGTCGCGGTCTGAGGCCCCGGATCAGTACTTGCCGAAGACCAGCACCACGTTGTGCCCCCCGAAGGCGAAGGTGTTGCTGACCGCGTGGCGGTAATCGGCTCGTCTGGGTCGACCGGTGACGACGTCGAGGTCGATCCGCTCATCGAGACGCGTCAGGTTCAGGGTCGGAGGCACAACACCGTCGCGCAGCGCCTGCACCGTCAGTACCGCTTCGACGGCGCCGGCGGCTCCGAAGGTGTTGCCGAGGGCGGCCTTCGGGGCATAGACCGCGGGGTGGTATTGACCGAACACCTTCTTCAACGCGGTCGCTTCGACGAGGTCGCCGTCCACCGTGCCCGCGGCGTGCGCGTTGACGAGGTCGATGTCGCGGGGACAGAGGCCCGCAAGTTCGATCGCGCGCGTCAGGGCGTGGGCTTCCTGTTCGGCGTCGGGGTCGGACATCATCGCGTCGAAGCCGTCGGAGGTGGTGGCCGCTCCGAGTACCCGGGCCAGGATGCGTGCGCTCCGCGCCTTGGCGTGCGCCTCGGTCTCCATGATCAGCAGCGCACCGCCTTCACCGAACACCATGCCGTGCCGATCCTGGTCGAACGGTCGACAAGCGCCCGCGGGATCGTCGTTGTCGGTCGACATCACGCCCTCGATCTGCGAGTACGCCGCGATGGGCACTCCCTCGATGGGCGACTCGACGGCCCCACAAATGACGACGTCGGTGTCGCCGAAGACGATCTGCTGCCACGCCTGGGCGATCGCACCCGCGCCGGAGGCGTCGGCCATCATCGGCGCCTGCACGCCGCCACGGGCCGATCGATCCAGGCCGATCGCCGCCGCGGGCCCGTTCGGCATGAACATTTGGACGGCTAATGGCGACACTGCCCTCAGTCCCCGTTCGCGCATCGCGAGGTAGCCGAGGATCATCTCCTCCCCGTTTCCGAAACCGGCGCCCACCGACACCGCGAGCCGGGTGGGGTCCATGTCGGGCGAGCCACAGCTGGCCCACGCGCGGCGACCCAGCACCACGGCCATCTTCTGCAGGTAGGACAGGCGGCGCAGTTCCACGCGGCTCAGGTCGGTGTCGAGGTCCTCGAGTAGCTGGCCGCCGATCTTCACCGGCAGTTTTAACTCCTCGACAAACGATCCCGACAGCTGGCGGATGCCGCTGCGACCGGCGAGCAGCGCTGCCCAGGTGTCCTCGGTGTCGCTGGCGAGCGCGTTGGTCATCGCGAATCCCGTGATGACGACGTCAGGAAAGTCTCTCAACACGTGAACCTCCCTTTCGAGTGTGGAGACCGATTCTCCCGTCCGCATCCGTGCCAGCGCACACGGGGATGGCATTCCCGACGTCTGCCCGGCCAATCACGGCACCCGCGGGTTGAGTCAACCCCCTGACGGTGAGCAGTGTCATGACGCTCCCCAGCTAACATCAGCAAGTGCATTCGTGATTGCTGGTAGATCCAATTCACGCCCGCTCATGTGTGCGTCAGCTCTCCATAACGGGTTATTGCGCATGTTTGGAGTATCGACTCGGGGGCAACCACGGGATGACATTTGCGGGGAGAATGGGAGCTATGAAATGACTGCTACCGACATTCATGTCGCCCTACCACGGGTCGTCCGGATCACCACGGCGATGCACAGGGTCATAGCAGCGGGCAGCGGGTTGGCCGCGGCGAAAACGCCGCGATCGGTCGAACTCATCGCATGCGCTCACACCGAGCTCCAGTCGGCGGTGGACGCTGCGCAAGACCTCGACATCGAGTGGGGCCAGATCGGTTTGGCGCTGGCAATCGCCCGAGGCAACGCCTATCAGCGGTATCGAAGAAAGCCGTCCCTCAGCGCACTACCGGTCACGATCGGCGGTCGCGACTATCCCCTAGCTCCCCCTAGCTTGTGACGGGCCAGGCCCAGACGGACGTGTCGCCGGGTGCGTAGTTCATGCAGACGTCGGTGGCCTTGGCCACGACGCCCTTGTTTCGAAGAACACCTCGGCCCAGTCGCCCCAGCGCGTGGCCACCTGTTCGTAGTAGACGTTGGTGGCGGTGTCCTCGGAGTATTGGCGGCGTGCTGCGGCGCGGAGTGAGAAGGACCAGTGGATTCGCCTGTCAACGTGGATGCGCTGTCACCACACGCGCACCCAGTCGACGAGCATGTCCGCCGGATAGGTACCGCCGGTCGGATCGCCGCCTCCGGAGCCGGCGACCGCAAGGTTCAGCATCGGGGTCAGCTGATAACCCGGGTCGTTGAACGGCCAGTCGTCGAGGGAATTGGCGGGAACGGTGAAGTACGGCTCGGCACCGTCGACGTAATCGCGCCAGAAGTACATTCCGGCGTCGTTCCACGTGATGCGCCAGACGTGCCACGCACTGTCCACGTCGAACGGCTGAGTGGCGAACGACGTCCCGTCCAGTCGAGCGTGGACGGTGGTTCCCGACGGCCAGTTGCCGTTGCCGTACCACTCGACGAGGTCGACTTCACCGCCGCGAACGGGATCGTTGTTCAACAGCCACCAGGCGGGCCAACACCCCAGCGTCAGACAGTCGAACTTCACCCGCGCTTCCCAGGTGAGGCCGATCCCGCCCCGCCAGTTGCCGGTGAGCTTGCCGCCGAAGTACTTGCCATCCTCCTTCGTGGCACGGATGACCAGGTTGGACTTGCCGTCGAGGAAGACGTTTCTGCGATCGTTGCGGTACTGCCCCATGTTCTCGGGGCGGTCCCAGAACACCGGATTCTTGATGGTCTCGCGGGCCGTCGAGATGGTCCACTTCGCCGAATCGGGAGCGGAGCCCGCCGGTCCGTCGAACTCGTCGTGGAAGAGGAAGGCCGGCGTGGCCGTCTGGGGCGGCGGCACCAGCGGTGGCGTCCGCGTCCCAGAGGGCAGCGCGTTCGCCACGGGAGCCGGGATCGCTGCGGCCAGCAGGCCCAGCCCCGACATGAACAGAAGGTTGCGACGATCCATCTCTGGCACAGCGACACAGTAAAGCCCAAATAGCGATTCACGCGCGATTCGCGACGGTGGTTTAGTTCGGTGGCCGCATTCATCGGTTCGCAGCGGGCCGCCCCCGGCGCTCGATCTATGGCTCTAACAGCGCTTTCGCGTCAACTTGCCAGCAGATCGGGTCGGCGACGCACGGGACAACCCACACCCGGCGGGCGTGCACCGTGCGACAGTTCCCCCATGACGGGAAGCGTCGCCGTGATCGGGGCTGGACCGGGTGGGCTGGTCGCCGCTCGATGGCTGCTGTCGCAGGGGTTCGAACCGACGCTCTTCGAACGGGATCCGGTGCTCGGCGGGCAGTGGGCGGGATTGCCCGGCCGCAGTGGCGTGTGGCCGGGCATGCACACCAACACCAGTCGCGTCCTGACGGCCTTCAGCGATCTCGAGCCCCAGACCGACGAGGTCTTTCCCTCGAGCCGCAAGATCCTCGACTACCTTCATCGGTACGCCCAGACGTTCGGCCTGATCCCACGCATCCGATTCGACACCTCGCTCGAGCACCTCAGCCGGCAGGACGGCGGGTGGGTCGTGCGCCAGGCCGGGGCGGACGAGCGATTCGACCGAGTCGTCGTGGCGAGCGGCAGGTTCCACGAATCCGTCATCCCGCCCGTTGCCGGTCTGGACACCTTCACCGGCTCTTCAGGGGTGTCCTCCACCTTCGACTACCGAGGCCCCGATCCCCTTCGCGGCAAACGGGTCCTGGTGGCCGGCTCCGCGGTCAGCGCCCTCGAGGTGGCGGCCGAACTCGCTCAACTCGGCGCCGCACGGGTCGTCGTCACCCAGCGGCGGCAGAGATACGTCCTACCCAAGTTCGCCGCCGGCGTCCCGTCGGACCATCGGATCTTCACGCGATACGGAGTGCTCGCCAACGAGGCCCTACCCACCGCGGAGGTCGACCGCCAGCTGAAGGAGATCGTCGTCGAGGCGGGTGGCAGCCCGGAGCAGTACGGCGCACCAACACCCGACCCGTCGCTCTTCGCCGCCGGCGTCACACTCAGCCAACAGCACCTGCCACTGGTCGCGGAGGACCGGATCACGCTGCGGCCGTGGATGATTTCGGTTGCGGGCCCGACGGTGACCTTTGCCGACGGGACCGTCGAGGACTTCGACGGCATCGTGTGCGGCACCGGCTTCGAGCTCAGCCTGCCGTTCCTGAGCGAGGACGTCACCACCGTCCTCGACCTCGATCCCGCGCACCTGGACGCCGACCGGTACACGTTTCACCCCGATCTCCCCGGGTTGGCGTTCATGGGAATGTGGGATCAGTCCGGCGGCTACTTCGTGCCGTTGGAATTACAGGCCCGGTGGATCGCCTACACGTGGAGCGGGGCAATCCCGGCCCCCACCGAGACCGACCAGCGGCGAGCGATCGACGCGTACCGCGCTCGGCGGGGATCGCCGCAGAAGAGCCGAATGAACCTGGTAGCTCTCACCTTCGCCCGCGCCGCAGGCGTCGAGCCCCACCCGGGCAACTGGCCGGACCTGCGTCGCGCCCTGTTGTTCGGCCCCCTCGCGCCAAGCTGTTTCCGCTTGGAGGGCCCCGACGCGCGGTCCGACGCCCCGGCACGCTTCGCGCGCGACGCCGCTGCCTTCGGCGCCATCACATCGAACGAGCCGACCGAACGTGAGAGCAGCTACTGGTCGCTGGTGCAAGCGGCGACGGGCTCCTAGTTTGCCACGTGGCGCAGTTGCGCCGTGAACATCCACCGCTGCTTCTCCAACCCCTCCAGGATCGTGTGCAGAAGGTCGGCACTCGTCGGATCCTGCTCGTCGACTTCGTCGTGCACGGCTCGAATGACGTTGACGACGGCCAGGATTCGTTCGGCGATCACTGCCACTGCTCGTTCGACACTGACCTCTCCTTCGGGGAACTCGCCAAGCGTGCTCGTCGTGGCGACCGTGCCAGTGCGTCCGTCCGGCACCGCTTCGAGTGCACGCATGCGCTCTGCGACGGAATCCGCGTACTCCCGCCCCGCGTCGACGACCTCGTCGAGTTCGAGGTGGGTCGAACGGAATTGTGGTCCCACGAGCGTCCAGTGCGCCTGCTTGGCCTGGTACTGCAGCTCCAAGAGTCCGACCAGGACTGCCTGCAGATCGGCGGCGAGCCTCGGCGAGGCAACGAACTCGTGGGTGAGAACGTCGCGGTTGGTGATGGTCATCATTCCTCCTCGATGTCGGGGCCATGCCCGAGCGCTGACATCGACACTACCCCTTGTTTTGATGTAGTCCATATAGTTATCGATACGCTTTATTGGTTAGGTCATGCTAAGCTGACTCCATGCGCGACGGCGATGCGATTACTCGCTACAAGCACGAACTCCGCGGTGCGGCGCTGCGCGCGACGTCGGGTCGCCTGGCAGTGCTGCGGGCCCTGGAGGCTGCCCCGCACTCGCCTGCCGAGACCGTGTTCGACCTCATCTCCGGCGACCTCCCCGGCACCTCGCCACAGGCGGTCTACATGGTGCTCAACGACCTGACGCGAGTTGGGCTGATCCGCCGGTTCGAGCCGGCCGGTTCAGCGGCTCTCTACGAGCGCCGAATCGGCGACAACCATCATCACCTCGTGTGCGACTCGTGCGGAATGGTGCAGGACGTGGACTGCGTCGTCGGTCAGGCCCCCTGCCTCACCCCTAGCGGGGGTGGCACCTTTCACGTCCGCGAAGCAGAGGTCACCTTCTGGGGCCTCTGCGACCGGTGCCGGTCCGGCTGACCGATCTCGTCCTCCCCGTCGATGGTCGGGACTACGGTTGGCTCGGAGCGCAGCCCGTCCAACGACACGGAGGATCTCGACCCATGACCGTGACCGTCGGGATCGGACCGGTCGGCTTCGACGACGTGGTTGCCGTCGCCCGCGAGGATGCCCAGGTGGTGCTCTCCGAGGAGGCCGCTGCGGCCATCCACGCCAGCCGCGAGAAGATCGAGGCACTCGCCAATGACCCCGCGGCGGTATACGGCGTCTCGACCGGCTTCGGCGCGTTGGCGACGCGACACATCCCCAAGGAGAGCCGCACACAGCTACAGCGCAGCCTGATCCGCTCGCACGCGGCGGGCTCGGGCCCGGAGGTCGAGCGCGAAGTCATCCGCGCCATGATGCTGCTGCGCCTCTCGACGTTGGCCACCGGACGCACCGGTGTTCGCCGCGGCACCGCGCAGGCCTACGCGGACCTGATCTCGACCGGCCTGACACCGGTGGTGCACGAGTACGGCAGCCTGGGTTGCTCCGGCGACCTGGCCCCCTTGGCACACGTGGCGCTCTCGGTGATGGGCGAGGGTTACGTGCGAACGCGCACCGGTGAACTCAAGCCGTCCGCCGATGCCCTCGCCGCACACGGGCTGTCGCCCGTCACGCTGGCCGAGAAGGAGGGTCTCGCCCTGATCAACGGGACCGACGGGATGCTCGGTCAGTTGGTGCTCGCGTTGGCCGACCTCGACAACCTGCTGCGACTCGCCGACGTGGCTGCCTCCATGAGCGTCGAGGGTCAGCTCGGTACCGACCGCGTGTTCGCGGCCGACCTGCAGCAGCTGCGCCCACACCCCGGCCAGGCCGTCGCCGCCGCGAACATGACCCGCCTGCTCGCCGGCTCCGCGATCATCGCCAGCCACCAGACGCCCGACTGCACGCGCGTGCAGGACGCGTACTCGCTGAGGTGCGCACCTCAGGTCGCCGGGGCGGCACGCGACACGGCGGCACATGCACGCACGGTCGCCGAGCGGGAACTGGCCAGCGTGATCGACAACCCCGTGGTCACCCTCGACGGCCGCGTTGAGTCCAACGGCAACTTCCACGGCGCGCCCGTCGCCTACGTGCTTGACTTCCTGGCGATCGTGGTGGCCGACGTGGCCAGTATCAGCGAGCGCCGCACCGATCGGTTCCTGGACGCCAACCGGAGCCACGGCCTCAACCCGTTCCTCGCCCATGACCCTGGCGTCGACAGCGGCCACATGATCGCGCAGTACACGCAGGCCGGCATCGTCTCAGAGCTCAAGAGACTGGCCAACCCGGCCAGCGTGGACTCCATTCCGTCGTCGGCGATGCAGGAGGACCACGTCTCCATGGGCTGGTCGGCCGCGCGCAAGTTGCGCCGCGCGGTCGACGGATTGACGACGGTGCTGGCGATCGAAGTGCTCACCGCCGCGCGCGGTCTGGACATGCGTCGCCCGATGGTGCCGTCGCCCGCCACGGGCGCCGTGATCGGGGCGTTGCGTGAACGCGTCGAAGGACCCGGCCCGGACCGCTTCCTGGCGCCGGAGATCGCAGCGGCCGTCGGGATGGCCCGATCCGGCGCCCTGGTTCGCGCCGCCGAACGTGTCGTGGGACCCCTAGCCTGACGCCGTAGACCACCCGAGGATGGAAACGCCATGACAGCCAACACCTCTCAGTCTCGCACCGTGCGCGCCGCCCGGGGCACCGACCTCACGTGCAAGGGCTGGCAGCAGGAAGCCGCGTTGCGGATGCTGATGAACAACCTCGATCCCGAGGTGGCGGAGCACCCCGAGGACCTGGTGGTCTACGGCGGGACGGGACGCGCCGCCCGCAGCTGGGACGCGTTCGACGCGATCGTGGTCACGCTGCGCAGCCTCGAGAACGACGAGACCATGCTGGTGCAGTCCGGCAAGCCGGTCGGTGTCTTCCGCACTCACGAGTGGGCGCCCCGGGTGCTCATCGCCAACTCCAATCTGGTTGGTGACTGGGCGAATTGGGAGCACTTTCGCGAACTCGAGGCAGCCGGGCTGATGATGTACGGCCAGATGACGGCAGGCTCGTGGATCTACATCGGCACCCAGGGCATCCTGCAGGGCACCTACGAGACGTTCGGGGCCGTCGCCAAGAAGCTCGCGGCCTCTGGTCGCTATCCACACAGCGGTGGCACGTTGGCGGGCACCATCACACTGACCGGTGGCGTCGGCGGCATGGGCGGCGCGCAGCCGCTGGCGGTCACCATGAACGAGGGCGTCGCGATCTGCGTGGACTGCGACCTAACCCGGATCGACCGCCGCATCGAGCAGCGCTACCTCGACACCAAGGCCGACTCGATCGACGAGGCGCTACGGATGGCGGTCGAGGCACGGGATGCCAAGCGCGCGTTGTCGATCGGCCTCCTTGGCAATGCCGCGGAGGTCTTTCCCGAGCTCCTGGAACGCGATGCCCCAATCGACATCGTGACCGATCAGACGTCGGCCCACGACCCCCTGTCCTATCTCCCGATCGGGATCGCGTTCGACGACATGAAGAAGATGGCCGACAAGGATCCGGGCTACTTCACCGAGCAGGCCGAGGCGTCGATGGCCAAACAGGTCGCCGCGATGGTCGGTTTCATGGACAAGGGTGCCGAGGTGTTCGACTACGGCAACTCGATACGTGACGAGGCCAGGAAGGCGGGCTATGCTCGCGCTTTCGATTTCCCCGGCTTCGTGCCCGCCTACATCCGCCCGCAGTTCGAGGAAGGACTGGGCCCGTTCCGCTGGGTGGCACTCTCGGGTGACGTCAAGGACATCGAAGCCACGGACCGCGCGATCCTCGAGCTGTTCCCCGACAACGACCACCTACGCCGCTGGATCACGCTGGCCCAGGAACGGGTGGCGTACCAGGGACTGCCCGCCCGGATCTGCTGGCTCGGCTACGGCGAACGGCACAGGGCTGGAATGAAGTTCAACGAGATGGTGGCCTCCGGCGAGTTGTCCGCCCCCATCGTCATCGGCCGCGATCATCTGGACTCCGGCTCGGTGGCGTCGCCCTACCGCGAGACCGAGGCGATGGCCGACGGTTCCGACGCCGTCGCCGACTGGCCGTTGCTCAATGCACTGGTGAACACCGCATCGGGAGCGTCATGGGTGTCGATCCACCACGGCGGCGGCGTCGGGATGGGCCGCTCCATCCATGCTGGGCAGGTATGCGTCGCGGACGGAACCGCCTTGGCCGCAGAGAAACTCGAACGCGTCCTCACCAACGACCCCGGAATGGGCGTCATCCGCCACGTCGACGCCGGCTACGAGCATGCCGCCCGGGTCGCCGCCGAACGCGGCGTCAGGATACCCATGCAGGAACAGTCGTGACGACCTTCGACTCGCTGTGGGACTCCATCCTCGACGTCGGTCGGGACCCCGTCAGCGGCGGATACCGTCGGTTCGCCTGGACCACTGCGGATCTCACGCTGCGTGAATGGTTCGCCGGCGAGGCTCAGCATCGAGGGATGACGGTCGAAGAGGACCGCAACGGCAACGTGTGGGCGTGGTGGATGCCCGCCGGCTGGGTCGGTGATCCGCGAGGAGCCTTCGTCACCGGCTCGCATCTGGACTCGGTGCCCGACGGCGGTGCGTACGACGGCCCGCTCGGCATCGTGTCGGCGTTCGCGGCCATCGACCTGCTCGTCACGCGAGGCATCAGCCCCGAAATCCCGGTGGCCGTGGTGGCCTTCGTCGACGAGGAGGGCGCCCGCTTCGGTGTCGCCTGCATCGGATCTCAGCTCTCGACCGGCGCGCTGACGTCGGAGCGCGCACTGAACCTGCGCGACGGCGACGGCACCACGCTGGCCGACGCCCTGGTGGCGGTGGGACGCGACCCCGCGCACCTCGGCGCCGACGCCCGGCTCGCCGAACGGGTGGGCGTGTACGTGGAATTGCACGTCGAGCAGGGGCGCGCCCTCGACCTGGTCGACAGGCCGATTGCCGTCGCATCGTCGATCTGGCCACACGGCCGCTGGCAGTTCACGTTTGGAGGTGAGGCCAACCACGCGGGCACCACGCGTCTCGCCGACCGGCGTGATCCCATGCTGACGTTCGCGTCGGCCGTGCACGCCGCCCGCGCCCAGGCCACCGCGCACCAGGCCGTGGCGACCTTCGGCAAGGTGCGCGTCACGCCCAACGGGTCCAACGCCATCCCGTCCCAGGTGCAGGCCTGGCTGGATGCCCGCGCGGCCGATGAGAACACGTTGTCAGCGTTGGTCGCCGCGATCACCGCAGATGCCAACGCCCACGCCGCGGCCGACCGGACAGATCTGGCCGTGGACGTTGAATCCGTCTCCCCCGCAGTCCTCTTCCCCGACGCACCACGCCTGCGGATGTTGCGGGCGCTGGCGACTCTAGGCGACGTTCCAGTCCTTCCGACTCAGGCCGGCCACGACGCCGGCATTCTGTCGACCACGGTGCCCACCGCAATGTTGTTCGTGCGCAACCCCACCGGCATCTCCCATTCTCCGGACGAACACGCCGAGATCGGTGACTGCCGACGCGGTGCGGAGGCACTCGCCGACGTGATGGCCGATTGGGTCACTGGATGAGTGCAGGCCCGTCGACGTCTCAGTGGTGGTGTGAACACGCCTGGCTCGGCGGGGACCGCGTCGCCGAAGGTGTCCTGGTCACCGTCGTCGACGGGATCGTCGACGGCATCGAGCCGGACAGCCCACCCACCGATGGCCGACGCTTGGGCGGGCTCGTCCTACCCGGTCTCGCCAACGCGCATTCGCACGCATTCCACCGCGCCCTGCGATCCCGAACCCAGCGCGATCGCGGGTCGTTCTGGACCTGGCGCCAGCTGATGTACCAGGCGGCAGGACGGCTGACACCCGACCTGTATCGCGATCTCGCCCGAGCGGTGTACACCGAGATGGCACTGGCCGGAGTCACGGCAGTCGGTGAATTCCACTATCTGCATCACGACACCGGCGGCACGCCCTACGCCGACCCCAACGAGATGGGCCACGCCCTCATCGCCGCCGCCGCCGACGCGGGTATCCGCATCACGATGCTGGACACGTGCTACCTGAGTTCCGGCGTCGACGGCGCCCCGCTTGCCGACGGGCCCCAACAGCGGTTCGGCGACGGTGACGGTGACCGTTGGGCGCAACGCGTCGAGGCTCTTCATCGCGACGCAGCCAAGTACGACCACGTATTGATCGGCGCGGCAATACATTCCGTTCGTGCGGTACCGGTCGACGACATGTCGTCCGTCGCGGAGTGGGCAGCGGCGTCAGACGCGCCTCTGCACGTTCACTCCTCGGAGCAGACCGCCGAGATCGAACAGTGCCTGGCCGTTCACGGGTGCACCCCCACCGCGCTCTTGCGCGACCATGGCGCACTCGGCACACGCACCACCGCCGTCCACGCCACGCACCTGACCGCCGCCGACATCGCCGATCTACGACGCACCGGCACCGGTGTCTGCTTCTGCCCCACCACCGAACGCGACCTCGGCGACGGCGTCGGACCCGCGCCCGAACTGTTGGCGCGGCCGGGACCGTTCAGCCTCGGTTCCGACAGCCATGCCGTGATCGACCTGTTCGAGGAGGCGCGTGCCGTTGAGCTCGACGAGCGGCTGATCCGCCGGGAACGGGGTGTCATGCCGGCGTCCCGACTACTGGAAGCCGCCACCCGCGGCGGTCATTCCGCGCTCGGCTGGTCCCGGGCCGGTGAGTTGTGCGTCGGTGCGCGGGCCGACCTGGTGGCCGTCGACCTGGACTCCGTGCGGACGGCGGGCGGCGGTCCGACCGTGGAGAACGCGGTCTACGCCGCCACGGCAGCAGACGTGACCGACGTCGTGATCGACGGGCGCGTCGTCGTCAGCGACCGGCGCCATCACCTGGTGACCGATCCGGGACGCGCACTGTCCGAGACGATTTCCGCGCTCCTGGGGGCAGGATGAGCATCCTCTACGAGAATATCGGCGAACTCGTCACCAATGACCCGTCACTAGGCGACGAGTCGCCGCTGGGCACCGTCGACGACGGGGCGCTCGTCGTCGACGATGGGCTCGTCGCATGGATCGGCCCGCGCGCTGCCGCCCCCGACGCCGACCGTCGAGTCGACTTCGGTGGATGCAGCGTGCTGCCGGGGTTCGTCGACAGCCACGCCCATCTCGTCTTCGCGGGCGACCGGTCCGCGGAGTTCGCCGCCCGGATGAGCGGACGCCCCTACGACGGCGGCGGTATCACCACCACCGTCGAAGCCACCAGGAACGCCACCGACACCGCGCTGTCGGACAACCTCGACAGACTCTCGGGCGAACTGGTCTCAGCCGGCGTCACCACGTTCGAGACCAAGAGCGGCTACGGCCTCGACGTCGGCAACGAGGTGCGATCGCTCGAGGTCGGTCGCCGGTTCACCACCGAGACGACGTTTCTTGGCGCACATGTGGTCCCCCTCGAGTATCGCAGCGCGCGAGACGATTACGTCCGTCTCGTCGCGGGAGAGATGCTCATGGCGTGTCGACCGCATGCCCGCTGGATCGACGTCTTCTGCGACCGCGGCGCCTTCGACGTGGACGAGACGCGGTTCATCCTCGACGCGGGAATCGCTGCTGGCCTCGCACCTCGGCTGCACGCGTCGCAACTCGGCCCCGGCGACGGCATTCGACTCGGGGTCGAACTCGGCGCCGCGTCCGTCGACCACTGTACGTACGCTACCGACCACGACATCGAGGCATTGGCCGCGGCGGCGGGTACCACCGTCGCCACACTGCTGCCAGGTGCCGAATTCTGCACTCGCGCAATCTGGCCCGACGCGCGGCGCTTCCTCGATGCAGGTGTCACCGTGGCGATCGCCACCGACTGCAACCCCGGCAGTTCCTACACGACGAGCATGGGGTTCTGCATCGCGGTGGCCGTCCGCGACATGGGTTTCACTCCGGCGGAGGCGATCTGGTCGGCCACCGCAGGTGGCGCCACTGCGCTACGCCGGGAAGACGTCGGAACCCTTGCCGTCGGGAAGCGCGCTGACTTCGTTCGCCTCGACGCGCCGTCGTACGTTCATCTAGCGTATCGACCAGGTGTCCCCATCATCGGCGACGTCATCGTCGGTGGTCGATACGCTGTCGGTGGTCGCCACACCAAGGAATCGAAGGACGTTCAGTGACGGGTCGAACGATTGTCATCACGGGTGCCAGCGACGGCATCGGTGCCGCCGCAGCCAAGAGGCTGAGCAGGAGCGGCGAGAACGTCGTGGTGGTGGGACGCTCACCGGAGAAAACGGCGGCAGTGGCCACCGACATCAGCGCTGACCACTTCGTGGCCGACTTCAGCGAACTCGCACAGGTCCACGAGTTGGCGAAGCAGTTGCTCGAGCGCTATCCGCGCATCGACGTGCTCGCGAACAACGCGGCGGCATCATGGCTGAACGCCAGGTCACCGTCGACGGCCACGAGAAGGTCTTTCAGGTCAACCACCTGGCCCCGTTTCTCTTCACGACGCTGCTTCTGGATCGACTCGTCGGATCCCGGGCCAGCGTGGTGAACACCTCGAGCCTCGGCAACAAGCTCTTCGGCCACGTCGACATCGACGACCTGGAAGCCGAACGCAACTACCGAGCCCAGAAGGCCTACGGCGACTCAAAACTGGAGAACATCCTGTTCACCAAGGAACTCCACCGCCGGTACCACTCGGCGGGAATCTCCACGGCTGCATTCCATCCGGGCGCGGTGGCGTCGAACTTCGGCAGTGACACCGACTCGCGGTTCCTGCGGTTGGTCTATCATTCACCGCTCAAACACCTGGCTCTGGTCAGTTCCGAGCAAGGTTCCGATCTGTTGGTCTGGCTGGCCTCGGCCACGCCCGGACAGGACTGGTTCTCCGGTGAGTACTACTCCGGTCACTCCATCGCGAAGGCCAACAAGCAGGCCTACGACGTCGAATTGGCTCGCGAACTCTGGGACCGCAGCGCCGCCATGGTCGCCGCCACCTCGCGGGGAGCGGACGCGTGACCGTCTCCATCGTCTCCATCGTCCAAGCCGGGCCGAACCGGGTGAGCCGCTCGGTCGACGTGAATGCACCGGCCGCCGAACTCTTCGCGATCGCTGCGGACCCACGTCGTCACCACGAACTGGACGGCTCCGGCACGGTCGGTGCCAATCACGCGGCGCCCCCGGCACTCGTGGCAGGCGCCCGGTTCTCCACCAGGATGAAGATGTTCGGCGTGCCCTACCGCGTCACCAGCGTTGTCACCGCGCTCAAGCCCGACGAGCTGATCGAGTGGCGCCACCCGGTCGGACACCACTGGCGCTGGGAGTTCACTGCGCTCACGCCCACCGCCACCAGGGTCACCGAGACATTCGACTTCTCCGACTCCGGACCGGTCAAGGAGGCCCTGAAGTACTACCGTCGAACGGGTTTCGTGAAGAGCAACGCCAAGGGCATCGAGGCGACCCTGACGAGACTCCGCGATCGCTACCTTCAGCCGGGCCCGTAGAGGTTTCCCCGTCGGACGTCCGCACGGCATTCGACGCGCGACTGCCCGGTCTGTTCGACGCAGACGCGAACCTGGTCTTCGATACCGGCGGGATAGACCTGATCGTTGGGGCCCGGCGTGACGGTGGGCGAAGGCACCACACCAGAGACCAGGGACCACATGATGGTGTCCGCGGGTGCCAGTCGCGCGCAGTAGGCCTTCGCGCCGGTTTCGGTGACGCCGGCCGCCCCGAGCACTTCGCAGTCCGCACCGACGAGTACCACCGGCACCGAGGGCGCCGAGGGCGGCGGTTGCGCGACGACGTCGCTCTGGTGGCGCGCGATGAGGATGGCCGCGACGACCCCACCGACGAGTAGCAGCCCGACCAGAATCGCGGAAGCCAAGCCCAGCCACCACATCCGGCTCTTCGCGCTCGCTCCCGAAGGACGCGCCGAAGCAGGGGTCGCCAGCATCGTGTCCTCGACGCCGGAAGCGTCGAGCTCTCCGTCGAGGTGCCGTGCGAGCGCGTTCGCGAACTCGGTGCACGAGTCGTAGCGGTCGCCGGGTGACTTCGCGAGCGCCTTGGACAGCACGGGGCCAAGACCGGAGAGTTCGGGTTTGCGGTCCGCGATCGCCGGTGGCGGGGCGCTCACGTGCTGACTGATTACGACGGCAGGGTTGCGGTCAAGGTACAGGTGTTGACCGGTCAACAGTTCGAACGTCGTTGCCGCGAGCGAGTATTGATCGGCCCGGCCGTCGAGCGTCAGACCCATCAGCTGTTCCGGCGCGGCGTAGGCGACCGTGCCGACCGCTATGTTCGTCTCGGTCAAGCCGCTGGAGTCGTCCACCCGGCGCGCGATCCCGAAATCCGCCAGCAGCGCCCGCCAGCGGTCGGAGTCCATGTCGGCCAGCAGGATGTTCGCGGGCTTGACGTCACGGTGCAGCAGTTGACGCTCGTGGGCGTAGTCCAGCGCGTCGGCGACCGCGCGAATGATCCGCACCACGTCGGCGGGCGGCATTCCGCGGCGATAGTCCTTCTCCAACAGGAGTTGACCGGCGTCGGTGCCCTCGACGTAGTCCATCGCGATCCACAACCGGCCCTCATCCTCGCCGCGGTCGTGAACGGTGACGATGTTCGGGTGCCACAGCGCGGCGACGTTCTGCGCCTCGCGATTGAACCGCTCGCGATACTCGGCATCGGCCGACACCTTCAGCGCCATCACCTTCAGCGCGTCGCGACGCGGCAACCGTGGGTGCTCCGCCAGGTAGACCTCGCCCATGGCACCTGCACCCAGTAGCCGCACGATGGCATATCCGGCGAACGTCTCCCCGGTGGCCAGTGGCATGCGAGGCATCCTACTGAGGCGGGCCGGCGGGCCTACCCGAATGGCAAGGGCGTCACCCCAACGGCCCGGTGAGGTCGCACACGGTGTCGTTCCCGACCGTCGTCGGCGTGAAGTTGGCGGTTGGCGACGTCCTGCTTAAACTCGCCAAGCGTCTGCGGGGTCGATCCCGACCCGCCGATCGCCATCACGGCGGTGTTGGTGGACAGCTCGAGTTCGGCTGCGGCCGACGACCCGTTGATGGCCGCCGACCAGTCGGTGTGCGTGTCGCGGAGCATGGCCTCGAATCGCGGATGGTCCGCGACGCGACCGAACTCGCCGCCGCGATGCGCACCGGGACGCGCGGGTCCGACCAGCGCCATGCCGCCGGTGTGGGCCCGGCCGATCGTGGCGACCGCATCATCGCCTCGGGGGACCAGCATGCTGCGTGTCCAGCGACCCGAACAGCAGGTGCTGTCTCAGAGGTAGGTGACCAACGTGGCGACCAAGAGAACTCCGACGCCGAGGCGGTCCCTCCCCTGACGGGTGAATCGGCGCGACGGGTTCGATTCGACCGTGTCGTCACTCGCTGGAACAGGCAGTTCCAATGTCGTTGTCACACTGCCAGTTAGGCAGCCGCACCGTGGGCGGTGGACCTGTGGGCACCCGGTGAGACATTGGGATACCCGATTCGAAACTTCCCACGCGGCGAGCGCCATACACTCGAACAACCAGAGCACACGGGCTCAACGAGGAGCGTAAACCCATGACGATGACCGAACCGGACGTCCAGGCCAGCACACCGTTCGAGGAGGATCTCGCCGCGACGCAGCGGTACTTCGACAGCGCGCGGTTCGAGGGGATCGTCCGCCTGTACACGGCGCGCCAGGTCGCGGAGCAGCGCGGCACGATCCCAAGCGACTACCCGGTGGCTCGCGAGGCTGCGGCGGCGTTCTACGCCCGCCTGCGCGAGCTCGCCTCCCAGCACAAGAGCATCACCACCTTCGGCCCTTACTCGCCGGGGCAGGCCGTGACGATCAAGCGCATGGGCATCGAGGGCATCTACCTCGGCGGCTGGGCCACCTCCGCGAAGGGCTCCATCAACGAGGATCCGGGACCCGATCTTGCCAGCTATCCGCTAAGCCAAGTGCCGGACGAGGCCGCCGGGCTGGTGCGCGCACTGCTGACCGCCGACCGCAATCAGCAGTACCTACGCCTGAAGATGACCGACGCGCAGCGCGCCGCCACCCCTGCCACCGACTACCGGCCGTTCATCATCGCCGACGCCGACACCGGCCATGGCGGAGACCCGCACGTGCGCAACCTGATCCGCCGCTTCGTCGAAGCCGGTGTGCCTGGCTATCACATCGAGGATCAGCGTCCCGGCACCAAGAAGTGCGGCCATCAGGGCGGCAAGGTCCTGGTGCCGTCCGACGAACAGATCAAGCGCCTCAACACCGCGCGCTTCCAGCTCGACATCATGCGGGTGCCCGGCATCATCGTGGCGCGGACCGATGCCGAGGCGGCCAACCTGATCGACAGCCGTGCCGACGAGCGGGACCAGCCGTTCGTCCTCGGCGCGACCAACCTGAAGGTGCCGCCCTACAAGGCCTGCTTCCTGGCCCTTATGCGCAGCTTCCACGAACAGGGAGTCACCGAGCTCCGAGGTCATTTGCTCTACGCGCTTCCCGACGGCGAATTCGCAGCCGCCGATGCGTGGCTCGAACGTCAGGGCATCTCGAAGCTCGTCACCGAGGCAGCCGCATCGTGGAAGGACGGCAAGCAGACCTCGGTCGACGACCTCTTCGACACGGTCGAGTCGCGGTTCGTCGAGGCCTGGCAAGCGGATGCCGGCATGGAGACCTACGGCGAGGCGGTGGCCGAGCTGCTGGCGTTCCGCGAGCGCGAGGGCGAACCGCTTGCCCTGACGCCTGCGGAGTGGCGCGAGTTCGCCAAGAGTGCGTCTCTGTATGCCGCCCGCGAGAAGGCCAGGGAGTTGGGCGCCGACGTTCCGTGGGACTGCGAACGGGCGAAGACCCCGGAGGGCTACTACCAGGTGCGCGGCGGTATCCCGTACGCGATCGCCAAGTCGCTCGCGGCCGCGCCGTTCTGCGACATCCTGTGGATGGAGACGAAAACGGCCGACCTCGACGACGCCAGGGAGTTCGCGCGAGCGATCCGCGCTGTCTACCCGGACAAGATGATGGCCTACAACCTGTCCCCCTCGTTCAACTGGGACACCACCGGCATGACCGACGACCAGATGCGGGCCTTCCCCGAGGAGATCGGCAAGATGGGCTTCGTCTTCAACTTCATGACGTACGGCGGCCATCAGATCGACGGTGTGGCCGCCGAGGAGTTCGCCACCGCGCTCCGGCAGGACGGCATGCTGGCGCTGGCGCGCCTCCAGCGCAAGATGCGCCTGGTCGAGTCGCCCTACCGCACCCCGCAGACACTGGTCGGCGGGCCGCGTAGCGACGCCGCGCTCGCCGCTTCGTCGGGGCGAACGGCGACCACCAAGTCTATGGGCAAGGGGTCGACGCAGCACCAGCATCTGGTCCAGACCGAGGTGCCGAAGAAGCTGCTCGAGGAGTGGCTGGCGCTGTGGAGCGAGCACTACCAGCTCGGCGAGACGCTGCGCGTGCAGCTGCGACCGCGGCGCGCGGGCGGTGAGGTCCTCGAACTCGGCATCTACGGCGTCAGGGACGACGGCGAGGAACTGGTCGCCAACGTGGTCGTCGACCCCATCAAGGACCGGCATGGCCGCAGCATCCTCACGGTGCGGGACCAGAACACCTTCGCCGAGGCGTTGCGGCAGAAGCGGCTGATGACCCTGGTTCACCTGTGGCTGGTGCACCGCTTCAAGGCCGAGGCGGTGTACTACGTCACGCCGACGGAGGACAACGTCTATCAGACCGAGAAGATGAAGTCCCACGGCATCTTCAGCAACGTCCACGAGGATGTCGGGGAGATCGTCGTCGCCGACGTGAACCAGGCGCGCATCGAAGAATTGTTGGCGCCCGGCCGCGAGGCACTGATGCGGTTGATCCGCAAGGAGGACTAACGGCGCTGCCGAGGCATTCAAAGGAATCTCATAGCTTCAGCTTGGGCGCACATTAGGTCGGCCAAGGATCTTGGAGTCATGAATGCTTTCCCCAACCCTCGCGTCGCGTTGGCTGCGATGTTCGCGCTGGCCGCGGCGTCGTCGCTGATGCTGTTGAGCGACCTTCGGGTCGGCCCGGCGTGGGTGCACTGGGTCGGGTCGTTGGTGGCCGTCGCCGCGGCACTCGGCGTCGTGGTGATCGCCGAGTTGAGTTGGGATCGTGCGATCAACACCGCCAAGTCGGCGGGCCTGGTGGCGCCTCGGCTTCGTTGAATCGGCGTTCCTCGTCGACCCGTTCCTTGCGGGCGTGCGCGCGCGTGATCGCGCGTGTGGGCATAGTCGGTCCGCCGGTGCGGACCTCTTCAGCCCGGGCATGGTCGACGACGACCGGCGCGATGGGCACGCACAGCGCCGGGAACAGCAGATGGCTACCGGGGCGGGTGACGTGGGTGAGGCCCTCCGGTGATGTCCAGGTGACCGTGACATCGGGAATCCTCAAAAGACACAGGTTAGTGTGCTGATTGCCTCTGCTAGCAGTTGAACCGTTGTGATCGGCGCACTGCGGGAGGCGATCGCCACCGGCATGTGGTGGGGCTCGCGCGCCTCGAGCGATCTCCGCATCGCGTCCGGGAGACCGGGAGCCGTTTCGTCGCAGAGGGTCGCCTAATCGCAGACGGACTATTAGGAATGCATGCGCCGCAGCGTGCGCATCGCGCTGGCGACGACGTCGTGGTCGGGCAGATGGGCGAACTCATGGGCTCGTTTGCCGGCGTTGAAGCCCAGCAGGACAGGTCGGCCGAAGACCTTATGGCCGTTGATCCACATCGACCATCGTCCTGGGCTCTCGCGGTCGTACCATTCAATGACGTCGGTGTCGGGGTTCCAAAAGACGTCGGGGAACTCGAGCCAGAGCTTGTCGAGCAGCCCCGCGCCGAGCGCGGTGATAGCGCGCTGTTTGTCGTCGGGCAGCGGCGGGTCGAAGGTGATGCTGTTGGCCTTGAGCACGCCGATCGGGACGGTGATCACTGTGTGGTCGGCGGTGAGGACCTCACCGGACTGCAACGTCAGGGTGACGCTACCCGGGGCGTATGCGATTCCCGCCACGACGGCGTCGGTGCGCACACCCATGTCGCCGCGGACGTGAGCGTGCAGCACGTCGTACCCGTCGGGCAGCATCAGGTCTCCGCCGCGCAGGGTCGCGCCTTCGTCGTCGGCGCGCACTGCGAGTTGGTCGATGTCGGCTCCGTACTCTAACGAGTAGTAGGCGTTGCACACGTATTCCAGCTCCGGCGGCAACGGCGACGGAAACACCACCGACATCGGGGTTCGGTCTGGATCGTCGACGTCGTCGAGTTCGGCCTGGTAATTGGCCAGTTCATCGTAGGCGGGCTGGTACTCACCGGTTGTGCTGGTGTAGTCGAACTCATAGCGACGGCTTCGAGTTTCGGTGAGTACCTCAGTCATCGGGTTTCCCAGGGCACCGTGGATCCAAGACGCCCCCATCTCGGCCGGCATGTCAGCGAGCCGCTCGGTCCAAGCGCGGCCCCCGATCCGGGAGCGGCCCTCCAGCACGGTGACGCGGTGCTGTGCGTCGGCCAGGGCCCGGGCGGCACCGATACCGGCGAAACCTGAACCCACTACGAGGACAGACTGCCCGGGCGAGCCTTCGATGATCTCGCGCGCGGCCCGGCGCCCGCTCTGCAGCGCCCCGTGGGTCGTGGCGGGCGCGTCAGACGATGTCGCCTCCCCGGCGAAGTGCAGCCGCCCGGCGACCGGCGCGGCCAGCATCGTCCGTGCCTTGGTGCCGAACTCGCTGGGCGCCAGGTAGGAGTACGAGCACAACGCAAACGGGTCCGCCGACCACGATGTTCGCAGGAAACGAACAGGATCGGGCACTGGACCACGCGGGTTCACCCCGGCGACAGGCACCCCGGATGAGCAACCAGCGACCGCTAAAAACCCTAGCCCCAGGAAACCCAGCATGTCGCGGCGGCTCATCCCGAAGTCCATCGTCACCTCACGTGTCCTTGAGCAAGCATGTCCTGCTGAGGCGTTGGTTCGCTAGTCCCATCATGATCGGACAGGACAATCTCGGGAGCAGTAAGGAAAGTTCTCACGAGGTGGATCCCGGCCCCTGTGTCCGTGCGACTTCGCGGCGGTGGGTCTTGGTCGCTTCGTGGGTAAGGATTGGGCCGGGATTAGGCCGACAAGCGTGCCGGCGGCATGGCCAAGTCGGATAACTCGCCGACCGGTGGCGTCACTGGCGAGTCCCCGTTACTGAGCCCACCCGGTATTGGAGTCGGGTTGTTTGATCCTGATTCAGTTGATCTCGCAGGCCACCGGGGTGTGGGTGTGGTTGTACGCCGCAGCGTACTAGGCCGGCGTTCGGTAGCCCAGGGCCGAAAACGGTGGCGATGATTGGTGTCGCGCTTGAAGTCCCCGATCACCCACGCGGGCCTCGAACAGGGTGTTCCAGTAGTTGCGGTGGAGGCACTCCCTCCTGAGTCGGTTGTTGAACGATTCGATGTAGCCGTTGTTCCACGTACCGTGCGGGATGTAGGAGATTCCGACCTTCCCGTCGCAAAACCGTTGCAGCGCTTGCGAAACCAACTCTCGTCCGTTGTTCATCCGCAACACCTGCGGCGGGCCGCCGGTGGCGGCCACACCGTTTCGAACTCGGCGACGAGGCGTTCGGCGGTGATCGAGCGTTCCACCAGATTCAGTAGCGATTCGCGGGTGTATTCGTCGATCATCGACGCGATCTTGATGGCCTTCCCATCGACGGTGGAGTCGAACGGGAAGTCGATCGCCGACAGCACCTCCGGCGCATCAGCTGCGACCAGCGGGATCGAGGACACCCCGGCCCGCTTGCGGGGGCTGCGCACCCGCCCCTGCAGGCCTTCCTCGCGCCACGGCCGGTGGATCTTCTTGTCGACCTCGCGGCCCTCCTCGTAGCGCAGCGTCGCCCAGGCCCGCCCGGAACCCATGGCACGGGTGCTTCGTCGCGTACGCGCGCAGCCAGGCCCGTAATTCGGCGTCGGTCGTCCACCGTCTGCGCCTGCGGGAGGAGTCGATAGGTGGATCGCGCGAGCCCAACTGCCCTGCAGGCCAACCGTTCCGAGATGCTCAACGTGTCCTCGACCATGTCCACGGCGCGCCGCTTGGCAGCTGGGCTCAGAATCTTCCCTTCGCGACCTCCCGCAGTGCGTCCTTCTCCAACACGGCTTCGGCCAACAACCGCTTGAGGCGGTCGCTCTGCTCGCGCAGCTCCTTGAGTTCCTTGGCGGCGTCGGTGTCCATCCCGCCGTCGGTGCGCCGCCAGTTGTACAGCGTGGCCGCCGACACTTGCAGCTCGGCGGCGATCTCCTCACCCGTCTTGCCCTTGGCAGCCAACTCGTCCGCGCGGCGCAACTCACGCACGATGTAACTCGGCGGAATGCCGCTTCCGACCAGCCATCTGTTCATCGTCCCTTCCAGCCCAACATCGGGCCACCAGACCTCTAAAACAAGCTGGACTCATTCAGCGGGAACACGCCATCAGTACGGTGGGAGACATGAAGTATCTGGAGTTCGACGGGCTCGGAAGAGTCAGCCGGATCGGCCTCGGCACGTGGCAGTTCGGCGCCAAGGAATGGGGCTACGGCGACGAGTACGCCGCGGGAGCGGCCCGCGACATCGTGTCCCGCGCCCGCGCCCTCGGCGTCACGCTGTTCGACACGGCCGAGGTGTACGGGTTCGGCAAGAGCGAGCACATCCTCGGCGAAGCGCTTGGTGAGGAACGTGCCGACGTCGTCGTCGCGAGCAAGATCTTCCCCGTCGCGCCGTTCCCGCCGATAGTCAAGCGCCGTGCACACGCCAGCGCCCGCCGACTGCAGCTCGACAGAATCCCGCTCTACCAGATCCACCAACCGAATCCGGTGGTCCCCGATTCGGTGATCATGCCCGGGATGCGCAGCCTGCTCGACGACGGCGTCATCGGTGCCGTCGGTGTCTCGAACTACTCACTCGAACGGTGGCGCAAGGCTGATGCCGCGCTCGGCAGTCCGGTGATCAGCAATCAGGTGCACTTCTCGCTCGCCCATCCTCAGCCCCTCGACGATCTCGTTCCCTTCGCCGAGCGCGAGAACCGGATGGTGATCGCCTACAGCCCACTGGCGCAGGGGCTCTTGGGCGGCAAGTACGGCGTCGACAACCGGCCGGGCGGAGTCCGGGCGACCAACCCGCTGTTCGGTGTCGAGAACCTGCGACGGGTAGAACCGCTGCTGAACACCTTGCGCGAGGTTGCCGCCGAGGTCGACGCCAAACCGGCGCAGGTGGCCCTGGCCTGGCTGATCAGCCTGCCGGGCGTGGTCGCCATTCCCGGTGCGTCCAGCGTCGATCAACTCGAGTTCAACGTCGCAGCTGCCGACATCGAACTGAGCACGGATACCCGCGACGCGCTGACCGCCGCCGCGCGCGCGTTCCGGCCGGTGTCGCTCGCCCGCTTCGCCGCCGACACGATCCGCGAGAAGCTGGGCCGCTGAGCGCATCTGCCCCAGTTGGGCGAAGATCCACCAGCTACACCCCATCGCCGGATAGCGTCGAGTCCCATGGGCCCGAAAGTCTTCCCGATTCCGGCGACGTCACCCGTGGGTAGGGGTAAGCAGCGGGCCATCTCGTTCGGCGGTGGTGGCGAATGGTTCGTCTGTTGGATGCTGGGCTACGGCATGGCCGCGAAGGCCCATGGGGTCGACCTGCAAAACGTCGACGCGACGATCGGCACCTCGGCAGGCAGCATCATGGGCAGCTACGTCAGCGCGGGGGTCATGGAACCGGCATTCACCAGGCTGTCCCAACTCGCGGCGAATCCCGAGGCGATGACCAAGATGGTCGTCGCCGACACGGGAGCCGATTCGCAGAAACGCGCCACGCGGATTCTTGGCACCGCCACGTCCACCGATGTCGCCGACGTCCTAAAGATCGGCCGCGCGGCGATGGCGGCGCAGAACGCTCCCGTCGCCAGCTACATCACCTCCTTGAACCAGTTGCTCGGCGGGGTGCTGTGGCCGAGTCCCAAGCACCACACCACCGCCGTCGACTGTTACACCGGGGAACTGATCATCGTGTCCTCCGACAGCGGCATCGACATCGCCACCGCCTGTGCGGCGAGCTCCGCGCTCCCCGGCGTGAATGGCCCGGTCTGGCTAGGCGACCACTTCTGCATGGATGGTGGCGTCAGCCCGTCCAGCACGCATTCCGACATTCTGGCCGGCGCCCAGCGCGTCGTCATCTTCTCGATGATGAGCAGGCCGCCGAAGTCGGGGTCCTTCGGATTGACGATGCGGACCAACCCGAACGAAATCCACGACGAGGTCGCCTACCTCGAGTCCAAGGGGTCGAGGGTCAGACTCGTCTGCGCTGATCCAGAGGACGGCATCGACTTCATGGATCCGACGCAGCTAGCGAACGCGCTCGCCCTCGGTGCCGCTCGCGCGCAGGCCGACGTTGCCGACCTCAACTCGTTCTGGAACGACTGAGCACGAATTCGTCGCGGCTGCTAAACGCCGATGTCCGCCATGTCGGGGACATAGGTACGCTGCGCCCACTGAAACACCTGCCACCCCGCGACCTCGTCGAACTCGTCGTGCACGCGCCGGGCCGACTCGGCACCGATGGAGTGGGCATCACGCGCCTTCACCTGAACCTCGGCGCAGCGTTCCATCAACAGGAAGAAGCCCACCGCCGAGTCGATGGTCGACCCGACCGTCAACAGTCCGTGGTTGCGCAGGATCACCCCGCGCGCACCCCCGATCGCTGCAGCGATGCGCTTCCCGCCGTCGACGGACCCGATGGCGCGGACCAGGCACGAGGTCGTCGGTGGTCATGTACCGAAACGGCGCTCCGTAACGTCCCAACCAGAAACAATCGGGCCGCTCGGGGTCACGCGCCGAGATGTGTCCGTCGCCCAGTGAGCCCCAGCCCATCGCGCCAAAAACGCGGTAGGCCAGGGCAAGACGCCGCTTTCGGTGGGCCCGGGGCTCCGCAAGATCGGTGATGAGCGGCTCGAAGGCCGCTGGATCGAGGAAAGCTACGTCCGTCGGTGCATCCGTCACTCCCCCACGCTAGGCGAGCCGCGGGGCAGCTGCATGGCCGCAAGCCCCCCGTGCGGGATCAGGCAGCGATCCCCTTTGTTGGGGTGCACCTTGAATGGCAGCGGTATGTCGAATTCACCGTTTGGGGCCGCCCGGCCAGTTCACGCACTCGCCGACAGTTGACGACGTCATTCGTCGTTCACAAAACTAACCACCAGTTGGGCATCTCGGCTATGGTTTTGGCGTGCAACTCGGCCGTCACCTCGACTCTTTCTTGGTCGGCCTTGGCCCCGACTCTCCGCCACGGACCTGACCATGCTGGCCGCAGCGAGACGTAGGCTTCACTCCGAGGACCATTACTACTGGATCACGTCATACCTGGCGGTCAGTGGACTTCGGCGCGCCACCTGCCGACTGACCGCGGCCAACTTGCTCGGGTTGGGCGTGATACCGCTGATCCTGATGCTCAGTGATCTCGGCCCGACGGGGGCGCTCAACAGAGGGCTCGCCATCGGGGTCACGGTCTGCTGCGTCGTGATGGCCTCGTCGTGGTTGAGGTCCGGCTGGCCCACCCGCCTGCAGTCACAGCTCTGTGTGGGGGTTGGCAGCATCTGCATCGCCGTGGCCTGTCTCATCAACGCCGATCCCGTCATCGGCCTGATGGGGGCCAGCACGTTCGTCGTGGTGTCGGCGTTCGCCGCGCTCTTTCACGACGGGCGATTGTTGGCTTACACCTGGGTCGTCGGGGCCGCCACACTCATCGCGCTGGCGGTCAGACTCGGCGAATTCGAACCCGCGATCGCCCTGACGGGGACCGGGCTCTTCGTGCTGATCAACTCATTCGTGGTGTTCGTCTGCCGCAACGTGATTCGCATCGTCAACACCGACGTCCACTACGGCGAGCTCGAGCCGCTGACCGGATTGCTGACTCGCGACGCGTTCTCCGACCGCGTTGCGACCATCGTGGCCCGCGGCAGGGACGGCGACCGCTTCCTGGCGATCGTGGTCGTCAGTCTCGACAGTTTCTCGCTGCTGAAGGCGATGGGGGGCGACGCCGATGGCAATCAGGCCCGGGTCGCGATCGGGCACCGAATCAGCGAGACGCTTCGGCGCGACGCCGTCCTGGCGCACGTCGGCGAATCCGAGTACCTCGTCGCCGACACGTTCAACAGCACGGACGCCATGGTGCTCACCGAGCGACTCCAACACAGCGTTCGGACTTCTCCGTATCGGCTGACCGCGAGCATTGGCGTGGCAATCACACCGCTGGCCCAGCTCGTCGGCCACCCGCCGCACGACGTGGTCGAAGAACTCATCACGATCGCCACGACCAACGTGTACACCGCCCGCAGCCACGGCGGGCAATGCACCCGGGCCACGGCGAACCCGAGACTCACCTCGCTCGAGGACCTCGAGTCCGATGACTGGGACGACGACCTGACGGCGTAGGACCGGCGCGTGGCGTTTTCGTCGCGATATTGACGGTAATCGTCGAACCTCCCCAGAGCCTGCCCACGGCCGTGGGCACTTCGGCCGCTCTCCGTTGAGGGTCGTTCGTTGATCACCTGGTCTGTGTGCAGCTCGGGTGGTGGGGTTCTGGCGAATTCACAGTCATGACCGGCGGCACTTCGGAGGCCAAGGGCCCCGTTCCAGCGCGTTGCGTCTGTCCATCGAAGGTGATGTTGGGATCGGTAGCGGCGCGGACGATGTCCAATTTCCATGGGATCGGCGAGGACCGCCGGCACCATCGAACAAAACATCACACCTAGCGGCAAACCCGCAATGAAACGAGGAGTCATCATGAACCACAGCCACCACGCGACGAGAACGGTCGCCGCAGCACTGCTGTCCGGCGGTGTCGCACTCGCCGGACTCGGACTGGCCACCGCTACCGCCTACGCCGGCCCCGCGAACGGAGTGCCGATCCCGGCGTTCAATCCGCAGCCGGAACCACCCGGCCGCCCCGGCGCGGCCACCAACTCTCAACCCGAGTCTCCCGGTGTGCGTGTCGGCTTCAACCCACAGCCCGACCCTCCGGGCCGGCCGACGACCAAGGTCATCATCGCGATCAGCCAGTAGCGATCGAGAGTTCGCCGCCGCTGCCACACTTGTGATCGACTACTCACCGCCGATGCCCATGCCCGCGATGAAGCGGGTCGCAATCTCCTCATGGTCACCCTTGGCGTTTACCTGGTTGGCAGCTGCCTCACCCCCCTGACCCTTGGCAACGGTTTGGGCTGGGTCGTTTCCTGTACGCGGTTCAGGTGTAGGCGACGTGGACCCGGTCGATGTGGCCTTCGAAGGGGAAGGGGGCGCTGTCGTAGTAGTCCAGGGATACCGGTGAGCCGAGGCAGACCCCGATGTCGAGGCAGTCGTTGGCGGTGAACAGCAGCGGTGCACTCATCGGGACCTGGCCCTGCCCGACGATGTCTCCGCCTACGCGCAGGGTGATGTCCAGGGGACCGGCTGGTCGCATCTGGGCGTAGGACGTGTCGACGGTGATGGTCGTCGCTCCGGCGGGGAGCTTC
>JBBRTH010000012.1:0-105271 GCA_038244615.1 Mycobacteriales bacterium | reverse complement strand
TGCTTCAGCGTCATCGCGGCGGTGGCCAGCAGCTCGCGGATCAGGGCGGCGGGGTCGGCCCCGGAGATGACATTCTCGGCGACGCCGGGCAAGTCGAGAACTGAACGTGACAGGGAGGGGGTGGGAGCGTCTGACGAGGCCATGAGGCCTCCTTCGATTGAGTGGGGAAGACGATTCCCCCTGGAATTCAGATACCTTGACGGCCTGGCCGCTACCTGCTGATGTGCTCAGCCGAACGCCAGGGCCATGTCGGCCGCAGCGGGTACGTTGAGTGACTCTACGATCGTGTTCGACTCGGCGGGCAGCTCCACCCGGTCGTCGAGCGCGACGACGGCAGGATCAACCCGAAGAATCGCATAACCGGCAACCGCCCCTGCCCCGAAGCCTGGAGTGAAGACTCTCGTGGGTGCAGTGATAACGCCATCGCGGACGGCATCGTGAATGGCGAGCGGAATGCTCGCCGACGAGGCATTGCCCACCTGTTCGATGTTGAAGTACAGCTGATCCGGCGACAAACCAGCACCGGTCGCCAAGTCGATCACCATGGTCTTGTTCGCCTGGTGCGGGATGATCAACTCGACGCTCGCCAGCAGCGAATCCGCGACGCCATCGGGGTCCGGCAGGGCTCTGACATCGTCGAGCATCTGTACGAGGTAGCGGCCTGCCAGTGCCTTCACCTCGGGCCCGTACACGGTGATGTTGTTGCCGAACGCGGGATTTGGCCACAGGATCGAGTTCACTTGGCTTGTCGGACCGCTGGCGTAGGTCTGGATGTACTCGATGTCCGGCGGTGACCCTTCGGGTGCAGGGCTGATGATGAGCGCGGCCGCGCCATCGCCGAAGATCATCCGGGATGGCCGGACGTTCCCAATCTTGTCCGAGAATTTCTCAGCGCAGACCACCAGCACCGGTCGTCGAACCAGTTGGAGAATTCTCACCGCCTCGGCCAATCCGTAGCTTAGGCCGGCACATGCGGCGACGAGGTCGAACGAGCAGTGCGTCTGCTCGATGCCCAACGCGCCGGAGATCCAGGTCGCGATCGACGGGATCAGCCGAGAGCTGGTGCAGGTGCAGACGATGACAGCCCCGATCTGGTCGGGACCAACTCCGGCGTGAGCCAGCGCCGACCGGGCCGCCCGCAAGGAGAGTTCCTCGATGCTGCCCGAGGTGTAACGACGCTGCTCGATACCGGTCTTGTCGCGAATCTCCGCCGCGGACATGGGCGACCAGTTGTAGGCACTGTTCCGGATGAGATCGGTGTTTGTGCAGACCTGGTCGCCATGGGCCGCCGCGATGGCCTCGATGCGAGCTTGGACCACGAAGTCGTTGCGCACGTCGATGGCAGGGTACGGGCGGATGGGCGCAATCACTTTCGGGACGGCGGTTGCGGCCCTCTTCGGCGCATGACCGGCGGCGATGCGGGTCAGGAAGTTCGCCACTTCGGGATCACGAGGATGGAAGACCACCACGTAGTCGTCGTCTCGCAGTTCACTGACCGCGACCAGGGCAGCTTCGCTACGCCCCCACGGATACTGATTGTGGAGGACCATCGACCATCGATGTAGCGCCTCCAACTCGGCTACGTCCTCATTGCAGTCAATGATCTCGGTATAGCTGTACCGGCGGAAATCGGGGTCGAATTTGTTCAGGCGCAGAGTTTGATTGGCGGGGTTGGAGAGCAACTCGGCAACCGTGGGTACGACGGGCGAAAGCTTGGTCGCGTGGTTTCTCCGATGGCCGAATACGTCGAAGAGGATCTCGAAGATGCTGTCCTCGACCTCGTCATTCCACTGTGCCGGAAGATTCGGGTACGCGGAAAAGACTGCGGAAACCTTGGTTTCGGCTTCGTGCCAGGGCGTCTGGACCGGTACGAAGACGTCATCGCGAGTGCGCGGAACGTCGGCCCACCGGGTAGGCCGGACATCGAACATCGTCATCTTGAAACGATTGGCCCAGAACAGGTTGAGCGCCATGTCGCGCATCAACTCGAATTTGCTCTGGTAGGAGCCCGTCTTGATCTGCTCGAGGATGTGGGTCCCCGATGGGGCCTTGGCATCGAAGTCACGCCGGACGACGGCATCCAGCTGCTCGAGGCTATCGAAGGTCGAAAAGTCAAGATCGGGAAAGCAATTGGACGGGAAGACGATCTTGCCGTACTTGTTCACTTCAAAGGCATCCATGTGCCCATCACCCTCTTCAATGAGACGTTCGTAAGTTGATGTCATGTCGGGCGATGGGGGACCGCTTCCGGCCGGTCACATGTCCAGGCCGCCGTTGACTCCCCAGACCTGTCCGGTGATGTAACCCGAGGCGTCGGCGGCCAGGAAGTGCACCACTCGCGCGACTTCCCACGGGTGGGCCAGCCGCCGCATCGGAATGGTGTCCCTGATGCGGTCGAGGACCTTCTCGGGAATGGCCGCGACCATCTCGGTCGACACGTAGCCGGGCGTGATGGCATTGACCGTGACACCGATACCGTCTTCGGCCAACTTTCCCGAGCGCCCCATCTGGAAGCACGCCTCGCGGGCGAGCGTCTTCGTCAGGCCGAACAACCCGGCCTTGGAAGCCGCGTAATTCGCCTGACCGACGGCGCCCGTCTCTCCGATGACCGAGGAGACCATGACGATTCGCCCGCTGCCGCGCTCGAGCATGTGGGCCAGCGCGGCCTGCGCGAGGAAGAACGCCCCGGACAGGTTGACGCCGATTACCTTGTTCCATTCGTCTTCGGTCATCTTGGCCACCGTCTTGTCGATCGTGATGCCGGCGTTGTTGATCAAGATGTCCAGGCGGCCATGGAGCTCGATGACCTCGCGGATGGTCCGTTGACAATCGTCTGCGGAAGCGACATCGCCCTGATGGACGCTGACCTCGGCGCCGTCACTGGCCGCTTTCAACTCGGCAAGGAACTTCTGCGCGTGCTCGGCATTCCTGCCGTACCCCGCGGCGACCGTCGCGCCCTGACTGACCAAGCTCTTGCTGATCGCCGCGCCGATGCCGCGCGTTCCACCCGTCACGAAGGCCACGCGCCCGTCGAGCTTGGTGCCGTGGACCTCCACGGATCGGGACTCGTCGACCTCGTCATGTGCAATGGTCGTAGCCGTCATGATGTTCTCCTCGTCTTCATCGGTGTCGCTGGTGCGGGCGTCCGCGTAGAGCGGGCCCCGGGTGCGGGCTCTCGAACCTGGTTGGCTGCAGCCGAGCACGGTATGCAGCAACGAGATTCGGGTCGAATCTCCGTCAGGGCGCCCGATAGTCGATCACGATGCGGCCATCTATCTGTCCACGTTCCATGCGGCCGAACACATCGTTGATGTCGTCGAGTCCCACGCTGGCCACCGTCGGGTGGATCAGACCGCGGGCATAGAAGTCGAGCGCTTCGACCATGTCCTGGCGGGTACCGACGATGGAACCGCGGATGGTCAGGCCCTTGAGCACGATGTCGAAGATGGGTGCCGGGAAGTCGCCGGGCGGCAACCCGTTGAAGACGATGGTGCCGCCGCGGCGGGCCAAGCCGATGGCCTGCGCGAAGGCCTGCGGGTGGACGGCGGTGACCAGCACTCCGTGCACACCGCCGGTGGCCTTCTGCACCTCGGCGACCACGTCGCTGGTGCTGGCATTGACGACGACTTCGGCGCCGAGACTGGTGGCCAGGGCGAGCTTGGCGTCGTCGATGTCGACGGCGACCACGCGCAGCCCCATCGCCCGTGCGTACTGCACGGCGATGTGGCCGAGCCCGCCGATGCCGGAGATCGCCACCCACTGGCCAGGCCGGGTGTCGGTCACCTTGAGGCCCTTGTAGACGGTCACGCCTGCGCACAGGATGGGTGCTATCTCGAGCGGGTCGACGTTGTCCGGGATTCGCGGGGCGTAGGCGGCGTTGACGAGCATGTAGCTGCCGAAGCTGCCGTTGACGCTGTAGCCGCCGTTCTGCTGGCTCTCACACAGCGTCTCCCAGCCGGTGCGGCAGTATTCGCAGCTTCCGCACGCCGACCAGAGCCAGGCGTTGCCGACCATGTCGCCGATCTTGAGGTCCGTCACGCCAGCGCCGAGTGCGACGACGCTACCGTAGCCCTCGTGGCCGGGGATGAACGGTGGCTGTGGCTTGACCGGCCAATCCCCATGTGCGGCATGCAGATCGGTGTGACAGACGCCCGAGGTCTCCAGCTTCACGAGCGCTTCGCCGTAACCGGGTGTGGGTAGTTCGACGTCACGAACTTCAAGCGCAGCACCGAATTCAGTGACCACCGCGGCGCGCATGGTGTCGACGGTCTTCGGTGTGGTGGGTGTATCAAGCGTCTGCGTCATCGCGAAATACCAATCGTGAACCTGGTTGTGAGGAATCAGGCCTCTGGGTGGTGGAGAGCCCAAGAACCTTTACTCATTGAACCTATATCGATCGCGAGCGACGCCGATGGAGTCGAAAGACCCTTCTTCGAAACCCCCGATCCTCACACGAAGAACTGTTCGCGCGACTGGCCTGAAGCAGGTTTGGTGACCTTTATTCCTAGGGAAAGGGTCTAAAGGCTCCATTGCTCTGCGTTGAATCTAAATACAGTGCAATGGATCCCAGCGATAGCACGGGTGACCATCAAGGCGAGGACGACGAAATGTGCGCCAGTACAGATCATTCTGGGCGCTCGCCTTCTCGACAGTCATCGACATGCAGCAGTGCTGCAGAAGGTGCGTATCGAAATGCTGTGAGGTCAAGCATCGAAGACCCGGCGACGTTCTGGGCTCGTGCCGCGGAGGAGGTGTCATGGTCGATTGAGCCGAGGCGTGTGCTCGACGATTCCAGTCCACCCTTCCACCGCTGGTTCTCGGACGGGGAACTGAACACCTGCGCGAACGCGCTGGATCGGCACGTTGCCGATGGCCGCGCCACGCAGCCGGCGCTTATCTACGACTCCCCGGTCACGGGGACCCAACGCACCTACACCTATGGAGAGCTCCTCGACGAGACATCGCGATTCGCCGGAGTGCTCCGCGGACTAGGCGTCGCCAAGGGCGACCGGGTCGTGGTGTACATGCCGATGATTCCGGAGGCCGTCATCACGATGCTGGCGTGTGCCCGGCTCGGCGCAGTGCACTCGGTGGTATTCGGCGGCTTCGCCCCGCACGAACTGGCCATCAGGATCGACGATGCCCGCCCCAAGGTCGTGGTTTCGGCATCGTGTGGGATCGAACCGTCCCGCATCGTGGAGTACAAGCCGATGCTCGACGCCGCGATCGACGCCGCGGAGCATCCGCCTCAGCACTGCGTGATCGTCCAGCGGGATCGGCTGCGGTGCGCGCTGACCGCGGGACGCGACCTCGACTGGCACGAGCTGATGGCCGATGCGGTTCCCGTTGGTCCCGTGCCCGTCGCGGCAACCGACCCCTTGTACGTGCTCTATACCTCCGGCACGACGGGTAAGCCCAAGGGTGTCGTGCGCGACAATGGCGGTCACGCCGTTGCGTTGCTGTGGAGCATGCGCCACATCTACGACGTCGGTCCTGGCGACGTGTTCTGGGCTGCGTCAGACGTTGGCTGGGTCGTCGGTCACTCCTACATCGTCTATGCGCCGTTGTTGGTGGGCGCGACGACGGTGCTCTACGAGGGCAAGCCGGTGGGGACACCGGATCCGGGAGCGTTCTGGAGGGTGGTCTCCGACCACGGCGTCAAGGTGCTGTTCACGGCGCCGACGGCAATTCGGGCGATCCGTAAGGAAGACCCGACCGGCGCGCATCTCGCCGAACACGACCTGTCCACTCTTGAGTACCTGTTCCTCGCCGGGGAACGGCTGGATCCCGATACGTACCACTGGGCGTCGGAGAAGCTCGCGGTGCCCGTGGTCGATCACTGGTGGCAGACCGAGACGGGCTGGTCGATCGCGGCCAACCCGATGGGTCTGGAGCCGCTGCCGTTCAAGGCGGGGTCGCCGACCGTCCCGATGCCGGGCTACGACGTCCAGGTCCTCCGTGAGGACGGCTCAGTCTGCAAACCAGGCGAGGAGGGCGTCATCTGCCTCAAACTTCCGTTGCCCCCCGGCACGCTTACGACTCTGTGGAACGACGATCCACAATTCGTTGCCTCTTATCTCACGGAGCATCCCGGGTACTACCTCACCGGCGACGGGGGGTATCTCGACGCCGAGGGCTATCTGTACGTGATGGGCAGGATCGACGACGTCATAAACGTTGCGGGGCATCGCTTGTCGACGGGGGAGCTGGAGGCCGTGCTGGCCGCCCATCCCGCGGTGGCCGAGTGTGCCGTGATCGGCGTCGCCGACGAGATCAAGGGCCAGGTGCCACGGGGTCTCATCGTGCTGAAGGCCGGTGCGTCAGCCGATGGGGTCGCGGCGGAACTCGTTGCCGCAGTGCGTAACGAGATCGGCGCCGTCGCGTGCTTCAAACTGGTCGACGTCGTAGCCGCGCTGCCCAAGACGCGTTCGGGCAAGATCCTGCGAAAGACCATGCGCGGAATCGCGCATGGCAAGGACGAACCAATGCCCTCGACCATCGAGGATCCAGCGACACTGCACGCCTTGCACCCGATTCTTCGACCGCAATTACCAGCTGATCGATCAGGAAACCATTCGCCCGCAGGGGCACAAAGGAAGTCGACATGACGATCACTAGAGATGAGGCCGACCGGACGAGCGCGGCACGGGAGTTGCTTCCCGACATCGGCGACCCGACGGCGGGATCGGTGGCGATGTCCCGGGAGCTGGCGTCCGAGCAAGTCCGGATGATCGCCGATCCGGCACCGTTGGGTCTTGCTGCCTTTGCCTTGACCACCTTTCTGTTGAGCTTGGTCAACGCGGGCATCATGCCCAAGGACACCGAGCCGGTGATGCTCGGTGTTGCCCTGGCCTTCGGCGGGATCGCCCAACTACTCGCCGGGATGTGGGAATTCCGCAAGGGGAACGTCTTCGGGGCCACGGTGTTCTCGTCCTATGGTGCCTTCTGGCTATCGTTCTGGGCGTACGTCACCCTGTACGCCAAGGACATTCCGGCTGAGCACCATGGGGTAGCGGCCGGTTGGTACCTGATCGGCTGGGCCATCTTCACCAGCCTCATGCTGATCGCCGCCTTGCGGACGACTGTCGTGCTCGCGGTGCTCTTCGCCGTACTGGACGTCACGTTCGTGCTGCTCGGGCTCGGCGCGCTCGTCGGCAGCGCCGGCCTGACCGTGGCAGGTGGAGCCCTTGGCCTCGTCACTGCCGCACTGGCCTGGTACCTGTGCGTCGCCGCAGTCACTGCCTCGACGTTCGGAAGGCCGGTCCTGCCCAACCGGCCCTTGTTCCGACCGTGAACCATCACCGATCACATCCGTAGGCGTACTTCCTCAGGACGGTCGAATTCAACTGTTTTCCAGCATATTTCAAGGCTACTCGACCCAGAAGGATTCTCATGTCCCTGACGCACACCGAAATCCCGGCATCGTATCCGCCGTCACCAGGGTTCGCCGAGAACGCCAACGCGACTGCTGACCTGTACCGCGAGGCGGAGGAAGACCGGCTGGCGTTCTGGGCGAAGCAAGCCAACAGGCTGTCGTGGGAGACGCCGTTCGACGAGGTGTTCGACTGGTCGGAGGCACCCTTCGCGAAGTGGTTCGTCGGTGGCAAACTCAATGTCGCGTACAACTGCGTGGACCGTCACGTCGAGGCCGGAAACGGCGATCGGGTGGCCATTCGGTGGGAGGGTGAGCCGGTCGGCGAGAGCCGCAGCCTGACGTACTCCGATCTGCTGGCAGAGGTGTCGCGAGCCGCCAACGCCCTCGTCGATCTCGGGGTGGTCGCAGGTGATCGGGTCGCCATATACATGCCGATGATCCCCGAGGCAATCGTGGCGATGTTGGCGTGCGCGAGGCTCGGGGCCATGCATTCCGTGGTATTCGCCGGATACTCGGCCCCGGCGCTGCGAGCCCGAATCGACGATGCGAAGGCCAAGCTGGTCATCACCACCGATGGGCAGTACCGACGCGGCAAGGCCGTGTCGTTGAAGGATGCGGTGGACGACGCAGTGCGCGAACAAGATTCAGTGGAGCACGTTCTGGTGGTGCGCCGTACCGGCATCGACGTCTTGTGGACTGAGGGCCGCGACCTGTGGTGGCACGACGCCGTCGAGAGTGCCTCGCCCACGCACACCCCAGAGGCGTTCGACGCTGAACAGCCGTTGTTCTTGCTGTACACGTCGGGCACCACCGGTGCCCCGAAGGGCATCGTGCACACCTCGGGCGGCTACCTCACGCAGTCGTCGTACACCCACTTCAACGTCTTCGACGTCAAGCCGGAGACCGACGTGTACTGGTGCACCGCGGACATCGGTTGGATCACCGGGCACACGTACATCGTCTACGGGCCGCTGTCCAACGGGGTGACCCAGGTGCTGTTCGAGGGCACCCCCGCATCCCCGAACGAGCACCGTCACTTCGAGGTCATCGAAAAGCACGGTGTGACAATCTATTACACCGCGCCGACACTTATCCGTACGTTCATGAAGTGGGGGCGCGAAATCCCCGACGCCCACGACCTGTCCAGCTTGCGGTTGCTGGGCACCGTCGGTGAGAACATCAACCCCGAGGCGTGGCGGTGGTACCGCGACGCGATTGGCGCCAACCGCACCCCGATCGTCGACACCTGGTGGCAGACCGAGACCGGAGCGGCGATGATCTCGCCGCTGCCGGGAGTCACCGCGACCAAACCCGGCTCGGCGATGGCATCGTTACCCGGTATCTCGGCGCGCGTCGTCGACGACCATGGCAATTTGGTCGAGCCCAGCCCCGAACTCGGCGAGCACGCCTCCGGTTACCTCGTTCTCGACAAGCCGTGGCCGGCGATGTTGCGCGGTATCTGGGGGGATCCCGTGCGGTTCAAGGAGACCTACTGGTCCCGATTCGCCGAGCAGGGCTGGTATTTCGCCGGTGACGGTGCGCGATACGACCTGGACGGCAACATCTGGTTGCTTGGCCGCGTCGACGACGTGATGAACGTGTCCGGGCATCGAATCTCCACCGCGGAGGTGGAGTCCGCACTGGTCGGCCACTCGGGGGTCGCGGAGGCGGCCGTCGTCGGCGCCAGTGACGACACCACCGGGCAGGCGATCGTGGCGTTCGTCATCCTGATGACCCACCACGTCGACACCCCCCGCGACCAGATGATCGACGAGTTGCGGGCCGAGGTGGCCCGCGAGATCTCACCGATCGCGCGGCCGCGGGAGATTCACGTGGTGCCGGAGTTACCGAAGACTCGCAGCGGCAAGATCATGCGGCGACTGTTGCGAGACGTTGCCGAAGGCCGCGAACTCGGTGATACGTCGACCCTGCTTGATGCGAGCGTCTTCGAGGCGATCAGGGCCAGTAAGTAGTACTTCGGCCAGCAAGTTGGGTTGGTCGTACGTGATCGGCGAGGCCATCAACACCGAAGACGAGGACTGGAACTTCTAGCGCAGGCGGGGGCTTGCGGTGGGTGAACCGGTGGCGGCCCGGGCGGGTCACCAGGGCCGCGGCGCCCTCTGGGTCGCACTGGTTAGGACGAAGCGCCGGTGGCCCCGTTCGCTGCGCCTTCATGGGCGGTACGCTCACGGCGATGAGCGTGCTCACGCCGGCTCCCGAGGAGGCGCCGGGGTCGCTGCCCGGGCATCAGCAACGCGGCCTTCGGCATCGGCTCGTCGATCGGACTCGCCTGGGCGGGGCCGGTTGTCGGCTCGGCCACGGTCGGCAGTTTCGAGCCCGACCGTGGCACCATCGGATCATGACGGAACCACCGAACGGGTTGCCGAGGTACCGCCTACTGACCGGGCCCGATGACGAAGTGTTCTGCCGCCGCGTCAGCGAAGCGCTCGATCTTGGGTACGAGCTGCACGGGAACCCCGCCATCAGCCTGGACTCGGGGCGCGCCGTCGTCGCTCAGGCAGTCGTCTGGCACCAGGTCGTGCGCTACGTCTGAACCCTAGTCGTCGCCCGCGGCGACGAGCGAGGTCAGCTTCACCGACGGGTTGTCGCGTTGGAAGCCCTCGAGGCGCCACTTCGTGGAGAAGAGCACCAGGATGACGCCGTCGGTCCGCGTGAAGACCTCCACCGACGGTTGCCGCTGGAGGAACGCGACGTCGTCCGGGTTGGCGGCACGCGCGACGGTATAGGGCAGCGACTCCAGCGAGATCGGTGCACTGAGCTCGCCTGCCATCCGGTGGGACGCCACCTCGAACTGCATCGGCCCGACGGCGGCGAAAACGGGTGCCTGATCACCGCGACGGTCCGAGCGAAGGACCTGCACGACGCCCTCCTGCTCCAGCTGCTCGATGCCCTTGCGGAACTGCTTGTGCTTGCTGGGGTCCGTGCCGCGTGCGACGGCGAAGTACTCGGGGGAGAAGCTCGGGATCGGCGGGTAGTGCACGGGGATGTCGCGGTACAGCGTGTCGCCCGGTCGAAGCGCGGCGGCGTTGGCGAGACCGATGACGTCACCCGGCCACGCGGTGTCCAGCGTCGAGCGCTGCTGGCCGAACACCGACTGCGCGTACTTGGTGACGAAGGGCTTGCCCGTGGTGGCGTGAGTCAGGACCTCGCCGCGCTCGAACGTCCCCGAGCACACCCGGGCATAGGCGATGCGGTCGCGGTGGGCGGAGTCCATGCCCGCCTGCACCTTGAACACGAACGCGCTGAAGGGTGACTCGGCGGGCCGTCGATGGCCCTCCACGTCGAGCTGCCCGTGCGGCGAAGGGGCGAGCTGGACGAGCACGTCCAACAGCTGATTCACGCCGAAGTTCAGCGCCGCGGAGGTGAACAGCACCGGGGTCGACTCGCAGCCGAGGAACGTGTCCCGGTCATAGTCGGACCCGTCGGCGGTCAGGAGCTCGGACTCCTCGACGGCGTTGTCCCAGTCGACGCCCGCGGCGTCGTGTGCGTCCGCCGGAGCGAGGTGCTCCTCGGGCGCAGCCTTGGCGCCGCCCGCAGTGCGGGTGTAGCGGATGAAGTTGCCGACGCGCCGATCGAGCACGCCCTTGAAGTCGCCGGCGATGCCGACCGGCCAGGTCAGTGGTGTGGGCCGAAGACCGATCCGAGCCTGGATCTCGTCGAGCAACTCCAAGGCGTCGCGGCCGGGTCGGTCCCACTTGTTGATCACCGTGATGATGGGGATGCGCCGAAGTCGGCACACTTCGAAGAGCTTGAGCGTCTGCGGTTCCAGACCCTTCGCGGCGTCGATGAGCATCACCGCGCAGTCGACGGCCGTCAGGACGCGATAGGTGTCCTCGGAGAAGTCGGCGTGACCGGGGGTGTCGAGCAGGTTGATGACGCAGTCCTGGCCCGCGGTGGCGTACGGGAACTGCAACGCGGTCGACGTGATCGAGATGCCGCGGGCCTTCTCCATGTCCATCCAGTCCGACACGGTGGCGCGGCGGCCCGACTTGCCGTGGATCGCGCCGGCCTCGGTAATGACGTTGGCGTGCAGCACCAGGGCTTCGGTCAACGTCGACTTGCCTGCGTCGGGGTGGCTGATCACGGCGAAGGTCCTGCGACGCCGTGCCTCAGCACTGATGCGGTCTGCGGCCCGGCCCTCGGCGGCCGTCACAACTCCTGGGGCTTCAGAGCGGTTGTCGGTCATTTCGTCCCCGATGATATTGGCCGGAGGTCCGAATCGATAAATCGCGCGAGTGGCCACTTTTCACACGTGCTGGCGCCAGAATCGCGTCATAAGTGGTCGCTCGATTCCGGGTTCGCACGAAAAGCTAGTTCACGCAGGGGATGCCGCTGCCGCTGAGGGGAAGACCCTGGTCGGGGACGGGCACGTCCGAGGTGCCGACGTCGATGCCCAACGACTCACCTCCGGTCGGGGCGGTGGCCAGGCTGCCGGCGTCGGCGGGAAGTGAGTAGCCCTCGCCGAGCACGACGCGGATGCGCCCGGCGGCCACGCCGGGGAGCTGTTGCGGCGGGGCGCTGATGTCGAGCATGGTCGCGACGGCCTGAGCGGCACCGGCAGCTCCTGGCCCGTAGTCGACCGTCGTTGCCGAAGACTCGACGGTAGTGGGGACGCTGAGCTCGCCCGGCTGGTAGCCGGTGTGGCTCAGCATGTTCGAGGTCTCGGTCGCCAGGCCTCGGACACCGCTGGCGTTGACGACGTCCACCGTGACACTTTCTGGCGCAACGGATTTCGGCGTCGACGCCGGATCGCCGAAGGTCGTCGTGACCAAGGCGCGGATCGCTGCCGGATCGACGATGTTGACGTCCTGGCCATAGACCGTGCCATACCGCACGACCGGCAGCGTCTGGTAGTGGACGTATTCCCCGGCGAGTGCGCCGATGCGGCGGAACAGGTCCTGATTCCACCCGGCGGACAGCACGATGTCCTGGCGCGCAACGTCCATGAGCGCGTTGAGCTTTCCCACGTCGCTGAATGAACCGGAGTTCTGAAGCTGGCGGATGACGGATATCAGGAACGCCTGCTGCCGGTGGGTGCGATCCAGGTCGCCATTGTCGAGCCCGTGGCGCTGCCTGACGAACGCAAGAGCCTGCCGGGCGTCCAAGGTCTGGCGTCCGGCGGGGAAGTCGGCGCCGGAGTAGTCGTCGTGAACCGCGTGGTTGAGGCACACCTCGACGCCGTCCAGGCTCGCTGCCACGTCGTAGAAGCCCGCGAGATTGACCTCCGCGAAGTAGTCGATCGGCACCCCGGTCAGTGCCCGCACCACCGCCAACGTCGCCTTGCGGCCGGCCTCCCGGCCCTGCCTCTCCAAGGCCGCTTGATCCGTGACGCCGTCGTCGACGAGCTGTTGCTCCTCGTGCGCCTTGGTGAGCCCGTAGGCCTCCTTGATTTTGATGTGCTCGTACCCGGGCACGATTCCGGAGACGCTGACGTAGTCGTCCCGAGGTATCGAGAACGCCTCGACGCTGCCGTCCTCGGCGAGGTGCACCAGGATCAGCGTGTTGGTGTTGTAGCCACCGGAGGTCGAGTCACCCGCGTGCAGCTGGTCCAACATCTCCTGCGGCAGGTCGTTGCCACTCTGATCCTTCCGAGAGTCCAGACCGATGAGAAGGATGTCGACCGCAGCACCGGCAGACCGTGGCGCGTCGGCGCCCAAGGCCTGCGAGACGGTGATTCCGTCGAACAGGCCGTGGAAGGTCCACCAACCGGCTCCGGTGGCGGCCAGTACCACCGCTGCCACGACCACCGCTGCGCCGCGGAGAATCAATGACGGCCGGAACCCGCGACGGGAGGTGGGCATCGCATGACGACGCGCCTGTCCACCCATCGTCGCCGCCTTCGATTAGCCGCCATCCTCACCATGCGCGAGGAACCTTGAGACTCGGCTGAGAACGTCCTGCCAGTCACCGTCGGCCCATGGCGGCGATCGGCGCTGATCGTTCGCGACGGTGGCTAGGCGACCAGCCTGGCCGAACGCGATCCCCAGCGTAGAGGCAACGCTCGGCCCGCCGCGAGTCGACGGTTTCCCGCCGTCAGCGCAGGGTGAGCCAGCCCAGGCCGCCAACACCGGCCAGCACGCAGTACACGGCGAAGGGTGTCAGTGTGCGGGTGTGGAAGTAGCGGGTGAGAAATCGCACTGCCAGATACGCGCTGACGAACGACGCGGCACTGCCTGCGAGCACTTGGCCACCGATCCCGGCACCGTTGACCACTGCGGCAGTGCGTGAACGCGCCTAACGATTCAGAGGTCGCGGATGACGGTGATGGCGGGTCGGCGGGCGACGGTGACGGCGGCGATGCTGACGGAGGCGAGCGCTGCCGCGGTCGTGAGCGTCACTGCGGCGAGGTAGACCCAGGGGATGGCGATGACATCAGGCGGTGGGTCGAATACTCCGGTGAGCACCTTGACCAGCATGACCGAGACAACGGATCCGATGAGCGCGCCGGTGAGGATGCCGATTGCGGTGACGATCGCGGTTTCGCTGAAGATCATGGCGCGCAGGTGCCGGGGTTTGGCACCGAGCGCAGTGATGATGGCGTAGCTGCGGCGGCGTTCGGTGAATCCGAGGGCCAGGACCAGTCCTCCGGCAGAGACGGCCAGGATCAGGGCGAAGGACAGTTCGATGCGGGTGAGGCCGGCGAGGTCGACTGCGGTGAGGCTGGATCCGACCTGGTTGCGGACGGCGGTGATGTCGGTGACGGTGGCCGAGGTCCCCAGCATGGCCTGGATGCGGGCGGCGACGGCGGCGGTGTCATGGCCGCCGGTGTCGATGAGGAACGCGCCTGTAGCAGGCGAACCGGTTTGTGCCGCAATGTATCCGGAGTTGGCGACGAAGAAGCTGTCCTTGGGAGCAGTCGGAAACTCGGTGACTACTCCGATGTAGTGGAACGTGACCTCCTTGGGTTGATGGGTGGCCGCGTCCGGGAGGCGCAAGGTCAGCCGGTCGCCGAGGTTCAGTTGGAAGTCGGTGACCGTTTCGGCGGAGACCAGGATCGAGTCGGGCTTCGCCGCGAGGGTGCTCATCAGGTCTGCCGCCTTGGCGCCGGGGAAGTAGCTGTCCTGCAGCGCGGTGGCCCGCGTAATGGTGGCCGGATCTACTCCGTAGAGGTCTTGGAGATCGGCACCGATGTAGGCGAAGCGGTGCTGGACCGGTTCAACGGCTCGCACACCGGGAACGCTGGCGATGCTTGCGGCGAGGTTCGGCGGGGTGTCGCCAGGCGCGAGGGTGGCGGTGACGTCGGCGCCGTTGGTGAGTTGTGCGTCGGCGTCGGCCTGTTGACGATAGGTGGCGTTGAACGTGGCAGTCGAGGCGGCGAAGGCAATGGCGAGGCTCAGCAGGACGACGGCCCGCGCCAGCGGGCGGCGTTGCCGCGCAAGGCCGCTCGCGATGGTGCCCGCCAGTTGTCCGGTGGCGGGGCGCAGCAGGCGGGCGATGAGGGGGCGTCCCCGCCCGAGGAGCAGGTCCGCCAGCCGCCAGGTTGCCAGCCCGGCCCCGATCCACAGGAGAGCAGGTCCGGCGAAGGCCCAGTAGGACACCGAGATGGCTGGCACGCCTTCGGGAGCGATGACGAGTTGGTAGCCGGTGCCGGTGGTGGCGGTGAATACCAGGAACGCACCGATGAGTAGGACGACGTCGAGGCCGTAACGCGCCCACGCCGGGGAGGTGAGGTGCGCTACGTCGGCCCGCCGGGCGGCGACGGTGTGTTCGCGTAAGTCGCGTCGTGCGGGTAGGAGAACGGTGAGTGCGGCGATCGTGATGCCAGTCAGGGCGGCGGCGGTAGGCCGCACCCATGCCGCCGCCGTCGTGCCGAGGGCAGTTGCGCCAAAGGTGTAGTGGTCGACGAGCGTAGCGGCGAGGAGGCCCAGGATGGCGCCGGCGACGCCGATGGCGGCGGCTTCGGCGGCGGCCAGCGTCAGCAAGTGGCGCGCGGTGGCGCCGCGGGCCCGTAGCAGCGCTTGTTCGGTGCGCCGCCGGGCGCCGCCGGCCGAGGTGATGGTCGCCGTAAGCAGGGCCGCCAGAATCGCCCCGGGAAGCCCGAGGAACAGGAACAGGATCTGGGCGTAGGCGGCGTCGCCGCGGGCAGCGTCCAGGGCGGCGCCGAGGTTGTCACCCACCATGGCGGCCCCAGCGCTGCGGGCTTCCAGGTTGTGGGCGGCCGCCGTCACCGCGGTGTATGCAGCGGCCGGGGTCGGGGGTAAGCCGTGGTCGAGCTGTGCGTGGATCTGGGTGGTCACCAGATCGGGTCTGGTCGCGGCCAGGGTGTCGTAGAGCTGATGCCACAGGGTGGCGGGCAGCAGCATGACGTTGTCCGGCGGGGCAGTGGGCTGCGCACCGGCAGGGGCACCGACTGTTTGGAACAGCGTGTTGGCTTGGGGGAGGTCCACGATTCCGGCGACGGTGACCGTGGCGGCTGGCAGTCCGTCCCGGCGGATGGTCACGGCGTCCCCCGGCGCGGCGTGCAGGTTGGCGGCGGTCTGCTGAGCGAGCAGCACCCCGGTGTCGGTGCCGACCAGTGACCGGATCTCGCCGGGAAAGAGGGTGCGGTAGTTGGTGGGCAGACCCAGAATGACTCCCGGTCCAGTGGTTTGGATGCTGGTGCTATTGGTCACCGACAGTCCGGGTGTGCGCCCGAATCCGACCGGGGCGTTGCCGCGGATTCCGGGCGTCGAGTTGACGAGATTGCTCACCTCGGCGGTGGCCGCGCCGGAGGCGACCTGGACCTGCCAGTCGACTGACACAGCCCGCAGGGCGCGGTCGGTCATGGTTGCTTGCGAGTTGGCCAGGAACGAGCCCAGTGACGCGAGCAGCGCGACTCCCGTCGCGACGCCGATGGCGCCGGCCCCTAGGCGGGCGCGGCGACGGTGCATTAGGCCGGTGAGCCACACCGCGATCATCGTCGGTCTCGCTTGACGTCGGGGGTCTGCAATCGGCTGTCGTGCATGGTCCATTCGGTGGGCAAGCGGGTTGCGATGGCGGGGTCGTGAGTGGACACGATCAGTGCGGCGCCCGCTTCGTCGGCGGCCTGCAGCAGGACGTCGATCACCAGGCCCGCGGCGTGGTGGTCGAGTTGGCCGGTGGGCTCGTCGGCGAGGATCAACCGGGGGGCGGCGGCGAGGACGCGGGCGACCGCGACGCGTTGGGCCTGACCACCGGACAGTTCGTCTGGTACGGCATGCGTCAGGTCCCCGATCCCTAGGCGTGCCAGTGACTCGGCTGCGCGCACGGTGGCCTCGGCCTCGGTGAGGCCGGCGAAAAGCATGGGCAGGCAAACGTTTTCGATCACATTCAGTGCCGGTAGCAGACTCGGACCCTGGAACACGATTCCGATCACGCCGAGCCGGGACACCGGATCGGTTCCAAGGCTCGGCCAGGTCAGAGTTCCCGCCGTTGCGATGTCCAAGCCGGCCACGAGATGCAACAGGGTCGACTTGCCCGACCCCGACGGGCCGGTCAACGCGATCCTGGCCCGCGGCGCCACGCTGAACGTGGCGTCGCGGACTGCGGTGATCGCACCGGCGCCCTTGCCGAAGGTGCGCGTCACGGCTAGCCCGCGCACCACCGCCGGCTCATCGTCGGCGGAGTACGGACCGATGGCAGACGCACGGGCGGCGGTCATGACTCGACCAGCCCGTCGGACAGCACGATGATTCGATCGGCGGCGGCGGCCACGGCAGGGCTGTGGCTGGCGACCAGAATCGCGGTGCCAGCGTCTGCACGACGGCGCAGGATGCCGAGGACGACGCGTTCGGTGGCCGTGTCGAGTTCGCCGGTCGGTTCGTCGGCCAGCAGCACGACGGGGTCGTTGGCCACCGCCACCGCCAACCCGGCGCGGGCCAGTTCGCCGCCGGACAGCTGATTCGGGTAGGCGTGACTTCGACCGGCTATTCCCAGGGAGTCCAGCACGACGCCCGGCGCCAGAGCATCGGGCGGCCGTCTCGCAAACTGCTGCGCCAGCGCCACGTTCTGAATAACCGTCAAGTGCCCCAGCAGGTTCCGGCTCTGAAACAGCAGCCCAATCCGTTGTGCGCGGAGCCGGGCGCGGGTCTGTTCGGAGCGGTGGCTCAGGCGGTCTCCGGCGATGCGCACGGAGCCGCCGTCGGGTTCGTCGAGGCCGGCCAGGCAGGCTAGCAGGGTGGACTTGCCCGATCCCGACGGTCCCACCACCGCGACCATCTCCCCGGCCCTCAGCGTCACCGACACCCCGCGGAGGGCGAGGGTTTCCTCGTCCCCGGCCCGGAAGAACCGGTATAGGGACGCGGCCTCCAGTATCGGGACAGGCAGCCGAGCCTGCGCCGTCGCGGGCGGGTCGTCGTCGGTCGCAGGGGTGGTCACGGCGTCCAGGTGAACGAGTCGGTGACCGTGCGCCAGGGATCGACGTTGTCGGCACCCGTAGGCCCGGACAGCGTCACCACCACTTCGCGGCCCGACGCCGCGAACTCGTAGCGCTCCACAGCCTGCGCAACCGTCTTCCCGGTGACCGGGCTCGGCGGGGACTCGCCCTGATAGGTGATCAGCACGACCTGCCCTGACTTGCGGTCGACCGTTGTGACATCGCCGGCGACGTAACCTCTTGTCGAGGTGGCGATCTCGGGTAGCTCGACTGTTCGGGCATAGTCCGTGGTGGGGGCATAGAAGCCCGAACGGGGCGCCAAGGCGATGCTATTGAACTTGTCGGTGAACACCACCGTCGTCCCGGCGGTGGTCTGTGCCCAGCCCTCGGGAACCTGCAGCGTGAAGGAATGATCCGGTGCGGTGTAGGTCACGAACGCCTGGTTGTCGGGGATGTCACCGGCCGGATTGGATTCCGCGGCCGGTGCCGACGAGCCGGGCGAAGCCACGCCCGATGGCCCGGTGGCCGGAGAGGGGTTACCGCCGCACCCAGCCAACACGGCCGCCGCCGCGACACCCCCGACGACCCATCCCAGCGCGATCCGCGCGTTGTTCACGAGATTCTCCTCCGTGTCGATCCAGTGCTGAATGCACCGAGGTGTTGCTTGTAGGGCAGGTCGGACGCTCTGATCGCGGCCCTGGGCGTTGGGTTCGTCGGGAACACCGGACGCATCTGGAGCATCGCTGGACTCCGACTTCGACGTTGCCGAAACCGGTAGCGGTGAGGGTCAAGCGGGGTCGTCCCCTTTCGAGAGGCAGCCGCTGTGGCTGATGACGTAACACTGTCTGATCAACGCTGAGAATCCGCTGTGCCGGCTACAACGACGACGTGATCGTGGTCAGCGTGGTGTTGCGCCGCGCGGTGAAGTGAGGGTCGTCAGCTTCCCAACCGCCGGTTGCGACGCCGCTAGCCGAGCGTCCCTATTTCGCCATGGTGGGGATGGTGATCGTCGCGACGGTTCCGCCACCGGGTGCGGGAGCGATGGTCGCGACACCGGAATGTGTTTGCGCGACCCAGCGGACGATGGCCAGGCCGATGCCGTGGTGGCCGGTTGGACCGGTGACGCCCCTGTCGAAGGGGTCGGCGGTCAGGCTCGGGTCCAACCCAGGGCCGTGATCCCGTACGGTGACGCGTCCGCTGGCAACGGTCACCTCGACGCGGGTCCGGGCGCCGTGGGTGAGCGCGTTGTCGATCAGGTTTCGCACGGCGAGGCCGAGCAGGCCGGGGTCCCCAGCGACGACGCTCGGCATCGTTGTCAGTGTGACCTGGCGGCTGGGGAACTCGTCGACGACGGACTCGACGAGCTGGTCGAGCCGCAACGGCACCATCTCGGGCTGGGTGACGCCAGTTTGGGTGCGTGCCCGGGCGAGCAGGCCGGTGACGAGTCGGGCCATCCGATCCGCCAGCCCACGCGCGTCTTCCAGTGCTCGGCCTGCATCGGACGGTGAGCGTAGGCCCGCCTCGGTGACCAGCCGCAGTGTCGCCAGTGGGGTGCGGAGCTCATGGGCGGCGTCGGCGAGGAAGCGTTCCTGTTCGTCGAGCATCCGCGCCGCGGGCCGCATGCTCGCCCCAGACAACAGGTGTCCAGCGGCGGCAGACAGTGCGACGAGGGCCGCGCAGGCAAGTGTCAGCGCCCACACCAGGTGCCGGTGGTCGCCGACACCGGGGGCGGGATCGGCGCCGGCGATGACGGCAGCCATGACGTTCGGACCGTCCCATATCGGTGCCGCCGCCACCCGGACGGTCTTTCCGCCGGTCTCGGTGGCGGTGCGGATGACCGTGTCCTCGTTGGCGGCGACAGCGTCGGCCAGATTGGCGAGGTCGGTGTCGTTCGGCAATGCCGGCCGGACATGCCCGAAGTGCTCGTGCCATTGTCCGCGGGTGTCTCTTGCGACGACGGCGACCGCGGTGGGGCCCTGCGCGAGGTCGTCGTCGTGCAGGGCCTCGACGTTGAGGGTGCCGTTGTCGTCGAAGTAGATTTCGCGGGCGAGCGCGGTGGCGACGCGGTCGACATCGTTGTCGAGGGCTCGCTGCCGGGAATGTGCATCGATGGTGGCGGCGAGCATTCCCAGTGCGACCAGGGATACGGTGGTGATCGCGCTGAACAGTGCGGTCAGCAACCAGCGTGTAAGTGCCATCCGCGCGGCGGCGGGCCGGTTACGGGTCGTGGCTGTCACCGGGCGGTGAGCATGAATCCGGCGCCGCGAATGGTGTCGATGATCGGCGGCGGCCCGAGTTTGCGCCGCAGTTGGGCGACGACGACGTCGACCACATTGGATGCGGGTTGGGCCATTTCGTCCCAGCAGCATTCGATTAGTTCGGTTCGTGTCACAACGGTTCCGGCGCGGACCGCGAGCAGCTCGAGCACCGCGAATTCCTTCGGTGTCAGCGTCAGTAGGACGCCACTACGTCGCACCCGGCGGCGCGGCAGGTCGATGTCGAGGTCGCCTGCGGTGATGCGGGGCAATACGGGACGTTCGTGGCGGCGGCATAACGCCCGGACGCGGGCGACCAGTTCGGCGAGCGAGAACGGTTTGACGAGGTAGTCGTCAGCGCCGTGTTCGAAGCCATCGATCCTGTCGGCTAACGTATCGCGCGCCGTGAGCACCAACACCGGCGCCCGCTGTCCCGCGTCCCGCTGATCCCGAACCAACTCGAGTCCGTCACCGTCGGGCAACCCGCGATCGACGACCAGGCAGTCGTAGCTGTTCACCGCGATCTTCACGTCGGCGTCGGCAATGTGGTACGCAAGATCGACGGCGAATCCTGCCGACCGCAACCCGGCCACGACCTCACGACCAAGTTCACGATCGTCCTCGAGCAGCAGAATCCGCACGACATGATCACAGCACAGGAACGATCCCCGCGATAGGTCGCGGCGACCCGACCAGCACCTCGTTCGCCGGGACACCGAACCAGCCCTCGGCGATGGTGGCGTAGAACTCGGTCATGTTGACCGAAGCCTTCAGGTTGTCGTCGGCGTCGAGATCGGCCAGCGACGGCTGCGCCCCGAACACCCCCGGATGTGTCGGGCCCATCAGCAGTGCGGCCGATGCCGCACCGTGATCCAGGCCCGAGGATCCGTTGTCCGGCACCCTGCGGCCGAACTCACTGAACGTGGCGATGAGTACCCGGTCATCAATGCCGCGGCGCGCCAGGTCGATTCTGAACGCCTCGATTGACCGGTCGAAGTCCGCCATGATCGCCTCGTATCGGGCGAGGTGGTCGTCGTGGGTGTCGAAGTCCTGGCCCATCGGCACGTGCACGACCCGTAGCCCGAGGTTGTCGTCGGCGAGCAGCCGCGCAGCGAGTTGCAGCTGCGCCCCCAGATCGGTGTCGGGGTATCCGTCGGCTCCCGGCGTCAGGTTCGCGACGGCGTCGGAGAACCTCAGCGCGGTTCCGCTAGAGGTTCGGGTGGTCGCCGCCAATGCCGAGTCGTGACGGTCCGGGTGCGCCATTCCGCGTTGGGCCGCCATCCACGCCCGCGCGAGTCCTTCGTCGTCACCCGGAGACGGGAACGCGCCGTCGGAGTCGGTGTCGGCGGACAGGGTATTGACACGCTCACACACAAGGGCCTGGGTGGCGCCCAACCCGAGCGAGACCCCGACGGCGGGCGCGGCCGGGTCGCCGATCACGTCGCACAGTCGGCCGAGAAACCCGGTGCTGGGCAGCGCTTTTCCATCCGGATCCCCGGTCCACCAACGCTGCAACATTTCGAAATGCGACAGATCGGGCTTGGCGATACCGACTCCGGCAACGACGGACGCACCGCGCCGCGCGAGGTTCGTCAATGCCGGATGAAAGCCGAGCGCATCATCGATGCGGTGCACCTGTGCGGGGTCGACGGCGGTTCTGGGGCGCAGTGCGAGGTAGCGAGCATCGGCGTATGGGACGACCATCGACAATCCGTCGCTGCCGCCAGCCATCTCGATCACCAGCAACCTGCGCCGATCCGGTGCCGCGGGCCGGCCGACGGTGGCGTCGTCGGATCGGGAGAGCTCGTAGCCGGTATAGCCGCCCAGCAGGACGACCGCGCCGGTGCCCATCCCGACTCGAAGCAGGGTGCGTCTGTTCATGCTCGTCATGCGAGTGCGAACTCCGGTGATGAGAGGACGAGGGCGAGGATCGCGGCCGCCCGGGTGTCCGGATCGTCTGGGCGCAGCGTGTCGGCTAGGGTTCGGGCCGCCGCCACCGTGGACGGCGATGGCGAATAGATCGCGGCCCGTTCGAACGCGGCGATCACTGGGTCGGCGGCCGAAGCTATGTCGGGCAACGCCGGCGCCCTGACCGCCAACGCCGCCCGGGCGACCGCGTGGCTCGGTGACACCCAGCCGGCGCCGGGTGGCCATCCTGCCACGTTGGGCGGGTAGAACGGGAGCTGGCCGAGCGCTGCAACGCTGTCGTACGCGGTGACCGGGTCGTCGAGCCCGCACACGCCCAGCGCGGCGGTCACCCACTCGACCGGGAACCTTGGCCGGTTGAACGTCTTGGCGAGAAACGTTGGATCGCGCACGATGGCCTCGACCAGCGGCCGGATCTCGAGACTGTTCGTCGTGAAGATGTGGGCGAGCACGCCGAGTCGCTCAGGTACCGGGTCCTCGCCCACGAAGAAGCGGTGCAGCTTGGCCGCGACGAACCTCGCGCACGCCGGGTGCTCGCAGATGGCGTCGACGACATCGCTGGCGTTGACCACGGTGCTCCCGAAAAGAGCCACCGGCCGGGTATTTCCGGAATCGGGGTCGAATGAAACGGTGCCGCTTTGGTAATCGACCGTCCACCCCGCGAGCGCGGTCGCCGCGGCGCGCACGTCGCGCTGCGAATAGTTGCCGCGGCCGATCGTGAACAGCTCCATGAGCTCTCGCGCATAATTCTCGTTGGGCGCATCGACCGTCGATGTGGCGCCGTCGAGGTACTCCAGCATGGCCGAGTCAATAGTGATGGCGTGCAGCAGTTCCCGGAAGTTGCCCAGCGCATGGCGGCGCAGCAACAGATGTTGGCGCCACATCATGTCCCAGGTATCGACCTTGTCGAAGCTGGACGTAAGGTGCCCGTGCCAGAACCACACCAGCTTCTCGTGGACACCCGCTGCCGGGTTCGCCATCAACCCCAACCATTGCGCGATCGGGCCGCCGGCACCGTCCTCAACCCCGTCGTCCAGCACCGGCCGGCCAGGCTCCAGCGCATCGGCCGCCAACACCGCATCGATCGTCGCGTCCACGCCGCGCTCGGCCAGCGACTCCGGCGTGCCGGGAAACGGGCCGAACGTCGTGCGTCGCAGAACGTGAGCAATCACTGCGCGCACCTCGGGCATACGAAACAATGTGACACGACGATCATGAGGTAAACGTGAGAATCAGTTTGGATGCGCCGCCCCCGACTATGTGGGTTCTGATCGTGGCCTCGTTATCCGTTCGTTCCGGGTGGACCTCGGAAGTCGGTGGTTTGGTGGGGGAAGGCCCGGCGTGGCGTTGGGCGGACGCTGATTCGCGGCCGTGCGCTCGGGGCGGGGGTGGCACTGGGCTCTGGAGGCGCCGGTGGTTTCAGTGTCATGCTGGGTTCGGCGGTGGGGGTGATGATCGCCGCCGGAGGGATCGCCCGCGGCACGGGGACCGGGGCCTGCGGGCTAGATGGAGCCGCGGTTGGCGTGGTGTCCGCGGTGGTCGTGATGCGGATGGTCGGCGCGATGGCGCTGGTGGGGCCAATTGGCACGCGGGACACCACGAGAACCGCGGACATCGCAACTCCGAAGGCGAGGATTCCGATCGCGCCGAGTCCAATCACCTGCGGCACCACGCCGTACAGACACGGGACTCCTTTCGGGAGCTTCTTTCCGGTCATGTCAGAACTTCTCGATCGCAGTTGCCTGGTCGCGTTCCGCGGGCCCGGTCACATGCAGCGTGAGGACAAGCCCGACACCGCGGGCATAGTACTTGTTCTCGACCGGACCGCCGGGATCAAGAAGGTTGAGGTCCTTGCTTACCAGCAGGTCCTTGACGGGTCCGGTAAGCGGGGTGGTCTCACTACCGGTGAGGCTGAGCACCTCGCCGGTGTCCTCGGCGACTCCCTTGGCATACTCCTGCCGGTATTGATCGCCTACCTGCGGCCGGCCCGGCATGATGATGCCGGGTTGGGCGCCGTCGACGCCGGCCTCGAAGGATCCCTTGGTATCGACCGTGCCGTCGTCGCCGAACTCTTTGGTGGCTTCGCCGAAGTACCAGACGTTGCCGTCACGATCCTGGGCGTACCAGTCGAAGGTGTCTTCGTACGGTTTGCCGTCCAGGGTGACGAAGTCGTGGACGACGACGGCGTCAACCCCCATGATCGTCTTCGTGTCGCGGGTGACCTCGGTGGTCGTTCGCTGCAGGCCATCGGGGGTGACCGCCTCGGAGATCAACCGGGTACCCGGGACAAGGGGGACGTACGGGTTGTCGATCGTCGTCGAGAATGCCGATGGTTCGATGGTCGGTGCGTAGGGTTCGGCGATCGTCTTCGGGCTCGTCTTCGGGCTCGGGCCGGAGCTCGGCGCGGCTTGGGACGCCGACACGCTGGCGGTGGGTGTCGTGGTGCCGGCAGGGGTGCCGGCGCAGCCCGCTGCGAGAGCGGTCACCGCGAGGGCAGTGGCGGCGAACGCGGTGCGACGGGCTGGTGTGCCCTCGGTTCGGATCATGAGATTCCTCCCTGGCGTCAATTGTGGACGTGGGCAGGATGCGGGAGGACAGCTGAATTCAGGCTGAACGCCGGTAATGGGCGATGCTCGCGTGTTCAGCTGCGCGTCAGTTTCGGGCTGCCATGATGGCACTACGATGCGTCTACTGGTGGTCGAAGACGAGCGGCGGCTTGCCGCGGGGCTGCGCAACGGGCTCGAGGCGGAAGGTTTCGCCGTCGACGTCGTGCACAACGGTATCGACGGTCTCTGGATGGCGCGCGAGAATCCCTTCGACGCAATCGTTCTCGACGTGATGCTGCCCGGTGCGAACGGCTACCAGGTGTGCAGAACCCTGCGCAGCGAGGGCAATTGGACACCGATCCTGATGCTCACCGCCAAGGACGGCATCTGGGATCAGGTCGAGGGCCTCGACACCGGAGCCGACGACTACTTGGCCAAACCGTTCTCCTACCCGGTGCTGGTCGCCCACCTGCGGGCGCTGTTGCGCCGGGGTAAGTCACCACGACCCGCCGTGCTCGAGGTCGGGGACCTCCGATTGGATCCCGCGGCACATCAGGTGTGGCTCGACGGCACCGAGATCGCGTTGACACGTCGTGAATTCGCGATCCTGGAATTCCTTGCGCACCATCCGGGCGACGTGCTGCCAAAGACGAAAATCATCGATCACGTCTGGAATTTCGAGTTCGACGGTGATCCCAACATCGTTGAGGTCTACGTGCGCCGGCTGCGCAGCAAGTTGCAGCGGTCGCCGGATCGACCCGTGATCGACACCGTCCGCGGTGCCGGGTATCGGCTGGTCGCCGAACCCCGTTCGCCGCCGCACCGCTCAGCGCCGTGATGGCGTGGGTGATGGCCTCGGCCCGCCGGCTCCGCGCCCGCATCGGCACGGTGCGGGCGGGCACTACCGCCGCCGCGACGGCGATCGTCGCCGTCGCACTGATCGTCGGGGCGACCACGCTGATCCTCACGCTGCGCGAAACTTTGATCCATGACGTCGCGGACTCTGCCCGGGGACAAGCTCAGCAGGTCGTCGACCAACTCGAATCCGGCCAGCCACCAACCGTGCAGGTCGCCGGCAGCGACGAACAGTTGATCCAGGTACTCACCCCGGACGGCGCCGTGCTCGCGTCGAGTTCCAATGTCGCCGGTGCGCCCGCGGTGGCGCGATTGAAGCCAGGGGAGTCCGCGCGGGTCGTCACCCCGCTCGACAACGCCACATTCATCGTGGTCGCAGAAGGAGCGCAGACCGCTGACGGGCCACGAACAGTGCTGGCGGCATGGGCGCTGGTAGACGTGTTCGACGCCACCGAGACCGTCACTCAACTGTTGATCATCGGATTACCGATCCTGCTGCTGGTGGTGGCAGTTACGACGTGGAAGACGGTTGGCCGGGCACTGGCCCCTGTCGAGGTGATGCGTCGTGAGGTGGACGAGATCTCTGCCGCCCAACTGCACCGCCGCGTACCGGAGTTGGACACCGACGACGAGATCGGCCGACTGGCCGCGACCATGAACCGAATGCTGGACCGGCTCGAAGCCGCCCACACCAGTCAGCGGCGCTTCGTCTCCGACGCCTCCCACGAACTCCGCTCCCCGATTACCACGATCCGCCAACACGCTGAGGTCGCCCTTGCCCATCCGGACCGCACCACCATCGAGGAACTGGCGCAGGTCGTGCTGGCCGAGGAACTGCGCATCCAACGACTCGTCGAGGACCTGCTGCTGCTGGCCCGCACCGACGAGCAGATCCGCCCGCCGCGGACGCCGGTCGACGTCGACGACCTGGTCTTCGCCGAGGCCGACCGGCTTCGGTCCATTACGTCGCTGCGGATCGACACCGGGGCCGTCGGCGCCGCGCAGGTGAACGGAGACGCCGACGCGCTGCGGCGGGTGCTGCGCAACCTCGGCGACAACGCCGCCCGGCACGCCGCAACCCGCATCGACGTCGCGCTCACCGAGCGTGGTGGCGAAGTGCTGCTGACCGTCGACGATGACGGACCGGGAATTCCGGAACCCGAGCGGGCACGGGTGCTGCAGCGATTCGTCCGGCTCGACCCGGCACGCTCCCGCGACGACGGCGGTAGTGGTCTGGGCCTGGCCATCGTCGACGAAGTCGTCCGGGCACATGGAGGATCAGTGGCAATCTCCCAATCACCCCTGGGGGGCACCCGGGTCGAGGCGACGATTCCCGCGGCCGATGCCTAGCAGGCGGGTGAGACACCGTCGCCCATGCGCCAGAGGGAACCGTTGCCGCGGAGTGGCCAACCCTCACTTGAGCGCGGTCAGCAGATCGTCCAGAGCCTGCTTCTCGGTGGCCGGGTCGGGACTGCTGGCCCGCAAGGCCTTGAGGACGGTGTCGATCCGGCCGTCGATCGCGGTCCAGGTGGTGCCGTCCATCGGTTGAAGGGTGGGTTGGCCGTCGTCCCAAGCGGTTTCGAGGTCCTTGATCCGGTCCGTCGCGCCGGCCTGGTCCCCGGCGTCGAGCTTGGCGAGCGTGTCCGCGGTGATGGTCCGGAAGTTCGTGACGTCCGCGGCCGGGAAGTGCGCGGCCACCTGTCCCTCCGCGAGGGGTGCGCTCACCGCCGGACCGTTCTCCTCCTCGCTTGCAGCAATGGCATGTGGCTGCCCGGCAGCCCACACCAGCAGGGCGCCGGTGGCCACCGCGACGGCGACGAAGTACCCGAGCATGACCGGTTCCCGAGCCGGACGCACTGTGACAGCAGGCGCTTCGGTCGATGCGTGCTCGGCGATCACGTCGGTGTGGGTGACCGTGAGATACACCACGGTCCCCAGGATCGCGGCGAGGAAGATCACGCTGGTGAGGGCGGTACCCAAACCGAGCCCGTGTTCGGCTGACGGCGAGGCGAACCAGTCGCCGAGGTTGGCACCCAGCGGGCGGGTCAGAATGTAGGCCAGCCAGAACGAGAGCACCGCGTTGGCACCCAACCGCCAGCCGATCACGACTGCCACGATCAGGCCGGCCGGTAGCAGAACCGACACACCGGGTGCCCATCCGGTGAGTTCGAGCGTCCAGTCACCGGCCGCGGTCCCCAGCGCGAAGGTGACCAGCACGGCGAGCCAATAAAACGACTCTCGCGGCAGCGTCACGATGCTGTGAATCGACAGGGTCCGCTCGCGCGACCACCAGATGCCGAACACCACAACCAGCATGACTGTGAAGACGCTGGTACTCACCGCCAGCGGAACGCCCTGGGTGTCGGTAAGGATGTCGGTGTACAGCGTGCCGGTCACGCTCACGACGACGACGGCCAGCCAGTAGACGAATGGCACATAGCGATTTAGCCGCAACTGCCACCCCAACACCGCGACCAGCACCACGGTGAAGACGAGGGCCGTCGCATTCAGCCCGACACCCAACGTCATGTTTATCCAGTCCGCGAAGCTCTCACCGACGGTGGTACACAGAATCTTGATGACCCAGAACCAGACCGTGATCTCGGGCACCTTGCTCAGCATCACCCGCGGGGACTTGTTGCCGGCGGGGCTCGTTGTCTCGCTCACATGCCGCAAGATATTTGCGGGTCGCTGAAGGCACGCTGAGAAGGTGCGATTGGGCGAGCCGACACCCGCTCTGGCGCCAACTGCTCTCAGGTTCGTCTCAGCGGCATCGGCGGATGCTTGCCGGTGTGAGCCAGCCTTCGACGGGGGAACCCGACCTCATCGAACGGCGCCGAATCAGTTCTAACGTCTGGGCGCTATTCGCTTTGCTGATGGGATTCGTCGGGCTTGCGGTCGTCTCGCGCCGCGCCAGGTACGGGACCGCGTTCGACCATGCGGTGCTCGGCTGGATCGTGGAGCATCGGCGCGGCGGAATCACCTCCGCGGCGATTGCGATCACCGATGCCGCAAGCCCGGTGGCGATGACGTTGTGGGCGGTGGTGGCGGGCGCGACCCTGTGGTGGTGGCGTTCGGCGCGGACAGGCTTGGTCGTCGTGGGAACGCTCGCTTGCGCTACCGGTGTCAGCACGTTGACCAAAGCGGTCGTCGGAGCCCAGCGGCCGCCGCAGGTGGTCCAATTGCTGTTCGAGATCGATCCGTCCTATCCGTCGGGACACGTCACGGCAACGCTCGCCCTGGTCGGCATCGTCGCGGTCGTGCTCGGACGTGGACGGGGCCGCGCGATCGGGGTCGCCATGGGAGTGGGCGTCGCGTCAATCACGTTGGTCGTGGCCCTCACTCGCCTGTATCTCGGTGTGCATTGGCTGGCCGACGTCCTGGGTGGGGCATTGTTGGGCGGCGCGGCGGTGCTCGTCGGGTCAGCCGCGCTCGGAGGATTGACGTCGGCGCGTTCCGGCGGCGGCCGATGGCGCGCCGAGTCGCCGGCGTCGAAGGTGACCCGGGTGGCATGATCCGCACAGTCGCACCGCGACGAATAGCCACCGCCGACCCGGGGAGGGCCCATGCGGATCACGCAGGCGGAGCGCCGTTGCCGCGGATGAGTCAACCCCGGACATGGTGGCGGCCGCGCTACTGGGGCATCTCGGCGCGCTCGGCGTTCGTATCCGCGACGGTGGTGCTGGTGGCTCTGATGGTGGCAGGGTCAGGCCTCGCGATCATTCTGTACCGCTCGCTTCTCTCCGGTGTCGACGACGCCGCTGCCGGTCGGGTACGAGACGTGGTGGCGGCATTGCAGTTCGATACGGCGAGAGAACTCGACGCTGCACTGGTGACTACCGATCAGCGGATCGTCGCCGTCCAGGTGATCGATGGCTCCGGGGCCGTGATTCAACGCTCTGAGTCAGTACCCGACACACCGCTCGTCGCGCCGGACAGCATCGGCGCGACATTGCAGTTCGGACTCCCCGACCACGCCTCTGCCGACGAGGACATGCGGATCAGCGGCCAGACCGTGGACGGCAAGGGTGGCCGATACACCGTCCTGGTCGGTGCTGGCAGTGAAGGAGTCGAGGCGACGGTCAAGACGGTCATGGTGCTGCTCGCGGGCGCGGCGCCGATCGTCATCGCCGTGTCGGCGGCCGCCACGTATTCGTTGGTTGGCAGGTCGCTTCGATCAGTCGATGCGATTCGGACGAGGGTCGCCGACATCAGCGCCTCCGACCTCGCCGAGCGCGTTCCGGTGCCAAACAACTACGACGAGATCTCCGCGCTAGCGGTGACCATGAACGAGATGCTGGCCCGAATCGAGGCCGGCCACGACGCCCAACGCCGGTTCGTCGGCGACGCCTCTCACGAGCTCCGCAGCCCCGTTGCCGCCATCCTCTCCGCTCTTGACGTCGCCGCCGTTCATCCGGAGTTCCTCAACGAGGAGCTCGCGAGGTCCACCCTGCGGCCGGAGGCGCAGCGGATGGAGTCGGTCGTCGAAGATCTGTTGCTCCTCGCCCGCGCCGATGAACGCGGACTCACGTTGCGGCGCAGGGACGTAGACCTCGATGACATCGCGTCCAGCGAGCTGGGTCGGCTCCTCCGAGAAACGGTGCTGACGGTCGACGCGGATCTGGTGCCCGCGCGCCTGGTCGGCGATCCCGGCGGCCTCTCGCGGGTCCTGCGCAATCTGCTCGAGAACGCAGCGCGCCATGCTAGGACGCGGGTCGAACTCCGTGTGCGCGTCCACGAGGGCCAGGCAGTTCTGACGGTGGCAGACGATGGCCCGGGCATCCCCGAGGACGATCGCGCGCGGGTGTTCGACAGGTTCGTCCGGTTGGACTCCGACCGTGCCCGCAGTGGCGGGGGAGCGGGACTCGGATTGGCCATCGTGTCTGAAGTCGTTGCAGCGCATGGGGGGAACGTGACGATCGGCGACCGACCTGGTGGGGGGACGCTGGTAACCGTTCAGCTCCCGCTCGGGTACTTGCCCGATTCCAATCGATAACCAGCGCCACGCACCGTCTGAATGGTGTTGGTGCCGAACGGGGTATCGATCTTGCGCCGTACGTAGCCCACGTATACCTCGACCACGTTGTCCGGCCCGGCGTAGTGGGCGTCCCAAACATGTTGCAGCATATCGTTCTTGGTGACGACAGTGTCCTTATGGCGCATCAGGTATTCCAGGACGCCGTACTCACGGGGCGTCAGTTCGATGGGGGCCGAATCGCGCTCTACGACGCGTCGCGCGGGATCGAGCGTGAGTGAGCCTGCGGTCAGCACGACCGGCCGTTGGGGCGCCCCGCGACGGAGAAGTGCACGTAACCGGGCCAAGAGCACGATGAACGCCACCGGCTTGGAGAGGTAGTCATCGGCCCCGAGGTCGAACGCGTCAGTCTGGTCGTAGTCGCCGTCCTTGGCGGTCAGCATGAGGACGGGTGTCCAGATCTCCTTGGCGCGTATCTTGCGGAGTACCTCGTAACCGTTCAGCCCCGGCAGCATGATGTCGAGAACGATGACGTCGAAGGCGTTCTCCGTCGCTTCCCAGAGACCGTCGCCACCGTTGTCGGCGTGCACGACCACGAAGCCCTCGGCCCGCAGACCCATCATGAGCGTGGCAGCGAACCGGGGTTCGTCTTCCACGAGCAGGACCTTCACGCGACCCATCCTCCGCTCGTCAAGCAGTTTGGACCATTCTGCGTGGGGGATTGACGAGGACACGGTCGGCGTGTGGTGGGTGCTGACGGCCCGCCGACCGTGACCGGCCCGCCCGCTAGCGCCACGGTGGTGCGATCGGCGGCGGTGCGTCAGGCGTGTCGCCGGGCTCCGGGGCGTCCGGCAATCCGGGGAACTCGGGACCCTCGCTGGGGTTCACGGTGAGCGACGTTTCTGCATCTCGGTGGATCTCCTCTCATGGCGCCACCGGAAGTGCGGCGACGATGAAGGCCACGCTCGCAGCGGGTCGCTGTGAGCACGCTGAGCGCTTGGGCTCGCCGGGATCAACCCTTCCAGGGGCGCGCGAGACGACGAACAGTCGACAGCCGATCGAGCACGGTGGACTCCGCGGCCAGCTGAAATGCAGCCCGCGCGCCGGCGCCCGGCACCTCAAACAGGGTGCTTCTCAACAGATACCGCGAGACGAGACCCGCGGCGAGCGCCATGACTACACACACGACGACGAGGGTCGGGCTCAAGAGGGGTTCGGAATTGCTCACCCCCCGAGTGTCCTCACAGACACGGCGGGGCATTCGAGTACCCCACTCGCGTGCGGCGGTTATCCGCCGGCCTTGCGCCATGCGCGGTTGGTGAGTAGCCGCAACCCGTTGAGTGCGAGCAGGATCGTCGATCCCTCGTGTCCCGCCACACCGATCGGCAGCGGGAGATCGCTGGCTGCTGCGCGCGCTCGGCCTCGTCGCTGGAGACCGCAGCGGACGAAACATCGTCTACCGCCTGTACGACAACCACGTCGCCCAACTCCTCGACGAGGCCGTGTACCACATCGAGAACCTACGATTGGGCGCTCGCGACACGACCGCCTGACACGTTAGGCGCCCCGGTAGGACTGCCCGTGCGGTTCGCCGCAGTGCTCGTCGGGGTCGTCCGCGCAGACGTGATCGACCTGAAGCGTCGTGTGGTCGATGTGGTGCCGGTCGTGCAGAATCCGTTCCAGATCTCCGCGAATGGCGTGGCAATCGGCACCGTCGCCGACGATCACGTGCGCGGACAGCGCGGCTTCGCCCGAGGTGATCTCCCAGATGTGCAAGTCGTGCACCTCGACGACCAAGCTCACCGCGGCCAGTTCCGCACCGACGGCGGTGGGGTCGACGCCCTTGGGGGCAGCTTCAAGGAAGATGCGGCCCGACGCACGCACCAGGCCCCAGCCGGCCTTGATCATGAGCGCCGCCACGATGAGCGCGGCGATCGCGTCGGCGCGGGCGAAGCCGGTCAGCCAGACGACGGCACCCGCGATCGCGGTGGCGATGAAGGCGTAGAGGTCGTTGAGGATGTGTTGGAACGCGCCCTCGACGTTCAGGCTGGATCGGTTGGCACGGCTAATGCTCCAGGAGGCCGCGACGTTGACGACGATGCCGATGAGTGCGGTGACGAAGACGAGCAGCCCCTCGACCTGACCGGGATAGAACAGTCGGCGGACGCCCTCGAAGACGAAGAATGCGGCGAGGAGTAGCAGCGTGATGCCGTTGGCCTGCGCGGAGAGGATCTCGGCGCGCTTCAGGCCGTAGGTGTAGTCGCCGCGGGCGGGCCGTGCGGCAAGCCGGATGGCGATCAGTGCGAGCACGATCGACGCGGCGTCGGTCAGCATGTGCGCGGCGTCGGTGATCAGCGCGAGTGATCCAGCCATGATGCCGACGACGACCTCGGCGGCCATGAAGCCGACGATCAGGATCAAGGCCAGCGTCAACCACTTTCGGTCGGCATCGGCCGACATCGAGTGGGAGTGCCCCTGATGGCCCTGCGCGTGCGCGGTCTCGCCCATGAGGGGAGCATACAGTGACACATGCGAATGTCGGCATGCTTCAAGGAGGCGCGGGCCGCCGTGGCGCCCGACTACGACTGCCACTCCCGGTGACCGCCGACTGCACGCTTGTTGACGGATGCTCTCGACTTTTGCGTACAACAAGCGTGCGCTCAGCGGCGTGGCGGACGCGCCGGGCCTACTTCTCCGGCGTACGTGACCGGTAGGCGTCGAGCACTCCGGACCGAAGGCGACCGCGCGGGCCGACGTCCAAACCTTGGTCTATCGCCCACTTTCGGGCCTTGGTCGACTCTGACGGATCGTGCTTGGCATTGCCTCCGCGCGTACGGCGATGACCCGATCGACGGCTGGCTTCGATCCACTCACTCATGCCGCCACGGAGCTTGGCCGCATTCTTCTCGGACAGGTCGATTTCGTAGCGGGAACCGTCGATGGCGAACGTCACCGTCTCCGATGCAGCGGTCCCGTCGATGTCGTCAACCCATTCGACAACGGTCTTTCTTGCCACCGTTTGCGAACCCCCATCGCTCTCGTGGTGTTACCGGATGTCCATGGTAGCCAGCGACGGAAACGTCAAGCGCCACTGCCTCGGCGCGCTCACGTGAAGCGCTCGTAGCACAGGTCCTTGTCACCGCCGAGGCCCGACCGGAACGCCACGATCCGGGTGAACCCGGCGGGCACCGTCTCGCCGTTGACGTTGCTTGCGACCAGGCCGTTGGTCAGCAGGCCCGCGACGGCTTCGTCGAGGTCGCCCGCCGTCAGTACCAGGGCGAGGCTGTTGTTCTCCGACATGGCGCTCTGCGCGACGCCCGTCAGGCAGGCGGTGCGCAATGCGGCTGCCGCGTCGTCGAGCGGTTCGCCGCGTTCGTGTTCAAGCGCCAGCGCGTAGCGCGACGTCACCACCGACAACGCGCTGTTGTCCCCCTGCAGGAGGGTGTAGTCCTCGCGGTCGGCGGGCATGCCCATCTCCGCCAGCGCCGGGGTGTCGACGAAGATCGTGTTGCTCTCCGGGCAGTAGGACGCCGGCGGGCTCGGCTTCGCGTCCGAACACTCGGGTGCGTCGAACGACAGCTTGGGGGCTTCGCTGGGCTGAAACACCTCGCCCAGTACTTCGACGAGCGAGGTGACGACGTCCTCGGTCACCTCGACGTTGCCGGATGCGGGATCGCCGGTGCCTTCCTCGGGAAGTGTCAGCGGCAGATCGCCTCGCCGCTTCGCGATCTCGTCCATGTCGATCTTGCCGCACTCGGATGCCCCAGAGGTGAAGCCCATCTGAAACGCACTGATCCGGTCGAGCGCCGTGCCATGGCCCTGCTCGAGATAGGGTACGTCACCGGCGAGGTAGGTCGGGTCGCGGAGCGTGAGTACACCTGCCAGAACGTGATTGAGGCCGTCACCCGTGCTGAGCTCGAAGCGGGGTGACTTGCCCTCGGCCACCCACCGAATGTACGTGCCTGCAAGACAATCCGCCTGCTGCTCGCTCACCAGCGTGGTGGTGCCCTCGTCGACGATCTGCGCCATGTCCTGAACGGCGTGCCCGTACTCGTGGGCCAGAAGTGCCGCAATCGAGGTGTCACCGAAGAACTGCTGACCGAGGGGGACCAGGACACCGCGATCCCATGCGATGAGATGGTCTGGCGGACAGAACAGTGCGTTCGGATTGCCATACGTCTCGTCGCCGCAGATCACCGGGCTCGAGGGGCTTTCGGAGTTGTAGGACACCAGATCCTGGACGGCTGTGAACGATCCGTCGAACGCTTCGGAGTAGTTCTCCTCCCAGAACGCGGCGACGTCGTTGACGGCCAGGGTCGCGAGCTTGTCGGCGTCGCCGCCATCGGTGCCCGTCACGTCGCCCTCGGGGGCAGGCGCATCCTCGCGGATCCCACTGGGGCCGTCCTGGGCGGGGAGTCCACCTGCACGGAATGGGTCATACAGCGGGGAGACCGCACGCCCCTGCGTCGTGGACCCGCATCCGGCGACCATCAACGCCACGCACCCGGCCGCGATCGCCGCCTTCAATCCGTCCATTGGTTCACGTCCTGCTTCGTCCCGCACCGTGTGATGTGCCGAAATGCGAGGGTATACCGGCAGGCACGACGATGAGCGAACTCGACGCGGCGCCGCCGAGTGGTGGCGCACAACGCGCCAGCGGCATCCCGGTGACGGTGACCGCCGGAGGCGCCTGGTAGGGATGTTAGATGGGTAAGAACGAGCGCTCGAAGATCGTGATGAGCGACGACGAGATCGTCGAGTTCATCGACCATGGTCGCACCGCCACCATGGCGACGCTCTCGGCGGACGGCAGGCCGCATCTGATCGCCATGTGGTACGCAGTGGTCGATGGCGACATCTGGATCGAGACGAAGGCCAAGTCTCAGAAGGCGGTCAATCTCCGCCGCGATCCGCGCCTCACGTTGATGATCGAGGACGGCGAGACGTATAACACGCTGCGTGGCGTGTCGATCGACGGCCAAGCCGTGATCGTGGACAACGACCCGGATGTTCTTCTGCGCGTCGGGATCAGCGTGTGGGAGCGATACACCGGGCCCTACACCGACGACATGAGGCCATTCGTCGACCAGATGATGAACAACCGGATCGCGGTGCGGCTCGTACCCGCCCGGACCCGCAGTTGGGACCACCGGAAACTCGGAATGCCCGACATGCCGCTGTCGGGCTCGACCGCCCAGTACCTGACCTGACGTGGCGGCACAGAAACGGCCGGACCAGCTGGACTCACCGTTGCTGCCGGTGATCTTCCCGCACGTCGGCCGCGCCCAGGTGTGGGTCTACCGCAAGACCGGTGGCCGAATCGGTGGAAAGTGGCGCGTCGGAGCGGGTTTCCGCAAGCCGGTGCCAACCCTGCTTCTGGACCACGTCGGACGCACGTCGGGAAGGTCCTTCACGGTTCCGCTGCTCTATCTACGCGACGGGGCCGACGTCGTCGTCGTCGCAAGCCAGGGCGGTCGTCCCGAGCATCCGCAGTGGTACCGCAACCTGGTGGCCGACCCCCACACTCATGTGCAGATCGGATCCGAACACAGTGCGGTCCGCGCCGTGGTAGCCGATCCCATCGCACGGGAACGCCTGTGGCCCAAGCTGGTTGACCTGTATGCCGACTTCGACACCTACCAAAGCTGGACTGACCGGGAGATCCCCGTCATCGTGCTCGAACCCCGCTAGCCCGCCGCTAGCCCAGCGACGGCGGGTCGAAACCCGAGTTCGCCAGGGTCGTCGCCGTGGCTGTTCCAAGCTGTCCCCGGTGGTCGAACAGCGCAGCGGTGCCGGTCCCGATGCCGTCGTGTCCCGAGTACGTCAATGCCGCGAGACCGATGTCGTGGCCCTCGGGCAGCCGGCTCATCGTCAGCGTGTAGTCGGCGTTGATGTAGTTCAAACCCATGGTGCCGTAGTGGGTCAGCGAGCTGGCCACGTCACCGGCCATCGAGGCGCGGATGAACGGCGTCGTCGGCACCCCGTCGACGAGCGGCACCAGATCCCGAAACCAGACGAACTTGGGGCCGTCGTGCTGCCACTCGGTCAAGTCGAAGCTACGGCCGGCGACGTCGCGATTCTTGCCGTAGGCCCAGATCAGCAGCGGCACGCCAGCGCTGAGCTTCGCCGGTGCCTGGGGTATCGGCGGCATCGCCACGGGCGACGTCCAGACCTCCCCGCGCGGTTGCTCACCCCTGCGGAGGAACAACCCCGTGGCGCGGGCCACGACGGTGCTGGACTGCAACAACTCGGCCTCGACGAGGGCAAGCCGCCGGCCCTGTCGGACGATCGATGCGCGACCCCGAAGGGGTGCCAGCGCAGCGGGCCGCAGCAGGTCGACGGTCAGCCGCGCGGGCATCAGTTCGGGGTCGATGACCGCGTTCTCGACGACGTGCCCGAGGATGCCTCCGACGAAGTTGCCGCCGATCGTCGATCCCCACGGTCCCCGAGCCATGGTGCTGGGAATGAAGCCGTCGCCGTCGGACGTGAAGAACGCCGGCGGTAGCTGTGTCGTCATGGGAAACGACCATATCTGGGGCAGCTAGCCGTCCCAGCCCGGCGATCCGTCAGAACTGTTCGGTGATGTCGGCGAACTCGGGATGCTTGTCGATGTAGTCGGCCACCATCGAACACGCGGGCACGACGCGCAGCCCTGCCTCTCGCGTTGCGCGCAACGCCTCGGCCACGAGGATCGATGCCAGCCCGCGTCGTTGGAATGCCCGGTCTACCTCGGTGTGGGGGAAGGTGCGTCGGCCGTCGCGATCGACGTACTCGGCGAGCCCGACGGTCTGACCGTCCACGGCGATGGTGAAGCGGCCGGGTTCGGAGGTGACGGCGGTCTCTGCGCCGCAGTGGTCGGTGGTCATGGCGCTCCTGAGGTCGGGGGGTTGGGGCGGGGTAGCAGGGCGGAGTTCGGGAGGGGTGGAGCAGGCAGACGGGCGCCGGGATAATCCGAAACCGAGCCGAACCGCTCGTCGCCCTCCTGGCACTGGCGGCGGTGACGGACGATCTCATCGTGGCTGCGGCCGACGAAGTTCCACCACAGATGAGCTCCTCGGCGAACGGCACCTCGCGGGGATGCAGTACCCCGGTGAATCATGAAGCACCACAGGCGAGTTGGTCGGGCGCCGACTGGGTGGCTCACGTCACCAGAATAGCCACTGGCGGCGGAGCCACCCCGTCATGGCGGTGCGAATCACGTCGAAGTCATGCTGGACGATCTTGAACACGCCGAACCTGAAGCGGTAGCCCCACTGCGACTTGTTCTCGATGAAGTCGAGCTCGTCGATCAGGGGTCGGATCGGCGTCTCCGTGCAGGGCAGGAAGTCGACCCCACGACGCCAGGGCTGAAACTCGGGGTCCAGATCCTCCTGGTACACCTCGTCGTCCGACACTCGCCCGATCGCCGTGAAGGCCTGCAGAGGGTCGCCGTCGGGGTAGTCGGTCTTCGGCGAGTAGAAGACGATCCAATCGTCGCGAGCCATTCTGCGGAGCATGTGGGGCTTGCCGTGATTGGCCTGTGTGAAGCCGCCCGCCACGCCACGCCGAACGTGGCCGCGGCTGACGGTATTGACCCAAAACGTAGACATGGGGTCACGCTACGAGCGGCCGCCGACAGGCGCCGGAAGTTATCCACAGGCCGGAAAGACCACGAAGCCGCCGATGCGGGTGCATCGGCGGCTCGGGCGACGGTACCGCCATGGCGCCTCACGGCAGGTGGTCGCTCTAGGCGACGAATTTAGTTGGTACCCGGGGCATGAGCGGCACCGTCGACGTTAGTTTAACCGCTGACGTGCCCCCAGGTATTCCACAACGGCGACCCCTCGACGCCGGTGGCGGGTCATACCTGCTGCGCCCCACGTCAGCGGTCAGGCGGATTCCAGGAACTGCTCGACGAAGATGCGGCGCGCGCGGACGGGATAGCCGTGGCGTTCGGCCAACTCGCGGAGCTGGCGCAGCGCGTGGCCCCGGCCGCGGCCGGCCTCCGGTACCACGATGCCCGCCCAGAGCCCCTCGGCCTTCGGCAGTTCAACGGCTTCCCGCGCGCACGCCCATCGGCGGGGGCACGTCCGGCAGATGGCCTTGGCGTTCTCGTCGGCGGCGGTGGTCCACCGTTCGGGAGCTCTCGTGCACTCGCCGAGGGGCAGACCGTCGAGTCCCAATGGATTCGTCGCCGCTGGTGCGATCCCCGATGCCTTCATGTCTTCACTCCTTGTCGATGCGTCGCAGTCGAATGCGTCACGGTGGAAGCGAATGTATAGCAGTAACCGTAGCGATGCAACAGTTCAAAGCGAAGCACCATGGGGTGGGCCGGGCACCGGCGGGTGTCGCACCCCTTCTCCGCTCGCGTTCGCCTGGGCGGCCGCGCCTGCATACATGCAGTTAAAGTCATGTCTGAGGCAGCGCCATCGGCGTCGACACCTCCAGCGATGAGGTTGACGCGCAAGCCGTAGCGATGAGACAGTTTTGGTGGACGAAACGCGACGGTTGGTCACGTGCTGCCACTCCACCGCCAAGAAAGCCTGCCAAGAACCCCTCGGAGATGACCATCCCAGCGTCGACGATCGACCCATGGTCGTGGGTGACGTCGTGACGCCGGATGCCGCGGAGAGCCACGACACCACGGAGGCGGACCCCGGCATGGCCCGGGCGGGCGCCGCCGCGGCAGCGCGTCGGCGTGAGCTCGACATCAGCCAAAGGAGTCTTGCCGCCGACGGCATCATCAACGCAGGTGCTCTGATCTCGTTCGAAAAAGGCCGGAGCTGGCCGCGTGACAAGACGCGGGCCAAGCTCGAGGAAGTGTTGCGTTGGCCGCCGGGGACCATCAACCGAATCAGGACCGGGGCGTCCGCCGGAGTCAACGACCGAACCGAGGTGGTCAGCCGGGATCCGGACGGCGACGAGGGATCGTTGATCGCCGAGGCGGTGGTGGCCGCGGTCAACACCCTCGGCTCGACGATCGACGGGCTGCCACCCGCCGACGATCCGGACTTCACGCCGCGGATCACGGCGATTCTGTCAGATCTCCGGCAGCTCGAGACCGTGGCAGCGCGCGCGATCCGCATCGGCAGGGTCACCCCGACACTCATCAGGGCGCTCGGCACCGTTCGACGGCGCATGGATGAGTTGACGGTGCGGGCGGCGACGGCCCGGCGCGCCACCCTCGGTCAGCGACTGTATGCTGCTCGCCGAAACGCAAACCTCACAATCGTCGAGACCGCTCAGGCTGCGGGCGTCACGGAGGACGTCATCACGCGGGCCGAGTCAGAGCAGCCCGTGCCCGCGTCGGCGGCAGGTGACATCGAAACGCTGATCGGTCAGCTCGATTGGCGCTGAGCGTGTTTCGCGCAGGTGCGACCGACTACCGGTCCCGGCCGCGCGCGTCGTTGGCCGGGAAGTGCTCCGCCAGAGCAGCTGCAATCTCGATGAACTTGCGCCGCGTCGGGGCGGACATCTCGGCGGTACCTTCGATCACGCCGCCGGGACGGAGGTGCGGATCGAAGGGAACCTCCACGACGACCTGCCCTTGACCTGCGAACTGCTGCGCCAGGATCGCGCGGGTTCGCTTGTCGGCGTGCCCATCCGAGTCGTTGAGGACGACGACCGTGCGACGCAACAAACTCGTCAGGCCGCGATTGGCCAGCCAGTCCATCGTCTGCCCCGCGGCTGCTGCACCGTCGACCCACGGCGAGGACACGACGACCAGCGCGTCGAGGTCGCGAAGCACCTCCTGGGTGACGGGTGTGTCCATCGTCGAACTGCAATCGACGACGGTGATGGAGAAGTAGCGGTCCAGCCGCGCGGCGGCCTCACGGTAGATGGCGGGGTCGAGCACCCGCCTGCGTGCAGGGCTACCCTCGCCCGCCAGGACGAAAAGTCCGGCAGAGTTGTTGCCGACGCGGCTGCGGACATCGGCGAACGTCTCGAGGTGCTGGTCACCGGCGAGCTCCCAGTACGACCCGACGGCCTTCGGGTCGACGCGACTGCCGAGTTTCCCGAAGGCGGTGTCGGCGTCGATCGCGACGACGCGGTCCTCCTGGCGCAGCTCGGCGAACACCGATCCGATGCTGGCCGACACCGTCGTCTTGCCGACGCCGCCCTTGCCCATGACGCCGACCTTGTAGTGGCCCCGCAGGACGACCTTGATGCGTGCCTCGAGTTCGGCCTGTCGAATCTCGTCGGGTGACTGACCGGGGTTGACGAGCCCGAACGTCATCTTGAAGACGGCGCGCCGCCAGCCCCTGGCCGGCACTATTCGACGGCTGGGCACCAGATCGTCGGCCCTGATCCGGTCGGCGTACGACCCCGTCGGTGGGGGCGGGGGAGGTACGACGCGGGAGTCTTGACCGTACGGCTGGCCCTGCCAGGTGCCGTAGTGAGGCGTTCTCGGCGGTGGGCTCTGACCCTGATGGGGTGGATTCGGTCGGGGCGGATGGCCCTGCTGCCGCGCCGGCTGCTGCTGATGCGGTGGTTGTGGCCCCCACTGCGGAGGCGGTTCGGTCGGTCGGCCCAGAGCAGGGAATGCCCCGGTGTCGCGGGGAGTGCCCGGTGGTGGGCCGAACCGCTGACGCGGTCGGGGACCACTGTCGGGACGCTCCGCCTCGCGCGGCGGGGACGGCGGCGGTGGAGCAGGCGGCGCCGGGGAAGTGAGCTGTTCCTGCCAGGGCTCAGCCTCGGGCGCGGGTTCGGGCGGCACACCCGGAGGCGTGTAGTCGACGGGCGGGTGGGACGGCACCGGCGTCGCGGCCGGTGTGAAGGTCGGCTCGACGGTGGCAGGTTCGTAGTCCGATTCCTCCGGCCCGGTCCACCCGAGTTGCTTGCGCAGGGCGTCGTCGCGATCACTCACGGCACCAGGGCTCCCTCCCATTGATCAGACGACGCGCCCTCCGGCATTCACTCCAGTATCAACCACCGGGAGCCGTTGCCACCCTGGCATCAGGTACCCGGCGCCCGTCGGGAGCGCGCAGCAAACCGATGCTTCGCCAGCGCAAATTCCGCCTGACCGTCGGCCTCAGGATCGCCGTGCCCGTCGACCGTCCGCCTTGGGCGGACAGCACGTGCAGACGACCCCGGGCGGACGGCAGTCGTCGCACTCTCCGTTCGCACAGCTCAACTGGACCCCTCGCTGGTGTGCGCGCCGCCCCGTTCGTGTAACGTCCACGAATCGGTGCGCCGGAGGTCACAAGTCCGCTGGTACCCTCGTATCGAGCAGGGGCATGGGAAGGTCCCGGCGCGCCGGGATGCTGGCGGGTCGCCGGCAAATCTTGAGGGACGCGCCGTTGCCCGCGGGCTCGACTTCGAGAGGGCCGTCGATTCTGGCCCCCTGGGCCACCGCGGAGGCCGGCGACATAGAAAGATGGGGACGAGGGGGTAATTGACATGTCCGGCGAAGTGCGGACCTGCGGGTCGCACCGGCGAAGGCTGGCGGCCAGCCGGCCGGGGTCGAGTTAGCCGTGTCGGTCCTCTCCAACGGCGGGCGCGGCAACTCCCACATCGACGACGTCGTCGCCATCGAGGTCACGATCGACGGCATGCTCGTCGTCGCCGACCGGCTCCACATGATGGAGTTCCCCCCGGCGCTGGGAATCAGGCCCAATATCCCCCAGCTCGAACTGCGCGACGTCGTGTGGGAACAGGTCGCCCGCGACCTGACCGCACAGGGCGTGCTCGACCTGTTCGGGGCGCCCCATCCCGAGGTGGCCGTCATGGTCGACACGTTGAGCCGTGCCGACCGGACCCTCGAGGGTCGTTGGTGGCGCCGCGACGTCGGAGGGAAGATGGTGCGCTTCGCCATTTGCCGCCAGGGCGACCGCCACGTGATCGCAGCGCGAGACGGCGACATGATCGTGCTGCAGCGAATCGCTCCTCAGGTCGGGCTGGCGGGCATGGTCACGGCCGTCCTCGGGTCCGCCACCGCGGCGGACGTCGAACCGCTCACCGGCGTGGCGAGCAAGCTCGGCCAGTCGACGACCGCGAACCAGTTGGCGCAGTTCGGCATCGATCCGCCCTCGGCGAGGTTGTACGCGGAGGTCACCGCCGCACCCTGCAGCTGGGTGGAGATCACCGCCAACGAGCGCCACCCCGGCGGCACGTACACGCAGGCCGACGTTGCCGCGGGGGTGCTCGACTCCCGTCATGGCCGGATCGTGTCGATTCCCCGTCGCGTCAACGGCGAGCTGTACGGCAGCTTCCTGCCGGGCACTCCCGAGAACCTCCAGCGTGCGCTCGACGGGCTGATGGAGTTTCTTCCGTCGAACACCTGGTTCGGCAAGACCACGAAATCCGACCTGGCCGAATTCGACGCCAACCACCCGGACTGAGAAAGGTCATCTCTTGGTCGACGACGACGAACCCATCCGCCCCACGTTCATCGTGACGAACCCACCTGGCACGGTCACGGTTTCGGCGTTCATGGACGGACGCGTCCGGCAGATCGACCTTGCGCAGGAGGTGACCGCGATGACCGAAACCGATCTCGCGGAGGAAATCATCGTCATCGCCCGGCTGGCCACCCAGGACGCGCGGGCAGCACAATACGCCTACGTGCTCGACGGCATGCGCCAGCAGGGCCACGACGACGTCGCGACGCGCGACTTCCTTTCCAGAGACCTGGACCTGCCCTCGCCGGAGGATGCCAGTGCCGCACGCGCGCAGGTCTTTGCGATGAGGTACGCAGGCGACCATGACTGATCAATTGGCAGCACTCTTCGGAAGCGCCGTCGGTATGTTGCCGACCGCACCCGCGCGCTCCCTGCAGATGTTCACCGAGATCACCACGATCGACGAGTCCGCGTGCGACGCCTGGGTGGGCCGCATCCGCTGCGGCGACACCGACCGGGCGACTCTGTTCCGCGCCTGGTACTCCCGCGGCAACTTCGGGCAGTTGGCGGGTTCCGCCGAGGTCTCCATGAACAGCCTCGAGGCCCGCGTCGAGATCGGCGGACAGTTCGGCAACATCACCTACCCGGTGAACTCTCCGATGTCCATCACCTTGGGTTTCGCCGTCAACGAGGCGGCGGTCGGCAGCTACGCGGACGCGATGGAGGCACTCGAGGGTGTGCAGGCCAGCGGCGCCGACCACCTCGTCTCGTGGGCCAAGGCGGTCGTCTATGGGGCCGCCGAACGGTGGACTGACGTCATCGATGAGGTCCGCGGGGCGACGTCCTGGCCGGATAAGTTCCTCGGAGCGGCCGCCAGCGTCGCGCATGGCGTCGCGGCCGCCCACCTCGGGCTGTTCAACGAGGCGGAACGTCGCCTCACGGAGGCGAATTCGTCGCCAGCCGGTGAGGCGTCCAGTCTGGCGATCGCGTGGTACCTGGCGATGACGCGGCGCATCATGGGCAACGAGGAGTCGGCGGTCGTGCTGCTCGAGTGGCTGCAGGCCACCCACTCCGAGCCGAAGGTGACGGCGGAACTGAGGGATCCGAGCTACCGGCTCGTCACGACCACCGCCGAGAAGATCGCGTCCCGGCGGGATCCCTGGGATCCCACCAGCGAGGAGGCGGACAACTCGGGCCGCGCCACACTGCTCGCCGACGCCCAAGCCGAGCTCGACCGTCAGATCGGACTGAGCCGGGTCAAGGAGCAGATCGAAAGATACCGTGCGGCAACGCAGATGGCGAAGGTGCGCGCGGCCCGCGGGATGAAGGTCGCCCAGCAGTCCAAGCACGTCATCTTCACCGGCCCGCCCGGCACCGGTAAGACCACCATCGCGCGGGTGGTGGCCAACATCCTCGCCGGACTCGGCGCGATCGCCGAACCGAAGCTCGTCGAGACCTCGCGAAGGGACTTCGTCGCGGAGTACGAGGGCCAGTCCTCGGTCAAGACCTCGCGCACCATCGATCGCGCGGTCGGCGGGGTGTTGTTCATCGACGAGGCCTACACCCTAGTGCAGGAGCGCGACGGGCGGGCCGACCCGTTCGGCACCGAGGCATTGGAGACCCTGCTCGCGCGAATGGAGAACGACCGCGACCGCCTCGTCGTCATCATCGCGGGCTACAGCGCCGACATTTACCGTCTGCTGGAGAGCAATGACGGCCTGCGGTCCCGCTTCTCCACCAGGGTCGAATTCGATTCCTACCGCCCGGACGAGATCGTCGACATTGCGAACGTTCTTGCGGAAAGTAATGATTCGACACTCAGCGACGAGGCCGCCAAGAGGGTGCTGGAAGCCGCCACCCTACTCAGCCAGCGTTCGCTGGGCGGCAAGCCGGCGCTCGACATCGCGGGCAACGGCCGCTACGCCAGGCAGCTGGTCGAGGCCGGCGAGCAGGGCCGGGACATGAGGTTGTCGAGGTCGGTCGACTTCGAGAGCCTCGGCGTCCAGGAGCTCAGTGAAATCAACGGCGATGACATGGCAGGCGCCATCGACGCCGTGCACAGTCGACTGAACATCGGCGACTGACGCATGGCTGGGTTCCGGTTGACCACCAAGGTCCAGGTCAGCGGCTGGCGCTTCCTGTTGCGTCGCGTTGAGCACGCCATCGTGCGTCGCGATACCCGCATGTTCGACGATCCGTTGCAGTTCTACAGCCGTGCAGTCTCTCTCGGCATCGCAATAGCGGTTGTGATCTGTCTTGGCGCGGCGCTACTGGCCTACTTCAAGCCATTGGGCAAGCGTGGGGGTGACACCCTCCTCGTCGACCGGAGCACCAATCAGCTCTACGTCGTGATGCCGGGGAACGGCCAGCTGAGACCGGTCTACAACCTGACGTCGGCCCGTCTGGTGCTCGGCAACGCCGGCACTCCGAACGCGGTGAAGTCCGACGAGCTGGACCGGATGCCGAAGGGTCAGCCGATCGGCATTCCGGGTGCGCCCTACGCCACACCTGTTGCGCGCGTTCCGGAATCGACGTGGACACTCTGCGACACGGTGACTAAGCCCGAAAGCGTCGCCCCGACCGTCCAGACGTCGGTGATCGTGCTTCCGCTCACCACCGACGCGTCCGTGGGCCCGATGACCCCGGGCCAGGGGATGCTGGTGTCCTACCAGGATCGGGATTGGCTGGTCACCGACACCGGCAGACACGCCATCGATCTGTCGGACCGCGCGGTGACCTCGGCGGTGGGAATTCCGGTCACCGCGAAGTCGACACCGATCTCAGAGGGGCTCTACAACGCGTTGCCGAACTCGGGGCCGTGGATACTGCCGCAGGTGCCCGGCGGCGGTGCACCCAATACCCCTGGGCTGCCAACGAATCTGGTGATCGGAACCGTGTTCCAGACGGTCACCGATTCGGGTGCCCAGCAGTACGTGGTGCTGCCCGACGGCGTGGCGAAGGTCAACGACACCACTGCGGCAGCGCTGCGGGCGTCGAACTCCTATGGGCTCATCTCGCCACCGTCGGTGGAGTCCAGCATCGCCGCGAAGATCACCGAGCAGGTCTTCACCTCGCCGCTCCCGGACACGCCGGTAGAGGTCCTGCTGCGGGAAGAAGCCCCGACCCTCTGCTGGGCGTGGCAGCGCGAGCCAGGCGACCAGTCGCCGAAGGCCCTGGTGATCACCGGTAGGCATCTGCCGATCGCCGCATCGTCAATGACCACCGGCATCGACCAGATCGGCGGTGACTCAACGGTATTCATCGGAGGCGGGCAATACGTACGGTTGCAGTCTCCCGATCCTCGTTACGGCGAGAGCCTGTACTACGTCGATCCGCAGGGCGTGCGCTACGGAATCCCCAACGAGGACACGGCCAACAGGTTGGGTCTGTCGGCACCGGCGACCGCGCCGTGGCAGGTCGTGAGCTTGCTCGTCGACGGGCCGATGTTGTCGAAGGAGGCGGCACTGCTCGAGCACGACACCCTGCCGCCCGACCCCGATCCCCGGAAGGTTCCCGACGGCAATCAACCCGTGGTGGCGGGGACGGGAGGCGGCTCGTGACGACGCGAAAGTTCACGCCGATCATCAAGCGGGGTCCGCGGCTCACGCCGGGTGAGATCAACGTGACCCCGCCGGATGACCTCGGCGTGGAGATCCCCCCGTCGGGGATCCAGAAGATCCTCCCGTACGTCATGGGCGGCGGCATGCTCGGCATGATCGCGATCATGATCTTCACTGGCATCCGACAACTTTCGCCGTACATGCTGATGATGCCGTTGATGATGGTGATGGGGACCGTCGGCTTCATGGCCGGCGGTGGTCCCGGCGGCAAGAAGGTCCCCGAGATCAATGCCGACCGCAAGGAGTATCTGCGCTACCTCGCGGGGCTGCGGACGCGCGTGACCTCCTCAGCCGGCGCCCAGGTGGCGTTCTTCAATTACCACGCACCACATCCCGACGACCTCCTGTCCGTCATCGGCACCAACCGACAGTGGTCGCGAACGTCGAACGCCGACTTCTACGCCGCCGCGCGAATCGGCACGGGGACCGAGGCCGCCGTCGACCGGCTCCTGAAGCCCAATGTCGGTCATGAGCTCGCCGGTCCCCAAGCAGCGCCGCAAGCCCACCTGGAACCGGTCAGCCACATGTGGGTGACCAAGTTCCTTCGGACGCACGGCCTCATCCACGACTGCCCGAAACTCATTCAGCTGCGCACGTTTCCGACGATCGCGATCGGTGGCGACACCGCAGGCGCCGCTGATCTGCTCAGGGCGATGGTCTGCCATCTGGCGGTGTTCCATCCGCCGGATCTGGTGCAGATTCGGGTGTTGACGGACAACCCCGAGGATCCGGACTGGGCCTGGCTGAAGTGGTTGCCACACGTTCAACACCAGACCGACACGGACGCGGCAGGCGCCACGCGGCTGGTGTTCACCCGCCCTAATGGGCTCTCGGACCTCACAGCGCGTGGGCCGCATACCGCAGACTCCGCTCCCAGCGGGCCCTACATCGTCGTAGTGGACCTGACGGGTGGCAGGGTGGGCTTCCCGGTCGACGGGCGTGCCGGAGTCACCGTGATCACGCTGGGCAACCACCGATCGGCCTACCGGATCAGGGTCGACCCGAAGGGCACCGCGGATGATCGACTGCCCAACTTGAACTTCCGGCTCGTCACCAGCGATTCCGATCGAATGACGGCCGGCCAGGCCGGCCGCATCGCACGCAAGCTGGCGGGCTGGTCGATCACGGGGACCATCATCGACAAGAGCACCAGGGTGCAGAAGAAGGTTGCAACGGAGTGGCACCAGCTCGTCGGTGCCCAGACCATCGAGGAGGTCACGCCGAGTCGGTGGCGGATGTTCACCGACCTCGACCGCGACCGGCTGCGCATACCCTTCGGCCACGAGCTGAAGACCGGCGAAATCCAATACCTGGACATCAAGGAAGGTGCGGAGTTCGGCGCGGGCCCCCACGGGATGCTCATCGGCACCACCGGCTCGGGTAAGTCGGAATTTCTTCGCACGTTGATCCTCTCGCTCGCGGCTACGCACCATCCCGATCAGGTCAACCTGCTGTTGACCGACTTCAAGGGCGGTTCGACGTTCCTCGGCATGGAAAAGCTGCCGCACACCGCCGCGGTCGTCACGAACATGGAGGAGGAAGCCGAACTCGTCAGTCGCATGGGTGAGGTCCTCTCCGGTGAGCTGGACCGTCGCCAGTCGATCCTGCGCCAGGCGGGCATCCAGGTCGGGGCGGCGGGCGCCTTGTCCGGCGTCGCGGAATACGAGAAGCACCGCGAACGCGGGGCCGACCTTCCGCCGCTGCCGACGCTCTTCGTCGTCGTCGACGAGTTCGCCGAGTTGTTGCAGAACCATCCGGACTTCATCCAGCTGTTCGACCGGATCTGCCGCGTCGGTCGGTCGCTGCGGGTCCACCTGTTGCTCGCGACGCAGTCGTTGAACACCGGTGGCGTCCGGATCGACAAGCTGGAGCCGAACCTCACCTACCGCATCGCGCTCAGGACGACCAGCTCGGCGGAGTCCAAGGCGGTGATCGGAACGCCTGAGGCGCAATACATTACGAACAAGGAGAGCGGCGTCGGCTTCCTGCGGGTAGGCATGGAGGACCCGGTGAAGTTCCACAGCGTCTACACGGGGACGAACTACGTGCCGGCGGTCGTCGAGTCAGACAATGGGGATTCGACCCAGAAGCACGCCGGGCAGAGTCCGCTGCGGGTCCGCCCGTTCACCGCGGCACCGATCGCCGAGGCGGTGGCGACGTGAGGGCCCGAAGACGAGTGGAAGTCGAGACATGAGCATCGAACCGGAACAGCGCGTGCTGCGCGAGGTCGTGCTCAGCCAGTTGGGCACGGGCGAGATGCGCGCGTACCGAATGTGGTTGCCGCCGTTGACGGACCCGACACCGGTCAACGAACTCGTGGCACGCGACCGTCGTCAGGCGTTGCGTTTCGGCCTGGGCATCATGGACGAACCGAGGCGGCACCGCCAGGAAGTGTGGGGCATCGACGTTTCGGCGGCCGGCGGCAACATCGCCATCGGCGGCGCCCCGCAGACCGGCAAGTCGATGTTCCTGCAGACGCTGGTGCTGTCGGCGTCGGCCACGCATACTCCGCGACAGATCCAGTTCTACTGCGTCGACATGGGCGGCGGCGGCCTCATGTACCTCGAGGACCTGCCACACGTCGGCGGGGTGGCGACGCGGTCCGAGCCCGACCGGGTCAACCGCGTGGTGGCCGAAATGAAAGCCGTTCTGCGCCAACGTGAGGCGACGTTCAAGCAGTACCGCGTCGGCTCGATCGCCGCCTACCGGCAGATGCGCGATGACCCCACCAGCCCGGCGTCGGCGGATCCGTTCGGCGACGTGTTCCTGATCATCGACGGTTGGCCGGCGTTCGTCTCGGAGTTCCCCGACCTCGAACCCGTCGTCCAGGACCTGGCTGGGCAGGGGTTGGCCTACGGCGTCCACACGATCATCTCGACGCCACGGTGGACAGAGCTGAAGTCGCGCGTCCGCGACTATTTGGGCACCAAGGTCGAGTTCCGCCTCGGCGACGTGAACGAGACCCAGGTCGACCGCATGACCCGCGACATTCCCGCCGACCGCCCCGGGCGGGCCATCTCGATGGAGAAGCACCACCTGATGATGGGCGTGCCTCGTCTGGACGATGTTCGCAGCGCTGACAACATCGTCGCCGGGATCTCGGCAGCCGTCGAGCACATCGCCTCGTTGCATACCGACCAGGCGCCGCAGGTGCGCGTCCTGCCCGAACGCGTCCATCTGCACGAGCTCGATTCGAACCCGCCGGGACCCGGTTCCGTCTACCGCACGCGGTGGACCGTTCCGCTTGGCGTCCGCGAATCGGACCTCTCGGTCGCCTACACGCCGATGCACACGTCGCCGCATCTGCTGATCTTCGGGGCGCCGAAGTCAGGCAAGACGCGCATCGCCCACGCGGTGGCGTCGGCGATCTGTGCGCGAAACGACCCATCGGAGGTCCGGTTCATGCTCGCCGACTACCGCTCGGGTCTGTTGGACGCGGTGCCGCAGAGCCACCTGGTGGCCGCCGGTGCGGTCAATCGCAACAACGCGAGTCTCGAAGTGGCCATCAAGGCGCTGGCGATCAACATGAAGGCGCGTTTGCCGACCCCGGAGCTGACCACTGCTCAGCTACGGTCGCGCTCCTGGTGGAGCGGCCCCGACGTCGTGCTGCTCGTCGACGACTGGCACATGATCGTCGCCGCCAGCGGCATGATCTCGCCGATGGCTCCGCTGGCTCCGCTGTTGCCGGCGGCGGCCGACATCGGCCTTCACATCATCGTGACGTGCCAGATGAGCCAGGCGCACCGCGCGACGATGGACAAGTTCGTGGGCGCCGCGTTCGGAGCAGGTTCGCCGACCATCTTCTTGTCCGGTGAGAAGGCGGAGTTCCCGACGAGCGAGTTCAAACTGAAGCGCCGACCGCCTGGCCAGGGACTTCTCGTTTCGCCGGATGGCAGGGAGGTCATCCAGGCGGCGTACGTGGACCCCCCCGAAGAAGAAGTGTTCGCACCACCTCTGACGGCCCGGTAACATCCAACGAAAGGTTCAGCAACACTGCTGGCAACCAGCCAGCAAAGGAATCTATGGTTCGACTCCACGGGGGAGCAAGCTACCGCTCCATGCGGGTCATTGGCCTGATGAGCGTCGGTTTGGAAAAATGTGAGGAGTAGTCGCAAATGCAACCACTGGAGCACAACCCGGGCGCAGTCGGAGTCGGCTCCGAAGTAGTCGCGAACGGCGTCCGCGGTCTGGCTACCGGTACCGCTGCCGGCGCCGAGGTCAGCGTGCTCGCACCTGCAGGAGCCGAGGAAGTGTCGCTGCAGGCGGCGCTCGCGTTCGCTACGGAGGGTGTCCAGGTCATGGCCATCAACGCTCTCGCTCAGGAAGAACTGTCGCGCGCCGGCGCGGCATACGTCGAAGCGGCAAGTATCTATACAGCGGTCGACGAATCCGGCGCTGCTGTCCTGTCGTAAAGACAACCGACGAACTTACAAAACAAGATCTGAGTCCAGCAAACTATGTCCGCAGTGCCCGCAATGGTGGCAATGTTCTACGGAGCATTGCCACCAGAGGTGAACACGGCGCGGCTGCTGACTGGTGCCGGCATCGAGCCGATGTACCAGGCGGCAGCCGGCTGGGAGGCACTCGCGATCTCGCTGGAGACGCAGGCCGAGGAGCTCGCCGGAAGCCTGGCGGCGCTACAGGGTTCGTGGCAGGGATCGGGTAGCGAGCGTGCCGTCCAGGCGACCACGCCGATGGTCGCCTGGTTGCGCTCGACCGCGCTGCAGGCGCAGAAGCGGGCGATGCAGGCCATCGCCCAGGCGACGTCGTACACCACCGCGATGGTGACCACGCCCCCACTGCCGGAGATCGAGATGAACCACGTGACCCACGCGACGCTCGAGGCTACGAACTTCCTCGGGGTCAACGCGGTGCCGATCGGGTTCAACGAGGCCGACTACTTCGTGCGCATGTGGAACCAGGCGGCCGGCGCCATGGAGGGTTATCAGGTGGAGACCACGCTGAACACGCTCTTCGAGCCCATCCTGCCGATGACGCCGATCGTCATGCCGGGCGTGGGGGAGAGCACGGCCGCCGCGGCCGTGGCCCAGAACGCGGCGTTGCTCCCGGGGTCGATGATGCGGGAGACGGCCTTCGCGCACGTCTCCGCTGACGGACAGCTTCAATCCGTGGCGCTCAAGGCGGGCAACCTGGCAAGCCAGGGCAACATGGCCGCCCAACGCGCCGAGGGTCAGGCGAAGAAGGCGGAGAACGCCGGCCAGCAGGCATCTAGGCAGGACCAGGTCATGCAACAGGGTGTCCAGATGACCACGCAGATGATGACCCAGGGTGTCTCGATGATCGGGCAGTTGCCGCAGCAGGCGATGCAGCCCCTGCAGCAGCTCACCCAGCCACTGCAACAGGTGACGCAGATCTTCAGTCAGATGGGCAGCAGTTTCGGTTCCGACAAGGCGCAGGTCGGTCTCATCGGGGCGAGTCCCACTTCGAGCCACCCGCTCGCGGGAGGATCGGGCGCCAGCTCGGGTGCGGGTCTGGTCCGTGCGGCGTCGCTCCCCGGGATGGGTGGCACGTCGACGCGCAGCCCGCTGATGTCCAGCCTGGTGGGTCCGTCGACGGCGCCCCCATCGGTGGCGCCTGGCGCCGCGGCAGGTAGGGGAGGCCCCGGCCTCGCGCCGGTGGGTGGCGGCGCTGGTGGCCCGATGGGAGCGACGGGCCAGAACGGCAAGAGCGGCGGGAGCAGGCCCGGATTGAAGGCGCCCTCCCCGCTGCCCATGGATGACGAAGACGAAGTCGACTGGTAAGTCGTCGACACGAAGAACTTTCCGGCCAGAGGGGGCTGGAAGACTCGCCATCACCTTGGTGAGGACACATGAGAGATAAAGGTAAGCAGCGATGGCTCAGATGAACACCGATGCCGCTGTCCTCGCCAAAGAGGCCAGTAACTTCGAGCGCATCTCCGATGAACTGAAGCAAGTGATCGCCGCGGTTGACATGACCGCCAACTCGCTGAAGGCGCAGTGGACCGGCCAGGCCGGTGTCGCTGCGCAGACGGCACTCCAGCGTTTCGACGCCGCGGCCGCAACGCAGATCCAGGAGCTGAACGACATCTCGAACAACATCCACACCTCGGGCACCCAGTACACGTCGACGGATGACGACCAGGCCGGCAACCTCGCCCACTTGATGCAGCTCTGACTGCGACCAACGAAGACGGAGAACTGAAATGACTGAACAGACGTGGAATTTCGCAGGGATCGAAGGCGGGTCTGGCGAGATCATGGGCGCCGTGGGCCAGACCGCGGGACTGCTCGACGAGGGCAAGGCCTCCCTGGCGTCGCTCGCCGCGGTGTGGGGCGGCACCGGCTCGGAGGCCTACCAGGCGGTGCAGGCGAAGTGGGACCAGACGTCCACCGAGCTCAACGCCGCGCTGCAGAACCTGGCGCAGACCATCAGCGAGGCCGGCCAGACGATGGCTCAGACCGAAGCCGGCGTGACCGGGATGTTCGTTTAGCATCACGTCGCACGACGGTGGGCGGGCCGATTTCTTCGCGCCCGCCCACCGCGTGAGCGCTGCGGCGCAACACAACTTGAAGTGTGAGAGGTAACCCATGTCGGCCGACTATGACCGGCTCTTCCACTCCTCGGAGGCGGCACAGCCCGACGAGGAGACCACAACGGTCGACCGCGAATCGGAGGCGTCGCCCACCGCCACGCCCAAGCCGCTGGCTCGTGGACGCGACGAATCGCCGTCCGGTCCGCTGCCGGTCGCCCCGACCCGGACCCAGTCGGCGCCCGCGCCGATGACTGCGTCGCCACCGAGCGGCACCGAGGTGACCATGCAGACGCCTCCCACCAATGCGGGCGCGCAGCGGGTGCAGAACGGGATGATGCGCTCACCGCAGGCCGCGACGCCGACGGGTGCCCGCTATGAGCAGAGGCCCGCCACGCCAGCGCCGCAAGCGCGTTCCGCATCCGCGTCGGTGCCGTCGCAGCACTACGCCGAGGCGCAGCCGGACGGCAGGGCCGCGTGGTCGTCGGCGCAGCAGCTCACCGGACAGCCGGCACCCACGTCGGCGGCGACGTTCGGCAACCACCGTGCCATCGACGCGCTTGCCCACGTGGGCGTACGTTCCGCGGTGAAGATGCCGTCGAAGCGTGGCTGGCGTCACCTGATCTACAGGCTGACCCGGATCAACCTGGGGCTCTCACCCGACGAGATCTACGAGATGGATCTGCACGCCCGGATCCGTCGGAATGCGCGCGACTCCTACCAGATCGGGGTCTTCGGACTGAAGGGCGGCGTCGGGAAGACGGCCGTCACCGTGGCGCTGGGTTCCTCAATGAGCAAGATCCGCGGCGACCGCATCCTGGCGGTCGACGCCGACCCCGACGGAGGCAACCTCGCCGACCGGGCCGGGCGCCAGTCTGCCGCGACCGTCGCAGATCTGTTGTCGGACAGGGATTTGGTGCGCTACAACGACATCCGCGCCTATACCAGCATGAACGGCTCCAATCTCGAAGTGCTTTCTTCTGAGGAGTACAGCGGGGCGCGGCGCGAGTTCAACGACGAGGACTGGAAGGGCGCCGTCGGCATCGTGTCGCGGTACTACAACCTCGTCCTCGCCGATTGCGGCGCCGGCCTGTTCCAGCCTGCCTCGCGCGGTGTGCTCTCGACGGTGTCGGGTCTGGTCATCGTCGCCAGCGCCTCGATCGATGGTGCGCGGCAAGCGGCGGTGACCATGGACTGGTTGCGGCAGAACGGATATCAGGATCTGCTCGGCCGATGCTGCGTGGTGATCAACCACGTCGTGCCCGGCAAGCCGAACATCGACGTCGACGACGTGGTGCAGCAATTCGAGCGCCACGTCCCGGCCGGCCGCGTGATCGTCCTGCCTTGGGACAAGCACATCGCGGCGGGCACGGAGATCCAACTCGACCTCCTGGGTCAGCAGTTCCGCAGGTGCATCACTGAACTCGCTGCGGCACTGTCCGACGACTTCGACAGGCTCGAACGTCGTTGACCGCCACGGCCGCCGCACCTGACACGTCGGGCGTCACGCCCGGCAGGCCCTCGACGACCCGCGTGACGGTCCTCACCGGCCGGCGCATGACGGATCTCGTGCTGCCGGCGGCCGCACCGGTCGAGACCTACATCGACGAAACCGTCACGGTGCTCGGCGTGCTGCTGGAGGACACCCCGGCAGAGGTGTTGGCGGGCTTCGACTTCAAGGCACAGGGTGAGTGGGCGTTCGCCCGCCCCGGTGCGCCGCCACTGAGGGCGGCCGATTCGCTCGATGACGCCGGCGTCGTCGATGGGGCATTGTTGACGTTGGTGTCGGTGAGTCGCACGGAGCGGTACCGGCCGCTGGTCGAGGACGTCATCGACGCGATCGCGGTGCTCGACGAGTCGCCCGAGTTCGACCGCTCCGCGTTGAATAGGTTCGTCGGCCTGGCGATTCCGCTCGTCACGGCGGTCGTTTCCGTCCTGGCGTTGCTCATCTGGTCGCAGACCGGGCACAGCTGGTGGTGGACCCTGGCCCTCGGCCTGGTCGGGGTCGGCGTGCTCGTTGGCAGCGTGTTGGCGCGGAATCGATACCACAACCTGAGCACCTCCGAGAGCCTGCTGGTCGCAGCGATTGCGCCCCTGGCGGCAGCCGCCGCGCTGGCCGTGCCGTTGCCCGCGGGCATCGACGGACTGGGCGCACCCAACGTCGCGGGCGCCGCCGCCGTGGTGCTGTTGGTGGTACTCGTGGAGCGAGGTGGTCCGCGCAAGCGCGCAGAGGTCGCGTCGTTCGTGGCGGTCGTCGCCGTCGCCGTCACCGCGGCCGCTGTCGCATACGGCTACGGATGGCAGGACTGGGTGCCTGCCGGGGCCATCGCCTTCGGCATGATCGTGGTGACCAACGCCGCCAAGCTGACTGTCGCCGTCGCGCGCATCGCGCTGCCGCCCATCCCGGCGCCCGGCGAGACCGTCGCCAACGACGAACTGCTGGATCCGGTGTCGACCCCCGAAGCGTCAGACGAGGAATCGCCGACGTGGCAGGCGATCATTGCATCCGTGCCCGAATCTGCGGCGCGCCTGACAGAGCGCAGCCACCTGGCCAAGCAACTCCTGGTGGGCTTTCTGTCCGCAGGCGCCCTGGTGTTGGCGGCGGGGGCCATCACCGTCGTCGTGCAGGGGCACTTCTTCATCCACAGCCTGATCGTGGCGGCCCTCGTCACGACGGTGTGCGCGTTCCGTTCCCGGTTGTACGCCGAAAGATGGTGTGCCTGGGCTCTTCTCGCCGCAGCGATCGTGATCCCCACGGGAGTGATGATCAGACTGAGTCTGTGGTATCCGCACAGTGCCTGGCTGGTGCTGGGCATCTACGTCGCCGGTGTGGTCGTCGCGCTGATCCTGGTGGGTGCCACCGAGGGCGTCCGCAGGGTGTCGCCGGTGACGAAGCGCATTCTCGAGCTGTTCGACGGTGCGGCGATCGCCGCGGTCATCCCGCTGCTGCTGTGGATTGCTGGGGTCTACGACGTCCTGCGGAACATCCGGTTCTGAACGGAGTGCATTGAATGGGAACGGGTCCGGGTAGCCAGCCACCGCTGAAGGTCGATCCTGAACTGTTGCGGAAGTACGGCCAGCAACTGCTCACCGCGGCCGGTGATGTACCGGCCGCGCCCGCACCCTTCACCGTGACCGGTATGGACGCGATCAGTCAGGCGATCGCGGAGAAGCTGCCCTCCTTGGAGGGCGCGATCCAGGACGCGCTGCCACAGCTCAAGGACGAGGCCTCGAACACCGCGTCCAACGTGGTCGAGGCTGCCGGGCGGTATTCGACTACCGACTCGCAACTGGCCGCGGATTACGAGAAACATCAATTCGACTCGGCAGGCGGCCCCGGTGGCGGCGGCAACGGCATAGCCGGAACGGGTGCAGGCGACGCGGACTCGATGGGCCAACTGGGGCAGATGATGAGCATGCCGATGCAGATGGCGGGCCAGGCTGCGCAACCGCCCATGCAGGCGATGGGTGCGGTCGGGCAAGTGCCCCAAGGAGTCATGCAGGGCGTGCAGCAGATCGGTCAGATGACTGGTGGGGTGGAGAATGCTGGCGGCGCCTCGCAGGTCCAGGCAGACACACCGACCGCAGACGAGGTGGGGCAGCCGGAGGACCGCAGTGACGAGGACAACGCCGAGCAGAACACGCAGCGGGGAGCGACCGCGGGGGATGCGCATGCGGAGCGGGCGCCTGAGCCGGCATCGAAGGAAGCATCGCCGACAACGACGGTGCCGCAATAGTTTTCGCCACAAAACGCCGCATCCCATCCGAGCGTGGATCTGTTACTGGCCAGTGTTGAGGGTTGATCCCAGGGTGTTGCAGGACGTCGGCACGACGTTCGGATAGGCAGGTGATGGTCTCGCCCGGTTGGCTCCCGACGCCCTTCTGGGCAATGTCGCGGCCGGAGTGCCGCAGCTCGCGACGGCGGCACGCCACGGCAGAAAACTAAGAAGCGGCGATGTCTGTCCGGTCTCACTGTTTCTGGCGCTTTGTTGGCAACCGCCAGTTGGTTCGCGACGATACAGGCTCCGACGCATTGGAATTGGCGGTTCAGCAGACTGGCACGACGATGCAGCTAAGCCCAGTCAAGCCTCAGTTAAGCCCCGATCAAGAGGGCGGGGCGTCGTCCGTGGCGATCTGAGTGGCTCCGGTGGTCTGTACCAAGGCGCCGAACACGAGGTTGTCGCCATCGACGAGCCGCTGCAGAGGTGCGGTCGTCTCAGTGCGACGTCACGCTTGCGGGACAGTGAGGCGATGTGTCGGTTGTCCGGTCAATTCGCTGATCATGTCGAAATCCTTGTCGAGGTGCAACACGGTGAGTCCGACCAGTTCGGCGGTTGCCGCGATGAGCAGATCCGGAATTGATGGTGCGCGGTGCTTGCCGATATCGGCGAGCAGCAACTGAACTTCCAGAGCGCGATCCTCGATTGTGGGGGTCAGGTATTCGACCGGCATGGCCGCCAGCGGAGATTGACGGAAGTCGCGGCGGGCATCAGATCCGCCGCGCGCTGAATGGCCGATCTCGAGGCGGGTCACGTTCGTAATACGAACTAGGCCGCGCTCGATGCGGTTGTTCCACTCGTCGACGTCGGTGCAGTCAGCGACCCTTACCAGTGCGGACTTGTCGATGAGCCAGGTCTGGTCGGTCACTCCCAGGCCCGATCCATCACCGAAGCATCGCCAAGGTCGCGGTAAGCATCTGCAAGCCGACGCCAGTCAGCGGTGGTGACGGCGACTCGTGCCGTGCGGACGTCTTGCGCCAGTCGTCGGCGAATGTATTCGGTACGGGAAAGGCCCAGTTGTGCGGCCAGCAGGTCCAACGCCGCCAGGACGTCGTCGGGGACGTCGCGAACCAAAACGTCGCTCATCGGGCCTCCTGATGGTGATATCGTATGATATCACCATTAGGGAGTCTGGTCGGAGTTGCGGGTGCGGATCGGGTGCGTCGAATGCGCGGGGTTGGGGCTGGAATGAGAACCCCAAATTTTGACCGGTCGTCGGACCGCCCAAGAATGGGAACGGCTATCCGACCGTTGATGGAGGACGGCAACGTGAGGTTGCCAAACGAGACGGTTTCTTACCCGCCTGAGAAGTGGCATTCGCTGAGAATCGACACCGACGCCACCGAGCGCGATACGTCCGACAAGACAAGGGGATAACTTCGGTGGCGTCGAGCGGCCCTGTCGGCGGCGACATGCGGCCTATGAAAGAGCGTTTCGACGGCAAGTGACCTTGCGGGGCTACGCCGAACCCGGCTGGTATGGCTCGCGCAGTTCGATCCCAAGTTCTTTCGCCAGTTCGCGTGTGTCATCGATCGCTTCGCGCACCGCGTCTGCTATCGGGGATCGGGGATGCGGCGTGAAGAGCCAAACAAGCCGTTCCAATTCGTGAATCGGGTACTCGGGCAACGCTTTCACGCTGGGCATCTCTGTGGCCGTTAGAAGGACTTCCCGAAGCACGATTCCCCGCTGCCGGTTGTACAGCTTGAAATTCCTGGAACAGTTGCTCGATATCGTGTCAGAGCCGTGGATGCGGAGCGCGACAACGAGACTGTTGCCGAGCGTCCACGACACTTGCGTGATTCCAAAGGGTTTTCCGCCTACACCAAGCAGCACAGGCCCGATTCCGCAGAACGCGTGCCGGTGTTCGGGCATCTCGGTGTGACCTATGAAAATGTGCCATTCGGGGATGTTCTGATCGGCATAGAGCATCGGCGGATCGGACGGTTCGACTGAATCTGGGCTGGTCGTAGTGGCAGCGCAGTAGGGCAATTTTGATCGCCCAGCGGCGAAACGTCTTGGGATCACATCGATTGTCATCGTCGTTGGGATCGAAAACCCACGGCTCAACAACCGAGTCCAGATCGTTCATCCATTTGTTGTTGCACGGGGCGCATACGCGCTTGACGATGACCGAAAATAGGTCTTCACTCTTGGAGCGGACTTCGGAGTTGTCGCTTGGGTTGTATTGAATGAACTTTCTGTCCACTCCGGGTAAGGCAGTCAAATGCTCATTGGTTTCAAGGGTCTTTTTCCACGACGAGCGGAACACGTGCTCTTTCGTCATGGGATCGCTGCTTCCGCAGAACATGCACCTCGGACGCGGTTGCTTGCTCATGAACTTTTGCCCGCCAGCGCCGAGAGTTGATTGGCTATTTCAACGTCGCGACCGGACACGACATGCTGATAACGCAGCGACGCACCGACGCTGAAATGCCCAAGATGGTTCATCGTCTCCACCAAGTTGCCGACGCGAGCAACCTGCGTTCCGGCGAAATGCCGCAGATCGTGAATGCGGACACCTTCGCGACCGACTGCTGTGAGCGCCGGGGCCAGGGCGTCACGGACCACCTTGTCGGAGAGGTGGCACCCGCCACGGACCGGCGGAAACAACAGGGAATCAGCCTCGGCACCGACGAACGAACTCAAGTGTTCGGTGATCGCGGCGCGGATGTGTGGCGGGACAACCACGACGCGAGCCTTCCCGCTCTTCGGGGTGTCGATTTTGCAGCCGTTGCGATGGACGACCGCACGGCCAATTGAGATCACCTCGCAGTTTTCGCCGATGTCGTGGCGGCGCAGCTCGGTCACTTCGCCGTAGCGCAGTCCACACCAACCGCTGATTAGAACGAGGGCTGTGAACCGCTGCGGTTCGATCTTCTCGGCCAACCGGCCCAGTTCGTCAACGGTCAGGATGACGGCTTGAGTCTTGGTCTTGGCGACGGTTGCGCCGCTGATCACGCACGGGTTGCGATCGAGTACGCCGTCGTTGACGGCGGTCGAGCAGATCGACTTGAGCAGTCCGTAGGCGTGGGCGCGCAAAGTCGGTTTGTCGGTCAATGTCGCCGCGTACCATGTCCGCACGCTGGCGGGCGTGAGATTGGATATAGCGGCCTTGCCCAACGTCGGTGAGATGTGGGTGTCGAGAATGGATGTGTAGTGAATGCGGGTGCGCGGTTTGATGTTGCGTTGCGCAATGTCCCGCTTGCCGAAGTCGGTCAGCGTCTCGCGAACGATCGTGTTGAGCGCGGCGCGCTCGACGGGGGAGAACCACGGGTCTCCACCCGCTTTGGCGCGTTCCATCAGGCGGCGTTCATTCGACAACCATGCTTCGGCGTCCATCTTGGCTGTGAACGTGGTTGGCGCGTAGTGCCGTTTCAGATCGGGGCCGATGAAGGACGCTTGGTGCCGCTTCGATTTGTTGGGAAGTTGTCGGATGTGTCCCCAACCGCGATGTCCGTTTGTTGAACCCATGCCCCGGATTCTCTTCTCTCAGATCGAGCGTGGTTGCTGTGCCAACAGCCGCACGGCTGGCTGACCATTGAGTTTGCTATTGCGTGCAATGACTGTGCGATGCAACCCACCATATACCAGTTAGGAACTGGTATGAAACCGTTCCGGTCTCCCAGCTGAACAATGTTGCGGCACCGTAGAAATAACTGCATATAGCGATATTGGAGTCAGGCCGCTCGGCTAATTCGATACCAGCCGGGACCACTAGAAACGCCCCATTTCAGAGGTCTGTTCAGCCGCTGACTTCTCACGTGCGCCATCAGGTCGACGCTGGGTTCATCCGGCCAATGTCCGGCCGGACGAATTACGCACTGCCGCCGTCTCGACGACGTTCCGACCGCCCAGTCCGGTTTGCGTTGGGGCCGAGTGGAAGTCGCGCGGGGACTCGCAGGCACTCCGCTTGAGCTGCTCGAGGGTCCCAGGCTAACTGTTCTGCTCCATCAGTTCGGCCAGCGCTCTCCTTAATTCACCCACTTGTCGACTTGTCATTCCGGCGGTGATTTCGTTCTCCACCTGCTCTGCCAGGTGTGCGGCACGCTGCAACAATTCCGAACCAGCCGCCGTCAATGCGAGCCGATGACTTCGTCGATCCTGTGGTGAGACGCGTCGGTTGATCAGTTTGGCCTGCGTGAGCGCGTCAACGAGCTGGCTCATGGTGGTCCGGTCAATACGCAGCCGTAGCGCCAGTTCGCTCTGGCTGATGCCGGGCCGGTCGTTGAGACCCAACAACAGGCCCAAGTCGCGCGGTGTGATGCCAAGCGGTGCGAGCGTCGTCGAGGTGCGCTCTCGCACGGTTCCGGCCAACTGGCTGAGCAAAAATCCCAACGACGACTCGGGCGAGTGGAGCTTGCCGGCCTTTGCGGAGTCGAGTTGGCGTTTCATCGAAGAACAGTATGGGTCACGACCCCGACAATCCAGAATCGTCACCTATCAAAACATTCACTCCTGCTAACTAAATTTGACGTACGCTGGCAGGGCCACCTCGCGGGGGCTCTCGCCGACCCGTGTCGATGGACTCGTCTACGAAGATGAAACGGGAGGCCCGATGCCGGGTGTCGAAGGAAAAGTCGCTATCGTCACTGCCGCGAGCCGCGGCATCGGACGTGCCGTCGCCACGACACTGGGCCGTCGCGGTGCCTCGGTAGTGGTCAACTACATCAACAATGAGAAGACGGCTGACGATGTCGTCGCCGAAATCGAAGCTGCGGGGGGAACCGCCGTCGCCGTGCAGGGGTCGGTCGCCGATCGGGACGACGTGGCGCGACTCTTCGACACCGCCATCGACCGGTTCGGCGGGGTTGACATCACCGCCAATCTCGCGGGCGCGTTCGTCGAAAAGCCCACCGTCGACCTTTCCGATGAGGACTTCGAGAAGGTCTTCTCCGTCAACGCCCGCGGTGCGCTGTATGTGTTGGCGGCGGCCGCGCGCCACGTGCGCGACGGCGGACGGATACTGCACACGTCCACTGGCGGCACTGAAATGCCCCATCCGGGCGGGGGTCTGTACGCAGCCTCCAAGGCTGCCGGCGAGCGCATCGCGTTTGCCTTGGCCAAGGAACTCGGTCCTCGCAGGATCACCGTCAACGTGGTTTCGCCCGGAATCACTGCGACCGACGGCATGACCATTTCCGAAGCGATTCGCGATCATTTGGTCGCTCAGACGCCACTGGGGCGCCTTGGAAAACCACAAGACGTTGCCGAGGTATTTGCCTTCTTGGCCTCCGAGGAAGCCGGCTGGGTCACCGGTCAACTCATCCGTGCCAACGGCGGAATTCTGTGACTGCCGGGTCGCCGATTGACCGGCTCAACGCATCGCCGCGAGCCGAGATGGTGCACATCGCAGACCAGTGCGAGGCGGCACAGGAGCGGCGCGTGGTGAGAACCGACGCCGCCGGTCATCGAAAATGACGACCGATCTGGTCGAGCAACTGTTGGCCGACTTCGAGGCGTGCATGAATGACCGCGACGCCGAACGATTTTCCGAACTATTTACTGCGGACGGTGATTTCGTCGATTTCATGGGTGGATGGAAACACGGCCGATCCAGTATCCGTGACGGCCACGCGATGGCGTTCGAGGGTTTCCTCGCTCATGGTGAGTTTCGCTTCACATCGAAGACCATCGACGAATCAAGCGCCGGCGTCGCGGTGTGTCACGCGCTCTGGGTGTTCGCGGGCCAGCAGGACGCCCAGGGGGAAGCCACAGGCGACCGCACGGGAATCATTACCCTTGTCATCGTCCCGACCGTCGACGGGCCGGCACTTCGCGCTGGACAGAACACCGAACACCGCCGAGGGCTCACTTAGTTCATCTGGACCAAGACCGCCGAGGAGATCCTCGAATCAATCGGACGGCTAACGCAACGAGTTACGGCGCGGGACACTAGACCGTGGCGTCCGCGCTGACCGCGTCCGACATCAGCACGCTCAGATGCTGCCAGTAGACCCAGTCCGCGATCGCCGCGCGCTGGATAGCTGCGTCAATAGCGTTGTGCGCCTTGTGAAGTGCGAGCTGTTGTGCGTGCTCGGCGTAAGTGACGAAAGCCTCGAGCTGCGTGAGTCCGCGGGTGGACGCGGTGCTCATCAACGGCTTGGTGAGCTCGAACCACAGCGCCGCCAACTGATCGTCGGGAGCTGACGAATCCGTGGGGGCAACCGGCAGCAGGTCCTGCAGTGCGCCATCACCGACGGCGGCGAGTCGCGCGGCGGCTTCGGGGGCGATCACCTCGAGGCGGCTGCGGCCCTGCATCTTGCCGTTCTGCGGAATGTCGTCGCGCTGAAGAATGACCTTCGGCATGCCCGGGTCGAAGCTGGCGAATTGTTCGGCGGTGGCGATGACGGCACGCAGCCTCTGGTCGTGCGCTTGGGCCCAACCTTGAATGGCGAGAATCGGGTAGGTCGCCCACTTGGCGCGTTCGGCCCCCGGAATGGACTCGTCGGCCGTGGCCATCGTGACCTGCGGCGGAAGCTCGACGCCTTCGGGGATGTAACCGAGACCGTAGCTGTTGGCCACCACGATCGAACCGTCGGCGGTCAGCCCGGTCACCCAGAAGAAGCCATATTGCGGAGCACCCATGTTGAGTGCCGCCGCGATGCGGCGCGCCTGAATCACTGCAGCGCTGGCGTTTCCACGATGGCGTTGCATGGCGCCTGCGGTCGACGCCGAAGCGACGGCGTCGCGTTGCATTCGGGCAGCCGATACTGGCAGGGGCGCCATTCCCGCTGTGGCGGGATCGGTCTTGCCGGTGGACGCCGGGTTCACGCCTGGCCCGGTGTTGGCGGTCGCGGCGGGCTGAGACGAACCGCTGCCCGCTGGGGGTGGCCCTGCCGGCGGCGGTGTGGCGGGGGGCCCGAGCGGCAAGGGCGCTGGCGTGGGAGCGCTGGAACTGGGCGTGCCGAATGAACCGCCGCCGCCTCCGCCGGGGAGGCTGCCGCCACCCCCAGCGCTGCCACCGGTCGAACCGGCAGTGTGGGAAGCGGGTGCGGAAGCGGCCGGATCAGTGGGGTGCGCTAGGGGCGTCACTAGCGGTGCGGTGGCCGCTGCGGGTGTGAGGGTCGGCTGCTGAGTGGCCGCGCCCTGAGCCGAGCCGAGGCCCTTCGCGAACTGCTCGGCGGGGGCCTTGTCGCCGCCAGCGCCGCCCGCGGCTCCTCTCGTCTGCGTGCTCTTCGTATCTGCCGCTTCGGATTTCGCCTGCTGGAAGTCTGACGCTGGGGAGGGCGTGGCGCTCGAGGACCCCGCGTTGCTGGCCGAAGAGGACGATGACCCGCCCGAGGGCGCGCCGCCTGAGCTCGACGGGGAGCCTGGGCTGGGGCCCATGCTGGGGGGGCTGGGGTTCATCTGGTTGGCGACGGTTGGGGCGCTTGGAGGCGAGGCGGCGGCGGCGGAAGAGCCATTAGCGACGATGTTTTGCGGCTGGCCCCCCCTATCTACTGGACTGTTTGTAGGTTGCGCAGCGCCAGACGGTACCGGGCCAGATAGCTGGGCTCGGCCGTCGACTGAACTGTTGGTCGGCTTGGTGGGACCGGCAGTATCAGCAGGGGCAGACGGTTCTGGACTTGCTCGTTGGGACTGTCCGTCTGATGATGCGTTCGTCGGTTTAGTCGGTGACGACGGAGCACCCGGTGCTCCGCGCACCGTGCCTTGTTCCCTCCCTGCGAAGTCAGGAACGTTCTTCGAGAAGTCCGGGATGTCTTTATCCAAAACAGGTGGATATGGTTGCCCCGCCGTGATCGCGGTGCCGGCCGCGCTCACGACGGCAGAGTTGGCCTGCAGGGCTTGGCCCACGACCGCCTTGATGGCGGCTTCTCGCGTCTGCTGGTCGTCCTTCGACAACAACGAGAACGACTTCAACTGGTCGATGACCTTTTGAGCTGCATCGCAGTTCGCAACGACGTGTTCCTTGGCATTCCTAATAGTCTCGTACGCACTTCGATGGAAACCGATCGCAGTGCGGAGCAATTCGCCAATCGATTGCATCCAGTGGGAGGCACTCTGGGCCTTGTGCTTGCCAGCGTTGGAGGCCTGTCCGTCCCAGGTGTGGCCGTCGAATAAAAATGTGCAGGTCTGATCCCAGGTACCCGCCGCCTTCTCAAGCTTCAACCCCAGCCCGATGATTTCGGCGGCACGACGCGAGTGTGCGTCCTCATCGGCTTCCGGCCACGCCTCGGGAGGCGTGGTCATCTGACTCTTGTATTCGCCCCTCGGCCGAGGGATGGTCATCACGCATCATCCAGCCACGGCACGGCATGCTCCTGAGATTGCATTGCTGAGCCGAAACGCCGTGTACGTAAGCCAAGCGTCGCTGTCGGCGTACTCGTCTTGCAGTGGGACGTATGCACGAACGTACAGCGCAGCCGTGAAGGCGAAATCTTCAAAGACAGGATTGTTGCTTTGCCTTCCCTCCGTCTCCATGTCATCCGCCCAGTCGGTCAGTAGCCTCACGGCAGCCTGTTGAATCGCCCGTTGTTCGGGAGTCCATTGGGATCCTGCAATACTGGTGTCGAGACTTGCCCAATCGCTTGTGGCTGCAGTGAACCGACCTTCTCGGTCGATCCATTGCGCGCAACTTCGGTCTGACTCCGTTACGAATCGTTGTGGGTCCGCGGGGTCGCCGGGGACTGTTGTTTGACTCGGTGTCGGCGCAGGTTCTGCCCCCACAGCGTGAGTTGCTGACCCATAGGTGATTGCGTTGCAAATGCCAGCCAGGGCGCTGCCAGCGTTGACGTTGGCAGACGCTAGGCCGTTGTCGACGGGTCTGTAGCTGTCAACGCTGTCAGCGTACGCGCGTCCATATGCGATGAACTGCTCGTAGAGTTCGCGAACCACTCGATGAGGCGTTTGCTTCGCCAATGGCACCACCTGATCCGCGGCATTGCGCATGGCCGTGGCAACCGCGGCAACCTGTGATCGCTGGTCAGCCGTCCAGTGTGAAACAGGCCCCAATGTGCTTCGGCCAGCACCCCATCCGTTTGCCTCGACGTCGGCGATGCTGTTGTTTATCGGCATATAGCCCTCACATGTAGGCTCCCCCGTAATAATCGTGACCGGCCCCGTGTCATTCGCGCTGGCGATGTCGCTCGGCGCTCCAGAGGTGGGGGTCGTTCTACCGCCCCCGCTGTCTCGCGTGAGGATCAGCGTGGCACCGACACTGATGCCGATCACCAGGAGCAAGGCGACAGCGATTAGTAACCACTTGAGGCTGCTGCCCTTCTGCGGTGGCGGTCCCGGCTGTTGAGGCCACGCTCCCTGCTGCCAACCGGGCGGTGGCTGCTGAGGGTTGAACCCCGGCGGGCCATAAGGCTGGCCCTGGTTTGAGGGCGGACCGGGCTGTGGCGGTGGCTGCCATCCACCCTGAGGAGGCATGCTCACGCGCGGCCACCCGTGGCTGGCAAATGCATTCCCGCACCCCCGCAAGATCCGCTAATCACGCACCGAAGTTTACCGACGCACGCACTCGATGAGCCTAGGCCAGGAGTCGTCGGGTCCCGCGCACAAATACTGACCCTCGATCTACCGGGCATCGGCCCGCATATTCGGCTGCTAAGCGAGCAAGACAACTACGGCCGCGGCGATGATCACGACCACGAGCACCCCGATGCCAATCAAGAGCCACCGACCGGTGCCCTGCGCTGGCTTGGGGCCGCCGTGGTGCGTGCACGTCCCCTGCTCCCAGCCGGCGGCGGTGGCTGCTGCTTGGGGCTGCATACCGTCGGGTCGAACGGCTGGGCGTAGGGCTGACCCTGATCGGCGGGCGTGGAATCCCACTGTTGGGGAGATGGCCATCCGTCTTGAGGAGGCGTGCTCATCCGCGCGGACCCCCACCGCAAGCCGAGAATCCAGCTGTCCTGCGCACCAAAATGAGCGTCCCTCCCTAGCTCCTCGTACTAGTCGTTGGCGTCATTGAGTTCCGATGTGATCTCTACGACGACGGCGTCGATCCGCTCCCGATCGGCCTCGATCGACGCCGACGCCGTGACTCCCGCGATCTGGAGGGCCTCGTTCACTCTCGCCGCGACGGTGTCGGCGCCGAGCCGCAACAGTCCGTCCTCGATGAACACGTCCGTCAGCCAATGGTGCCCGTTCAGCGTCACCTCGACCGTCTCGGTTCCGTCAGTCGCGGTGAAGGATTCGCCAGCCATCTTATCGAGTTGCTCGTCCATCAACGACTGCAGACGTTGCGCCTGCTTCAGCACGGCCGCCACCTGCGGGTGCATGTCCTCGGTCACTTCGAATCCTTGGGATCCTGAACGGTTCTGCGCTTGCGAGCCCCGATCACCTCTTCGGTGTATTCACGATCCTCGACGTAGAGATCCTCGTCGGGTGAGAGGCCGGGCGTCCGCCGCTTCTCCTTGCCGCCCTGAGCCTGACCGCCGTGGCCGCCACCCATCCCGCCACCCATCCCGCCGCCAATCGCTCCGCCGCCCGTCGCCGCAGGTGTGCCGCCCGCACCGCCGAGGCCTGCTGGCCCCGGTCCGACGGACACGCCACCGACGTTGGGCTGCAACGGCATCGACCCCGCGCCGGCGCCCGCACCACCGCCGGAGCCGCCGCCAGCGCCGCCTCCGACCGCGCCGGCTGCAGCCGGGTGCAGACTGGGGTCGTCGGGCAAGGTGGGCATGTCTGCGGGTCCGCCGCCGGGCAGGCTGGGCATGCCTCCACTCGGTGATCCACCGGAGGGTGCGCCGCCGCCCGACGGAGAGCCACCACCCGAGCCCGAGCCGCCACCCGCTGGGGACTCGCCTTTCTGCGGCGCTCCGCCGGTGGCTTGGTCTGCAGTCAGCGGCGAGGCACTCGGCTGTGGCATCGACGGCGGCTGCGCACCGCCACCTCCTGCTCCACCACCACCGCTTCCCGGGGCCGCCGCTGGATTGTCGTTCGGGCCAGACTGATGCAGGTCACCATTCCCCGTGATGGGCACGGTCGGAACTCCGCTTTGTGGTGGGATCGGCGGGGTCACTCGTTGCGGCGCAGCCTCTTTCGAGTAGCCGTCGACGATCTCCTCGGACTCCCGTTGCAACTTCTCCAGTTCCATACCCAGGGTGTGGGCCGCACTACCACCGTTGGCGATCGCGGCGATCATCTGACTCTTCAATTGCTCATAGCTCTTGTAGACGGGGGTGTGATCGAGCAGCGCCTTCACGTGGGCGTCCGAGATCCGCATCGCCTCGCCCGCCAGTTTCTGCCACGACTCCCCGAGCTGCGACAGCCATTCGCCGTAGGCGACGAACTTCGCGTACGCCTGGTCGGCGGCGTCGCCTTCCCAGTTCTGGATCTTGACCTTGAATTGTTGTGACGACGCCTGCAGCGCGTTCCCGTTCGCCATCCACTGCGCCGCCGCCTCGCGCAGGGAACCGCCATGATCACCCGTCGACAGCGTCTGCTGCGCCACCTCGACGTCGCCGATCTCATCGGCCGACATTCCGAGCGGACTGCCCATTGGTGCCGGTATCGTCGGCGCGGGGATGGCGTTGGTCTTGGGGGTCTGGGGCTCGGCGACACCGCTGATGCTCGCCGCCGCGGACGCGTCAACGAGGTCATAGGCCTCTGCCACCGACCGCAGTGTCTCGGCCAGGCGGTCACCTTCACGATCGCCGTAGTCCTGGTTGCGATAGAGAAAGCTCGCGTTCTGGTTCAGGTTGTCGACGGCGGTCTTGGACAGCGTCAGCCCGTCGGGAGGTATCACGATCGCATTGTTCATAGGATTGCTGAACTGGATGTTCTCGATCTCCGCGGCTTTGATGCGCAGATCCAGCGTGATGACCTTCACTTCACCATCCGGCACGAGCGCTCCTCATTCCGACGCGCCTGCACACAGCGCGTACCGAATCCGGGTTCATTGCTCCAGCGCCATCTGGTAGCGACTCTCCTCGCGCGGGTTGATCAGTCGGATCGGCAGCTGGCGGTGGCGCGGCGTGTCGATGAAGTTGTGCCGCAACACGACTCGCCCGACGCCGGGATGCGGCCCCAGGTAGGTGGTCGAGTGCGGCCAAGCAATCTTGGCCACGGTCCCGACGCGCGCGTTGATGAACCCGGCGAACTCCCGGAACTGCGGACCGAGTGTCACGACGGCACCGGCCGCGGCCGAGCGGATGACGAACTGCGTGAAGAGTCGTGCGTCGCCGAGGTTGACGCTGACGTCGACGTCGTCGAACGGCATGTACACCGGATACCGATCGGCCGTTTCGCCGACGAGGACGCCGGCCGAACCGATCGGCAGCTCGTAGTGCCGATCCGTCGTCGGACTCTGGCCGTGCAGCGCGGCACGTTGACCGCCGAAGAGGCACGAAAAACCGCGTGGCGTAGAGGGAACGGCCAAGGTCGTCAGCAGGACCGTCGTCATCGGGGCGGTGCCGGGGCGGACCCGGACCCGGGTGATGGTGTGATCGGCGCGCGCCGACCACCAGACGTCCGGTCCGCCGGGCGCGGTGTACGCAGCCGTAAAGGTGCTGCGGCCCTTTATGAACGACCACGCCTCGCGTTCGAAGCTGATCTCGGTCGCTCGGTCGAAGTCGTCGAAGCTGCGGCCGCACCGCGCGTCGATCCCATTGCTGGCCAGGTGATCTGCGATGCGGGTCGTCGACGCCACCAGATAGCGCGCCAGGCCCGCGATGCCCCCCTCACGACGGAGTGCCGAGCGGCGCGTCTCCTCCGGCGTGGCGCGCAGCACGATCCAGGTCCGCCGGTTGGCCGGTGCCGGGTAGGGCCCGACGACCTGCTCGTAGAGTGCCACGAGGCTCGACGGCGCCGTCTTGCCGACGCGATACCCCGCGGATACGACGTCGGCCTCCAGGTCGGGGCAGTACGTGGCGATCAGCGTCTCGACCAGTTGCGTGTCCAATACGTCGTCGGTGAACGCCTCGCCCGAGACGATGACCGTCGGCGTGAACGGGCGCGCGACGAGTTCGATGATGGCGACCAGGTGCTCACCCTGCCAACGCACCGCCACGTGATCACCCGGCATCACGGTCGCCCCGACCGCCGGTGCCGACGGCGCCGCCGGGGCCATCTGGTGTCGCCGCCGCCAGGACAACACCGCGACAATCCAGCCGGTGGCGCGTCGGCCACGCACTGTGACTGTCGTTGCGACGGCAATCAATACGGCCAGAATGATGGCCAGCCACATCAGGTTGACGTGGATGAAGAACACCAGGCACGCCGGGATCAGGACGGCTGCCCAGAGTAGGTGGCCCGTCGTGATCCGGAATCCGAAGATCTCCAGCAGTTTCTTCATCGGCGCCTCAGCGCACGCCGGGCGAGGGCGATGACGCCCAAGGTTACCGCCAGGCTGACACCACCCACGACGACCATGGTGATGGGGCCGCGGTCGGGCGGCGGGATGAACACGGGCGGCGGCAGCTGCTGCACCTTGTAGGACACCGTCTTCGGGCCGGGCGGTACGTCCCACGTCAGCGCGGCGACGGGATCGATCACCCCGGCGCCGACGTAGTTGTCGACGCCGCCACCGGGATGCCTTGCCGTGGCAGTGATTCGGTACATGATCTGCGCCGGTGTCAGGTCGGGGAACCGCTGCCGGAGCATAGCGGCGAGACCTGAGACGTACGCGGCGGCGAACGAGGTGCCGTTGATCGGGATCGGGCCGTCCTGGCCCTGCAGCGCGTTGACGGGGTTGCCGTCGTAGCCCAGCGCGACGATGTTCTCCGCGGGCGCGGCCGCGCCCACCCAGGGCCCGGACATGGAGAAGGTGCTGGGCTGGCCGGTCTGGCCGATGCCTCCGACGGTGAGCACCAGCGGCGAGTACCACGCAGGCGAGACGATGGTCTGGACCTGCTTCCAGCCGCGCGGATCGGCTGGCATCGACGCGTCGGGCGGCGGGTTCTGGGTGCAGTCCTGTCCCGTGTTGCCCGCCGCGACGATGATGACGGCGCCCTTGGCGTTGACGGCGTATTCGACTGCGGCGCCGAGACTCTTCTCGTCTATCGGGCGGGTGATCTTGTAGCACGCGGCTTCACTGATGTTGATCACCTGGGCGCCCAGGTTGGCGGCGTGCACGATCGAGCGGGCCAGGCTGCGCAACGAGCCCGCGGTCTGCGTGGTGTTGGGGTCGTTCGGGTCGGTTCGCGCACCCACCGGCTGATAGTTGTCCGATGTCTGCCGCAGCGAGAGGAGTCGGGCGTCGGGTGCGACGCCGATGAAGCCGTCGGTCGGCGAGGGCCGTCCGGCGATGATCGACGCGGTGAGCGTGCCGTGCGAATCGCAGTCGCTCATTCCGTCGCCGGCCTTGTCTACGAAGTCGCCGCCGGGCAGGGCGGGGACGCGCGAGGATCCGTTCACCCCCGTGTCGATGACGGCGACAGTTACTCCGGCGCCGGTTGCGAACTTCTGTGCGTCGCTGAGTCGGAGGTAGTCGCCTGCCCACGGCTTGTCGGCGAAGTTGGCGCCGGGGAAGCTGATCGGCGACGAGCAGGCGCGGCGTAGCTCAGTGGGCGAGTCCGGACCAGTCTCGTCAGGTGGCAGCGCCGCCGGATCGATGGCGGGCGGTTCGATGGCTAAGGCCAGTGGGGCGTTGAACACCGTCAGAAACAGCACGGCCAGCAACATCGCGATCCTGCGCATCACGCGGCGTGCTCCTCGACATGGGGTCCGTGCACCTTGCGCTGAAGCGTCCATAGCAAAGCAAACGCAGCCACATGGACGGCGTATCCCCTCACGTCAAGCCCCCTGACCACGTGCACTCCGCAATCCTACGGTGCGGTGGGAGTGCCTCATGCACCTTTCTCGACCAGCTCAGGCGAGCGCTGATGGCGCCTCCCCTGAGTCAATGTCTCGTGCGGCCTACCTACGCATCGAGGTCCTGCTGGATGAGCTCCGCGACGCTGGTGAGCGCAGCCTCGTCGTCCGAGGCGACCGTGACCTGCGCACCGTTGCCGGCGCCGAGCGTCATGATCATCAGCGCCGAGCCGGCGTCGACCGGGTCACCGCCGTCCAGGGACAAGGTCACCGGAACCCCGGCGTTCACTACGGCTTCGGCGATGATTGCTGCCGGTCGGGCGTGCAGGCCGATCGACGAACCGACGATGACGGTCTTGGCGGGCATGGTGGATCTCCTTCGTGTGTTGGGTCGAGGATGTCAGGCGGCGACGAGCTCGGGAGCGGAATCCGCGTCGGTCTTGGGCTTGGCGAACTGCTTGGCGGAGACCACCGCGACCGCAGCCACTACGGTTCCGGCCGCCAGGGAGACGAGGAACCACGCCAGATGCCCGATGGCGAAGAACACGAAGATCCCGCCGTGCGGTGCCTTGAGCGTCACGTCGAACGCCATGATCAAGGCGCCGGTCACTGCGCCACCCGCCATCATCGAGGGGATGACCCGCAGAGGGTCGGCCGCGGCGAACGGGATGGCGCCCTCGGAGATGAACGAGGCTCCGAGAAGCCAAGCGGCGCGGCCGTTCTCGCGCTCGGGCTCGGTGAACAGGCCAGGCCGGACGGCGGACGCCAGTGCCATTGCCAGCGGGGGAACCATGCCCGCAGCCATGACGGCCGCCATGATGCGCAGCGTCGACGGGTCGGCCACGTTGAGGCCGGCGGTGGCAAAGGCGTAGGCCGCCTTGTTGACCGGACCGCCGAGGTCGAAGCACATCATCAGGCCGAGGATGATGCCCAGGACGATCACCGAGCTGCCGGAAAGACCGCCGAGCCAGCTGGTCAGGCCGGACGTGATGGCGGCCAGCGGACGGCCGAGCAACAGGAACATCAGCAGGCCGACGACGAGCGATGCGACCAGCGGAATGATGACCACCGGCATCAGGCCCCGCAACCATCGTGGGACGTCGATGCGGCTGATCCACAGGGCGGTGAATCCGGCGATGAGGCCGCCGACGATGCCGCCGATGAAACCGCCGCCGACGAAGACGGCCACCGCTCCCGCGGTGAATCCCGGTGCGATGCCGGGGCGGTCGGCGATCGCGAACGAGATGTACCCCGCCAGCGCGGGTACCAGGAACGAGAACGCGAGCCCGCCGAGCGTGAACAACACTGCGCCGAGGTACTGGGCGAAACCGCCCGACGGCAGGTTGGTGAGCGAGTTGGTGGTGGCGATGAGGTTGCCGAGCGATTGCGTCGCGCCCTCGGGCTTGTTGGCGATGTCGTAGCCGGCGAACAGGAATCCGAGTGCGATCAGCAGACCGCCTGCGGCGACGAACGGGATCATGTAGCTGACGCCGGTGAGCAGGATCTGCCGGGTGCGGGTGCCCCAACCGACGCCGCCGGAAGCGGACGGGCCTGACGACGACGGTGCGCCCGCCACGCCCTCCACCCGGGCCGCGTTCGGATTGTCACCCGCCGCAAGCGCTTCGGCGACCATCTTGTCGGGTTCGTTGATCGCCCGCTTGACGCCGGACGCGATGACCGGCTTGCCTGCGAAGCGACCCCTGTCCTTGACGCCGACGTCGGTGGCGAAGATGACGGCGACCGCCCCGGCGATGGTCTCGGGGTGTAACGGTGTGCTGCCCGATGAGCCCTGCGTCTCGACCTGCAGATCGACCCCGGCCTTCTTGCCTGCGGCGACCAACGAGTCGGCGGCCATGTAGGTATGGGCGATGCCGGTGGGGCACGCGGTGACGGCGACGATCGTCTTGGTCGTCGCCGGTTTGCCGAGCGCGGCCGCGGCGACGGGCTTGACGGCTTCCGCGGTGACGGAGGCGGGGTTCACGGGGGGATTCACCACGCCCTCGACCAGCGCGACGACCTCGGCGGCCGATGCGGCATTGCGCAGCGACTCGACGAACTCCTTGCGCACCAACGCCCGTGCGAGGCTGGACAGCAGCTTCATGTGCTCGGCGCCGCCGGAGTCCGGCGCGGCGATCAGGAACGCGAGGTCGGCAGGACCGTCGGGCGCGCCGAAGTCGACCGCGGGGGACAGTCGGGCGAATCCGATGGTGGCCTCGTCGACGTAGGGGGAGCGGCAGTGCGGGATCGCGATGCCGCCGGGAAGACCGGTGGCGGACTGCGCCTCGCGTGCCATGGCGGCGGCGACGAGGCCGGCGCGGTCGGAGGAGCGTCCGGCATCGGCGAGACGAGCGACGAGCAGGCCGATGACGGCCTCCTTGTCGCCGCCTGCGTCGACGTCGATGGCGACGAGGTCGGTGGTGATGATGGACATTGTTGTTCTTCCTCTTGTTGTCGGGTTAGGGACGGATGGACAGTGAAGATGAAGCTGTAATCGCATGCACCCGAACTGCATTCAGATCGATCTGTGATGGAGAGGGGAGTGCAGAACCGGGGAGGGCCGCTGCCGCACTGCCGTACGCGACCGCCAACTGCAAGCGGCGAGGGGGCTCGGCACCGCCGACCGCGGCGCGTACGTACCCGGCCAACGCTGAGTCGCCGGCGCCGACGGTGCTGCGCGGCGTGATGGGTGGCGGGCTGGCCATCCAACTGCCGGTCGGGTCGACCAAGACGGCGCCGGCCGCCCCCAACGTCACGAGCACGGTCTTGGCACCGCGCTCGATGAGCACATTGGCGGCGGTCACCACCGGTGCCGGATCTCCCTGGGCCACGGCGTGTTCCAGCTTCTCCGGCGACGCGCCGACGAGGCCGGCGAGTTCCTCGGCGTTGGGCTTGATGACCTCCGGTGCCGCCGTACCGAATCCCGCGGCCAATGCGTCGAGTGGGCGCTCGGAGGTGTCGACGGCGATCTGGCAGGGCGTCGACGCCAGGCGTGCGACGACGTCGGCGTACCAATCGTCGGGTACGCCGGGCGGCAGCGATCCGGAAAGCACTACCCACGAGGCGTTTTGGGCGTGGGCCACGACCGTCCGGGTCAGTGCGTCGAGTGCGGCGGCGTCGAGGTGGGCGCCCGGCTCGTTGAGTTTGGTCGTGGTGCCGTCGGCCTCGGTCATCGCCAAGTTGGTTCGCACGGCACCGCTGACCGGCACGCACTCGAAGGTGACGCCGGCCGTGCGGAGGGCGATCACCATCGGGTCGTCGGCGGCGGCGGGCAGGATGGCGACGGTGTCGAGGCCGGCAAGGATCAGCGCGCGGGCGACGTTGACGCCCTTGCCGCCCGGCTCGCTGATGGCGGACGTGACACGGTGCACGGCACCGCGGGTCAGCGGTGTGCCCAGCGCGACCGTGCGGTCGATGCTGGGGTTGGGGGTGACGGTGACGATCATTCGGGGCCTCCCGTCACGATGACCTCGACGCCCTGATCGGTCAGCAGCCGACGATCGGCGTCGGAGATCTCGGCGTCCGTGATGAGGGTGTCGACGCTGGAGAGCGGCGCGAAGCTGATGAAGTCCTCGCGGCCGACCTTCGTCGAGTCGGCGGCGACGACGACGTAGTTGGCGCATGCGACCATGGCGCGTTTCACGGCGGCCTCCTCGCTGTCGGGGGTGGACAGTCCATGCCGGGCGCTGATGCCGTTGGTGCCGATGAACGCGACGTCGACGCGCAGGGTGTCGAGCACGCGCAGTGCCTGTTCGCCGACGGTGGCCTGGGTAATGCCCCTGACCCGGCCGCCGAGCAGTTGCAGAGAGACCGTCGGTACGGACGCCAGTCGCGCCGCGATGGGCACCGAGTTCGTCACCACGACGAGTTCGCGGTCGGTGGGCAACTGAATGGCGATGCGCGCCGTCGTGGTGCCCGCGTCGAAGAGCAAGCTCGCCCCGGTGAGTGGGAAGAACTCGGTGGCGGCCTCGGCGATCGCGTCCTTGTAGTCGGCGCGGGTGGTTTCGCGCTCGCCGATCCCGGGCTCGACGAGGTGCAACGCCCGTGTCGGGACGGCGCCACCGTGGACGCGGCGCAGCACGCCTGCTCGGTCGAGTGCGGCGAGGTCGCGGCGCACGGTCTCGGTCGTGACGTCGTAGGTCTGCGCAAGCTCGGCCACCGAGGCGCGGCCCTGGCTGATCACCAGTTCGGCGATCGCTTGTTGGCGCTCTTCGGCGTACATGACCCTCCGTCTTGTTGAAAAACATGGTTTTGGAATGTTGATCTTATTGGTTTTACCCCTGAATGTGTTGACTCGTCAATGGATTCTTGTAACCTAGTTCACATGAACAGGGCATCGTCTTCCGCGTCACTTCATCCCGCAAAGGTCGCGCCACCGGCGGCGGGAACCGTTCTGCAAGGCATCCCGGCGGTGGGAGGCGTGCAGTACGCCCCGGTGATCAGGCCGGGTTCGCGGCCGAGTGTCGACGACGCCGTGACGGGTAGCGACCTCGGTGAATCCGATCGGCCCGGCGAGGTCGCACGCTTCACTGCAGCGGCCGCCGCGGTGGCGGACCGACTGCGCGAACGCGCCGCGAACGCATCCGGTGCCACGTCGGAGGTGCTGGCGACCACGGCCACCCTGGCGCAGGACCGGGCCTGGATCGCGGCCACCGAGAAGCGGATCGGGGAGGGCAATCCCGCGGTGCGCGCGGTGACCGGGGCAGTGGACCAGTTCGCCGCCATGTTCACCCAGCTGGGCGGACTGATGGCCGAACGGGTGACCGACCTGCGTGACATCCGCGACCGCGTCATCGCCGAACTCAGCGGTCTGCCGGAACCGGGCGTGCCCGTGCCGGAGGTGCCGTCGATCCTGTGCGCCGAGGATCTGGCGCCGGTCGACACGGCCGGTCTGGACGCCTCGCTCGTGGTCGCCCTCGCCACCACGCTCGGCGGGCCAACCAGCCACACCGCGATCATCGCTCGCCAACTCGGCATCCCCTGCGTAGTCGCGGTCGAGGGTCTCGACGCGGTGGCCGCCGGCACCATGGTGATGGTCGACGGCACGGTCGGCACCGTGACGGTGTCGCCCGACGAGGCCGCTGCGACCCGCGCCGTCGACGTGGCGCGAGGCGAAGCCGACCTCGCGAAGAGCTGGCGCGGTCCTGGCGCCACCGCCGACGGGCACGTCGTCGCGATCCTGGCCAACGTGCAGGACGGCGCGGCCGCACGGTCGGCGCGCGAGACGCCCGCGGAGGGCATCGGTCTGTTCCGCACCGAACTGTGCTTCCTGAACCGCTCGACCGAACCCTCCGTCGACGAGCAGGCAAAGATCTACGGCGAAGTGCTCGACGCGTTCGACGGACGCAAGGTCGTCATTCGCACCCTCGACGCCGGATCGGACAAGCCCTTGACGTTCGTCGGCCATCCCGACGAGGCGAATCCCGCGCTCGGTGTGCGCGGCATCCGCATCGCAGACGCCAACCCCGGCATCCTGACCAGACAGCTCGAGGGGATCGCCGCGGCGGCGAAGGCAACCGGCCACGAGCCGTGGGTGATGGCGCCGATGATCGCCACGCCCGCGGAGGCGGAGGCCTTCGCCACGGAGACCAGGGCACACGGGCTGGTGCCCGGGGTGATGATCGAGATCCCTGCGGCGGCTCTGCTGGCCGACCGCATCCTGGAGCACGTCGACTTCCTGTCGATCGGCACCAACGACCTGACCCAGTACACGATGGCCGCCGATCGGATGTCGGCCGAGCTGGCCACGCTGACCGATCCGTGGCAGCCCGCGGTGCTGGCGTTGGTCGCGATGACGGCGAAGGCGGGTGTCGCGGTCGGCAAGCCCGTCGGCGTCTGCGGTGAGGCGGCCGCCGATCCGCAGCTGGCGTGCGTGCTGGTGGGTCTCGGCGTCTCCTCGCTGTCGGCCGCCGCGGCCGCCGTCAGCGCCGTCGGGGCGAAGCTCGCGCAGGTCACGCTCGCGCAGTGCCGCGAGGCGGCGGACGCGGCCCTGGCGGCGGCTACCGCGGCCGACGCACGGGCGGCGGCAAGCGCGTTCCTCTCCTGAGGCCATCGCGGGGCCCACCACCACCGACACGCCTCGTCCGGTCCGGTCGGTGACGACCGGACCCCGCGGCCACGAAGGCGAGGGCTTCCCCGTCGTCCGTGCGTTCGCCGGTGTCAGCGCCGCCGTGCTCGATCCCTTCGCGCACCAGGATTCACACGCTCGGGGCGGGCTCATCACCGACGGCGCCACGCAGTGGATGACCGCGGGCTCGGGCATCCTGCACATCGAGACGCCGCCCGCCGAGCTCGTCGAGAGCGGAGGCACGTTCCATGGCATCCAGCTCTGGTCAACCTCCCCCGCAAGGGCAAGTTCGCCACGCCGAGGCAAGAGGCCATCGAGGGCGGACAGGTCAAGCTGTTGTCCTCCGACGACGGTGGCGCGCTCGTGCGGATCATTGCCGGCGAGATCGACGGCCAGCTCGCGGTCATCGGACCCGGCGATCGGATCGCCTTCGTGGCGAGCGCCATTCAGGACGCGCGCACCCCGCCATGGAGGTGCTGCTGCTGGGCGGCAGGCCCATTCGCGAGCCCGTCTTCCACTACGGCCGTTCGTGATGAACTCGAAGTCTGAGCTGGTCGAGGCGATCGAGGACTTCGACGCACGCAAGTTCGGCAGGATCCCGCCGAATGCGTTGATGCCGCACACCGCCAGCCGCTAGCCGCTCCGTAGCGCGACCGGGTGCACTGGTTCTGGGTAGAGCAGTTCCAGCTCGCCGAGGTTCGCCGCCAAGGTCACCAGCGGCAGTGCCGCCCTGATCGACAGTTCGTCATCGCCGGCCTCGGCGCGAAGGGCCAGGACGAAGTCGTCGCCGATCGGGCCTAGATCGTGTACGGGTCGCCGACCATGCAGGCGCTCGCGGATCGCGGCGGTGTGCACCTCGAGCACCTCGCGCACCCGCGGATAGACGGTCAGCGGCGGCGGGACCACGTCGGCGATCAGCTCGGCGGCGGTGCGCAATCGAACGGCACGGTTGGCGGCGCGGATCACCGGCGCGCGCCGGTCCGTCGACCCGCCGCTCTCCGAAAGGTATTGGCGCACGGCATCATCGAGAGTGCGAGACGCGGTCATCGCGGTGTGGCCCAAGGAGAACACGCGATCGTTGGCCGATTCCGAGGCGCCACGGGTTACCCGCTTCACGGAGGCGGTGAGATACGTGGTGCCCGCGGCGATGGCGGCGTCCACCGCCCGCGACACTCCCGCCGCCGCGCCGCGCGGCCAGAGCAGCACAGACACGACCGCCCCCACCATCGCACCGACGAGGACGTCCTCGACCCGGATCAGGCCCACCTGCCAACCACTCGGATTGATGACGTTGAAGATGATCAGCACCATCATCGTGAACATCGCCTGCCCAGCCACGAACGAGGCGACCTCCGGCACGTAGGCCGATCCGAAGGCGACGACTGGCAACGCCGCCCACAGCACGATTGGATCGACACCCATCAGCTCGATGAACACGACGCCGAGCAGGAAGCCGATCGTCGTCCCCGCGACGGCGCGGACCACCCTCGTTCCCGTGGTCAAGGCGCTGCTGCGCAGTACGGACATCGCGCCGAGGACCACCCAGAATCCGTACTGGACCGGAAAGACGTGGGTGACGGCGACCGCGAGTGCGAGGCCGAGGCCGGTGCGGATGCTGTTGCGGACGACGACGGCTCTGGTGGCGAGGAATCCGCCAGGCAGCGACGTGAGCGCCTGCGACTCGGAGAGCAGACGCTCAGCGGCACCGGCCTCGGGCAGCCTGCGGCCGAGCACGCGGGCCCACACTGGGCGGGCGTCGGCCGCCGCGGCGATGCCGATGACCCGTCCCGTGGTGCCCACGCATCCCGATATGGTCCTGCGGGTCAACAGTTTTCGGCCAACACCGATCGCGTCGGCGTCATTGGGCCCGCCAAGTATCTCGACGATGTCGTCGCGGTAGCGGCTCTGCGCGATCAACCGTTGGACCGCCAGCGCCTGAGACAGACTCGCGCGGTGGGCGTCGCGTTCGGCGACCCGCTTGCTGAGCACCTGTGCGCTCTCGCGCAGCACCCGCACGACGGGATCACGCATCTCTGCCAGCAGATCGCCGCTGGCGTCGGTGACGCGATCGGACAGCCACTGCAGGTCGTCGACCACCCGTACCAGCGCGCGACTGCCCGCGGTCAATCCGACCGGCCGAAAGTCGGCGCCGAGGAAGTTGGCCCGCAACGCGCCCATCGCCGACGTCACGTCATTAGCCGTGGCCGCACCGTCGAGACGGTCGGCCAGCGTCCGACACACCAGCGCGGCGTGACGGCGAAGATCGTCGTGATGTCGAGGGGGTAGGAGGAACAACGCGGCGGGTACGGCGAGCGAGAGTGCGATGAACCAGCCGAGGAGGCGCTCCGGGATGGGACCGGGGGGCGTGCACGCGGGCAGCACGAAGGTCAGCAGGGTCGACCGCTGGCCCGCGGCGACGCTCTCACTGAGCACGCCAGAGAACGTCACCGCGACCCCGAGCAGGAACATCGTCAAGACGGCCAGCCAGGGGATCGGTGCCACCAGGGATCCCAGCGTGATGAGGATGAAGCCATTGACCGCGAGGCCGGCGTAGGACAGCGCCCGCGCGGACCGGTTTCCGGGGAAGTCGACGGTGATCAGCAGTGCCACCGAGCCGAAGATCGCGAACAGCGGTGTCTGCGAATCACTTCCGACGGCGAACCCGACGGCGGCGGCCAGCGGCAGCACGATCGCCGCCCGCACGGCCCGACGCGCCGCATCGTTGTCGGGGTCGCGCTCCTTGACCCGATCGATGGCCCGGCGCCAGAGACCAGCCGGGGTCAGCATGCACCGGATGGTAGACCGGCGCGTCCGCTGACGTCCGGCACCGAGGCGAACCCGCCGACTGCACGGCAGTTCAGGGCGGGCTGCAGCAGACAGCCACGCCTGCGCCCGCCGATCCGACTCGCGCGCACCAGCCCCAGACGATCACGTGCCGGGGGTGCCGTTGGTTCCGGTTCTGCCGGGGGTGCCGTTGGCTCCGGCAGTGCCGGGGGTGCCGGGGGTGCCGTTGGTCCCGGGGGTGCCGGCCTTGCCGGGGGCCCCGTTGGTCCCGGGGGTGCCGTCCTTGCCGGGGGCCCCGGCGGTCCCGGGGGTGCCGTCGATTCCCGGGGTGCCGGTCTTGCCCGGGATGCCGGTGACCCCTGCCGCACCGGGGGTGCCGGTGCGCCCGAACAATCCGCCCGGTCCGCCGTTGCCGGCGGCCCCACCATTTCCGGCTGCGCCCGCGGCCCCACCGGCACCACCGTCGCCGGCGGCGCCACGGGCACCGCCTGCCCCACGGTCGCCTGCTGCGCCCGCGGCCCCGCCGGCCCCACCGCTGCCACCGGCCGCCAGGAGGCCGGCCGCGCCACCGTTACCGGCCAGCCCGCCCGAACCTCCGTCGCCGCCAAGCCCGCCGAGGCCCCCCTGTCCCGGTAGGGGTGTTCCCCCGCCAGGCGGGACTGAAGCGTTGCCGCCGGGCCCGCCGTTACCGCCGTCGCCGCCGGTGGCGCCGTCACCGCCGTTACCGCCGTCACCGCCGGTGGCCCCGTTACCGCCGTTACCCGCGGTGCCGCCGGTGGCCCCGTTACCGCCGGTACCGCCGTTGCCGCCGGTGGCCCCGTTGCCGCCGTTACCCCCATTACCTCCGGTGCCGCCGTCGCTGCCGTCGGCGCCCAGCCCGCCGCTACCGCCCATGCCGCCGCCGCCGAACAGCCCGCCCCGACCACCGGACCCCCCGGCCCCACCCGGGATGCCCGGGGTGCCGGGCCGACCCGCGGTGCCGGTGAGGCCGGGCTGGCCGTCCCCGCCGGGGGTGGCGTTTCCGCCGGGGGTTCCGTTCCCGCCGGGGGTTCCGTTCCCGCCGGGAGTTCCGTTCCCGCCCGCAGTGCCAGCCCCGCCGTTTGCCCCAGCAGCACCCGGCCCGCCCACGCCGCCGTTCCCGCCGCGGCCACCAAACGCAGAAGCGGTCGAGACCCCTACGCGGATTGGGTCGTCCACGGCAGCGTTGCCGCCGGCTCCTCCCGCACCGCCTTTGGCGCCGGTACCGCCGACACCACCGTCACCGCCACGGCCGCCGAGCGTGACGAAGTCCAGGCCGCGAAACAAAGATGTCACTACTGCGTCTCCGCCATTTCCCCCGCTCCCGCCAGTCGCGCCGGGGGTACCGGCACCAGCAGCGCCGCCGGCACCCCCTATTAACCCGATCGAAATGTTGCTCTGGAATACGAGATTTGTGCCGTTGCCGCCGGTGCCGCCGGGGTTGCCGGCGCCCCCACCGGTTCCGGGCTCACCGGTGATCACTTCGCCGACTCGTGTGAAATCCCTTCCGTCGAGGCCGTTGGCGCCGGGTGCGCCGGTGGGGGTGGGATTGACGCCGCCCGCACCGTCGGCCCCGTTGAGGCCCGGGGTGCCGTTGGTGCCGTCGGCGCCGGTCAGGCCCGGGGTGCCGTCGGTGCCGGGGGCCCCGTTGAGGCCCGGGGTGCCGTCCGCGCCGTCCAGACCGTCGGCGCCGTCACCTCCGCGGGTGCCCGCCACGCCGGCACCACCGTCGCCGCCCTCGCCGCCGGTGCCGAACAGCGACAGCAACCCGACGTCACCCCCGCTGCCGCCGGCCGCGCCGATGCCACCGCGCCCGCCGCGCCCGCCGTTGCCGTCGAGCAGTCCGCCGGCCCCGCCGCGCCCGCCCGCCGTCCCGGCGATCAGACCGTCCCCACCGTTGCCACCGGTGCCGGCCAGTCCGGCGCGCCCGCCGTCCCCGCCGTTGGCGCCGTTGCCGCCGTTGCCGAAGAGCAACCCACCGTTACCGCCGGTGCAGGCCGCGCCGGTGCAGCTGTCCAGCGCGTCGAGGCCGTCACCGATCAGCCACCCCCCGGGCCCGATGAGTGGCCGCCCCAGCATGGGGGCCATCACCCGCGCGGCGGCCAGGACGTACGGAGTAGGTGCGGCGGCGCCGGCACCGATCAACCCGGTGCACCACAGATCAACACACGTGCCACCGAGCGCCGGAGACAGCGGCGGCGCAGGACGTGCCGAATCGACCGACACCAGCATGACGGCCGGGCCGGGCGCCGGCGCGATGCTCCCACAGGTAGCGGCCAACCACATCCCAGCGCCCACCACCGCCGCTGCCGCAACGCCGGTGCTGACGTGCCCGCCAGCCATCATCACCGGGTTGGGTGAGCCGGGTCCTCGGTGTCTGCGCATGAACGAATCCCTCCCGAGACAAACGCCGGCCGGCCGGCCAAGCTGGTGTCCTTGCCAAGTCAAACACAATGTATTCGCCCGGCTACCGCTTCACCGCAGTCTTCCTCTGGCCCAACGAGTTCGGCTGGCTTGCGCGTGCGTCGGCTGAGGAGCCGCACGCTTGACCTGCCGCACCGGCGTCCTCGCAGCACCGGCCGCAACCCCTAGAGGCCCACCGCGAGAGCGTTGTTGGTGAACGCCACGTTGCGGGAAGGGAAGTCACAGTCCTCGGACACACCGATCGTGAACCCACCACCGTGGTGGTACAACGATGACCGGTAGGCGCTCACCTGCCGTTGCGGCCCGAGGGCGGTCGAGCGGGCATCGCGGCACCGGTCAGCGCAACGAATTGACGATTGCTCCTACCGCGCGCCACACAGCAACCGGAATCGGCGGCGTTCGCCGCCGAGAGACCGCACCCGCCATGGGTGGAGGAATTGTTTTCACACCTGTCAATGCATCCGAGTGAGGACCGTCAGCTATGTCGGAATTCCGTAATATTCGGCGGGTTACCCGCGATTGACGGCAGTGATGGTTTGCTGGAATCAAGGTTTCTACGGGCCCGCAACCGCTCTGGCTCTTTATGCCAGGTGACATGTGGCACGATTTATCTGTGCCATATACCGCGACCCGAGGCCCAGGACGCCCACCCGCAGCGAAGGCGGCTGAGACGCGTAAGCGCATCGTGCGAGCGGCGCGGGAGGTTTTCAGCGAACTCGGTTACGACGCAGCGACATTCCAGGCAATCGCGATACGTGCTGATCTGACTCGCCCGGCGATTAACCATTACTTCGCCAGCAAGCGAGTGTTGTACGCGGAGGTGGTCGAGAAGACCAACGAGATGGTGGTTGCCGCAGGCATGGCCAAGGCGGAGGGGCAGACCTCGCTACTGAAGCGGCTGTCGGCATTCTTCTCGGCGGCCATGCAGGCCGAATCCCGCGACCGGTCGGCTGCTGCGTTCCTGGTCACTTCGGTCCTGGAATCCCAGCGCCACCCTGAGCTCAGCCGCGACGAGCACACCTCGCTCAAGACCTCAAGAGCGTTCATGACCTGGGCCGTTACCGATTCTCTCCAGCGTGGCGAGCTCATGACGGACACTGACGTTCCGACATTGGTCGAGTTGCTCGTCGCCGTGATGTGGGGCATGGGTTTCTATGCCGGCTACGTCGGCGGCCAGGACGAACTGACCACCATCGTCGACAAGCTGGAGCTACTTCTGGCGAACAAGCTTTGGACGTTAGCTGAGTAACTCAGCCGAGTCGTGGCAATGCGTGGTGACGTAGACCACATTGGCGCATAGCTCGACTAACGTTCTCGGTAGCATGACGAACGACCTGCAACGGCTATCGAACGAACGGCACCCATGAGCTCCTTGCGTACGCACGACGACAGCTGGGACATCGCCACCAGCGTGGGATCCACCGCGGTGATGGTGGCCGCCGCCCGGGCCGGTGAAACCGAGCGCGAGTCGCCGCTGATCCGCGACCCGTACGCCAAGATCCTGGTTGCCGGCGCAGGCACGGGGATCTGGGAATTCATGCTCGACGATTCCTTCGTCGCGAAGGTCGCGGAAGCCGACCCCCAGGCCGCGGCGATCTTCGAGCACATGGGTAGCTACCAGGCCGTCCGGACGCACTTCTTCGACGCGTTCCTCGCCAATGCCTCCGCCGCCGGCATCCGCCAGGTCGTCATCCTGGCGTCTGGCCTGGACTCCCGGGCGTACCGACTCGACTGGCCCACCCGCACCACGGTTTTCGAGATCGATCAGCCCAAGGTCCTCGAGTACAAGACGGCCACGTTGGAAGAGCATGGCGTGCAACCGTCCACACGGCGCCACGAGGTGCCCATCGACCTGCGCTACGACTGGCCGGCGGCGCTCGTCGAAGCGGGTTTCGACGCCTCTGCGCCGACGGCGTGGCTCGCCGAAGGCCTGCTGATGTATCTGCCGGCCGACGCCCAGGACCGGCTGTTCGCGAAGATCACCGAACTGAGCGCGCCCGGCAGTCGGGTCGCCGCCGAGACCGTCGGGGTGCAGGCGCTGGATCGCCGGGAATTGATGCGCGAGCGGTTCCAGCAGATCGCCGCACAGTTCGGGATGGAAAATGCCATCGACGTCGGCGATCTGATGTACCACGACGAGGACCGGGCGGACGTCGCCGACTGGCTGAACGGGCACGGCTGGGCGGCGTCGGCGGTGACCTCGCAGGACGAGATGCGTCGCCTGGGCCGCTGGGTGATGCTGGAGGAGTCCGACCAGAAGGCGTTCTCCGACTTCGTGGTGGGCGAGCGTGGCTGACGGAGGTCTATTCGCCAACCGGGTGGTTGATTAGGATAATCCGGACGCGAGGAGCATCAACGAGTATTCCTCGGGTCAGGAAGGATTCCTCATGACCACCGAAGCGACCGCCCCGCCCAGTTCGGACACCACTGCAGTCGACATTCCGGCTACCGTCGCCCGCCTTCGCATGACCTTCGCTACCGGGCGCACCCGCGACGTCGCCTGGCGCAAGCGGCAGCTTCGCGGCCTGGAGAAGCTGATCGTCGACAACGAGGCCGCGATCGCCGACGCGCTCGCCCAGGACCTCGGCCGCAAGCCGTTCGAGTCCTGGTTGGTCGACACCGCCGTCACCGCGGGAGAGGCGCGCTACGCCGCCAAGCACGTCGGCAAGTGGATCCGGCGCAAGCACCGCCTCCTGGAATTGGCGCAGCTTCCCGGTCGCGGTTGGGTTCAGTACGAGCCGTACGGCACGGTCCTGATCATCGGGGCGTGGAACTTCCCGTTCAACCTCACCTTGGGCCCTCTCGTCGGCGCGATCGCCGCGGGAAACACGGTCGTCCTCAAGCCGTCTGAGATATCGCCTGCGTCCTCTCGTCTGATGGCCGAGTTGGTGCCGAAGTACCTGGACAACGACGCGATCGCAGTGATCGAGGGCGACGGCGCGGTGAGCCAGGAACTCGTCGCCCAAGGCCTCGACAGAGTGATGTTCACCGGTGGTACCGAGATCGGCCGCAAGATCATGGCGGGTGCTGCACCCCACCTCACCCCGGTCACCCTGGAACTCGGCGGTAAGAGCCCCGTGATCGTCGCCGCCGATGCCGACATCGATGTCGCCGCCAAGCGGATTGCCTGGATAAAGGTGATCAACTCGGGCCAGATCTGCCTCGCGCCTGACTACGTGCTGGCCGACGCGTCCATCCGCGACGAACTGGTGCGGAAGCTCGGTGAAGCGATGGGCGAATTCCAGGCCGATCAGCCCGAAGGTTTGCGCATCGTGAACGAGCGCCATTTCGACAGGTTGGTGGGCTACCTGGCCGCTACGAAGGGCACCGTCGCCCACGGTGGTGGCACCGATGCGGCGAAAGTGCGAATCCAGGCGACGGTCGTCGTCGACCCCGCTCTCGACGAGCCGTTGATGACCGAGGAGATCTTCGGGCCGATCCTGCCGGTGCTGACGGTCCAATCTCTGGACGAGGCAATCGAATTCGTGAACTCGCGGCCCAAGCCGCTCGCGGCCTACCTGTTCACCAAGGCCAAGAGCGTGCGCGAGCGTGTAGTCAAGGAGGTGTCGTCTGGCGGCATGATGGTCAACCACCTGTTGTTCCACGCGGGCACGTCCAAGTTGCCGTTCGGCGGCGTTGGAGCCTCGGGCATGGGCGCTTATCACGGCAAGTTCGGCTTCGAGGAGTTCAGTCACCGCAAGTCGGTGCTGACCAAGCCAACTCGACCCGACTTAACCGCCATGATCTACCCGCCGTATACAGAGAAGGCGTGGAAGCTGGCGCGCAAGCTCTTCTAGGCCAGCTCGAATCAACGAAGATCGACAGATGGGAAAGCAATGCCCGGAGTGCAGGATCGCGTCATCGTCGTCACCGGGGCCGGTGGAGGTCTTGGACGTGAGTACGCCCTGACCCTCGCCCGCGAGGGGGCCAGCGTCGTGGTCAACGACCTGGGTGGATCCCGTGACGGATCGGGCGGCGGATCGGCGATGGCCGACCAGGTCGTCACCGAGATCAAAGAAGCGGGTGGCAGAGCGGTGGCGAATTATGACTCCGTCGCCGAGGCCGAGGGCGCAGAGAACATCATCAAGACGGCGATCGACGAGTTCGGCGCCGTGCACGGGGTGGTCAGCAACGCCGGCATCCTGCGCGACGGAACCTTCCACAAGATGACGTATGAGAACTGGGACGCCGTTCTCAAGGTGCACCTCTACGGCGGGTACAACGTCCTGCGGGCGGCGTGGCCGCACTTCCGCGAGCAGAGCTTCGGTCGTGTCGTCGTCGCGACCTCAACCAGTGGTCTGTTCGGCAACTTCGGACAGGCCAACTACGGCGCCGCGAAGCTGGGTCTGGTCGGTCTGATCAACACGCTGGCCCAAGAAGGCGCCAAGTACAACATCAAGGCCAACGCCGTCGCGCCGATCGCCGCCACCCGCATGACGCAGGACATCCTGCCGCCCGAGGTGTTCGAGAAGCTGACGCCCGAGTACGTGGCGCCGGTCGTGGCGTACCTCTGCACCGAGGAACTGTCCGACACCGACTCCATCTTCATCGTCGGCGGCGGCAAGGTGCAGCGCACGGCGCTGTTCCAGAACGACGGCGTGACGTTCTCCTCGGTGCCGTCGGTCGACGACGTGGCCGGCAGGTGGGACGAGATCACCGACCTGTCCGCGGCACAGTCGGCCAGCTTCAAACTCGTTTAGCCCGTGAAGGCGCTTGTTGCGCAAGAACTCTCCGGGCCCTCCGGTCTGGTCTACACCGACGTCGACGAGCCGGCCGGTGAGGGCACGGTCGTCGTCGACGTCGGCGCGGCGGGCGTCTGTTTTCCTGATCTGCTGCTGATCAAGGGCGAGTACCAACTCAAGCTGGACCCTCCGTTCGTGCCGGGGACCGAGGTCGCAGGCGTCGTTCGCTCGGCACCCGCGGACTCGGGTTTCACGACAGGACAGCGGGTTTCGACGTTGACCATGCTCGGCGCCTGGGCCGAACGGGTGGCCGTGCCGGCGGCCGGCGTGACGCCCACCCCCGACGGCATCGACGACGGATCTGCTGTGTGCCTGCTGGGTAACTACTACACGATGTACTTCGCGCTGGTCCGTCGGGCCGCACTGCTCGCCGGTGAGACGGTCCTGGTGCTCGGATCGGCGGGCGGGGTCGGTACGGCCGCGGTCCAGATCGCAAAGGCGCTGGGCGCCAGAGTGATCGCGATGGTGCACCGGACGGGCGCCATGGACTTCGTGGAGTCGCTGGGCGCCGATGTGGTGCTGCCGTTGACGGACGGCTGGACTCAGGCGGTACGCGACCACACCGACGGTCGCGGTGTGGACGTCGTCGTCGACCCGGTCGGTGGGGAGGCGTTCGACGACGCGATCCGCGTGCTGGCGACCGAGGGACGGTTGTTGGTGGTGGGCTTCGCGTCGGGAGGCGGCATTCCCACCGTCAAGGTGAACCGGCTGTTGCTGCGCAACGTCAGCGTGGTCGGTGTCGGCTTGGGCGAGTTCATCAATCGCACGCCCGGCGCACAGGCGGAGATCGGCGTCGGGCTGGGAAGGCTCGTCGAGGCTGGGCTACGGCCGCCGCCACCCGTGCGTTATCCGTTGTCGGCGGGTCGGGCGGCACTGGAGAGCTTGGCCACCGGTGGCGTCCGGGGCAAGGTCGTGCTCGAGCCGTGATGAGCGCTTGCGCGAAGAACATCCGCCCGTGACGAGCCCCCGGGTATTGGCCTTCGACGTCTTCGGAACGGTCGTCGACTGGCGCACCAGCATCATCGGCGAACTGGAGATGTTCGGCGAGAGGCATGAGGTGGCTGAGGATTGGGCTACCTTCGCCGATGACTGGCGGGCCGGGTATCCAGCGGCGATGGATCGGGTCCGCGCCGGTGAACTTCCGTGGCTGAAGATCGACTCACTGCACCGGCTGATCCTCGACGACCTGCTCGATCGAGCGGGCATCGGGACCCTGCCCGACGTGGACGTCGCCGACCTCAATCTCGCCTGGCATCGGCTGGACCCGTGGCCGGATTCGGTGGAGGGGCTGACGCGCCTGAAACGGAACTTCGTCATCACGACACTGTCCAACGGCAACGTGTCGCTGCTGACCAACATGGCCAAGCGGGCCGGGTTGCCGTGGGATTGCGTGATTTCCGCCGAGCTGTTTCACCGCTACAAGCCGGATCCCGAGGCATACCTCGGCTGTGCGGATCTCCTCGACGTCGCGCCGGGGGAGCTGATGCTCGTGGCGGCGCATCCCAGTGATCTGAGGGCGGCGCGTGATGCGGGCTTGATGACGGCCTACGTGGCTCGACCCATGGAACGGGGACCCAATCGCAGGCCGCCGCGGATGGAGGACGGCGAATTCGACGTCGCGGCCGACGACCTCCTCGACCTTGCTGCCAAACTGGAGGTATGAGCACCGTCGAGACCCTGCTTGTGGCGATGGTGATCGCCATTGGTCTGGTCGGCATTCTGGTGCCCTTGCTACCGGGCAGCATCCTGGTGTTCGCGGCCATCGCGGTGTGGGCGTTCGTCGAGGCGACGACGGTCGCGTGGGTGACGCTCGGGGTCGTGACGGCGATTCTGGCTGCCGCACTGCTGGTGAAGTATCTGTGGCCGATGAAGCGGATGCGCAGCGCCGACGTCGGCACGTGGAGCCTGCTGGCCGGTGGCGTGCTTGGCATCGTCGGGTTCTTCGTGGTCCCCGTGGTCGGGCTGGTGATCGGCTTCGTCCTGGGTGTCTTCCTCGCCGAGCTGGCGCTACGTCGCCATTCCAGGGTGGCGTGGGCATCGACCGTACATGCGATCAAGGGTGTGGCGCTGTCGGTCGGTGTCGAGTTGGCCGGCGCGTTGCTGGCGACGATGGTGTGGGTGGCCGGGGTGTTGTTGGTCTGAGGGGCCGTAGCTGGAACAGGTTGGCGCGGTTGGAGGAACTGGTGAGCGCGTACCGGAGTTCAGTGCCGCGCAGCGTCGCTGAGTCATCCCTGGCAGACGATGGCACGCGGCACCGACACGGACTGGGATTCGCTCGGCGGTGGGCACTTGGGTGGTTGTTGGAGAGAGGTCACGCATGAGACACGTCGAGGGTCCATCATGGTTCCATGCCCGAAACCAAGATGACGGTCATCTACGACAACCCGACCGATCCCGAAGCCTTCGAAACCGCCTACGAAGCAGAGCACTTGGAGGCTGCGCGCAACATCCCCGGCCTCATCCGCTTCGAGACGTCGAAGGTGTGGCCCAAGGAGGACGGATCCCCGACCCCCGCCTACCGGATGATCGACCTCTACTACCCGGACTATGACGCCGCTTGCCTGGCCGTGACCACACCCGAGGCGGTCGCCTTCTTCCAAGCCATGGCCCAGCTGTCCACCGGCGGTGTTCGCGTGCTGATGTCCGACGTCGAGACCGCCCGGGACTGACTGAGCTAAGACAGCAGGTACTCGCGCAGCCGCCACACCTGATCGGACGTCACGCCGAGCGCCTCGAGGTAGTCGGCCGACGATCCGTACTCCGCGTCGATCGTGCGCTTGGCGGCGTCGAGGTACTCCTCGCGCACCCCGAGCACCTCGTCGCCCAGTCGCGCCTCGGCGAACGTGACGATCTCCGGAGTGGTCGTCTCCTCGGCGCGGTTTCGGATCGATTCCAGGATGCGCTCGCGCAGCTGGGGCACGGCCGCGTTGCTGCGCACGAAGTCCGCTAGGATCTCCTCGCGCGGCACACCGATGGTTTCCAGTACCAGCGCGACCGTGAGGCCGGTTCGGTCCTTTCCCGCGAAGCAGTGCGCGATGACCGAACGTTGCTGCGCCAGCAGCGAAATGACCTGACGCACCGCGGTTTGCGCGCCCTGCAGAGTCGGAAAGCGCTCGTATTCCTCGGTCATGAACCGGGCAGCCGCAACGGCGACATCGTCGTCGTCCGGCTTGGACGTCATCATGTTCTCGAAGGCGCTCTCGTGCGGAGCGTCGGCCTGGTTGGCGGCCAGCTCGTGGAACGGCAACCGGTGCACCTCCACACCCTCGGGCACCTGGCCCGGACCCCGGCGCTCGACCTCGCGCAGCGACCGGAGGTCGGCGACGTCACCGATGCCGAACTGTGCCATGGCCGAACGGCCCGCGTCGTCCAGACGGCTGAGCTCGCTGGAGCGGAAGAAGCGACCCGGTCGGATGCCCGTCTCCTCCGCGACGTCGCGGAAGTTCCACGCCCCGGAGAGCTCGTCGCCCGAGGAGACCACTACGAGGTCACCGCTGCCGCGAACGCGCTCTTCTCCCTGCCGAGTTCCGCACGGGCGATGGTGCGCATGTGCACCTCGTCGGGGCCGTCGAACAGGCGCATCGCACGGTGCCAGCCGTAGAGCCGCGCCAACGGGAAGTCGTCGCTGACCCCCGCGGCGCCGTGCACCTGGATGGCGCGGTCCAGCACGTTGCACGCCATCTGCGGCGCGACGGCCTTGATCATCGCCACCTGGTTGCGGGCTTCCTTGTTGCCGTGCTCGTCGATGGTCCAAGCAGCCTTCTCGCACAGCAACCGGGCCTGGTCGATCTCGTTGCGGGACAACGCCACCTGCTGCTGCACCACACCCTGCTCGGCCAACGGCTTGCCGAACGCGATGCGCTTGTTGACCCGATCCACCATCAGCGCCAGCGCTCGCTCGGCCACGCCGATGGCACGCATGCAGTGATGGATCCGGCCCGGACCGAGTCGAGCCTGGGCGATCGCGAAGCCACCACCCTCCTCCCCGAGCAGATTGCTCACCGGCACCCGCACGTTGTCGAAGACGACCTCGGCGTGCCCGTGCTGGTCCTGCCAGCCGAACACCGGAAGTGAGCGCACGATCGTGATCCCCGGAGTGTCGATCGGCACCAGGATCATCGACTGCTGCTGATGCGACGCGGCGTCGGGGTTGGTGCGGCCCATCACGATCAGGATCTTGCAACGCGGATCGTTGGCGCCCGAGGTCCACCACTTGCGGCCGTTGATGACGTAATCGCCGCCGTCGCGCAGCATCGTCGTCTCGATGTTGCGCGCGTCGCTGGAGGCCACCGCGGGCTCCGTCATCGCGAACGCGCTGCGTATCTCGCCGTTCAGCAGCGGCTCCAGCCACTGCTTGCTCTGCTCCTCGGTCGCGAACAGATGCAGCGTCTCCATGTTGCCGGTGTCGGGCGCCGCGCAGTTCAGCGCCTCCGGCGCCAGCTCCATGCTCCATCCCGACAGCTCCGCCAGCGGCGAGTACTCCAGATTGCTCAACCCCGAGATCGACGGCAGGAACAGGTTCCACAGGCCGCGGTCCCTCGCGAGCTTCTTGAGCTCTTCGACCACCGGCGGCACCGTGTGATCACTCGGCCCGGCCTCCAGCCGGTACCGGTCGTACGAGTGCTCGGCGGGGAACACGAACTCCGTCATGAAGTCGGTGAGCCGTTGGTGGTAATCCTGCGCTGTAGCCGACATCGCGAAGTCCATGACAGTCACGATATGACACGCGTCAGGCAGAGCCTTCACGCACCGAGCACGGTCACGTCTCCGGTCGCCCCGTCGACTTCGATCAACGTGCCGGTGGAGAGCCGGGCGGCGGCGCCCCGTGCGTTGACCACGCACGGCACGCCGAACTCGCGGGCGACAATCGCCGCGTGCGACGTCGGGCCGCCCAACTCCGTCACGACGGCGGCCGCGTACGCGAACGCCGGGGTGTAGCCCACGTCGGTGACCTTGGCGACGAGGATCTCGCCCGGCTGGAGGTCGTCGATGGTGTCGGCGTGCACGATGCGGACCAGACCGCGGACCAGGCCACCCGACACCCCGATGCCGTGCAGGACCTCACCGTCCCGAAAGGCGTCCCCCGGTCCGATCGCCGGGAGCCAACGGCCGCTGAAGGCCTCGGGGGTCACCAGCTCCTGCAGCGTCACCTGTTCGGCTCGACGGCGAGCGACGACGCCGGCGACGTCCGGCGGGGGCGCGTCGAGTTCGTCGACCAGTAGATAGAACACGTCGTCGACCTCGCTGAGATCGCCCGCATCGACCATGCGGCGGCCCTGCTCCCGCAGCAACCCCCGGAGCACCCAAATCGCGCGCACCATCCGGTCGCGTCGCACCTCGCGTTCGCGGATTTGGCTGGCCGCGGCGATGGCCACTGCCCGCGCCCGCAGCGGCACGGGAGGCAGGGTGGGCAGTTCCCGCGGTGCTACGGTGAGCGCCTTCGACACCATGCGGATCAACAGGCCGGGATCGTCTGCGTATGTGGCACAGCGCATCTCGACCTCACCGGGCCCGCGGTGCCCGATGAGCGCCAGCTCGCGGGTCAGGGCGGCGGAGAACTCCGGGGCCTGCGCGGCGACAGCGGCGGCGTCGACGGTCGGTTCGGACAGCAGTCGGGCCGCGATCGGGTCACGCCGCGCAGCGGCTGCGAGTCGATGGACGGCGCGGAGAGCCTGCGCACTGACCAGTTCGTCCCCTGCCGCGGGCATGACATCGCGTCCGCAGAGCAGGCGCATCACCACGCCGTAACCAGCGCACAGCAGAATCGACGCCGAGGAGAGCACCCACCCGTGAACCACGTGGTCGCGCCCCAGCAGGATCAGCTCCCGCAGCCGGCGGTCGTCCAGCCCTGCGGGGTGCTCAGCCGCCGACTCCAGCCGCGCGACGTCGCCGACGAAGTCACCGGTGTCGCGGTTCGAACCAGCGGAGAGGCCGATCAGGCAGTTGGCGAACGTCAACCCGCCGCGGAGTTGATGGACGATGCCGCGCGGCTCGACCGGCGGCAGGTGCTCCCCGAACAGCTCGAGGCCATCTTCGGTGTGCCCGAAGAAGCCGGCGAGCACCAGGTTCGGGTCGATGAAGGGCACCGTGTGCGCCATGAAGTGGCCGGTCGTGATGCCCGCGTACAGACGATGGCCGAACACGCCCGTCGTCCGGACCGACATCTCGCGCTGCACGGCACCGCCGGGGCGGAGTCGCTCGGAGATGACCAGGCCCGCCGCGCGGGTGCCCAGCACCGTCACCGAGGCCGACGACGGTGAGAACGGTCCAGCCAGCGCCTCCGACAGGTTGGTGGCGATGAAGGCGGGAAACCGGGGATCGATCGGGGTGTCGAACTCGCCGTTGGCGTCACCCTTCCCGGCGGGCACCGGCTGGACGCCGTCGGGCGCGGGTGCATCGACCGCGGGGATCTCGAGCACGCGAGGTAGCCGCCACGGAATGTCGTGGACGGTGCTGCCCAGCGTGATCCGGCCCCGGCACGCGAGCGCGAAGTCCTCGATCGCCTGGGCCACGTCGTAACCGGGCGTGAATCCCCAGTCGTCGCGCAGGTCGGCGGTGTCCAGGGTGGGCATTTCGCCCACCGGTAGGGGCACGAATCGCCTTCGCAACCTGCCAGCACCAACAAAGGGGATCCGGACGACGGGTCGGCCGACGGCAGCGGCGATGGCGCGCAGGGTCGCCTGTCCGTCGGCGGTGACGTCAACCCGGCCCGCAGGCAGGTCGGGATCGAGAAGCGCCCGCACCAGCATCCTCTCGACGTCGTGGGCGTGCACCACCTGTAGGGGACGGTCCGCGGAGCCGTCGATATCGAGGGTGACCGCACCGGCGCACATCCGCAACACGGCGTCGTCGACGTGACGGCCCAGTACGAGCGCCGTCCTGACGACGATCGCGTGGACTCCCGCTGCGGCGATGACCTTCGCGATCGACTCGGTGTCGTCGACGGGCCACACGGGTGACACCGCGACGAGGCGGCCGACGTTCGCCGCCGTCATCGCGTCGAGCAGCGAGGCCACGTTCGCCGACGTTGCGGCGCTCTGCAGGACGACGTCGGCTCCCTTGAGCACTTCGGCGTCGCACCGCTGCGAGACGACGAAGTCGACTGAACCCGGCCAGCTGTCGGGCCGCCGCACCCCGACCCCAACGACGTCGTGGGCCAGGCTGACCAGCCGTGCGGCCACCCCGCGCCCGATGGCGCCGTCGGCTCCGGTGACGACGATCCTCATCGTGGTCTTGCCATCAGTCGAACGGCGACTTCTGCACCAGGGCTACGCATCCGGCCCGACAACGGCCCTGATACAGAAATCGGCGCAATACTGTCATCGGGCGTCATCGTCGTCGTCGCTGAAGGCCGCCAGCAGATCCTGCAGGTCCATGTCGGCGATGTCCTGGGTCCGGGGCTCGGTCGATGCGGCGTCGCCGGTGTCCACGCCCGTGCCCTGGGCGGCGAGGTTGAGCAGCATGTCGAGCACGCCCGCCTGCCTGAGCCGCTTGACGGGGATGGATGCCACGACGCGCCGGAGTTCCTCGTCGACCGCAGTCGTCGCGGGCGCGGGCTCGGACTCTCCGACGAGTTGCGAGCGGAAGTACTCGGCGATCGCCGACGGGTTGGGATAGTCGAAGATCAGCGTCGGAGACAAGGTCAGCCCCGTAGCGGCCTTCAGGCGGTTGCGCAGCTCGACGGCGGTGAGCGAATCGAAGCCGTGGTCCTGGAATGCCAGATCCGGCGCGATCGACTGCGGATTCGGCAGACCCAGAACAGTCGCCATGTGGGACCGCACCAGGTCGAGCAGAAGATCGTGCTGCTCGTCGGTGGGCAGCCCCGAAAGGCGTTGGGACAGAGCTGATCGCGACTGAGCCGCCGCCAGCGAGTCGCCGACCTGGCGACGGGCGGGGCCCGAGATCAGATCGATGAACATCGGCGGCAGCGTCCCCGCCGCGGACTTGGACCGCAGGGCGACGCGGTCGATCCGCGCGGGCACCAGGAACGGCTCGTCGACGGTCAGCGCCTCGTCGAACAGCGCGAGCGCGTCATCGACCGCCAGCGCCAGGATGCCGTCGCGGTTGAGCCGTGCCAGGTCGACGTCCTGAAGGTGGCCCGTCATCCCGCTGGCCTGGTCCCACAGACCCCAGCCCAGCGACATCGCGGGCAGACCGTTGGCGCGCCGGTGTGCGGCGAGGGCATCGAGATAGGCGTTGGCCGCCGAGTAGTTCGCCTGCCCGGAGGCACCGACAAGCCCCGCCATCGACGAGAACATCACGAACGCGGACAGATCGAGATCGCGCGTCAGCTCGTGCAGGTTCCACGCCGCATCGACCTTGGCCCGCAACACCGCATCGACCCGGTCCGGCGTCAGCGACGTGAGCACCGCGTCGTCGATCACGCCCGCCGTGTGGATGACCGCCGACAGCGCGTGCTGGTGGTCGATGCCCGCGAGACCCTTGCCGAGAGCATCACGGTCGGCGGCGTCCGCGGCGACGACCTGGACGTGAGCGCCGGCGTCGGTCAACTCGGCGACCAGTTCCGCTGCGCCGGGTGCGTCGGGTCCGCGGCGCGAGAGCAACACCAGATGACGCACGCCGTGGTGCGCGACGACGTGGCGGGCCACCGAGGCGCCCGCCATGCCGGTGCCGCCGGTGATCAGCACGGTGCCGCCGGCCCAGCCGTCGGGCATGGTCAGGACGACCTTGCCGATGTGCCGTGCCTGGCTCAGATGCCGTAGTGCCGCAGGCGCTCGCCGCACGTCCCACGTCGCCACGGGTAGCGGGCGCAGTGCGCCGGTGTCGATCAGCGCCGAGACGCCGGACAGAACTCGGCCGACGCCGTCCGCGCCCGCCTCGAAGAGGTCGAAGGCGCGGTAGCGGACACCGGGATGGGCCGCGGCGACGGTGTCGGCGTCGCGGATGTCGGTCTTGCCCATCTCCAGGAACGCCCCGCCACGCGGCAACAGCCGCAGCGACGCGTCGACGAAGTCGCCCGCCAACGAGTCGAGCACCACGTCGACCCCGCGGCCGCCGGTCACGGCGAGGAACTTCTGCTCGAAGTCCAGGGTTCGCGAGTCGCCGATGTGGTCGTCGTCGAATCCCATGGACCGCAATGTGTCCCACTTCGGACGGCTCGCGGTGGCGAACACCTCGAGACCCCAGTACCGAGCCAGTTGTACCGCCGCCATGCCGACGCCGCCGGTGCCCGCGTGGATGAGTACGGACTGGCCCGGTTGCACGTCGGCCAGCCCGCGCAGCGCGAAGAACGCCGTCGCGAAGCCGACCGTGAAGCCGGCGCCCTGCGCGTAGCCCCAGTCCGCCGGAATGGGAAGTACGACGCGCGCATCGGTGGTGGCAGAGGTGCCGGTGCCCTCGGGGAACAGGCCCATCACCCGGTCGCCGACGGACACCTCCGTCACCCCGGGTCCGACGTCGACGACGACACCCGCCGCCTCGATGCCCATGACTCCGCCGCCGGGGTACAACCCGAGGGCGATCATCACGTCGCGGAAGTTCGCACCGATGGCACGCACGGCGACCCTGATGCGTCCCGGTGCCAGGGGCTCGTCGGCGTCCGGAATCTCCTGCAGGGTCAGGTCGTCGAACGTGCCGGTCGACCCCTCTTCGGCCACCGTCAGTCGCCACGGCGCGTTGCCGTCCGGCGGGGTCAGCAGGGACTCGGCGGCTCGGCTCGGAAGCACCCGCGCCGTGTGCAGGACGCCGTCGCGGATCACCACCTGCGGTTCGCCGAGGGCGATGATCGCGGAGGGGTCGATTGCACCATGGGCTGCGTCATCCACGTCGGCCAGCACGACCCGGCCCGGGTGCTCGGTCTGAGCCGCCCGCACCAGACCCCACACCGCGGCGCCCGCTAGATCGGTGACGTCCTCACCGGGCAGGGCAACAGCCCCGCGGGTCATCACCACCAACGTCGACGGTGTGGTCCCGTCCGGGGCGTCGGCGAGCCACGACTGCAGCCGTTCCAGCGCCACGTGGGTAGCGCCGTAGACGCCGGACAGATCATCCGATTCGGTTGCCGCGGCGAGGGATTCGAACACCTCGAACGCGGCGTCTGAGGCCACGGGCTCTGCGGACGGCGCCGCGGCGGACCACACCAGTTCGAACAGTTCTCCGCCACCGGAGCCGCCGACCGCTGCCGCCAACTGCTGGGCGCTCACCGGGCGGGCCACCATCGCCTCGACGGAGAGCACCGGCAGGCCGAGGCCGTCGGCGAGGTCGATCGACATCGAGCTGGTGCCGTTCGGGGCGAGCCGCGCGCGCACGGCCGATGCCCCCGAGGCGTGCAGCGAGACCTTCTGCCAGGAGAACGGCAGCGCCATCTCGCCGTCGTTGTCGTCGCGGCTCAGCACCACCGCGTGCAGCGCGCCGTCGAGCAGTACGGGATGTACGCCGAAACCGTTCGCCTGCAACTCCTGCGGGAGGGCCACCTCGGCGAACACCTCGTCGCCGCGGCGCCACATCGCCTTGAGGCCCCGGAAGGCCGGACCGTACTCGTAGCCGCGTGCCGACAACTCGGCGTAGGCGTCGGCGACGTCGATCTCCCGCGCGCCGACCGGCGGCCAGATCGACAGGTCCGAGCCCGGCGCCGACGACGCAACGCCCAGTTCACCCTCGGCGTTCAGGATCCACCCAACTCGTGTTTGGCGCGAGTCCTGTTGGGCCCGCGAGAAGATCGACACGACGCGGCCGCCTGCCTCGTCGGCCTCGCTCACCACGACCTGCACGGCGACGCCCTCGGCGGGCAGCACCAGCGGCGCGTGCAGCATCAACTCGTCGACGACGTTGCAGCCCACCTCGTCGCCGGCCCGGATCGCCAACTCGACGAAACCCGCACCGGGGAAGAGCACCACTCCGGCGACGGCATGGTCGGCCAGCCACGGCTGCGATGAGAGGGACAAGCGGCCCGTCAGCACCACTCCGCCGGACTCCGGCGACTCGACGACCGCGCCCAGGAGCGCGTGATCGGTGCCGCCGAGCCCGAGGCCCGCGGCGTCGGTGGAACCCGACCCGCCGCTCGACAGCCAGAAGCGTCGCCGCTGGAAGGCGTAGGTCGGCAGGTCCACGAGTCGCCCGCCGTCACACGCCGTGCGCCAGTCGACGTCGACACCGGACACGGACAGGGTGGCCAGCGCGGCCACGAGCGTCATGGGCTCGGCGCCGTCCTTCTTGATCGTCGAGGCCGTCACGGGTTCGGAGTCGTTGAGCGACATCGCGATCGAGGCAGTGAGCCCACTGGCCGGTCCTACCTCGAGGAACCGTGTGACGCCCACCGACTCGAGGTATCTGGCGCTGTCGGCGAACCGGACCGCTTCGAGGATGTGACGGGCCCAGTACGGCGCCGTCGCGAAGTCCGGGCCTGCCAGCTCGCCGGTCAGGTTGGAGATCACCGGAATCGTATTCTCCGACAACGACATTCCGCCCGCAACGGTGCTGAACTCCAAGAGTATCGGCTCCATCAGCGACGAATGGAACGCGTGGGACACCGAGAGTTGGTGAACGCGGCAGCCCTGGGCGCGTGCCTCCTCGGCGATCGCCAGGACGGCCTCCTCGGGGCCGGAGATCACGACGGAGTCGGGGCCGTTGACGGCGGCGATGCCGACGCCATCGCGCAGCAGCACCTCCATCTCGGCCTCACTCGATGACACGGCCACCATCGCGCCGCCCTCGGGCAACCTTTGCATCAACCTGCCCCGCGCGGCGACCAGTGCAGCCGCGTTCTCGAGCGACAGCACCCCCGCGACGTGCGCGGCGGTCAGCTCGCCAATCGAGTGGCCCAGCACGTAATCCGGGCGAATGCCCCAGGATTCGAGCAGCCGGAACAACGCCACCTCGACGGTGAACAACGCGGGCTGCGCGAACTCGGTCGAGTCCAGCACGGCTGCGTTGCTGCCCCACATGACGTCGCGGATCGGCCGCAGAAGGTGCCTGTCCAGCTCGCGGGTCACCGCGTCGAAGGCCTCGGCGAAGACGGGGAACTCGGCGTGCAGTTCGCGACCCATCCCAAGGGACTGTGCACCCTGGCCCGGGAAGACGAATGCGGTCTTGCCCGAGCCGGAGGCCCGACCGCGGACCGTTCCCGGCCCTTGCTGATCGTCGGCCAGGCCGCGCAACTCGGCGAGCAACGCCTGCCGGTCGCCGCCGAGCATCACGGCGCGGTGCGGGAACGTCGCGCGTCCGCCCAGCGTCCAGCCGACGTCGACGGCGTCGAGAGCGGGGTGGGCTTCGATGTGGTCGGCGATACGCCGCGCCTGATCACCAAGGGCCTCAGGCGATTTGGCGGAAAGTGCCCACGGAACGACAGCTGGTCGGCGGACGTCGACGGCGGGGGCGAGTGACGTCGGCGCCTGCTCGATGATGACGTGCGCATTGGTGCCGCTGATGCCGAAGGACGACACCCCGGCCCTGCGGGGCGTGCCGTTCTCGGGCCAGGGCTGAGCCTCGGTGAGAAGGGTGATCGACCCCATCGTCCAGTCGACGTGCGGGGTGGGCTCGTCTACGTGCAAGGTGGCGGGCAGTTGCTCGTGGCGCATCGACTGCACCATCTTGATGATGCCCGCGACGCCGGCGGCGGCCTGGGCGTGACCCATGTTCGACTTCACCGACCCCAGCCACAGCGGGTGGCGGCGATCCTGTCCGTAGGTCGCCAGTAGCGCCTGGGCCTCGATCGGGTCGCCGAGAGTTGTGCCCGTGCCGTGCGCCTCGACGACGTCGACCTCCGAGGCGCCGAGCCCGGCGTTGGCCAGCGCTGCGCGCAGAACCCGCTGCTGCGAGGGGCCGTTCGGCGCGGTGAGCCCGTTGGACGCGCCGTCCTGGTTGATCGCCGAACCGCGGACCAACGCGAGCACCTGATGCCCGTGGCGTTGCGCATCCGACAGCCGCTCGACGACGAGAATGCCTCCGCCATCGGCGAATCCGGTGCCGTCCGCCGCGCCGGCGAACGACTTGCACCGGCCGTCGGACGACAACCCGCGCTGTCTGCTGAACTCCACGAAGATGTCGGGGGTGGCGTTCACGGTGACACCGCCCGCGAGTGCGAGGTCGCACTCACCGGTGCGCAGAGCCTGCACCGCCATGTGCAGGGCGACCAGCGACGACGAGCACGCGGTATCGATCGACACGGCGGGACCCTCGAGGCCGAGCACGTAGGACACCCGCCCCGAGGCCACGCTGGAGGCCTGACCCGTCAGACGGAATCCCTCCGCGCCGTCGGCGCCGACGCCGTAACCCTGCGCGTACACGCCCGCGAACACCCCGGTGGCGCTGCCCCGCAGTGAGGTCGGGTCGATGCCGCCGCGTTCCAGCCCCTCCCAGGCGAGTTCGAGGAACAGTCGCTGCTGCGGGTCCATGGCCAGCGCCTCGGTGGGGGAAACCCCAAAGAAGCCCGGGTCGAAGTCGGCCGCGTCGTGAAGGAATCCGCCGGTGCTGGCGTAGGACTTGCCCGGGGCGTCGGGATCGGCGCTGAACAGTCCGGCGAGGTCCCAGCCGCGATCGGTCGGGAAGTCGGTGAGCACGTCGCGGCCGGCGGCCACCATGTCCCACAACGCTTCTGGTGAGTCGACACCGCCGGGATACCGGCAGGACATGCCCACGATCGCGATCGGCTCGTCGGCGACTGAGACCAGTGAGTGTCCAGCCGTGGTCTCGGTGAGGTTTCCCGGTGCACCCGCGAGCTCCTGGCGGATGTAGCCGGCCAACGCAACCGGCGTCGGGTAGTCGAAGATCAGGGTCGGGGAGAGGGCGAGTCCCGTGGCCGTCTTGAGCCGGTTTCGTAGTTCGACGGCGGTCAGCGAGTCGAAGCCGTGATCGGAGAACGCCAACTCGGCGGTGATGGCCTCGGGGTCGGTGTTCCCGAGCACTACGGCCATGTGCGAACGCAGCAGATCGAGGATCAACGCCTGCTGGGCCTGATCGGTCAGGCCGTGGAGTCGCTGCGACAGAGCCGATTTCGACTTCGCCGCGACCAGGGAGTCGTCGACGCGGCGCCGGGCGGAGGTGTTGGCGAGCTGCGCGAACATGGGTGGCAGCAGGCCTTCTGCCGACCTCGACCTCAGCGCTGCGCGGTCGATCCGAACCGGAGCGAGCAGCGGTTCGCCGACCACCAGGGCCGAGTCGAACAACGTCATCGCGTCCTCGGTCGACATCGCGAGGATGCCGTCGCGCCCCAACCTGGTCAGGTCCGCATCCGCGAGGTGGCCGGTCATGTCGCTGGCCTGCTCCCACAGCCCCCACGCCAGGGAGGTGGCTGGGAGGCCGTGGGCGCGCCGGTGGGCGGCCAGGGCGTCGAGGAAGGTGTTGGCGGCGCAGTAGTTCGCCTGCCCGGACGAGCCGACGACGCCGGCCATCGACGAGAACATCACGAACGCAGAGACATTCGTCTCGAGGCTGAGTTCGTGCAGGTTCCATGCCGCGTCGACCTTCGCCCGCAGCACGGGATCGATGCGTTCGGGCGTCAGTGATCCGACGACGGCGTCGTCGAGCACGCCGGCCGCGTGGATCACTGCCGATAACGGGTAGGCGGAATCGATGGAGCCGAGCGCCGCGCGCAACTCGGAGCGGTCGGCGGCGTCGGCAGCAAGTACCCGAACGTGCGCACCGGCGGTAGTCAGCTCGGCGACGAGTTCGGTGGCGCCCGGGGCGTCGGGCCCACGCCGCGAAAGCAACGTCAGGTGGCGCACGCCGTGATGTTCGACGACGTGGCGGGCCACCGAGGCGCCTGCCATGCCGGTGCCGCCGGTGATCAGTACGGTGCCGCGCGTCCAGGCGTCGGGCATCGTCATCACGATCTTGCCGATGTGGCGGGCCTGGCTCAGGTGCCGCAGCGCCGCCGGGGCCCGGCGGATGTCCCAGGTGGTCACCGGAAGTGGCCGCAGGATGCCCTCTTCGAACATCCGGGACAGTTCGACGATGTACTCGTGCATCCGTGGGCGACCGGGCTCGAAGAGGTCGAACGCGCGGTAGCGCACGCCGGGATGTGCGGCGGCGACCGTATCGGCGTCGCGGATGTCGGTCTTGCCCATCTCCAGGAACGCCCCGCCACGCGGCAACAGCCGCAGCGAGGCGTCGACGAAGTCGCCGGCCAACGAGTCGAGCACCACGTCGAAGCCGCGACCGTCGGTGACCTCTGTGAACTTCTGCTCGAAGTCCAGGCTGCGCGAATCGCCGATGTGGTCGTCGTGGAATCCCATGGCTCGCAACGTGTCCCACTTCGGGCGACTGGCGGAGGTGTAGACGTCCAAGCCCCAGTACCTGGCCAGCTGCACCGCGGCCAGGCCCACTCCACCCGTCGCAGCGTGAATCAGGATCGACTGACCCGGCTGCACGTCGGCCAGTTCGCGCAGGCCGTAGTACGCCGTGTTGAACACGACCAGCGTCGCGGCCGCCTGAGCGTCCGTCCAGCCGGTCGGGATGGGCGCGACCAGTCGCGCGTCGGCCTGAACGACCGTGCCGGTGCCCTCGGGGAACAACCCCATCACGCGGTCGCCGACGGCGAAGTCCGTGACGCCCTGGCCGACCTCGACCACGACGCCCGCGCCCTCACTGCCGAGCAGCGCGTCGTGGGTGAACATGCCGAGCGTGATCATCACGTCGCGGAAGTTGGCCGCGATGGCGTTCATCTCGACGCGGACGTGCGCCGGTCGCAGCGGTTCGTCCGAGCGGGGAACCTCTTCGAGCGCGAGGTTGTCGAATGTGCCCGCAGTGGCGATACCGAGGCGCCACGGCTTGCCCGTCGTCGGGGGCTGCAGTACCGAGTCGACACCGCGGCTGCGCACCACCCGCGCGATGTGGGACACACCAGCCCGCAGGACGACCTGCGGTTCGCCAACGGCCAGGGCGGTCGGGACGTCCAGTTCGCCGATCGCGTCGACGAGAACGATGCGTCCGGGGTTCTCGGTCTGCGCGGCCCGGACCAGGCCCCACACCGCCGCACCAGCCAGATCGGTGACGTCCTCACCGGGCAGGGCTATCGCCCCGTGCGTCACGATCACCAGCGTGGACGGGGACGTCTCGGCGAGCCATGACTGCAATTGCTCGAGGGCGCGGTGGACCGTTGTGTGGACCTGCGCCGCGACGTCGGCGGAATCGCTTGTCACAGAATCGGTTTCGTACACGGTGAAGGCATCGATGGTGGTCTGTGAGACCTCTGGTGCCGCGACCGCGGACCACTCCACCTCGAAGAGCTCACCGTCGCCGCCTGCCCGACCCACCAGCGCGAGTTGCTCGGCGCTGACCGGGCGGGTGGTCATCGAACCCACCGAGAGAACCGGTAGACCCAAACCGTCGGCAAGGTCGATCGACACCGAGTTCGGCCCGACGGGCGCGATCCTGGCGCGCACGGAGGATGCTCCCGCGGCGTGCAGCGACACCTGCTGCCAGGAGAAGGGCAGTGCCAGTTCGTGATCCCCGACAACGAGGGCGATGGCGTGCATCGAGGCGTCCAGTAGAACGGGATGCACGCCGAACTCGGCGGCCTGAACGTCCTGCGGGATGGTGACTTCGGCGAACACCTCGTCGCCCCGCCGCCACATCGCGGTAAGCCCACGGAACGCCGGGCCGTAGTGGTAACCGCGAGCGGCCAAGACCTCGTAGGCGTCGCTGACGTCCATCGCCATCGCGCCCGCGGGCGGCCATGCCGACAGGTCGGCCCGCAGAGCGCCGGCGGTGGTGTTCTCGGGGGACCCGACGACCGCCTCGGCGTGCAGGACCCACGGCGACTCGCCGTCGTCGGTCCGCGAGAACACCGAGACCGTCCGGGACCCGGAATCCTCGGCGGCTCCGACGAGGACGCGGATGGGGACTCCGGAGGGCGCCACGACGAGAGGTGCCTGCAGGGTCAACTCCTCGACGAGGGGGCACCCCACCTCGTCGCCGGCGCGGATGGCCAGCTCAACGAATCCCGCACCGGGGAAGAGTATTACGCCACCGACCGCGTGATCGGCCAACCACGGCTGGGTCGAGGTCGACAGTCGGCCCGTGAGGACGACCTGACCCGTTTCGGGCACCTCGACAACGGCTCCGAGCAAAGCATGGGCCGCGCCGTTGAGGCCGAAGCCAGAGGCATCGGAGGTACCGGTACCTCCGCCGGACAACCAGAAGCGTCGTCGGTCGAAGGCATACGTCGGGACGTCGACCAACTGGCCGCCGTCGCACACCGCGCGCCAGTCCACCGCGATGCCGGAGGTGAACGCCTGCGCCGCCGAGGTGAGGAAGCGGTCCCAGCCGCCCTCGTCGCGGCCGAGCGTCGGCACGACGACCGGGTCGGTGGCGGCGTCGGTGCAGTCGCGGACGGTGTCCTCGACGCCTGCGATGAGCGCGGGGTGCGGGCTGGTCTCGACGAAGGCGCGGTAACCGTGGCTGCAGGCGGCCCGGACGGCCTGGTCGAACTGCACCGTCTGCCGGATGTTGCGGTACCAGTAGTCGGCGTCGAGGGTGGCGGTGTCGACGAGATCGCCTGTGACGGTGGAGAAGAACGCCGTGCGGGTCGTACGCGGCTCGAGCCCGGCGAGGGCTCCCTGCAACCGCCCGTCGATCGCCTCGACCTGCGCCGAGTGCGACGCGTAGTCGACGTCGATCCGGCGGGCGCGGATCTGCAGTGCCTCACACTGCCGCATCAGCGCGTCGAGCGCCGACGACTCGCCGGAAACGACGACGCTGGAGCGCCCGTTGATCACGGCGATGTCGGGCCGTTTCCCCGTCGCTTCGCTCGCCCCGGCGCGATCGGCGTGAATGTCCAGACCGGCCAACAGTTCGCGGGCACGATCGACCCCGCACGCCAACGACACCATGCCGGCCGAACCGGACAGTTCGACCAACAGCTTGCTGCGCAGGGCGACCACCCGCGCGGCGTCGCGAAGGGACAACGCTCCCGCGACGTGAGCGGCGGCGATCTCACCCTGGGAGTGGCCGATGACGGCGTCGGGCGTGACACCGACCGAACGCCACAGCTCCGCCAGCGACACCATGACGGCGAACAGCGCGGGCTGCACGACGTCGACACGGTCGAGGCCGGGAGCGTCGGGCAC
>JBBRTH010000011.1:0-105782 GCA_038244615.1 Mycobacteriales bacterium | reverse complement strand
GTGAGGAGCTCCCGGATGCGCTCCTGTCCGGATGCGGGCGGGTGATCGCGTTCCACCGCGGCGGCGACCCGGTCGAGGCAACGCCCGATGTCGGCGGTCAGTCCCACCGCGACGTCGTAGTGAGCGTCCACCTCGGCGGGAAAGCGGTGGACGTGAATGATCTTCGTGTCGCCACGCGGGTTGATCCGGATCGGATCGAACTCCTGAAGTTCGTAGCCCGCGGCGACGATGACGTCGGCCTGATCGAACCCGAAGTTCACGTAGTCATGTCGCATGAACCCCACCGCGCCGAGTGCCAGCGGATGGTCGTCTGGCATGACGCCCTTTCCGTGAAACGTGGTGGCGACGGGAATGCCGAGAGTTTCGGCGAATCGGCGCACCGCCGCGGATGCGTCGGTGCGGGCGGCACCGTGGCCGGCCAGCACCACGGGATTGCGCGCCGTTCGGAGGATGTCGACGGCCCGGGCCACCTGCGCGGCCGACGGGTCGTCGGATTGCGGTACGTTCACGCGGAGCGGAATGGCCGCCGCGGGGGCGTCCGCGGACTCGACGTCCTCGGGCACGGCCAGATAAACGGCGCCCGGTCGCTCGGTCTGCGCGAGCTTGAACGCCTTGCGGACCATCTCGGGCACTGCGCCCGGCGTCGCGACCAACGCCGACCACTTCGTCACCGGCGCGAACATCGAGACGAGATCGACGCTCTGGTGCGACTCCTTGTAGCTCCGGTCCATACCCACCTGAGCCGAGAGTGCAAGCACCGGAGTGGAGTTCGTCGTGGCGTCGGCGACGCCGAGCAGGAGGTTGATCGCGCCGGGTCCCAGGGTTGCCGAGCAGACCCCGGCCTTTCCGGTCAGGCGTCCGTACACCTCGGCCATGAACGACGCGCCCTGCTCGTGACGGGTGAGCACGTACTCGATCGAGGACCGCGACAGCGCATCGATCAGTCGGATGTTCTCCTCGCCGGGGATGCCGAAGACGTGGGTGACGCCTTCGTTCTCCAGGCATTCGACGATCAACTCGGCCGTAGTGCGACTGGTTTCTGACATTTACCGAGCCTAATCGCCGCGGGCGTCTTCGCGACGTGCCGATTGCACGGTTGTTCGCGGGGTCTCTCGGGATTTGCGTACAACAAGCGTGCACTCAGCGATCGGACAGTGACTCCGGATGGGCGCGAGCGTCGACATCGCCGACATGACCGTTGAGTGCACCCTGCACGACGAGAAGTCGCTGGACGGACCGCTCGCTGGCGTCGGCATCCCGTACGAGGGCGGTGAACTTTCCGGCCATCTGTTCCTCGTCGACGTCAGCGGGACACCGCGCCCGACGATGATTTACTCCAACGGTTTCGCTGCGACCCGCAAGGACGGCTACCTCGTCGCGCGCTATGCGGCCCACGACCACCTGTCGGCGATGATCGTCTGCAACGACGGCATGACGACGTTCTATGCGTTCTACCCGCCCATACCAGAATCGCTCCTCGAACTCATCGAGGACGAGCACGACGACGACGCGACCCCCATGCTCGACATACTCGAGAAGAAAGACACGAATGCGCGGCGGGCAGTGCAGAACGGTCAGTGGGAGAGCGGCACGGTGTTCGCCGGCCAAGCGGCCAACTTCGTCCACGCGATCACGGCGCCCGTGCACCACGTCGTGATGCGCAATGCAGACGGTGCGGTACACTAGACGGTCTTCGACTACCTGGCCCGGACGCTCCGCTAGCCGGTCGCCGCTCGTTGGACGCGCCGAACGAGCGGCGCCTGAACATCAGGAGTCGGGAATGCCCGCCTGCAGCTTGGCCATCACCTGTTCGAGGTTGAAGCTGGCCGACTTCTGCCGCTGCGGAAACTCGATGAGTGTCATCAGTTGCTCGGCGACGTAGGCCTGCGCCGGAGTGAACACCCAGATGCGGTCGATCATCCAGTCGAAGTAGGTGTTCGACGTGATGTCGGCCCGCTCGTAGGGGTCGGTCCGAAGGTTGAACAGTTTGGGCGCACGTAGCACCACGTACGGTTCGAGCCAGATCTTCAGGGTGCCCTGCACTCGCTGCTCCATGAAGACGATCTTCCAATTGTCGAACCGCAGTCCGGTCAGGTCGCCGTCGTCGGAGACGTAGAAGAAGTGCTGACGCGGGCTCTCGTCGGTGACTCCGGTGATGTACTCCAGCTGGTTGTGACCGTCGAGGTGCACCTTGTACGTGGTGCCGTTCAAGTCCGCACCCTTGAGCAGCTTCTCGGCGATATCCGGCTCACCGGCGGCCGCCAACAGGGTGACGAACCAGTCGTTGTGGCTGACGATGCCGTTGAGCACGGTGCCCGCCGGAATGTGTCCGGGCCAGCGCACCATCGCCGGAACCCGGTAGGCGCCTTCCCAGTTCGAGTTCTTCTCGTTGCGGAAGGGGGTCATGCCTGCGTCGGGCCAGCTGTTCATGTGCGGTCCGTTGTCGGTGGAGTACATGACGATGGTGTCGTCGGCGATGCCGAGCTCGTCCAGGGTGTTCAGCAGGTCTCCGACGACGTCGTCGTGGTCGAGCATCGTGTCGTGGTACTCGGACTGCCATCGGCCGGACCGGCCGATGCTCTCGGGCTTGGGGTGGGTGCGGAAGTGCATGTGGGTGGAGTTGAACCAGACGAAGAACGGCGTCTCAGCCTCGTTCTGTCGCTTGATGAAGTCGATTGCGGCGTCACGGAATTCCTCGTCGCAGGTCTCCATCCGCTTCTTGGTCAGTGGACCGGTGTCCTCGATGCGCTGTGTACCGTCGCCGTTCGCCCAGGTGTGCAGTACGCCACGTGGTCCGAACTTCTTGCGGAACTCCGGATCCTTCGGATAGTCGACGTTCTCCGGCTCTTCTTCGGCATTGAGGTGGTACAGGTTGCCGAAGAACTCGTCGAAGCCGTGCATGGTCGGCAGGAATTCGTCGCGGTCGCCCAGGTGGTTCTTGCCGAACTGCCCCGTGGCATAGCCCTGAGCCTTCAATGCGGTGGCGATGGTCGGGTCTTCGGCCTGCAGCCCGATGGGCGCTCCAGGCAATCCCACCTTTGTCAGACCGGACCGGTAGGGATTCTGGCCGGTGATGAATGCCGCCCGTCCAGCGGTGCAACTCTGTTCGCCGTAGTAGTCGGTGAACCGGACGCCCTCGGCGGCGATCCGGTCGATGTTTTTGGTGCGGTAGCCCATCAGCCCGTCGCTGTAGCAGCTCAGGTTGCTCTGGCCGATGTCGTCGCCCCAAATGATCATGATGTTCGGCTTGTCAATCACGGGATGGCCCTTCCGGCGCGGAAGGCTCTGCCCGCGACGCTGCGGTTGACGCCGCCTTCTGGACGTCACGGGCAGAACAATAGGCCAAACCTCTTGTTGTCCGCGTCGGTTCCGCCGCCTCGGCGGCCGGGGGGCGTGGGCGGGATCGAGGCAATGAACAGGGTCCCCTCCATCGCACTCGTCGGCGCTACCCTGAGAAAACACTGTCCGTTTCAGGCCTCAGCTCCCGAGGTCTCAGAAGGGAGAAGGCCGCTTGGCGGAGACCACCACCCCCGGCGCGGACCGATGACGGTCTCCTACGCCCGCGGTGAAACCGACCCCGGCCTGCTGTCCGATACGATCGGTCAGGCACTGTGCCGGGCTGCCGGGTTGTGGCCCGACGGGGCTGCGCTGGTGGACGTTCCCGCGGGTCGGCGGTGGACGTACTCACAACTGCGGCAGGATGTTCGAAGCTTGGCATCGGGCCTGCTCGCGGCGGGGTTGCGGCGAGGCGATCGGGTCGGGGTGTGGTCGCCGAACCGCTCGGAATGGACGCTCGTGCAGTTCGCGACCGCCGAGATTGGCGTTGTCCTGGTCACGATCAATCCGGCCTACCGCGCCCACGAACTCGAGTTCGTGATCACCCAGGCGGGCATGCGTTGGGTGTTCGCCGCGCAGCAGGTCAAGGACTCGGACTATGTGCGCATCCTCGCCGACACCGCGCCGTCATGCCCCGGCGTGGAACGCGTCGCGTTCTTCGGCAGCGACGGCTTCTCGAAACTGTTCGCAGACGGCGGCGTCGGTGACTCCGAGGTGGATGCCGTCGCCGCATCGCTTACCCCGAGCGACCCCATCAACGTGCAGTACACCTCGGGCACCACGGGCCGGCCGAAGGGTGCGACGTTGTCGCACAACAACATTCTGAACAACTGATACTTCGTGGGCGAGCTCCTCGCCTATACCGACGCCGACCGGGTGTGCATACCGGTGTCGTTCTACCATTGCTTCGGCATGATGATGGGCAACCTCGCCTCTCTCACCCACGGTTCGGCGATGGTCATCCCCGCGCCGAGCTTCGATCCGGCGGCGACGTTGGCCGCCGTCCAGGAGGTGGCGTGCACCAGCCTCTACGGGGTGCCGACGATGTTCATCGCCGAACTGGCCCTCGATGAGTTCGACTCATTCGATCTGTCCTCTTTGCGCTTCGGGATCATGGCAGGCTCGCCGTGCCCCGAACAGATCATGCGGCAGGTCGTGTCGTGGATGCACATGGACCAGGTGTCGATCTGCTACGGCATGACCGAGACGTCGCCGGCCTCGACCCAGACGCGCACCGACGATCCGATCGAACTCCGCGTTGGCACCGTCGGCCGGGTGGGGCCGCATCTCGAGATCAAGATCGTGGACGCAGGCACGGGCCAGGCGGTCGTGCGCGGTGCGGTCGGTGAGCTGTGCACCCGCGGCTACAGCGTCATGCTCGGCTATTGGGACGAGCCGGAGAAGACGGCAGAGGTGCTCGACGCCGACGGGTGGATGCATACCGGCGACCTGGCGGTCATGGACGACGCCGGCTACGTACAGATCACCGGCCGCAGCAAGGACGTGGTCATCCGCGGTGGAGAGAACATCTACCCCCGCGAAGTCGAGGAGTTTCTCTACACCCACCCGGATGTCCGCGACGCGCAGGTCATCGGGGTGCCCGACGAGAAGTACGGCGAGGAGCTGATGGCGTGGATCGTTTTGCGGGACGGCGCGTCTGCGCTGTCGGCCGACGACGTTCGCGCGTTCGCAGCCGACAAGTTTGCGCGACAAAAGATGCCACGTTATGTCCGAACCATCGACGAGTTTCCGATGACGGTCACGGGGAAGGTTCGCGAGGTCGATCTGCGCGAGATGGCCGTCACATCGCTGGACGAGGATTCGTAGGCACTCGGATCGAGTTTCTCCTGCCACGGACCCGCTCCGAGAGGCGATGTCGACGTTCCGAGTCGGTCTGGCCCCCGGAACCATGACGAGCCCTACCCGCGAGGTCGGCGTCGAGGAAGTCTGGCTCTGTGCAATCGTGATGGTTGTGATCGGTGCAGGTTGTCTCGGCCTCCTGCTCGCCCTCCTCCAGGAACCGGGCGTGCAGAAGTCATGACCTACGTTCTGGCGATCGACCAGGGGACCTCGGGCACCAAGGCCATCGTCGTCGACGGCGCGGGGCAGGTGGTGTCCATCGCGGAGGTCGCCCTACGTCCCGAGTATCTGCCGGGGGGCGGCGTCGAGCAGGACCCTGAGGCGCTGTGGAACTCGGTGGTCGACGCCTGCCGCCGTGCGCTCGGCGAGTCCGGGGTGGCCGTGGCCGCAGTGGCGTTGGCCAACCAGGGTGAGACCGTGCTGGCGTGGGACCGTGCCACGGGCAGGCCGTTGAGTCCGGCGATCGTCTGGCAGGACCGCCGCGCCGAGTCCATCTGTCGGGCGCTGGCCGGGTCGGCCACCGACGTGGCTCGGCGGACCGGACTGGTGCTCGATCCGTACTTCTCCGCACCGAAGATGGCGTGGCTGCGGGCGAATCTGACCCGCGAGGGCGTCGTCACGACGACCGACACCTGGTTGGTGCATCGATTGTGTGGTGCCTTCGTCACCGACACGTCGACCGCCAGTCGGTCGTTGCTGCTCGACCTGGATTCTGCGACGTGGAGTGAGGACCTCGTTGGACTGTTCGGACTGGCGGACGAGCCGCTGCCCGAGGTCGTCGCATGCGACCAGATCGTCGGTGAGACAACGGTCTTCGGCTCTAAGCCGATCCTGGTCGGTGGCCTCATCGTGGACCAGCAGGCCGCCCTGCTCGCCGAAAGCTGTCTGGATCCCGGCACCGCCAAGTGCACGTTCGGCACCGGGGCGTTTCTCCTCGCACAACTCGGGGCGAATGCTGCGCGGTCCGGCGCCGGACTGACCACCTCGGTCGCGTGGACGCTTCGCGATGACACCTCCTATTGCGCGGACGGGCAGGTCTACACCGCAGCCTCGGCCGTGCGATGGGCGATCGATCTGGGTCTGGTGACCGCCGCCGACCAACTCGACACCGTCTCGGTGTCTGCGGGTGACTCGAACGGTGGTGTGCTCTGTGTGCCTGCGCTCGCCGGTCTGGCCGCCCCCTGGTGGGACGCCAGAGCCACCGCGTCGTTCACGGGTATGACGCTCAGCAGCGCCCGGGGGCACCTGGTCCGGGCGCTGCTGGAGGGCATCGCCGCGCAGGTCGCATGTCTCGCGGACCTGGTGGCGCAGGATCTGGGGCAGCCGTTGACGAGACTCCGCGTGGACGGCGGCCTGACGCGCTCGACCGTCCTCATGCAGGCGCAGGCGGATCTCGCGCGCATCCCCGTGGAGGTCTATCCGTCCGCCCATGCCACACCGCTGGGCGCCGCGGCGTGCGCCCGGATCGCGCTCGATCAGACGCTCCGCCCGGTGGACGTCGTCGCAACCTGGACGCCGCAGCAGACCTATGAACCGGTCTGGTCCGACGACCGCGCGGCCGAGCATCTGGCCCGGTGGCGGCGGGCCGCAGAAGCGTTCACCACCAAGGAGGCCCAGCCATGACCGCCCCGGCCGAAATACGCGACGTCGTCGTCATCGGCGCCGGCATCGTCGGAAGTGCCATTGCTCGTGCGCTCGGGGGTACCGGCCTGACCGTGACGCTGATCGAGGGGCGCGACGACGTCGGCGATGGCACCAGCAAGGCCAATACCGCCCTGCTGCACACCGGTTTCGACGCCACTCCCGGAACCTTGGAATCCCGACTGGTCGCCCGCGGGTACGACCTCCTCGGTGAGTACGCCGAGCAGGTCGGCATCCCCGTGGAGCGCACCGGCGCGCTGCTCGTCGCGTGGACCGACGAGGAACGCGACGCCCTGCCCGGCCTCAAGGACAAGGCGGAGCGCAACGGGTACGACGCCTGCGAAATCGTCGGCGCCGACGAGGTCTACCGCCGGGTCCCCGAACTCGGGCCTGGCGCGCTGGCCGGCCTCACCGTGCCCGGTGAGGCGATCATCTGCAGCTGGACCACGAACCTCGCGCTCGCCACCGACGCCGTGCGACGGGGCGTCGAGCTGCGTCGCGGCGCCGACGTCACCGACGTCATTGTGCGCAGCGCCGACGTCGACTACACCGCCGTCGTCACCACCCGGGGCCGCATCAACGGTCGCTGGGTCGTCAACGCGGCCGGGCTCGGCGCCGACCACCTCGACGCCAAGTTCGGATACCAGCGGTTCACCGTGACCCCGCGGCGTGGCGAACTCCTGGTGTTCGACAAGCTGACCCGGCCCATGGTGCCGTGCATCGTGTTGGCCGTGCCCTCCTCGCGCGGTAAGGGGGTGCTCGTCAGCCCGACCATTTACGGCAACGTGATGGTGGGGCCGACGTCGGAGAACATCACCGACCGGACCGCGACCGGTACCTCGGAGCAAGGTTTCGAGTTTCTGCTCGGCAAGGGCCGCGCGCTCATGCCGACGCTATTCGACGAAGAGGTCACCGCGACGTACGCCGGACTGCGGGCCGCGATCGACCACGACGACTACCTCATCGACGTGGATCGGGAACACCAGTACGTACTGGTCGGCGGCATCCGGTCGACCGGCCTGACCGCGGGAATGGCTGTGGCAGAACATCTGCTGGACTTGTTGGCCGATACGGGCCTCGACCTGACGCCACGTGCCGAGCTGCCACCGGCGCCGCGGATGCCGAACATCGGCGAGGCGACGATGAGGCCCTACCAGGACGCCGAGCGCATCGCTGCGGATCCGGAGTACGGCCGCATCGTGTGCTTCTGCGAACGCGTCACGGCAGGCGAGATCCGCGACGCGTTCGCGTCGGTCATCCCGCCGCGCGACCTCGACGGGCTCCGCCGTCGCACCCGGGTGATGAACGGCCGCTGTCAGGGGTTCTACTGCGGCGCCAGCACCCAGACTCTGCTCGAGGCCGCTCGATGACCAGTCAGTTCAACGATGTACGGAGTGTCGCCGTCGCCATCGTCGGAGGGGGCCCGTCCGGACTCACGGCGGCCGCGGCATTGGCTCCCATCGTGGACGGCCAGGTGCTCGTCGTCGAGCGCGAAGACGAAACCGGTGGAGTTCCAAGGCACAGCTACCACCCTGGTTACGGGATCCGCGACCTCAAGCGCTTCATTTCCGGACCCGCGTACGCCCGGCGCCTGACCGCCACCGCTCGGGATGCCGGAGCGCTCCTGGAGACCGAGGCGATGGTGACCGGGTGGTGCGGTGAACGCACCATGGAGATCACCTCGCCACGGGGACGTCGGATCCTCGAGGCCGACGCCGTCGTCCTCGCGACCGGAGCCCGGGAGCGGCCGCGATCCGCCCGGCTGATACCCGGTGACCGACCAGATGGCGTCTACACCACCGGACAACTTCAGAACCTCGTCTACGTCCACCACGCCGAGGTTGGGGCACGTGCCGTCGTCGTGGGCGCCGAACTCGTCAGCTGGTCGGCAGTGCTGACCCTGCGCGAAGCCGGTTGTGTCACAGTCGCAATGATCAGCGCCTATCCGCGTGCGGAGGCCTACGCCGCCTTCCGGATCCCCGGCCGCGCACTCCTGGATGCTCCGGTGATGACCCGCAGCCGAGTGGTGAGCATCGACGGCAAGCAACGCGTTCGGTCGGTCGTGGTGGAGAGCCTCGACACGGGCGCGCGCAGCACGATCGAGTGCGACACCGTCGTCACGACCGGTGACTGGATTCCCGACCACGAACTCGCCCGAACCGGCGGTCTGGCAATGGATTCCGCTACCGGCGGGCCTCTCGTCGATGCGAGCTTGCGGACCAGCAGCCCCGGAGTGTTCGCCGTGGGGAACCTGCTGCACCCGGTCGATACGGCCGACGGCGCCGCTCTGGACGGCCGCCACGTCGCGCCGAAGGTCCAGGAGTGGCTCGACGGGAGAAAATCTGTGCCACAGGGTATTCGGGTACGCACTCGTGCTCCCTTCCGATGGGTTACCCCGCAACTCATTGCCGCCGACGGTGGCGTCGCACCGCGCGGGGATCTGCTGTTCTGGATCGACGAGTATCACCGCACCCCGCGGTTGCGCGCGGTGCAGGACGGTCGCACCATTGGCGAGAAGCGAACGCTGTGGCCTGCCGCGCCGGGACGCGTCTACCGGGCGCCGTGGTCACTGGTGTCCGGCGCCGACCCTGCCGATGGCGACGTCGTCGTCGAGCTGGCCGTCTGAAAAGGTTGACGAAGACCCTCATACGTCAGGAGATCGTCCATGTCCGTCACCGTTCTGCTCGAGCTGAGATTCAAGCCCGAATCCGTCGCCGAGGCACGCGACGTGTTCGCCCGTGAGCTCCAGAAGACCCGGGCGTTTCGCGGCAGCCTGGTGACCGACGTGCTCGTCGACGAGGACGACGAGGCGCACTGGATCATCTACGAGGTCTGGGAGACCGTCGCCCATGACGAGGCCTACCGTGCCTTCCGCGCCGGCGACGGCAAGATCGCCGACCTGCCGCCGTTGTTGGCCGCGCCTCCGGTGAAGACCAGGTACTCGACCACCGACATCTGAGTCGGAGATGCACAGTCGGTCACCGCGCGAAGGCGAGCTGGCCCGTCTCCCGCCGTTCATCGGACGGGAGGGTGAGGATGAGTGGCGGGCTAGCAGATAGCTGGCCAGGCTTTACAAACCGAGTCGACGCCGTCACGCTCACAGGCATGTGCGCGCAAACTGTCAGACGTGACCACGACCGCATGGAGTTGGCGTGAGGTCGGCGGTCGATCCAGGCGACGTGCAGGAGACCCTCTCGCGCTCCGGAATCGTCCAAGGGGTTGATCCCACCGCGGTTGCTGCACTGATCAGTCAACTTCAGCCGGTGGACTTCCCTCGCGGACACACGATCTTCGTCGAGGGCGAACCTGGCGAACGGTTGTACATCATCGTCTCCGGCAAGGTGAAGATCGTCCGCAGCGCGCCGGACGGTCGTGAGAATCTGCTCACCGTCCTGGGGCCGTCCGACATGTTCGGGGAGCTGGCGATCTTCGATCCGGGCCCGCGGACGTCGAGCGTGACCACGTTGACCCAGGTGCGCGCGGTCTCCATGGATCGCGACGCATTGCGCGCCTGGATAGCCGGTCGTCCAGAGATCGCGGAACAGTTGCTTCGGGTACTGGCCCGTCGACTGCGACGCACGAACAACAACCTCGGCGATCTGATCTTCACCGACGTACCGGGTCGCGTGGCCAAACAACTGCTGCAATTGGTGCAGCGTTTCGGTGCGCAGGAGGGCAACGCGCTGCGTGTCACCCATGACCTGACTCAGGAAGAGATCGCCCAACTGGTCGGCGCGTCGCGAGAGACCGTCAACAAGGCACTCGCCGACTTCAGCCAGCGCGGTTGGATCCGAGTCGAGGGCAAGAGCGTGCTGATCCTCGACCCTGAACGCCTCGCGAGGCGCGCCCGCTGAGAGCCCCGCTGCGTGGAACTGGTCGAGCCAGCCGCGCATCGGCCACCACCCCCAGCGCCGGTGAAAGACGACGGCGTTCGCCAGGATGTCCGCCAAGTGCTCGACGGGTGGATCCGAGACCGGATGGAATTGGTGAAAGGCGTGGCCGTTCGCGTGGTCGGCGCGGCTGCAGCGCGCTGGTAGCTGAAGCAAGCGATCCGGCAGGCCGCCTCGTTGTCTCGGGCGGCCGCCCGGAGCCGCGCCGAGGCGCACTGCTCGTAGGAGGTCATGATGGCGCGGTGCGTGGCGAAGTATCAGGACATGGTCGACGACGCCCGCGTTGACGGGCGCGCCGTGATCGGGCAGGCTCGAAGTTACTGACGAGTAGTGCGAGGACCCTTGCGCCGGCACAGCGATCGAACCGAACTGGAGAGATCAACGATGAATGAAGTGAAGTTCCTCGAACTGCATGGCGACCGGGTCGCCTACCGGGATGAAGGTAGCGGTGAGGTTCTGCTCCTGATTCACGGCATGGCGGGTAGCTCGGATGCGTGGCGAGAGCTGATTCCGCGTCTCGCCAAGAACTACCGGGTGGTGGCGCCCGACCTGCTCGGCCACGGCCAATCGCTCAAACCTCGCGGTGACTATTCGCTCGGTGCGTTCGCCGTCTCGCTGCGCGACCTTCTCGACGAGTTGGGCATCGCCCAGGCGACGATCGTCGGCCATTCGCTCGGCGGTGGGGTGGCGATGCAGTTCATCTATCAGCACCCGGACTACTGCGAGCGACTCATCTTGATCAGCAGCGGTGGACTGGGACCCGATGTGGGGTGGATTCTGCGGCTGCTGTCTGCACCCGGGGCAGAGTTCGTGCTGCCGATCATCGCGCCGACGCCGGTGTTGAAGGTGGGCAACAAGATTGGGTCGTGGTTCACCTCGTCGGGGATGCGCGCACCGCGGGCGAGCGAGATCTGGCGCGCCTACTCGTCGTTCTCGGATCGGCCCACGCGCGACGCGTTCCTGCGCACCCTGCGATCGGTAGTTGACTATCGCGGTCAGGCGGTCAGCGCATTGAACCGGCTGCACGTTCGCTCCGAACTGCCGACGCTGGCGATCTGGGGTGCCGACGACCAGATCATTCCCGTCGACCACGGGCACGCGGCCATGGCCGCCCGGCCCGGCGGCCGGCTGGAGGTTCTGCCGGGGGTCGGGCACTTCGCGCACGTGGAGGCGCCGAACGAGGTCGCCGACATCATCGACGACTTCATGAAGACCACCAAACACCACGGCGTCGACACCACTGCGCTCCTGACTCCGTTGGCGGGGGACGAGACCACGCAAGGCTGATTGCCCGCGCCTTGCCAGCGTCGTCGGGTGAACTGCCACTAGTGGTTACTACGGTGTACATGAGTAGACCGAAATCGCTACTCCGGATCCGGGGTAGTGGGCTGAGCGAGATGGCTCCGACGCTGCGTAGCCTCACCCGCCGGAGTGAGAAACCCGCAAGAATGTGGAAACCGCGTCGAGTCGAAGGGTCAACGTCCTGCGGGGGCTCGCGGCGAGGGCCAACCCGGCCAGTACGTAGGCATCGGGCTGCGCATCGACGGCCGGTGGCATTGGCCGTCGTACTCGCTGACCTCGATTCCGCGGCGTGACAAGAAGCTGATCTCGATCACCGTCGAGGCCACTCCCGGGGGATTTCTATCTCTCACCTCGTGAACGGTGTCAAGGGCGGAACGATCGTTCGCGTGGCGTCACCCAAGGGTGACTTCGCTCTGCCTGAACCACCACCGGCCAAGCTGCTCCTCGTCACGGCGGTTAGCGGCACCACCTCCGTGCCCCTAAGGGCCCCGAAGGGGGTAAACGCGCCGAGCGGACGGCACCCGCACTCGCCGCGGTGACGAGCACGATGGCAACGCAGTCGATCAGCCTCAGCGACTGATCGAGGACCGCCCACCCGGCAAGCACTGCGACGACGGGGGACAGGCACGTGAGCACCGCGAAGGTCCCCGGGTCGAGAGTGCGCAACGACCACAGCTCCAACGAGTAGGGAATCACCGAACTCATCAGGCCCACGGCTGTCGCCAAGGCTGCTACGGGCCAGTGCAGCGCGGCAGCGCCATCGATGGTGAAGGCGGCGAAGGGAGCCACCAGCAGCGCGCCGATGGCGGTGGCAATCGCAAGGGCATCGAGCCTCGGAAATATCTGCGCAGCTTGAGAAGTCGCCACGATGTAGCCTGCCCAACTCAGCGCCGCCATCGCGGCGAATGCCACGCCGAGCCACTCGAGGTGACCCGTCTGCCTCGGCGTCACGCCGAGCGCGGCAATCCCGCTGAAGGCGAGCAGCGCCCACACCCACGCGATCCGTCGTCGGCTCAGCGCCACCGAGAGGACCAGTGGACCCAGAACCTCGATCGTCACCGCAATCCCCAGCGGGATACGTGAGATCGCCTCGTAGAAGGATAGATTCATGGCAGCAAGCGAGATCGCCAAGGTTGCTGCGGCGCCCCAGGCCCGGCGTGTGAGACGACGTACCCGCGGGCGGACGGCGATACCCAGCACGGCGCCGGCCACGGCGAACCGGGCGAACGTCGCCCCGCCGACGCCGAGTGCGCCGAACAGTCCTACGGCGAACGCCGCCCCGACCTCCTGCGAAGTGGCGGCGCCCACGACCAGCAGGGCCGGACCTGCAGTCGTGCCGCCCCGGCGCCCGGGTGCCGTCACTGGTCCGCGACGACGGCGATGAGCCGTTCCAGCGTCGTCAACTGCGGGCCGTAGTCGCCGTCCAGTTTGGCCAGCAGAGTGGTGATTCCGACTTCTCGATACCGGCTGATCCGGTCGGCGATCGCGTCGTCGGTGCCGAGCAGGTTGGTGAGTCGACCGAGGTCGAGGGGCACCGCTCGGCGGGCCTCGTCCCGCCTGCCCGCCTGCCAGAGTTCGGTGACCGTCCGAACCCCGTCGCCGTATCCGAGTCGGCTGAAGGCGTCGCCGTAGAAGTTCCGGCCCGAGTAGCTTCCCGGGTCGCTTCGCTGCTGCCCTCCGCCTGCCCCCATCGCACCGATCGTGAACGCGTACCCCTCGGCGTGTCTGCGGGCGGCAGCATCGCCCTCTTCTCGGCTGCCGGCGAACTCGACCGCGACGGGGGCGACGAGGTCGAGGTCGGCCAGCGTGCGGCCGGCGCGTCCGGCGCCTTCGCGCAGCGGGCCGAGGAACACCTCGGCGGCTTCCGGGATGAACGCGTTGCCGAGCCAGCCGTCCGCCACTTCACCGGTGAGGCGCAGGTTCTGCGGACCCATCGCCGCGTTGTAGACCGGAACGTGGGCGGGGCGCACCAGCGGTCTCAGGACGCTACCGTCGCCGTCTGGCAGAGGTAGTGGGTAGATCTCGCCGGCGTGCTCGAGGCGCTCACCGCGGCTGAGGGTCCGGATGATCTCGATCGTCTCGCGCGTGGTCTGCACGGGGCGCCGGAACCGGACTCCATGCCAGCCCTCCATGACGCCGGGCCCTGAGGTGCCGATGCCCAACATGAACCTCCCTCCGGACAACTCCTGCAGGCTCAGAGCCGACGTCGCCAGGAGTGCCGGGCTGCGGGAACCCAGTTGCACGACAAAGGTTCCCAGCCCGATGTAGGTGGTCTTGGCGGCGAGGAACGCGAGTCCGGTGAGTGCGTCGTACCCCCACACCTCGGGGACCCACAACGAGGCCACGCCGATGCGCTCCGCGGCGACGGCGAACTCCGCCGCGCCGGGTGCGCGGGGTTCGATGAGGGCTCCGACCTTCACTGTCACTCCCAGGTCCGTTTCTGCTGATGCGTCTCGTGCACTATGGCAGGCTGCAGTGCATGCGCTACCGCGATCAGCCCACGGTGGAAGTGACGCAGAGGGTCAAGTGCGACGTGCCTACAGCGTGGGCGCGGGTGACCGACATCGAACTACCGGCGCGCTGCTCGTCGGAGTTGCAGAGCGCGCAATGGCTCGGCGATGCCGATGGTGTGAAGGTGGGTGCGCGTTTTCGCGGTTCCAATGAAAACGGCGCGATGGGCTCTTGGCAGACCGAGTGCGAGGTCGTCGAAGTCGATGAAGGTCGCCGCTGGGTGTGGAACGTCCTCGGCGGCCAAGCCGTCGTGGCCACGTGGGCCTTCGAGATCGAGCCGACCAGCGACGTTGTGCTGATTCGACAGTGGGCCCGGATGGGTCCCGGGCCGTCGGGACTCACCCACGCGATCGTGGCCAAGCCGGCGCTGGAGGGCAGGATCGTCGCGCGACGTCTGACCGAATGGCAACAGAATATGCAGATCAACCTGGACTGCATCCGAGACGAGTTCGAGAAGTGATGGCCCCTGTCTCCGCCGCTCGCCCACTCTGCGGCGATGGTTCGGAAGTGCGAGTGGCGATCGCCGTGGGCGCAGAATCGCGACGGACTGCACCAGTTCGCCGCTAGGTGATGGTGACACCGCCGTCGACGGCGATGGTCTGGCCGGTGACATACCCGGCGGCGGGCGAGGCCAGCCACACCAACGTCGCGGCGAGCTCAGCGGGATCGCCCATGCGCGGCAGGATGAAACGACTGCTCAACGACTCGAGGTATTCGGGCTTGTACTGGTCGGTCATCTCGGACTTGAAGAACCCCGGGGCGAGCGCGTTGACGCGGATGCCCTTGCGAGAACCCCACTGCTGAGCGAGATCTCGCGTCAGTCCGACGATGGCGGCCTTGCTCGCGCTGTAGGCCGCCTGCGGGAGTCCAGCGGTCGTCAGCCCGAGGATGCTCGAGATGTTGACGATCGAACTGCCGGGCGTCATGACCCGGGCGCTGGCCTGGGCGGCCCAGTACGAGCCGTGCAGGTTGATGTCGACGACGGCACGGAACTCGTCGGGGGTTTCGCGCGTCGCAGGCACGGCCGTTCCGACGCCTGCATTGTTGACCAGGACGTCAACGTGACCGAACTCGTCCATGGACCGCTCGACCATCGTCTGACACTGGACGGGGTCGGTGACGTCGGTCTGGACTGTCAGAGCCCGCGTTCCTGCCGCGGTCACCAACTCGGCGGTCTCGCTGAGCTTCTCGGGGCGCCGCGCCGCGAGGACCACATCGGCTCCGGCCTGCGCGCATGCCTGCGCGAACGCCACACCCAGACCAGACGAGGCACCGGTGACGATGACGACCTTGCCGTCGAGACGGAACATGTCCATCACATTCATGATTGCTTTCTACCGCATCGACCCCCTAGCCTCGCTGCCGAACGGGGATTACCCCCACGCAATCGGCGCTCGGAGCGTGACGGTAACCCACGTTCGGCAGCGAGGGGCGGCTGCACCGGCCCCCCAGCGCCGGGGACGCTCGTCGTGACGACTGCGAATCCCCCGCCGAGCTTGGCATCGAGGCGAGCGTCGTCCGCCGCAGCGCCGGAGTCTCGCTGTCGAGGACCTTGGCGCTCAGGCCAGGGAGCCGGTGCAGCTACGGCACGATGAAGCGGCGGACCAGATTGCCGAAGTCACCCCCGGCCGTCATTGACCGACCGATGCCGAGCGCAAATCGGATCATGTTCAGGGCGTGCGGCTTTCGCTCCTGCTCGTAGGTGTCGAGCACCTCGGCGGGCAGCGACTGCTGGAGAACGCCCGCCAGTTTCCAGGCCAGATTCACCCCATCGCGAACACCGGCCCCCATCCCCTGTCCGATGAACGGCGGAGTGAGATGAGCGGCGTCGCCGAGCAGGAAGATCCTGCCTCGACGCCAGCGGTCGGCGAGTTGCGCTCGGAAGGTGTACTCGGCGACACGCACCAGGGTCAGTTCGTCGACGCTGACGTCGTGCACCCACGGTCTGATCAGCGGACCCAGGGTGTCGAGGGTGTTGAAGTCGGCGGACGTCTCACCGTCGAGGAGGCGGAACTCCCACCGGTAGCGGGTCTCGCCGATCCGCATGTACGTCCCGGCGCGGTACGGATCGCACACCTGATGGACGCCCTCCCATTGGCCGAGGTCCGCCGAGGTCGCGACGTCGACCACCAGCCAGCGCTGTTCGAACCCGAGATCCTGCATGTGGGAGCCGATTCGGGTGCGCGCCATGCTGTTGGCACCGTCGCAGCCGAGAACGTAGTCGGCCAGGGTGTTCATGGAGCTGTCGATCAGTCGGAGTCCGAGTGCGGGACGGGAGATCGTGGCGAACTCGTCGGCGATGCCCAACCTGGCGAGAACGCGGAAAACCTTGTCGTCGAGGTGTACCGCGCGAGGCTGCGGATACACCTGCGACCAACGGTCGAGCACGAGGCAGTCGACGCCGTACTGGGCGAGCAGGGTGGCGACCGTGACACCGGTGGGTCCCGCGCCGACGACGACGACGGGCACCTGCTGAGTGCCTTCGGCGGTCATGCGTACCTGACCACCGCGCGCTGGGTACCGAGATCGATCGCCTTGTCGTCGGTTGCCACGCTGGCTTCGACGATGTCGTCCTCGTGAAGGTACTTCGCGTTCTTGGACTGGCTCTTGAAGAACGCCTTCCACTTCACCGCGGGCGGCAAAAGGTGGCCGATGATCTCGATCGGCTTGGGCGGCGCGCTCAAGGCGGTGCCGACGGGCGTTCCGGTGAGCAACAGATCGCCGACGTCCATGCGCTGGAAGCGCGTGAGTTCTTGAAGAGCGCGCAGTGGCCGATAGATCATGTCGCCTGCAACGACCGAGTTCTGGCGCACCTCGCCGTTGACGCTCAGCTGGAGCCGCAGATCGCCAAAGCGCATCAACTCACCTGCGTCGAGGAGCACCAGCGACGGGCCGACGGGGGTGAATGTCGGGTATGACTTGGCCTCGTAGAACTGGGTTTTCGGCAACTGGACGTCGCGGGCCGACACGTCGTTGGTGACCACCAGTCCTTGACGTGGGACGTGAAGTTCGTCATCTGAGCCACGACGCGGCACGGTGCGGTCACCGGCGAGACCAGTGCGAGGGTCTCGACTGCGACGCCACCGGAGCCCTTGCTCGCGGTCTGAATGGCGCTCCGGTCGCGAAGCAATTCCCCGGTGGTAATCGCGGGGGTGTCGATCTTCACGGCACCGGTGTCGGTCTGGACGAACCAGGCGTCGGCAGTGCGGAGAATGGTGGTGGTCATGAGCTCGCTACTTTCAGTAGGCCGCCGAGGCGGGAGAGGGTGAATTCGTTGTTCTGGTCTCGAACTGCGGCCACCATCGACCGCAGTTCGTCGATCGACTCCCGGCCGGGCGCGATGCCGAGGAAGTCCTTGGTCACGGGTGGCCCCCATTGGGCGTGACCCGACGCGCTGAAGGCCGCCCACCCGGGTTCGAGGGTGTCGTCGAACATGTCGCCGTCGGTGAAGTGCTCGACGAGGAAGCCGTCGGGATCGCGCCAATAGTCGAAGATTTGGCTGCCCTGGATGTGGCGGCCGATGCCCCACGACCGGTGGTATCCGCGCTCGCGCAGGTACTCGCCGCCGGCGGCCAATGCGTCGAGATCCGGCACCTGATACGCCGAGTGCACGTAGCGGTTTCGCGGGCCGAGTGCCATGGCCAGGGTGTGGTGGTCGGTGCTGTTGTCCAGCGGACTGGCACTGATGTCCTCGGATCGAGGAGTCGCCCCACGGGCGCGGCGTGACGTCAGCGCCGGTATCGAGGCAGGGAGATTTCACGTCAAGGATCTGAGCCTCGCCATGGCCGTCGTTGGCGGCGCATTGCTGGGCCTCGGCCAACTACTTCACGACGAGCCGGATCGCGACGACGCCGCGGCCGCGGACACGGTCACCGAGCACGTTCTGACGCTGCTCGGCATGCCCGCCGAAGAGGTGCAGCGCATCTGTGGGCAGCCGCTGCCCGACCTCGCCTCGTGGGGGCAAGCGGGATCGGCAGCCTGAGGCGCTAGGGCCTCAACCTCGAAGAACACCGACCTGTCGTCCATGACCACGCACTATCCGCACCACGGAAGTAACAGGGAATTTACAAAGTGAACAGTCCGGGACTGATTTCGTCAACCCTTGATGCGGTCGACGATCAGGTCGTGCAGCAGCTCCGGCTTCTCCTCGGGGATCCAGTGCGAACCGTCGGTGATCTCGAACCGGTAGGGGCCCGTCACGAAGCGTGCGCACAGCGTCGCCCCGCGCCTGCTGAGCGCCGTGTCGCCGGTGCTCCACACGTATGTCGTCGGGGCAGAGACCTTTCTGGCGTACTTGGGGCTCGCGAACGGCATCGCTCGGTACCAGTTGATGCTCGGCGTCAACGCGCCGCTGTCGATGATGTCCGTCTGGACCTGCGCAACCTGCTCCGCCGTCATTCCGGTGGCGCCAAGCATCCGGTTGACCAGGCCGGGGTGGCGGCAAAAGAACTCGGGTAGCCAGGGAAGCTGAAACAGGCCGATGTAGTACGAGCGCAGAAACTGGCTGCTGATCAGCATCGAACCGAGGAAGGCCGACGGGTGCGGCACCGAGACTGCCGTCAACGTCCGGACGAGTGCCGGGTATCGAGCCGCCGTGGACCACGCGACCCCCGCACCCCAGTAGTGGCCGACCAGGTGCGCCGGCGCTCCGGTCGCGTCGATGAGCGCCGCGACGTCGGACACCAGGGCGCTCATTCGGTAGGCGCGGCGACCACGCGGCCGGGCGGTCGGTGCATAACCACGTTGATCGAAGGTCAGCGTGCGATAGCCGCTCGCGTTCAGTCGCTCGCAGATCGGGATCCACGACTTCGACGTCTGGGGAAACCCGTGAAGGAGCACGACGACCTTGCCGTCGACCGGTCCCTGGTCGATAACGGGGAAGACGTAGCCGCCGTTCGCGAATTCCCGAATGCGGTCAGTCATTGACGGTCACCTCGCGACGCTGCTGCTGCGTTCGGGCCACTTCAGGCGTGCAGGGCGACGTCGGCGATCGATCGCGTCGCACCCGACGCACGCAGGAACCGGCCTGACCTGGTGGTCTGTCCGTATCCCTCGCGGAACTCGCCGGCGCGGTACACCACTTGACCATTGACGGCCGTGGCCACGACGGCGGCGTCGTTGCGGTTGACCATGCGACTCAGTCCGCCATAGAACGGCACCTGCTCTTCGTGATAACCGTCGACGGCGTCGTCGAGACCGGCCGGATCGATCACGACGAAGTCGGCGCTGTCCCCCCTGCGCAGCGTGCCCGCGTCGAGGCCGAACCAGTCGGCGACCTCGGCGGTGAGTCGGTGAACCGCGTGCTCAAGGGTGATGAAGGGCCGGCCGGCGCGCTGCGCGACGAGGGCGCGCTTGAGCAGTCGCAGTGCGTAGTTGTAGAAGGCCATGTTGCGAAGGTGGGCACCCGCGTCCGAGAAGCCCATGTGGACCGTCGGCTCGGTCGCGAGCTTGTCGAGCTGACGCCGGCGGTGGTTGGCGACGGTCGTCGTCCATCGGACGTTGCGTTCGCCGTTCTCGACGAGGACGTCGAGGAAGGCGTCCAACGGGTGCAGGCCGCGCTCCTCGGCGATCTTTCCGAAGCTCTTGCCGATCAACGACTCGTCGGGGCACTCGACGATCACCGCATCGTGGAAGTCGCGGTGCCACAACGTCGGACCGAGCTTGCGGCGGTCGAACTCGCGCCGGAACTCGCGGCGGTACTCGGTGTCCGCCAGGAGTTCGTTGCGCTGCAGCTGATCGCGCAGGTGCAGAGCGGCGGTGCCCGCGCCGAACTCCTCGAACACCGGCAGATCGATGCCGTCGGAGTACAACTCGAACGGCACGGGGAGGTGCTGGAACCGGACGCTGGCGCCGAGCAGACGGTTGAGTAGTCGGGTGCCGCGGCCGAAGACGCTGACGGCGCCGGGTGCCGCCTTGGAGTCCGCCGAGACCAGCAGGCTCATCCGCACCCCGCCGCGGCGGCCCAGCATCCGACTGCTCGACAGGAAGAACAGCAGCGCCGTCCACGGCCGCGCCACGTCGGGTGCGCTCTGCAGCATCCGGTGGCGTTTGCGAAGTACCGCAATGAGTTTGCGACGTTCCCGCCAGGTGGCGAAGGTCGACGGCAGACCGCGGGAACGGTAGCGGTCACCGTCGAGCTTGTCGATGGCCGAGTCCATGCCGGACATGCCGAGCAGGCCTGCGTCGAGCGCCTCACCGAGCTTGGCGGCCATCGAGTCGAGCTCTGCAGCCGTCGGCCTGGTGGTCTCGTCGGTGGCGCGGCCCAGACCCAACACCGAGGTGCGCAGATCCGAATGTCCCACGAAGGAGCTGACATTGGGGCCGAGAGGCAGGCCGTCGAGCGCTTGCACGTACTCGGCCGCCGTCGCCCAGGTCTTTTTCTCGTTGAGTGCACCGAGGACGTAATCACGCGGCACGGCCTCGACACGGCTGAACAGGTCGGCGGCGTCGTCGTTGTCGGCGTAGACCGCCGACAACGAGCAGTTGCCGAGCAGGACGGTCGTGACACCGTGCCGTACCGACTCGCGCAGGCCGGGGTCGAGAAGCACCTCGGCGTCGTAGTGGGTGTGGACGTCGATGAAGCCTGGCACGATCCACTTGCCCTGCGCGTCGATCACGTCGGGGCAACCGGTCTCGTCGAGAGGTTCTACGGAGACCGACTCCACCACGCCGTCGCGAACCCCTAGTGTCCTGACGAGCGGCGGTGCGCCGGTGCCGTCGAACCAAAGGCCGTTGCGGACGATCACGTCGTAGGACATGTACGACAGCCTATTCATGTATGGAGCTAGGCGGCGGCCTCGTCGTCCGACTCGGCGGGTGCGGGCTTGCCGAATACCGCGTGTGTGACGGCGGCCGGCGCGATCGCTGCGGTGGCCTTGCGGACTAGGTCACTGGGCTTGAAGTTGTTCGGCACGGAGAGTTTGAAGACCTTCTTCCATGCCGACGCGACCTGCCTGGGCAGCGATCCGGTGGTGTACGTCAGGCCGTAGCGCTCGAACAGCTCCTGCACCTTGGGGGCGATCTCCGCGTAGCGGTTGCTGGGCAGGTCGGGGAACAGGTGGTGCTCGATCTGGAACGACAGGTTGCCGGACATGAAGTGCATCAGGGGACTTCCCGAGATATTGGCCGAACCCAGCATCTGGCGTAGGTACCACTCGCCGCGGGTCTCGCCGTCGATCGAGTGCTTCTCGAAGGTCTGCACGCCCTCGGGGAAGTGTCCGCACATGATGACGGAGTGCGTCCACAGGTTGCGCACCAGGTTGGCCGTCACGTTGGCGGTGAGGGTGCTCACCGCCGACGGGCCCGACAGCAGCGGATGCAGCACGTAGTCGCGCGTCGCGTGCTTGCCGACCTTCGCGAGGACCTTCTTGCCGTTACGGCGGAACTCCGCCTTGTCGGTGCGCCCCTTGAGGTACTTGCCGATCTCGAGGTCGTATGCCGCGATGCCGTACTGGAACATGCAGGCGTTGACGAAGTTCGACAGCGGCTGGGCCAGGTAGAAGGGCATCCACCTCTGGTTCTCGTCGACGCGCATGATGCCGTAGCCCAGGTCGTGGTCCTTGCCGCGGACGTTGGTGTAGGTGTGATGGACCTCGTTGTGTGAGTGCTTCCACATGTCCGCGGGCGAGGCGTTGTCCCACTCCCACGTGGTCGAGTGAATCTTGGAGTCGCGCATCCAGTCCCACTGGCCGTGCATCACGTTGTGGCCGATCTCCATGTTCTCGACGATCTTCGAGATCGACAGTCCGACGGTGCCGGCGATCCAGGCCGGCGGGAACAGCGAGAAGAGCAGCACTGCGCGGCTGCTGAGTTCGAGCTTGCGCTGGCCGTCGATGACCTTGCGGATGTAGGCCGCGTCGCGCTCGCCACGGCTGGCGATGATCTGCTCGCGGATGGCGTCGAGTTCGCGGCCGAGGTTCTCGACGTCCGCGGAGGTGAGGTGGGCGGTGGTGGCGTTCGTGCTGAGTTGTTGAGTAGTCATGTCGAACTCCTTCTAGGACTTAAAGATCGATGTCGCATGAACCCGCGGCGGCAGAGACGCAGGTCTGGATCTGGACGTTGTCGCCGACGGCGGCCGTGGTGACGTCGCCGGTGCGCAGGTCGCGCACGGCGCCCTGGCGCAGTGGGACGACGCAGCCGAAGCAGATGCCCATCCGGCAGCCTGACGGCATCAGCACGCCCGCAGCCTCGCCGGCGTCGAGCAGCGTCTCGGCGCCGGTCGCCTCGACGACGGTGCCGGACTTCGAGAAGCTGACCTCGCCCCCCTCGCCGGCGGCGATGATCGTGGGACGGAAGCGCTCGGTATGCAGTCGATCGGCGATGCCGTCGGCTGCCCAGCGGGATTCGAGTGCATCGAGCATGCCGGCGGGACCACACGCCCACGTCTGCCGTTCTGCGAGATCCTCGACCAGGTCGTCGAGTGCGGCGACGTCGAGCATTCCGTCGGTGTCGGTGTGCTTCTCCACCAACCGGATTCGGCCATGGCGGGCCAGGATGCGAAGTTCGCCGCCGAAGATGACATCGTCCGCGGTGGGTGCGGAGTGCACGACGATGACGTCCGCACCGGCGTCGGTCATGTTGCGGAGCATCCCCATCACGGGAGTCACACCGCTGCCCGCGGTGAGGAACAAGATCTTGGGCGGTGCGTGGTGGCCGAGCGTGAATTCGCCGGCCGCCTGGTCGAGTTGGACGATGGTGCCCACGGTGGCGCGACGAACCAGGTGGTTGCTGACCGTGCCGTCTGGGATGGCCTTCACCGTGATGGCGATGCAGCCATCACGACGGCCCGTTTCGGAGGTCAGCGAGTAAGCCCGCCATTGGCGGACGCCGTCGACGTCTATCCCGATGCGGACGTACTGGCCAGGGGTGTGCCCCCGCCAGCCGCGGCCGGGCTTGATGACGACGGACACGGCGTCGCGGGTCTCCGGGTGGAGGGCCACGATGCGACCGCGGAGGTCGGCGCTCGAGCGTAGGGGATCGATGACGTCGAGGTAGTCGGCGGGGACGAGTGGGGTGGTCACCCGCTCGGCGAACTTCATGACGCGTTCCCGCAGCGCGCCGACGGCGGTCGGGCTGGGTGCTGTCGTTGTCATGAGTTCAGCTTGGCCCAGGTAGAGGTATAAAGTCTTGACCATCGAGCGTGAAGGATCCTCAACAGTTTGTTCGTAAGGAATAGTTTTGTCAGAAGCTGAACTCCGCTTCAGTGGGCTCGACCTGCCCGCCGAGGTCGTCGCCGAGTTGCAGGCGATCCTGCCCAGGATGGCCGAGCGCACCGTGAATGCGGTGACGGTCGAGGTGCCCAGCTACACGGATGCGTTCAGCGGTCGGATGGGGCAAACCATCGAGAACGCCGTACAGATGGCGCTCGGCGCCTTCCTGCGGTTGGCCGTCCGCGCACACGACTCCGATCCGGCCGCGACACTGTCGCCAGCCCTCGACGGGGCCTACGAGCTGGGTCGCGGTGAGGCGCGCCAGGGTCGTTCCATGGACGCGCTGCTCTCGGCGTACCGCGTCGGCGCCCGCGTAGCCTGGCGTGAGTTGTCGTCCACCGCCGTCGCCGCGGGCCTGCCTGCGGAGACGGTCGCCCGATTCGCCGAGCTGGTGTTCGCCTTCATCGACGAACTCTCGGCGTCCAGCGTCGCCGGACATGCCGATGAACTGGCGACCACCGGACGGGTCCGGCAGCGCTACCTCGAACGGTTGGCCAGGCAGTTGCTCGCCGGTGAAACGGCCGATACGTTGCGGGCCAGCGCCGAGAAGGCGGATTGGCACCCGCCGGAGACCTTGACGGCGGTCGTGGTGGCCGAGGCACAAACCCGCGGTTTGGCTGCGCGATTCGGGCAGTCGACCCTGCAACTGAGCGAGGATCTGCCTGGCGTCGACGCCGCGGAGTCGTTGGCGGTGCTGCTGGTGCCCGATCTGGACGGCCGGCACCGTGGCCAGCTGCGGTCGGCGCTGCAGGGCCGGCGAGCGTTGGTGGGGCCTGCCCGGTCGTGGACGCTGGTCCAGTCGTCGTACCGGCGCGCGCTACGGGCGCGGGATCTGACGGTCGACGATGAGGTCGTCGACACCGACGAGCACCTCGTCGAACTGGTCCTGACCGCCGACCGCGAAGCCGCCGACGATCTGCGCCGCCTCGCCCTGGCGCCGTTGGCGGACCTGCGGCCCAACACCGCAGAGCGGCTGGCCGAGACGCTCAGATCGTGGCTCCTGCACCAGGGCCAGCGCGATGCCGTCGCCGCCGATCTGTTCGTGCACGCGCAGACGGTGCGCTACCGCATGACCCAGCTGCGCGAGCTGTACGGCGACCGGCTCAACGATCCGCGGACGATTCTCGAACTCACCGTCGCACTGGGAGTTCCGCGCTGAGCGCCAGGGGTGCGGCCGCGTGCTGGCTCGCCGCGGGCATCGCGTACGTGAGCCTCGAAGCCGTCGCCTCGACGGGTCTGCCCGGATATCGCCATGCGCACGACTTCATCAGCGATCTCGGCAGGCCGGAGTCACCGCTGAGCTACCTGATGAACACCGCGTTCGTGGTGCAGGGCACGCTGTTCTTCGTCGCCGCCGTGCTGTTGGCGCGCGCAACGCGTGATCGCCCGTCCGGTCTCTTCGTGGGATTCGCCGCCGCCAACGCGGTCGGCAACGTCGTCGTCGCCAGCGTGCCGAGTGGGTGCGTCGGCATCGCGTGGGTGCACGTCTTCGGCGCGGTCGTCGCCATCGTGGGCGGGAACGCCGCCATCCTGGCCGGCTCGCGGTTCGTGAGTCCTTCCCGCCGTTACCGGGTCACTTCGGTCGGGCTCGCTGCGCTGGGCCTGCTGAGCTTCGCCCTGCTGGCCATCGCCGCCACGACGTCGGTGACGATCCTCCTGCCCGGCGCAGTGTGGGAGCGGACCAGCGTGTACACGATCATCGGCTGGCAGGTCCTCTCCGCGTGCGCCCTGTGGGCGCGGCGCGGCTGATCATGTGCTAGACGCCAATCTCGTGGCGGCCGATCGACGTCGATTGGCGCAGTGCGGGTTTGGAACCCGGCTCTAGCGATCACTGGCCATCGCTGGTCGGCGCCGTGGACCCGAGCTTGCCTGCGGCATACGTCGCGGCTTGGTCCACCAGTCCATCGTCGACGTACTGGTAGTGGAGGGCGTAGTTTCCGCCGTCGGGGTACTGAACCGCTTACACCGCAACCGACTTCGCTCCGGCCTTCGATCGCAGTGAGTCGACGACGCCTGGCCGACACCGCCAACTCCTGGCGGTTCGCCGGTCCCGCGGGCGAACACCACCTCGACGTCGGAGCAGCCGGGTTTGGATGCGTTGGGGAGGGGTTCGGCGGACGCGATGGGAACGGGCGCGCTCGCCAATGCCCACATCGTTGCTACCGCAATACCGAGGACCTGGATGTTGCGGCACGACTTCATGCCCCCGTGTTGAGGGCCCGCGGCGGTCAGAAACCTACGGAAGTGCGACGTCGATCAATCTCTAGGTCCCGCAGAACGTTTGGTAGGGGCCGATGTCGTCGGGTGCAGGCGCGGCGTACCGCTGGAGCTCAGGCCGCTCCTCGAAGGGCGAGGTCGCTGCGTCCACGAGCCGTGCGAACGGGCCGAGGTCGCTCGACGTGGCCGCGGCGAGGGCTTCCTCGACGAGGTGGTTTCGCGGAATGTAGACGGGGTTCACGCGGTCCATGGCCTCGGCGTCGGGTCTCAGCGCACGCCATCGTGCGAGCCAATCATCGAAGCGGGCGAGATCGACGAACAGCCCACGGGCGGGCTCGGTGTCGCCGCGGGCCGCCACGCCGAGGCGCCGGAAGAAGGAGGTGTAATCGACGCGACTCTGCTCGAGTTGCGCCAGCAGATCCTCGGCCAAGGACGTCACCGCGTCGCCGGCGGCGGCGGGCAGGCCCAACTTCGCGCGCATACCCGCCGACCACGCGGTGTCGTAGGCCGCACTGAAGCGACCGAGGGACTCCACGGCGAGGTCGATGGCGTGCTGCTGATCATCGGAGAACAGGGGCAGCAGGGTCTCGGCGAAGCGGGCCAGGTTCCACTGAGCGACGACGGGCTGATTGGCGTAGGCGTAGCGCCCGCCGTGGTCGATCGAGCTGTACACGGTGGCCGGATCGTAGGCCTCCATGAAGGCGCACGGCCCGTAGTCGATCGTCTCTCCCGAGATCGTCATGTTGTCGGTGTTCATCACCCCGTGGATGAAACCGACGAGCATCCACTGAGCCACCAGCGACGCCTGGGCGGCGACGACCGATTCGAACAGGGCCAGGTACGGCTGCTCGGCCTCCGCTGCCTGGGGGTAGTGCCTGGCGATCGCGTGGTCGGCAAGGCGGCGCACCAGGTCGACGTCACCGTTGGCCGCCGCGAACTGGAAACTGCCGACGCGAAGATGACTACTCGCGATGCGTGCGAGCACGGCGCCGGGCAGAAGCGTGTCGCGCTGCACCGGTCGCCCCGTCGCGACCACGGCCAGAGACCTCGTCGTCGGGATGCCCAGGGCGCACATCGACTCGCTGATGACGTACTCGCGCAGCATCGGACCGACTGCCGCGAGGCCGTCGCCGCCGCGCGCGAACGGCGTGCGACCGGAACCCTTGAGGTGCAGATCGCGAAGGCGTTCGTCGGCGTCGATGAGTTCGCCGAGCAGCAGCGCCCTGCCATCGCCGAGGCGGGGGACGAACCCGCCGAACTGATGCCCGGAGTAGGCCTGAGCAACGGGGTTGGCGCCGTTGGGGACGGCCGCACCAACCAGGAAGGCCAGTCCGTCCGCGCTCCGGAGCCACGACGCGTCGAGGCCGAGTTCGTCGGCCAGCGGCTCGTTGAGTGCGAGCAGTCGCGGATCGGGTGCCTCGGCGGCCTGCCATCGCACGGCCATCTCTGGCAGTTCGCGGGAGAAGCGGTCGTCCAGGACAACGGTCGAAACCGGTGCAGCGCTCACGCGTCCAGAGTACTGAGCGGCCCGGGATCGGAAACGTGCGCGGCAAGCCTGCGGTTCTACGGTGCCCTCTCTTCGGAAGGAGCCATCGCCTATGCGCAGCGCGGGCGTGGCGAACGCAAAGGCCCGTCGAGCGGCTGAGCGGCGCTCACCCCTGCCGAACTCGACGGGGTACGTCTGGCGACTGAAGGGCTGGGCAACAGGGACATCGGCGCACAGCTCTTCGTGTCACCGCGCACAGTGCACACCCATCTCACGAGTGTCTCCGCCAAGCTGGGGCTGACGTCGCGCATCCAACTCGTTCAAGAGGCAGCGCGCACGCCTGATTCACTAATCGAATTCGATTGGCAGCGTGACGGGTCCGCTCAATCCGGTGAGGGGCTTCCAAGGCGCAGGGCCGGTGCGCCGGACGTTTGACATGCGCTGCGTGATCAGTGCCAATGCCTCGGCGAGTTCGAGGCGGGCGAGGTGGGTACCGAGGCAGTAGTGTATGCCGCCGCCAAAGGTCATTATCGCCGGTGCGCCTTCGCGGGTGATGTCGAGTCGGTCGGGGTCCTCGAAGATCGCGGGATCTCGGTTGGCGGCGCCGGTGTTTGGGAGCACCATGGTGCCTGCGGGGATGGTGACCCCTGCGAGTTCGACGTCCTCGACGGCGGTACGGAAGCTGGCGAAGGCGACCGGGGAATGGCGCATGGTCTCCTCGACGGCGTTGGCTGCGAGCTCGGGATTTTCGGCGAGCAAGGCCCACTGGTCCGGGTGGTCACAAAGCACGTGGACCGAGGCGGCCACCTGGTTGCGGGTGGTGTCTGTGCCCGCGATCAGCAGGCCGGCCGCGAGCATGCGCAGCTCGTCGGCATTGAGGCGGTCGCCGTCGTCCTCAGCGCGGATTAGGTCAGAGATGAGGTCGTCGGTCAGTGAGTGGCGCCGATGGTCGACCATGTCGTCGATGTAGGCGTCGAGCTCGTTCCAGGCTGCCACGATGACCGCTTCGTGTTCGGCGACGGTCCAGGTGAAGACCTTGAAGATGTCGTCGGTCCATCGTGAGAAGAGTTCCCAGTCCTCGCGTGGCGCACCGAGGAGTGCGCAGATGATCGGGATGGGGTACTGGCGGGCGATGTCGTTCACCACCTCGCAACGTCCTCGAGCGGAGTGGTGATCCATCAGTTCGGTGATGACCTCGATGATCGTCGTGCGCAGGCGTGCGGTCGCTCGGGGTGTGAAGGCCTTCGACACCAACCGCCGCAGCCGGTGGTGTTCGGCGCCGTCAAGGCTGATCAAACTCGCTGCGACGCGATCCCACAGCGGACCTGAAGTGATGCCCTGGGATGCCAGCATCATCCCTTGCGGCATCCGAAATCGAGGATCGCGCAGCACCGAGCGCACCAGTTCGTAGGTCAGCAACTCGGGTCCGTGCGGTCCGATCGCGATCGGTGCCTTCTCACGCGCCCGGCGGATGACGGCATGCGCTTCGTCGGGATGCTGGGCGTCCTGGTAGTCGATCGCCGGAAGCCCCGCATCGAAGACGCTTGGGCAGCTGGATCGATCAATGGCGATCATCATGATGGTCCCTTCATCGGGTGGGCTTGACACTCCATAGAAAGAGCGTTGCTTGCCGCGGGCAGTGGGGCGCACGTAGTTGGCTACTCGAACTTCACTGACCGCCGACGCTTCGACTGTGCAATGTCGTGGGTGCCAGAGCATCGGCCGCGGCGCGTAGATCTGAGCGGTGGGATGCGTAGATTCCAGGCGCCATGGACGGTCACCATCTACGCGCCTACGCCGATGTATCGGGCTCGGGATCGCCCGATGCTGGTTAGCATGAGCGAGATTGATCGATGTGCGGACATGTCACCGTTGAACTGGGGCGATCTGGGCGTGAGCGACTTGCTGCCGACGGGAACCGTGACGCTGCTGCTGGCGGACATCGAGGGTTCGACGCGGCTATGGGAGAACCAGCCGGAAGCGATGACTGCCGCCGTGGCACAACTCGATCGCTTGCTGGCCGAGATCGTTCCCACCCACGATGGGGTGCGACCGGTCGAGCAAGGTGAGGGTGACAGTTTCGTGGTGGCCTTCGCGCGTGCAGGCGACGCGGTGGCATGCGCGCTGGTCCTGCAGCAGGCACCCTTGGCGCCCATCCGGTTGTGCATTGGTGTGCACACGGGCGACATCCAGTTGCGCGACGAAGGCAACTACGTTGGCCCGACCATCAACCGCACGGCGCGGCTGCGGGATTTGGCGCACGGCGGTCAGACCGTCCTGTCGGGGATTGCCAGCGATCTGGCCATCGACCAGCTTCCCGATGGTGCGTTCCTGACGGATCTCGGTACGCACCGGCTGCGGGATCTTCCGCGGCCCGAGCGGGTGGTCCAGTTGTGCCATCCCGACCTCCGCAGCGACTTTCCCCCGCTGCAAATGTCGAATGCGGTTGCCGTGAAGCACCTTCCGGCGCATCTAACCAATTTCGTCGGACGACGGGAGCAGATCAACGACCTGCGGCAGATCATCGCCGACAATCGTCTGATCACCCTGACGGGTGCAGGCGGCGTCGGTAAGACGCGACTCGCCGTGCAGGTCGCGGGTCAGATGTCCGAAGAGGAGTTTGGCGACGGGGTGTGGTACGTCGACCTGGCTCCGACCACGGACCCAGACAATGTGGCGGCCACGGTTGCCCGTGCACTAGGTGTGCCGGATCAGCCGGGCAGTTCCGCGATGGACACAGTTGCGGTGTTCCTCGGCGATCGGCGGACGCTCGTCGTACTCGACAACTGTGAGCACCTCCTCGACGCGGCCGCCGAGCTAGTCGTCGTGTCGTTGGCTCGGTGCCAGAGACTGATGCTTCTCACGACTTCGCGCGAGCCGATCGGAGTGCCAGGCGAGGTCGTATGGCGGGTGCCGTCGTTGTCGCTGGCCGACGAGGCGATCGACCTGTTCTGTGACCGTGCCAGGCTAGCAAGGCCCGACTTCCGCGTCACCGATGACAATGCCGCTGCCGTGGCCGAGATCTGCCGACGCCTCGACGGGATGCCGTTGGCGATCGAGCTCGCCGCGGCTCGGGTACGCGCCTTGTCGCCCGCTCAGATCGTCGAGAGCCTGCATGATCGGTTCCGGCTCTTGACCGGCGGTGGACGCACCGCGGTGCGCCGCCAGCAGACACTGCGGGCGTCGGTCGACTGGTCACACGCCCTGCTGACCGAACCCGAACAGGTGTTGTTCCGCCGGTTGGGTGTCTTTATCGGTGGCTTCGATCTCGATGCGGCCCGAGGCGTCTGCGGCAGCGGTGAGGTGCAGTCCTACCAGGTTCTCGATCAACTCACCCTCCTCGTCGACAAGTCGCTCGTCGCGGCCGAAGACACCAGGGGCGCCCGAACGCGCTACCGGCTGTTGGAGACCGTGCGCCAGTACGCGCAGGAGAAGCTCGGCGAGTCAGGTGAGGCCGAAGACGTACGGAGACGCCACCGCGACTATTTCACGGCTATGGCAGTTCGGTTGGACACACCGGCGGGGACTCGTAACGAATTACTGGAGCAAGCCGAAGCCGAAATCGACAACCTCCGAGCCGCATTCGCGTGGAGCCGTGAGCAGTCCGACGCCGAGGCGGTGTTCGCGTTGGCAACCTCACTGCAGCCGCTCTGGTTCGCACGGAGCAGACTGCGAGAGGGGTGTACCTGGTTCGACTCGATCGCCGAAGACATCAGTGACGAGAACACCTCGGTGTCCTCGACGATGCTCGCGCGGGCGCTTGCGGACAAGGCAGTCCTCGATGGTTGGATGGCAGGCTTTGGTACCGGAGAGAGTATGGAGCTGGCAATGCGAGCTCTCGGCATGGCGCGGGACCTTGGCGATCCTGTTCTACTCGCCCGCGCGCTAACCGCCTGCGGAGTCAATAGCTACGACGCCGAGTCCGCGAATGCGTACCTTCCTGAGGCGCTGGCCCTGGCAAGGACCTCGGGGGACGCGTGGCGGTTGAGCCAAGTGCTGGGCCGCCAGGCCATCTGGACGTTCCTTGCCGGTGACCCCGTTGACATGCTTGCCTCGGCGCGGGAAGGGCGCGACATCGCCGACGCGATCGGCAACCCATTCGACTCGCGTATGTGTCGGTTGTTTCTGGCGTTTGGACAGCTGTGGCAGGGCGATCTCGTCGGCCCCTGCGTAGAGCTCGGCGAGCTGATTGCGGAGGCCGAAGCGGATGGCGATTTGGTAGCGAGAGTCGTTGGTCTGATGACCCAGTCTCGAGCGTTGACGTATCGCGGCGACACAGATGCCGCTCGAGCAGCGGCTGACGCTGCCGCACTGCATTCAGTGGGTCTCGGCCCAATGTACGTAGGCCAGTGTTTTGCGGTATCGACCTACGCGGAGTTGGCCGCGGGCGACGTGCTCGCGGCCGCCGAGGCAAGCACTGCGGGCTTGCCCCTGCTGGACTGCCAACCGGCGATGGCGGCGGGGCACTACGCGGTGTTCGCGCAGGCTGCCCTGGCGAACGGCGACGTGGCCACAGCACGCCGCCTCGCCGATGATGCCGTGAGCACGACCACGGGGTGGTGGTGCACGGTGGCCTTGACGGTTCGTGCGCGTGTCGCCACTGCACTCGGCGAACTGGAGCGAGCTGAACGCGATCTCCATGCCGCGTTGGCGTGTAGTGCCGACCTGCAGACGCACCTGTGCATGGCTGATGCAGTGGAATGCCTGGCCGAACTGGCGGTCGTCACCGAAAGCCCTCGGGTGGCGGCGCGGCTCTTCGGTGCGGCCGACGCCACCCGACGACGTAGCGGCGAGGTCCGTTTCAAGGTCTATGACGCCGAAGTCGATGCTTCGGTGACTACCGTTCGTAACACGTTAGGCGACAACGACTTTGAATCCGGATGGGCTGAGGGCGCGGCGCTGTCCACCGAGGAGGTGATCGCCTACGCGCAGCGCGGGCGCGGCGAACGGAAACGTCCGACGAGCGGATGGGAATCGCTGACGCCGACGGAGCGCGACGTCATGCGACTGGTCGTCGACGGGCTGTCCAACAAGGACATCGGAGCACGGCTCTTCGTCTCACCTCGCACTGTCCAGACCCACCTGACCCACGTCTACGCCAAACTCGGGCTGACCTCGCGACTGCAACTCATTCAAGAAGCTGCCCGGCACGCTTGAGCCGCCATCCAGATTGATACGCGCATGCGCGGACGTCGAGGGCGTGCGCCAACTGTGTCTTCCACATACGAGGAAGGTCGATTCGCTGGCTTGCCCCGCGTAGTGCGGCGCAGCAGGATGGGCCCATGATCCAGCCACTACTTGTCCTTGGCGGTGATGCCGGCCCCTGGCGCGTGACGCGCATCGATGCCTCCATCGGCGAAACCTTGCCGACCGTCGCCGCCGTGGATGTACGACCCGGCCACGACACGCCGGCCGCACCCGGCGGCTGGGCGATCCGCACCGTCGTCAGCAACGTCCGCTACGCCAATACCGAGGAGGTGATGGCGCTGCGCGCCATGCAGCCCGGCCTAGCCCGGCCGGAGGCGCGTGCCGCCGCGATGATCCCGACCGCAAGTCGCCTGCCTGGTGGGACCTGCCGCAGGACCGCCGCCGCGCGATCTTCGAGGAGACGTCGCACCACACGCGCATCGGCATGGACTACCTGCCGCAGGTGGCGCGGCGGCTGCACCACTGCCGCGACCTCGGCGAGCCCTTCGACTTCGTGACCTGGTTCGAATTCGCGCCGGAGCACGAAGCGCTGTTCGACGACCTCGCGGTGCGGCTGCGCGCAACGGAGGAACGGCGCTACGTGGAGCGCGAGGTGGACGTACGGCTTCTGCGCGTCTGACCGACTACTCCTTCGGCTGACCACATTTCGCTCCCGGCACGGAGAACTGATGCCAGCGCCCGGCGATGATCGGAGGAACGTGTGCCGCTCGGCGCGTGTGCAGCTCGTGCAGGAGGCGGCCCGCCACGGGTGACCGAAAGCCGTTCGCCCTGGGGCGAGTTGCCGGACCTAAGCCGAACTCAGCCCGTGCAACGACGCGATCGTCAGCGTGTCAGCAGGGTGATGCCGAGGCCATCGACGTCATTCGTATTTCTGGTTACCAGCGGGACGCCGAGGGCGAGCGCGGTAGCGGCGATCATGATGTCCATGGCCCCTCCGCGCGGACTGCGACCTTGCCGTCGGAGCTGTCCACACAGCAGGCCGTAGTAATGGGCGGTTTCATCGGTGAAGGCAATCCCGTGGCCGTACACGGACTGGATCAGCGTCAGCCTGTGCTGGCGAGTGAGTTTCGCGGACGAAGCGGGGGCGGCATGGACGCCGAAGTGTAGCTCGGCGTAACTGACCGAGCTGATCTGGCACGCCAGTCCGGACAAGTCTGCGTCCTCACCCACCAAGACACTGGTGTCGAGGATGACCCGTTCAAGACCAGGGGTCGCCAACCCTGTCTTCCGCACGTGCGCTTCGCAATTCGGCTTCCCACTCCCCATCGACGGGTGTGTTGTAGATGCGTTCAGCGTGTTCGCTGGCCACCCATGCTGGTGTCTCTAGCGGCACGATCCGGGCGACGGCGCGGCCGTTGACCGATACCGTCACCTCGGCTCCAGCCTCGACCGCCCGCAACACCGGAGCCGGATTCTGTCGCAGCTCTCGCATTCCGACAGTGTCCATAGCGCCACCCTAGACACCTGATGTAGATCATGGTCTACCTCGTCAGGATTCCACTCCCAATTCGCCCAAAGTAGCGTTTGCGTTGACGTCGGCGACGAGGCCGACCAACCGCGAGGAACCCACATGCAGAACGTCGTCATCACCGGTCCCGGCGCGGTCGAGGTGCGCGAAGCCCCGGACCCGGTGCCGCCCGGGCTCGACGGAGCCGTCGTCGGCGTGGAGTCGGCGGCCATCTGTGGCTCGGATCTGCACTTCTACGACGGCGATCTACCGGTGGGTGACGGTGTGGCCGTCGGTCACGAATTCATCGGCACGGTGCTCGAAGTCGGCCCCGACGTGTCATCCGTCCGGGTTGGCGATCGCGTGCTGGCCGCGTCAGTGGCGGGGTGCGGAAAGTGCGAGGGATGTGCGACGGGGAATCCGGTCACGTGTGTGCACTGGATGCAGATCTTCGGGTCGGGTGTGCTCGGCGGGGGCCAGGCCACGGCGGTCGCCGTGCCGAGCGCCGACTTTCAGCTCCTACGGATTCCCGACGGCGTGGACGACGAGGCCGCGTTGCTGCTGACGGACAACCTGTCGACCGGCTGGATCGGCGCGAAGAAGGCCGACATTCCGCCGGGCGGGACGGTGGTCGTCATCGGCCTCGGCGCGGTCGGGTTGTGCGCCGTGCGGGCCGCGTTCGCCCAAGGGGCGGGCACCGTTCTGGCCGCCGATCCCGTGGGCGGCCGGCGCGCACTGGCAGTGGATTCTGGCGCGACCGCACTCGAGGGGCCGACGGTGGCGGCGGTGCTCGAACACACCGGCGGCCGTGGGGCCGACAGCGTCATCGACACCGTTGCCTTGGACGTCACGCTCAACGACGCGCTGGCCTGTGTGCGCGCTGACGGCACGGTGTCCGTCCTCGGAGTGCACGATCTGAATCCCTATCCGCTGCCGATCCTGATGGCCCTGATACGCAACCTCACCCTGCGCATGACCACCGCACCCATCCAGCAGACGTGGACCGATCTGCTGCCGTTGGTGACGAGCGGATCGTTGCGCACCGACGGCATCTTCACCCACACCTTCCCGCTGTCCGAGGCGGCCGATGCGTACGCCGCGGTGGCGGCCCGCAGCCCGGAATGCGTGAAGGTGATCCTGAGACCGCCCGCCATGCGCTAGCGATCAGCCCGCGTAGAGGACCTCGTCGAACGGCCAGGCGTCGGCGAGCCATGCGCGAACCGCTTGTCGCAGAACCGGATCGAGGTCGGCGACGTCGGCTCGGACCCATGACTGTACGTCGACGCTGCGGGGTCGCGGCCCGGGATTCAGGTAGAGACAGCCCAGGACCTCGTGCGCGTCGTCGGCGGCGGGCCGCAGCACCGTGTAGGCGAACGCCACCCGCCGCTCGAACTCGTCGGCGTGCTGCACCAGATCGCCGAGGTTGGCTTCGGCAGAGAATCCCGCGTCGGGCGGCCAGTCCCGGCCCTCGAAACCCGGTGTGTCCCGAATGTGTTCGATGCTCGACATCCACGCGGCGAGGTCGGGGACATTGTGCTGCGGGCCAAGCGGTTCCAGCCGAAACCGGTCTGCACGCAGCTCGCGCGGGACGTCGAAATCGTGCGGCACGAGAGGTTCTTGACTCATCGCCGCACTCTAGCGTCACACCAGGCGGGGGCTGGTGGCCGTCAGCATGGCCGCCAGCATGTGCACGATCTCCTCCGGGTCCCCTTCATGCGCCGCCCGCTCGTGCTCCGCAGCAAGGGCGAACATCGCCGTGGCGACCGCCGCGACGCGGCGGCGACGAACTCGACGATCGGCGACCGGCACGGCGTGCGACAGCGCGTCCAGAACTCTTGGCCAGGCGGTCTCCGCCGAATCGTGGGGCTGGGTTCTGAGCCGGGTCCCGACCACCTGGAGGAACCGGGCGTAGTGCGTGCTCTCGAGGCGCAGCAGGGGCAGGACGAGGATCCGCATCAGGGCGTGAACGTCTCCGGCGTCTCGCTCGTCGAGTTCGGCGAGCATGCGTTCCCGCTCGAGTTCCATGGGCAGCAGCCGGCGCGCCACCACGGCGTCGAGAAGGTCCTGCCTGCTGCGGAAGTGGTAGTTGACCGCCGAGTTGTTCCGCTGGCCGGCGGCTTGGGCGATATCTCGGAGCGGCACCTCGAACCCGCGCTCGGCGATGAGTCGCTCGGCGGCGTCGAGCAGCGCATCCTTCGATCGGGAACCACGATCCACGGAAGGCATCATAGGCGTTTCCCATCGCCGATTAAGCGCATGTGCTTAACTCGGTGTCGGCCAGCCCGCGGAAGGATGTCCCATGACTGCTGCTGAACAGGTTCGCGAGATCGATGCGGGCACCCCGATGGCCCGCTTCGCCAGGGGATGGCACTGCCTGGGTCTGGCCGAATCGTTTCGCGATCACGCGCCACATGGGATCGACGCCTTCGGCACCCGGTTGGCGGTGTTCGCCGAGCCCGACGGCGAGATCCACGTCCTCGACGGCTACTGCCGACACATGGGCGGGGACCTGTCGATGGGAACGGTCAAGGGCGACACCCTGGCGTGCCCGTTTCACGACTGGCGTTGGCAGGGCTCGACGGGCCGCTGCGTCGAGGTGCCCTACGCCCGCCGCACCCCGCGTCTGGCGCGCACGCGAAAGTGGCTCTGCCAGGAAGTGAACGGACAACTGCTGGTGTGGCACGACCCGGAGGGCTCGACCCCGCCACCGGAGCTCACGCCACCGACGATCGAGGGCATGGACCAGGGCAGGTGGTCGCCGTGGACCTGGAACTCGATTCTGATCGAGGGCTCACACTGCCGCGAGATCGTCGACAACAACGTCGACATGGCCCACTTCTTCTACATCCACCGCGCCTATCCGACGTACTTCAAGAACGTGATCGAGGGTCAGGCCGCCAGCCAGTTCATGGAGTCAAAGGCGCGTCCGGATACGACGGCGAACTACGAAAAACTCTGGGAGGGAACGAATCTACGGTCGGAGGCGACCTACTTCGGCCCCGCCTACATGATCAACTGGCTGCACAACGACGTCGCACCCGACTTCACTCTGGAGGTGGCGCTGATCAACTGTCACTACCCGGTCACCCAGAACTCGTTCGTCCTGCAGTGGGGGGTCGCCGTGCAGAAGATCGAGGGACTGCCCGAGGACAAGGCCGGGCGACTGGCGGCGACGCTCAGCAAGAACTTCGGGGAGGGCTTCCTCGACGACGTCGAGGTGTGGAAGCACAAGACGCGGATCGACAACCCGCTGCTGACCGAAGAGGACGGCGCGGTGTACCAGCATCGCCGATGGTACGAGCAGTTCTATGTCGAGCTTGCCGACGTCACCGACGACATGGTGGCCCGGTTCGAGCTCGAAGTCGACACCACCCACGCCTACGGGGTGTGGCAACGGGAAGTCAGTGAGAACGTCAAGCGTCGAGACGCTTCCCTGTCCTCGTCGAGCTGAATCGCGCATCCGGCCGTCTCGTGACGACGGCGCGGCCTCCTTGGGCAGGTGCCAGGGCCACCCCGCGCGAACGCCAACGCTCGTCGCGGTCGGTGGTCGGAATGAGGGTGAACTCCCGAAGCAATCCCCGCAGCACGACCTTGAGTTCCATGGTCGCGAACGCCGCGCCGATGCACCGTCGGGCACCTCCGCCGAACGGAATCCACTCGTTGATGTCGGGCCTGGCGTCGAGGAACCTGTCCGGATCGAAGCGACGATGGTTGCCGTAGAGGGTTTCGCTGTCGTGCACCAGCCCGATGGCGACCATCACCGTTTGTTTCTGCGGCAGCGTCCACGGGCCAAGTCCGTAGGACGGCGCCGCGACCGTTCGGAAGGTCGTGTCGACGACGGGTCGACAGCGCTGCACCTCGGCGATGGTGGCCACCAACAGCGCATCGTCACCGCCATCGAGTTCGGCAACCAACCGAGTCAGCACCGCCGGGTGGCGGCGAAGGCGCTCCACCGCCCAGGCCAGCGTCGTCGCCGTGGTCTCGTACCCTGCGGTGAGCAGCGTCACCAGCTGATCGGCGATCTCGTCGCGGCTCATCTCGGAACCATCGGCGTGGCGGCTTCGCACCATCACTGCAAGGACGTCTGTGCGATCGCCGAGATTCGGATCGGCCCGGGCATCCGCGATGAGTTCGTCGACGATCAGGTCGTACTCGCAACGGACTGCGAAGAAGCGACCCCAGGGACTCCACCGACCCCAATCCCATTGTGGCAATGGAGCTATCGACAACATCGAGCCCAACGCCACGGCTGCCGGCAGCAGCTTCTGGAGACGGACGAACTGGCTGCCGCGCGCGCCGAACACCGCCCGCAGGATTGCGTTCAGGGTGATCCGCATCATCGACGGCATGGTGGCGAACCTGTGACCCTCCTGCCAGGTGACGAATTCGCGAACACTCTCCTCCTCGAAGACGTCCTCGAAGGTGCGCAGGCAGTTGCCGTGAAATGGCGGTGCCAGCAGTCTGCGTTGGACCCCGTGGTGGTCGCCAGTGAGGGCGAACAGCGAGTTGGGGCCCATCACGCGGCCTAGGCTTCCCTCGAACGTATCGAGTTCCGCCGGTGGCGATCTGAAGATCTGCCTCACGTGATCGGGCTCGCTGATCACCACCACCTGGCCGAAGATCGGCACATCGACGGTGAAGTCGGGTCCGTAACGACTGCGCAACGCCTTCAGCCCCGCGCGCCTGTCCGCCAGGCCCACGAGACCCTGAAGCGTGCGTGGCAGTGGAGGTCCGGGCGGTAAAGCACGCCCCGCAACGGTGCCGTCGCGTCCGCGCAGAGTCGTGATGTCGGCCTCCGAGTGACGTTCTGGAAACGTTAACGAGCGGCAGCCCAGGCGGACTCACCGACAAGGTACCGAGGTCGTGGGGGAACGGTCTTTGGGCTACGGATGAACAATCGGCGTCGCCGGCACCCGGTATCGTTCGGCGATGCCTTCACGCCGGACCCGTTGGTCAATTCTTCTCGCGGCGCTCTTGGTATCAGTGACGGCAGGCGTATCTCGAGCAGACGGTGACCCCGGCGCACTCTGGCGCATCGTCCACGATCAGTGTGTGCCGGATCAGCTTGCTCACGGCGATCCTGCGCCGTGCGCCGAGGTCGATCTCGGCGGGGCCTCCTCGGTACTCAAGGATCTCGTCGGGGCCACGCAATTCCTACTCATCCCCACCCAACGAGTCACCGGCATCGAGGATCCGGCGGTGCTGGTCCCCGGAGCGCCGAACTACTTCGCCGCCGCGTGGCGGGCGCGCTCCTTCGTGGACGAGCGTGCCGGTGCGACGCTGCCACGGGAATGGGTCAGCCTGGCGATCAACTCGGCGTCCGCCCGCTCACAGGACCAGCTCCACATTCACGTCGACTGCATTCGCCCGGACGTGCACGCGGCACTGAGCGAGCACGGCGCCGCCGTCGGGCCGGATTGGACTCCGTTCCCGGTGCCGCTCGCCGGCCACCGATACGACGCGATGTCGATCAGCGGTGAGGATCTCGACGCCGCCAACCCGTTCGTGCTGTTGGCGGACGGCGTGCCGGGTGCGCGCGAGGACATGGCCAGTCGGACGCTGGTGGTGGTGGGCTCGCTCGGCGCCGACGGCCGACCGGGCTTCGTCATCCTCACCGACCGGGCCGACGCCGCGACCGGAGACCAGGCCGAGGGGGAGCAGTTGCAGGATCACGACTCCTGCCCGCGCCTGGCGGCGGCAGCGCCGGGCAAGTGAACGTTGGCCACGCGTAGCTACTCCGGCTCACCGTACTCGTCGAACCAGTACGCGAGCTTGCCCCGCCGACTGACTGCGCGGAGTCTGCGCTCAGCAGCGGCACGTGTTTTCGTGGTGGTGACGATCAGCAGTTCGTCGCCGGCTTCGATGCGGGTGTCCGGAAGGGGGACGAAGGTGTGGCCGTCCCTGATGATCAAGGTGATCACACTGGGGTCGGGCAGTCGAAGCTCCACAACGGTGACGTTGTGGAGGCGGGAGGTCGGGCGCACCGTCAGCGTCAACAGTTCCGCTTCGAGGACGTCCAGCGGTGCGGCCTCGACGTGGATCTCGCGCGGGGAGTCGCGAGGGATCAGTCGCAGGGCGTGCGCGACTGGGCGCAGGCTCGGGCCCTGAACCAGCGTGAAGACGACGACCAACAGGAACACGATGTTGAGCAGCCGGTTGCTGTCGGGCACGCCCGCGACGATCGGAAACGTCGCCAACACGATCGGGACCGCACCGCGCAGCCCTGCCCATGACAGAAAGACTTTCTCGCGCAGCGGAATACCGAAGCCGGTGAGGGAGCCCACGACGGACAGTGGCCGCGCGACGAAGAGCAGGACCAGTCCGACGACGATCGCAGGGACCACGTCGGCGGCGAGTTCGCTGGGGTGCACCAGCAGGCCGAGGAGGACGAACAGTCCGATCTGGGCCAGCCAGCCCAGCCCTTCGGCGAACGAGCGGGTCGCCGAACGGTGTGGCAGTCCGGAGTTCGCGAGCACCACCGCGGCCAGGTAGGCGGCGATGAAACCGCTGGCGTGCACGGCACCCGCCGCCGCGAACGCCACGATGCCGAGCCCGAACGTCCCGATCGGATACAGCCCGGACGCGGGCAGGGCGACTCGCCGAAGTGCCAGAGCGCCGAGGAATCCGCAGCCGAGTCCGATGGCGGAGCCAGCCAACAGTTCGTACACCAGGTCGGCGACGGCGCTCTCCGGGTCGAAGACGAAGGGCACCGCGCTGAACATGAGCACGAGGATGACCGCCGGCGCGTCGTTGAAGCCGGACTCGGCCTCGAGCAGTCCGGCCACGCGGCGGGGAAGGGGCAGGACGCGCAGAACCGAGAACACGGCTGCCGCGTCGGTGGATGACACGATGGCTCCGAGCAGCAGTGCGAGCTGCCAGTCCATGCGGAGCAACAGGTGCGCACCGGCGGCGGTGACGAGCATGCTGATCATCACGCCGATGGTCGCCAGCGCACCCGCGGGTGCCAGCACCTTGCGGATGTCTGCGAAACGCGTCGTCAGACCGCCCTCGACCAGGATGACGGCGAGCGCCGCGGTACCGACGTTCCTGGCGAGTTCGACGTCGTCGAACTGCAATCCGAGGCCGTCTTCGCCGATGACGACACCGACGAGCAGGAAGAGCAGCAGGCTGGGGAACCCCACCCGGGTGGCGATCCGGGTACCGACGATGCTGGCCAGGAGTACGAAGCCGCCGATCAGCAATGCCAGATACAGCTCGTGCAGACTCAATTCGTTCCCGTTCGGACGTGGTCGTGGCGGCCAACGACCAGGTGCGCCAGTCGGAGTGTGCGGTCAGTATTTCAGGAGGACGTCCGGTGGGGGGTGGGGCGGACGTCGGCTCGCGGCAGAAGACGACGGCGATGCCCTCGATGGACGAAGATGGCGGGGTGACTGAGCGAAGGACGCGCATCGGGATCGCCGGCGCAGGCAACGTCGGTCGATCGGTGGCACGAGAACTCCTCGACAACGGTCACAAGGTCCTTCTGATCGAACGCGAACGCCGCAAGTTCGAACCGCACGCAGTCCCCGATGCGGACTGGTTGTTCGCCGACGCATGTGAGGTGACGACGTTGGAGGAGGCAGGGGCCGAGACGTGCGACGTCCTGATCGCAGCGACGGGTGACGACAAGGCCAACCTCGTCGTCGGCCTGCTGGCCAAGTCCGAGTTCGGTGTACCAAGGGTCGTGGCGCGGATCAACGAGATCCACAACGAGTGGCTGTTCACCCAGGCATGGGGGATCGACGTGGCGGTCTCGACCCCGGGTGCGATGGTGGCCGGGGTGGAAGGCGCCATCGACGTGGGCCACCTGGTGCGGTTGATGGGTCTACGGCACGGCCTGGCGGATCTGGCGAAACTCACTCTGCCCGAAGACAATCCGCTCGTCGGTCAGCGGGTCGGCGACCTGGACCTCCCCGCGAACACCGCCATGGTCACGCTGATCCGCGGTGGCAGCGTCATCCTGCCGACCTCCGACGAGGTGCTAGAGGCGGGCGACGAGATGTTGTTCGTCTCGGACAGTTCCGTGGAGAGTGCGATCAGGGCGGCCATCCACGGAGCCGAGCCCTTTCGGGCCCTGAAGGACCTGCAGGGCTTCTAGTCATCGCGGCCATGGCGAGCGCGATGACGACGCCAAGGGCAAGCGTGACGCGGTCTACGACGGGCAGACTGGGAACTGGCTACCGAGGCTGGCGTTCCCGAGGTCGTCGCCGTGCTCGATGCCTAGGCTGGGACAATACCGAGCGAAGGGTGTCCGTTGACCGCTGTCATCGTCATCGCAGTGGGGCTGCTCCTTGGCGTCGGCCTCGTCGTCAGCCAGCTCGTTCGTCTCAAGGAGTGGCTGGGAAAGTCTCCTCCCGCGGAGCCGCCCGACACGAAGCCGAGTGAGCCGACCGAGTAGGTGGCCGCACAGGCTTGCGACGAAAGCGGGCGTCAGTGACCCGCCGGGTTGGCTAGTACGACGTCGACGGCCGCCTCGATGACGGCGTCGTCGGGCACGGTCCCGAACATGAGCGCCGGGCACGCGACGACGCCGGTCAGCATCGAGACCGCTGCGTCCAACCCGGCGCCGGAGAAGCGCTTGCCGAGCATCTCGTACACCTGGTGCTGCCCGTCGGTGTTGACCCGCTCCCTGATCTGGGCCATCTGCTGAACGGACGCCCACTCGGCCATCCCGGACAGCACGCGGTCCAATCGCATGTCGACGACGCCTGCGCGGAAGACTTTGAGCTCTTCGACCAGGTCGGTGCGCAGATCGCCGGTCAACTGATGGTGCGGCATCTCACCAAGGCTGTCGATCGCCATCGCGATGAGGTCGATACGGGCCGGCCAGTGGGTGTAGAGGGTCGTCTTGGAGTACCCGGCGATCTCGGCGACTCGAGCGTGCGTCACCGCTTCGGAACCCTCGCCGGTGAGCACCTCGAGGGCGGCCCGTGCGACGTCGGCGCGGGTGCGCGACACCCGGGCGTCCTCACCGATATCGCCTGCCTTGCCCTCAGTGGGTGTCATCTGAGCCCGTCATCTCCTTCGCCTGTGCTGTTCTCCCCGATTCGGGGACCTGAACAAAAAGTTAACTTATGAACTTTGATCACATTGCTGGTCGGGACTTGCACTATTGAACGTTTCGATCAATAGTGTACTGGGAATCCAAGACCTCGATTCCCCACGACACGAAGGAACCCCATGTCAGCAATCTTGTTTGGATCCATCAGCACCCTCGCCGACACGTCGGAACTTCAACGACACGCGTTCAACGAGGCGTTCGCGGCCTACGGGCTGGACTGGCACTGGTCGCGCGAGGAGTACGTATCGATGTTGAGCAGCAACGGCGGAGCACAGCGGATAGCCGAATTCGCTGCCTCGCGCGGAGCCGACGTCGACGTCGACGCGGTACACGCCAAGAAATCGCAGATCTTCCAGGACCTGCTGCGGGCGTCGACCGTCTCCCCGCGGCCGGGAGTCGTCGCCACGGTCGACGAAGCCAAGCGCAACGACCACAAGCTCGGTTTCGTGACCACGACGTCGTTGGGCAACATCGACGCGCTACTCGCGGCTCTGCAACCGCACATCAGCAGAGAGATGTTCGACCTGATCGTCAACGCCGACTCCGTGAATGCCCCGAAGCCGGCCGCGGCGGCCTACGAATTCGCGCTCGAGCAACTCGGCGAGGACGCTAACAGCGCGGTCGCAATCGAGGACAACTTCGGCGGGGTGGCCTCCGCTGCAGCAGCGGGCATCAGAGTCATCGCCTTTCCGAACGAGAACACCGCCGGAGGCGATTTCAGTGCTGCCGACGAGACGGTCGGCTCCCTCGACCCCGCCCGGCTGCTCGGCTGACCACGACATGACGCACCCATCCGACCGACCCCAGTCCCAGGAGCGAGGAATTTCACGATGAGTAACCTTCAGGCCCGAGTAACGGTGAGCGACAGGACATTCCATGTCACCGGTTACGAGAAGATCGAGTACGACCTGGTGTACGTCGACGGCGTATTCGCTCTTCACAACACCGACCTCGCAGACAGTTACCGCCCGTACGGCCGCGCATTGATGGTCGTCGACGACACCGTCTACGAGATCTACGGCGACGCGATCCGGGCGTACTTCGACCACTACCGCATCGACCTGACCGTCATCCCGGTACAGATCCGGGAGACGGCGAAGTCGCTGGAGACCTTTGAACGGATCGTCGGTGAGTTCGACGCCTTCGGGCTGGTGCGTACCGAGCCGGTGCTGGTGGTAGGGGGAGGGCTGACCACCGACGTCGCCGGATTCGCGTGTGCCAGCTATCGGCGCAATACGCCGTACATCCGGATCGCCACCACGCTGATCGGATTGATCGACGCCAGTGTGTCTATCAAGGTCGCCGTCAACTACGGCAAGCACAAGAATCGCCTCGGCGCTTACCACGCGTCGCAGAAGGTCCTTCTCGACTTCTCCTTCCTCAAGACGCTGCCCGAGGACCAGGTGCGCAACGGGATGGCGGAGCTAATCAAGATCTCTGTCGTCGGTAACGCCGAGATCTTCGAGTTGTTGGAGGAGCACGGCGCCGACCTGCTGCGGACCCGGTTCGGCCACCTCGACGGAACGCCGGAACTGCGTGCCATCGGCGAACGCCTCACCCATCTGGCGATCGCGACGATGCTCGACCTCGAGGCACCCAACCTGCACGAGATCGACCTCGATCGGGTGATCGCCTTCGGTCACACCTGGAGCCCCACATTGGAGCTCACACCGCCCGTGCCGTTCTTTCACGGTCACGCCATCAATATCGACATGGCCCTGTCGACGACGCTGGCCGAACAACGAGGCCACCTGTCGGCCGACGACCGTGACCGCGTCCTCGGCGTGATGAGCTCGCTGGGGCTCGCCCTGGACAGCGACCACCTGACAAAGGAACTGCTCGAGCAGGCCACCGCGTCGATTCTCAAGACACGCGACAATCTGCTGCGCGCTGCCATCCCCGACCCGATCGGTCAATGCCGCTTCCTCAACGACGTGAGCACCGATGAACTCGCCCACACGCTGACCCTGCACAAGAAGATCTGCGGCGAGTACCCTCGCGGCGGCGACGGCGTCGACGTGTTCACAGTGCCCGAGTCCAGCGGTCTCGCGTGACCGACGTTGCGGTGCGGCCGAACGGCGCGGCAATGCGGGCCCGGCCGGTGACGCCGTCGACCATCCTCGCCAGGGAGCTCAAGGATCTGTGCCGGGAACTCGGCGCGGAGCCCGGCGTCGATCCTGGCGTGTTGGGGCGGCTTCGGCGCGCGCGTGACCTCGCGGCGGGTCTCGATCCGTACCTCGACCAGTGCACCACTCCGGAGTCGCCTGCCCTGGCGGAGCTGGCGCGGCGCACCCGCGAGACGGACTGGACTGCGGTGCAGGGCGCAACGTTCCTCGAACAGGAAATGCTCTCCGGCCACGTCGAAGGTCAGGTACTGAAATTCCTGGTGCGTTTGGCCGGTGCCGCCCGCGTCCTGGAGATCGGGATGTTCACCGGATACTCGGCCCTCGCCATGGCGGAGGCGGTACCCGACGACGGCGTGGTCGTGGCGTGCGAGATCGACGCGGCGGTAGCGGGTTTCGCCAGGGAGTGCTTCGACGCCTCGGACGTCGGTCAGAAGATCACGATTGAGGTGGGCCCTGCGCTCGACACCCTGCGACGGTTGTCGGCGCAGCCGGGGCGTCAGTTCGACTTCGTCTTCGTCGACGCCGACAAGGCCGGCTACCTCGACTACGTCGAGTTCCTGCTCGATAGCACTCTGTTGTCGCCGCGCGCCGTGATTGCGGTCGACAACACTTTGCTGCAGGGGGAACCTTACGCGGACGTCGACATCTCGAGCAACGGTGCTGCCGTCGCGGGATTCAACGCCGCCCTTACCTACGACCAGCGCGTCGAGCAGGTGTTGATACCGCTGCGTGACGGACTGACCCTGATTCGGCGGGTGCAGGCGTGACGGCGCTGCTGGACATCGGCACTCCGACTTCGGCGAGCGCGCCGAAACTCAAGGACGCCAACGCCGGCCGGACCCTGGCCACTCTCGGCGCGCTGTTCGTGACGCTTCCCGTCGACGCTGGCCTGGTGGCGTTCGCGATGCTGATCCGAAGGCCGGACCGGTTGGCCCACAGGACCATTGGATCCCAACGGACTGTTCTCATCAGCGGTGGCAAGATGACGAAGGCGCTCCAGCTGGCAAGGTCGTTCCATTCCGCCGGTCACCGGGTCGTCCTCGTCGAGTCCACGAAGTACCGTTTCACCGGACACCAGTTCTCCCGCGCGGTCGACGCATTCCATTGCGTGCCCGAAACCACGGCGCCGGGTTATGCGGAGGCGCTGCGTGACATTGCAATACTGGAAGGCGTCGACGTCTTCGTGCCCGTGTCCAGCCCAGCTGCGAGCGTCCACGATGCGCGCGCCCGGGCGCTGCTCGACGGTGTGTGCGAGGTGATGCACGTCGGCGCCGAGACCGTACAGATGCTCGACGACAAGGCGGAGTTCTCCCGCACGGCGACCGCCCTCGGTCTGCGCGTGCCCGACTTCCGTCGGATCACCGACGCCCGCCAGGTCGCGGAGTTCGACTTTCCGGACGGCCGCAGCTACATCCTCAAACGGATCGCCTACAACCCGGTGGGGCGGATGGATCTCACCAGGCTGTCGGGCGGGACGCCGGAGCGGAACGCCGCGTTCGCGCGTTCGCTCTCGATCTCCAAGGACGACCCCTGGATCCTGCAGGAATTCATCGAGGGCAAGGAATTCTGCACGCACGGCACCGTGCGGAATGGGTGGCTCCAGGTTTACGGCTGCTGTGAATCGTCGGCGTTCCAGATCAACTACGAGAACATCGACAAGCCCGAGATTCGTTCATGGGTGGAGGAATTCGTCGGGGCCCTCGACCTGACGGGTCAAGTCTCCTTCGACTTCATCGAAGGGCGAGACGGTCACGCCTATGCGATCGAGTGCAATCCTCGCACTCATTCGGCGATCACGATGTTCCACGACCACCCGCAGGTGGCCGCGGCCTACCTGGGTGACGAACACCCCGTCATCACCCCTCGCCCGGGAGCCCGCCCGACCTACTGGATCTATCACGAACTCTGGCGCCTGCTGACTCAACCGAACCGACTGAGCAGACTCAAGACCATCCTCCGTGGCAAGGACGCGATCTTCACCTGGTGGGATCCGCTGCCGTACTTGATGGTTCACCACCTTCAGATTCCGTCGCTGCTATGGGCCAATCTCCTGGAACGCCGAGGTTGGACGCGCGTCGACTTCAACATCGGCAAGCTCGTCGAACCGGGAGGGGACTGACGTGCCCATCGCCGTCCTGCACCTCGTGGGCTCTGCGGTCGACGAGTTTCACGCCGAGCTCTCCCGGCTGTACGCTGGCGCATGTCTGGACGCGTTGGCCGACCCCGAACGCTACGAGGTCCATCTGGCGTACGTGTCACCGGACGGTTCGTGGCGATTCCCGACTGATCTGGGCACTGACTCCCTGTCGTCGGCCGCGGCGATGTCGTTGGCTGATGCCGTGACGCACCTGGGCCTACTGAACGTCGACGTCGTTGTGCCGCAGATGTTCTGCCTGCTGGGGATGACTTCCTATCGGGCACTGTTCGACGTACTCGGCATCCCGTACGTGGGCAATGGGCCCGACGTCATGGCGATCGCGGCCGACAAGGCCAAAGCCAGGGCCATCGTGTCCGCGGCAGGCGTCGCGGTGCCCGCGGGCGAGGTGCTGCGCCCCGGCGACTGGTCGTCCCTTCCGCTTCCGGTCGTCGTGAAGCCGGTCGACGCGGATAACTCGGTGGGGGTGTCCCTGGTGCGGGATCCGAGCGAGTACGACGCCGCGATCGACTCCGCGATGGCCCACGGCGGTGCCGCGCTGGTCGAGTCCTACGTCGAGCTCGGCCGAGAAGTGCGGTGCGGCATCGTCGTCCGCGACGGAGCGCTGGTGTGCCTGCCGCTGGAGGAGTACGCGGTGGATTCGACGATGAAGCCCATTCGCGGGCAGGACGACAAGCTCGACCGCACCGACGACGGCGACCTGTACCTGGTCGCCAAGGATTCGAGCCGAGCGTGGATCGTGCCCGAGGATGACCCGATCAACGAGGCGGTCTGGGAGGCGGCGCGCCGGTGCCACCGCGCGCTGGGCTGCAGGCACTACAGCCTGTTCGACTTTCGGATCGATCCCGACGGCAGGCCGTGGTTCCTGGAGGCCGGCCCCTACTGTTCGTTCGCGCCCTCCAGCGTCGTCGCCGTGATGGCCGCGGCGTCCGGCGTCGGCGTCGCCGATCTCTTCGCGGACGCGCTGGGTGAGCTTGATCTCGGAGGGGCGCGGTGCCTCACTACGACACACTGAAGTACGACACACTGACACCCGTCGGCGTCACCGTCACCGGCCTTCGGGTCGACGCGATCGCCGGGCGGCGGGTAGACGAGCTACGCGGTCTGCTCGCCGAGCACGGCGTGATCGTCTTCCCGCGGCAGGACGTCGACGATGGTGCCTTTCTGCGTTTCCTGCGCAGCTTCGGCAAGACGGTCTTCACCGAGGGCGAGACTCCGGTGCCGGGATGGGCCGACCTCAACGTGATCAGCAACGTCGGGCGCACGAGTACGCCGCGGTCGACGTTCCACACCGACACGAGCTACGTGCGACATCCGCCGGCATATACGGCATTGCGTGCGGTCGACGTTCCCGAACACGGTGGACAGACGCTGTTCACCAACCAGACCGCGGCGTACGAGACGCTTCCCGCCAAGATCCGTTCGTGGCTCGACGGCCGCACGATCACCCACGTCGTCACGGGTCTGGACCTCGATGCGGGACAGGAGACGTCGGCGATCCACCCGATGTTCCAGGTTCATCCGCTGTCGGGACGTACCGCGCTATATCTGTCGACCCCACAGCGGTGCGCGGCGGTCAGCGGGATGTCACCGCGACTGGCGAAGGACACCATCTCGTTCCTCTTCGACCACTCGACGCGCGACCACAACGTGCTCCGCCACTCCTGGGCCCCTGGCGACGTCGTGATGTGGGACAACCGATGCGTGCTGCACCGCGCCGACCACGACGGGGTGATCGGGGATCGCGTGATGCACCGTGGGATGGTGGCGGACCGGCCATGAGCACCCGGCGCGCCATCAGTGAACAGTTTCCGAAAGCTGTCAACCGACCGCGATCACGGCGGTAGCGTCTCGAGCATGACCACGACAACGCACGTGCATGACGACGTCGTCGCAACGGCGCGCGGGATGCGGGACCTGGTGCGGGATGAGGCTGCGGGGTCCGAGCGGCTGCGCACCATGTCACCTGCCATCGTCGAGGAGATGTGGGCCAACGGCCTGATGACGGCGTTCAACCCGGCGGTCGCAGGCGGGACGGAGCCGTCGTTCACCGAGATGATCGATACGTGGATCGAAATGGCTTGGCAGGATGGCTCGTTCGGCTGGACCGGGATCGCGAACCTACCGTCGTCGTTCGCCGCCGCGTCGTACCTTCCCGAACGCGGTTTCGCCGAGGTGTTCGCCGCCAACGACAACCACGTCACGATGGGCGGGCAGTTCGCGCCCAACGGACAGGGTGTCGTCACCGATGGCGGCTACCGGCTGACCGGCGCGTGGAGCTTCGGTTCCGGCACCGGACACGCGCAGTACGTGGCCGCGGGTTTCATCCCGATGGACGACGGCGAGATGCGGTGGATCAGCGAGGGCATCCCGGAACTGATGGTGGCTCTGCTGCCCCGCGCCGAGGTGAGCTTCACCGACGGCTGGAACGTGCAGGGGCTCAAGGGAACCGGGTCATACGACTACACCGTCGCCGATGTCTTCGTGCCGGCATACCGCACCTTCCGGTTGTTCACCACCGAGCCCCTGCGCGGTGCGTCGCCGGCAGGGCGGATGGGCATGATGCCGGTCACCGCAGCAGGCCACGCGGCGTGGGCCCTCGGCGTTGCCAAGAGCATGCTCGACGACGTTCAGAATCTGGCGGCCACCAAGTACCGGATGAGCGACATGGAGTCGCTGGCCAGCCGTCCCACCTTCCAGAAGGGCCTGGCCCACCACGTCGCCGCATGGCGGGCGGCGCGACTGCTGGTGCTCGAGGCATTCACCACCGCAGAGGCGGCGGTCGCGGCGGGCGACGAACTGACCCCTACGTTGCGGGTCGACATGCGGGTCGCCGCCGTCTACGCCACCGACGTGGCCCGCGAGTGCGCGCAGTGGGCGCACCTGGTCGCTGGCACGACCTCGATCCGGGAAGGCAGCAGGCTCGAGCGGGCCTTTCGCGACGTCTACACCGGAACCCAGCACGCGTTCATCAGTGAGAAGGTCGCGATCGACTCGGCACAGGTGTGGCTGGGGATCATCGAGGACCACTTCTCCCTATGAGTAGGCGCTCCCTATGAGTAGGCGCTAGCCCGATGGCCATTGCACTCACCGACGACCACCAGGCGCTCGCCGACACCGTGACCGGCTTCGCGGCGCGGCACACGCCGACCACGGCAACACGTCTCGTCTTCGGCCAACTCGCGGCAGGTGTCGCGCAGCCGCACTGGGCCGAGCTGGTCCGGCAGGCGCTGCACGCCGTCCACATCCCCGAGGAGTTCGGCGGGCAGGGCGGTGGACTCGACGAGTTGGCCGTCGTCGTCGAAGCCGCCGGCGCCGCACTACTGCCCGGGCCACTGCTGCCGACCGTGCTTGCTAGCGCGGTCGTGGCCCTCGGCGGCGACGGTGCGAAGCGCTCAGCGCTGCTCGAGGAGTTCGCGGCGGGCGCCACCGGTGCCGTCGTCGAGCCATTGCACGGAGTCTCCGCCACCCGCGACGAGGATGGCTGGACGCTCTCGGCGTCGAGCCTGCCGGTACTCGGTCTCTTGTCTGCCGGTGTCGTGATCGTCGGTGCATGCTCCACGGACGGCGTCGTGTGGCTGCACCTCGACCTCGACGCCCCCGGTGTCACCCGAGAGACGTTGGAGGGCACCGATCTGACCCGCGACGTCGGTCGGCTGAAGCTCGACGACGTCCGCGTGACGGTCGGCGACGAGATCGTCGGCGTTGATGCGACTGCGGCCAGAACCGTGGTGGTCGGCCTGCTGGCCGCCGATGCGGCGGGAGTCCTGCAGTGGTGCCGGAAGGCGTCGGTCTCCTACGCCAAGATACGTGAGCAGTTCGGACAGGCCATCGGCATGTTTCAGGCCGTCAAGCACAAGGCCGCGCGGTTGTTCATCGCCGAGGAACTGGCCTCCGCCGTCGCGGCCGATGCCATTCGCAGCCTGGATGAGGACGCGGATCAGCAGCGGATCGCCGCAGAGACCGCGGTGATCATCGGCCTCGCCCGGGCGGTCGACGCGGCGATGGAGGCGACCACCATTCACGGTGGGATCGCCGTCACTTGGGAACATGACCTCCACCTCTATTGGCGACGTGCGATCAGCGTTGCGGCACAGGCGGGTTCGGTGCGAACGGCGGTGCGCAACCTCGGCGAGGTCGCGCTGCGCGCCAAACGGGATTTCACGTTCTCGGCCAATGACACCGATGATCCCGACTTCCGACGGTGGGTCGGTGGCGTGCTTGACGAGGCACTGGCGCTGCCCGCCGACGAACCGAGTACCGACGATCCGACGAAGGTCTACACCAAGGGGCCCCGCCGCGAATTCCTCGCGGAGTCAGGTCTGGTCGCGGCCCACTGGCCGAAGCCGTGGGGTGTCGGTGCGACGGCCGCTCAGCAGGTGATCATCGTCGAGGAGTACGCCAGTCGGGACATGACCCCGTCCAAGGTGTTGGTCGGTGATTGGGCGGTGCCGACGATTCTCGCCCACGGCACGGACGCGCAGAAGGAGCGGTTCGCCGGGCCGACCTTGCGCGGCGACATCGTCTGGTGCCAACTGTTCAGTGAGCCGCAGGCAGGATCCGATTTGGCGAGCCTGAACACCAAGGCGGACAAGGTCGATGGCGGTTGGTCGCTGACGGGTCAGAAGGTGTGGACCTCCGATGCGCACCATGCCCACTGGGCCATCTGTCTGGCCCGCACCGAGCCCGGCGCCGTGAAGAAGCACCGGGGACTGAGCTACTTCCTGGTCGACATGCATGCACCCGGCGTCACGGTACGGCCGCTCAAGCAGCCGAGCGGCGACCCGCACTTCAACGAGGTCTTCCTCGACGATGTCTTCGTGCCCGACGACCAACTGCTCGGGGAGCGCGGCCAAGGCTGGGCGCTGACCATGACTACCTTGCTGAACGAGCGCACGACGATCAGCTCGATGATGACACTCCATGATGACGACCGGGTGCGGAACATCATTGACGACGGCCTGTATTGCGGAGACCGCAGCGACGCCGTCGAGGCTCTCGGCGAGATCGTCGCCGAGACGACGGGCGTTGCCGCACTGAACTATCGCGAGTCGGTGCGGCAACTGCACGGCGATCTCTTCAGCCCCGGCGCGTCGGTGGTCAAGGTCGCCTCGGCAGAACTGAGTCGCACGACCGCGGCAATTTCCCTGGATCTCATCGGCCCGGAAGCAAGCCTTCGGCAGGCGCCCGCCGACGTCGTCTCGAACGAGATGTTCGTGCCCGCCTTCCTGATCGGTGGCGGAACGGTGGAGATCCAGTTGAACGTTATCGCCGAGAGGATTCTGGGCCTGCCGCGCGGCTAACCGGCCATGGGTGTGCCTTGCTGACGGCTGTTGAGGGCCTCGTCGCTCGGCGTCATTCGATCTCGGGTGGACGTGCTTCGGCGGCTGCGGCGATGAGGTCCGCAGCTGCGACGCCGCACTGGCCGTCGCGGCAGGCTGCGTGCAACGGCGCGAACCATTCCTCGGGTGCGTCGTTCAGAGCGGTGAGCAGTCGACCGCAGCTGTGCTCGTCGAGTCCTTCGACGAGCTGGTCGAGCTCCAGCCACATCTGGCCGCTCACGACTTCGGAGATCAGGCCGTCGATCTAAGGCCCGCTCGCCTGCGACAGACAGCATCTCCGAGGTGATGACGCCGGCGAACCTCAACATCGCGGCGTGCTCGCCGCGTTGAACGAGCACACTTGGAGGGTGGGCTGGTTTCGCCCATCCTAATCAGCTGCCCAGGAACGAACCGGTCGAGTGTGTGGGTTCCCGTCGCGAATTCGGCGTCCACTCGACGACACGCCGCACGGTCGGCGGAGCGGGCCAACGCGCGCCCACGCGATGAGGTTAGCCTGCACTACATGGGAACTGTGTACGGCCGCGTTGCCGAGGTGACCGACGTCGGGCCGCGGATGCGCCGATGGTGCTCGCGGGTCTGCCCGACTGTTCGAGAATGACGTTGCCCAGGGTCAAGAGATCGTCGCGAAGACTGCCGGTGTTCGGCGGAACCGCCGTCTGCCGGATGCCTTCGATGAAGGCGGCCAGCACCAGCTCGGCCTTCGACGGCCAACGTCGGTACACGATCGCCTTGCTCGCCGTGGCGGTGGCCGCGACGGCGTCGATCGTCAGGCGTTCATAGCCGTTCTGCTGCAGCAACTCCAGCGTCACGGTCAGGAACTCCGTCTCGCGGGCTGACCATCGGGACGGGACGGGGAGAACATGCAGGGTCGGTCGCGCTCACGAAGATGACAGTAGATCCTTTTGCCGCTGTACGGTTTCAGTACCGTACTGTCGGATCGGGCGAACAGCGGCCGACAGCGTCCGGCTCATCCTCGTCCTCGAGTACCTCATTCCGCCTCGCGGCGCCCCGCCCCAGCCCCGGTCCAAGGACCAATCGGTAGGGTGTGCTCCCGGCGGCCCGCAAACGACGGGTCACGCGCAACGGAGCGCCAGTCAACCCGTACATGTCACCCGATGACGTGAAATGGAGCAGTCTCTTGGCCCTCAACACCATCGCGCTGGAGCTCGTCCCGCCCAACGTCGACCGTGGCGCGGCGTACGCCGTCGACGAGGCGCACAAGGTGCTGCAGCTCTCCGTCGACGCGGGCATCGGGGGTCGCATCCGGCACGTCATGATCCCCGGAATGATCGAAGAGGACGACGACCGTCCCATCGAGATGAAGCCGAAGCTCGACGTGCTCGAGTACTGGTCGATCATCAAGCCGGAGTTGCCGGGGATGAACGGGCTGTGCACCCAGGTGACCTCGTTCCTCGACCAGCCTGCGCTCGGTCAACGCCTCTCCGACCTGCGCGATGCCGGCTTCGACGGCATCGCGTTCGTGGGCGTGCCGCGCACGATGGCCGACGGTGACGGCGCTGGCGTCGCGCCCACGGACGCCCTCTCGATCTATGACGGGGTCGTGCCGAACCGCGGGGCGATCCTGATCCCCACCCGCGACGGCGAACACGGTCGGTTCAACTTCAAGTGCGACCAGGGCGCCACCTACGGGATGACGCAGCTGCTGTACTCGGACGCGATCGTCGGGTTTCTGACCGAGTTCGCCAAGACCGCGGACCACCGTCCCGAGATCCTGTTGTCCTTCGGCTTCGTCCCGAAGATGGAGACCAACGTCGGCCTCATCAACTGGCTGATCCAGGACCGCGGCAACGCTGCCGTCGCCGCCGAACAAGACTTCGTCAAGGAGTTGGCCGCCGCGGACCCGTCCGACAAGCGCAAGCAGATGATCGATCTCTACAAGCGCGTGGTCGACGGGGTCGCAGACCTCGGCTTCCCTCTGAGCATCCACTTCGAGGCCACCTACGGTGTCTCCCGGCCCGCCTTCGACACGTTCGCGGAGATGCTCGCCTACTGGTCGCCCGACCGCTGAGCGTCGAGCCCTTAGCGATTTGTGCACCCTTACCCGCGGTGATCGCGGGTTTCAACACGCAAGTCGCCGCTAGGGGATCAGCGTCACTTCACCGAGATTCGCAGAACGACGCGGGGCTGGTTTGCACCTCGGGCAGCGATTCGTTCGATCAGGGTCACGAGGTGGAACTCGAAACCGTACTTCCGCTCAGGGCTTCCACCGCTTGCGTAACGACAGAAGGATCCTCGACGACCTCAGCGGTGCCGTCGACCGGCGCGGCGGTGGTGTGGATCTTGCCCATTCCCCCGCACGGCACCAGTGCGACGCGTGGATCTCGACGGATGCGCTTGACCTTCCAGCTGTCCGACGGGGTCCACACCAGCAACTGATCACCGTCGGCCACGATCCAGACGGGCGCTGCGACACCCTCACCACTTTTCTTGAACGTCGTGAGCGAGACGAAGTTCTCGTCCCTCAGTGCGGCGAAGTCTTGAGTCATGAGTCATGAGTGTCACGGCGTGCGCCTCGATGGCCTGCGAGATGCTGTCCACGCCCTCGACCACGAGGTCCGATGCGACGAGCGAGTACCGAGGGGTAGTCGTTGGTCGACTTGAGGCAACCAGCAGGTTCGGCCTGAGGCGGAACGAGCGGTGCTGCCGCTGCCGAATCGCCCATCGCCACCTAACTGGGACCACTGCCGGGCATCCAACCGGGTGGCTTCTGCCTGGTACGGGCCGGGGACGCGCGGGGCGTCGACGCAGGCCGACGCGGCCGCCAGCAGGACTGCGGCCATCGTCCGACGGATTCGGGTCAAGGCCATCAGTCGTTCATACCCGGGACTGCCGACCGTGCCACAGTGGGTTTCATCGCTCGGGAGATGCCCGCTACGACACATGGAACGATTGGGCACGTGCTTCCCGCCGACAATCACGTGCACTCGCAGTTCTCCTGGGACACCGGTCCCAACGCCTCGATGGAGCACACCTGTCGCCGCGCCGTCGAGCTCGGATTGCCCGCAGTCGCGTTCACCGAGCACGTCGACTTCACCGAATGGGGTGCGTACGACCAGCCGCCTCTCGGTGCGCAGATCGCCACGCGTAAGCGCGTGCAACCGGTGGACGTCGAGGGGTACCTGGCGAGCATCGAGAGGTGCCGTCACCAATTTCCCGAACTGCGCATTCTCTCCGGCATCGAGGCAGGCGAACCGCACCACTTCGCGGGCAGCGTCGCCGCGGTGCTCGCATCGGGCACCTTCGACCGCGTGCTCGGTTCGCTGCACTCGATCGTGCACGACGGCCGCCTGGTCTATGCGAATCACGTGTTCGGCTCGCTGCCCGCCGCCGCCGTCGTGCGCGACTACTTCACCGAATTGCTCCGACTGGTCGAGGGCTCCGACGTGTTCGAGGTGCTGGCGCACTGCGACTACCCGCGCCGCTACTGGCCTGCCGCCCAGGAAGGGGTCTACCGCGAAGCCGACTTCGAGGAGGAGTACCGCACCGTCTTCCGCGCGCTGGCCGACTCGGACCGCCCGCTCGAGCTCAACACCGCGAGCCCGCTCGCGTCGTCCACCCTGATGCGATGGTGGTACGAGGAGGGCGGCGGTGCGGTGTCGTTCGGAAGCGACGCGCACGTCCCCCTGCGGGTCGGGGACAAGTTCGACGTGGCGGTCGACATCGTCGAAGCGGCAGGCTTCCGGCCCGGCCGCGACGAGTACGACTTCTGGCGCCGCTGATCGCCCATCACCGAACGCCTATCGTTGCCTGAGTGTCCGAACCGTCCGGCCCCGAGCTGCGTGAGCTACGCGCGCGCCTCGATGGCCTGACGATCCGCGACGCCGACCGTCTGCGGCGTCGACTGCGTGGCCTGCGCGGCAGCGGTCCAGCGGCGTTGGAGAAGATCGCCGAGCAGTTTAGCGTGGCGGAAGCCCTTGTCGCCACCCGCCTCGCCGCCGTCCCCGAGATCACCTACCCCGATCTGCCCGTGAGCGAGATGCGACACGACATCGCCACGGCCATCAATGAGCACCAGGTGATCGTGATCGCCGGCGAGACCGGCTCGGGCAAGACCACACAGCTGCCGAAGATCTGCCTCGAACTGGGCCGCGGCATTCGCGGCACGATCGGCCACACCCAACCGCGCAGGATCGCCGCCCGGACCGTCGGCCAGCGTATCGCCGACGAGCTGCACGTCCCGCTCGGCGAGGCGGTCGGCTACACCGTCCGGTTCAACGACCATGCGAGTGACCGCACGCTGGTCAAGCTGATGACCGACGGGATCCTGCTCGCCGAGATCCAGCGGGACCGCCGACTGCTGCGCTACGACACCCTCATCCTCGATGAGGCTCACGAACGCAGCCTGAACATCGACTTCCTTCTCGGCTATCTCCGTGAGCTGCTGCCACGACGGCCCGACCTCAAGGTCATCGTCACGTCGGCGACGATCGAGCCGGGGCGCTTCGCGGCACACTTCCGCGGTGCCGAACATGGATCCAGCCGCGGTGCGCCGATCGTCGAAGTGTCGGGTCGGACGTACCCGGTCGAGATCCGTTACCGCCCATTGGAAGTGATCGCGCAGTCGGACGACGACGACGACCCCGACGATCCGGACCATGACGTGATCCGCAACGAGGTCCGCGACCAGACCGAGGCGATCATCGACGCCGTGCGCGAACTGGAGGCCGAGCCGCCAGGCGACGTGCTGGTGTTCCTGTCCGGTGAGCGGGAGATCCGCGACACCGCAGAGGCGCTTCGCGACGCGCTGACGTTCACCGAGGTGCTTCCGCTGTACGCGCGGCTGCCGACGGCGGAGCAGCAGAAGGTCTTCGCGCCGTCGACCTCCGGAGGGCAGGAGCGCAGCGACTCGGGAAGCAGATTGGGTCGCCGAGTGGTGTTGGCCACCAACGTCGCCGAGACGTCGCTGACGGTGCCGGGCATCCGCTACGTCGTTGATCCCGGCACGGCCCGCATCTCCCGGTACAGCCGCCGGACCAAGGTGCAGCGCCTGCCGATCGAGCCAATCTCGCAGGCGTCGGCCGCGCAGCGGGCGGGCCGGTCGGGACGCACCGCGCCCGGCGTCTGCATCCGGCTCTACTCGGAGAGCGACTTCGAGCTGCGGCCCCGTTACACCGATCCGGAGATCCTTCGGACCAACCTCGCCGCGGTGATCCTTCAGATGGCCGCTCTCGGCCTCGGTGACATCGAGAACTTTCCGTTCCTCGATCCGCCGGACGCCCGCAGCATCCGCGACGGAGTGCAACTCCTGCGCGAGCTGGGCGCGTTCGATGGCGAGGGCGCGATCACCGAATTGGGACGCCGCCTCGCGAAGCTACCGCTGGATCCACGCGTCGGCCGGATGATCCTGGCGGCCGACGCCGAGGGCTGCGTGCGCGAAGTGCTGGTGCTGGCCGCCGCGCTGTCGATTCCCGATCCGCGCGAGCGGCCGACCGACCGCGAGGAAGCCGCGCGACAGAAGCACGCCAGGTTCGCCGACGAGTTCTCGGACTTCAGCTCCTACCTCAACCTCTGGCGCTATCTGGGTGAGAAGCGAAGAGCGTTGTCGGGCAGCGCCTTCCGTCGCATGTGCCGAGAGGAGTTCCTGCACTACCTGCGCATCCGCGAGTGGCAGGACCTCACCGGCCAGCTGCGGAGCATCGCCCGTGACCTCGGGATCCGCGAGAGCGACGATTCGGAGCCCGCCGACCCGGCCCGGGTCCATGCCGCACTGCTCTCGGGATTGTTGTCGCACCTTGGTTTACGCGAGGGAGATGGTAAGGACTCCCGAGACTATCAAGGGGCCCGCAACTCGAAGTTCGTCCTCGCGCCAGGCTCAGTCCTCACCAAGCGGCCACCGCGTTGGGTCGTCGTCGCCGAGCTGGTGGAGACCAGTCGGCTGTTCGGTCGAATTGCGGCGCGCATCGAACCGGAAGCGGTCGAGCGTGTCGCGGGTGACCTCGTCCAGCGCACCTACAGCGAGCCTCACTGGGACGCCAGGCGCGGTGCGGTCATGGGCTACGAGCGCGTCACCTTGTACGGGCTGTCGTTGGTGGCGCATCGCCGCATCGGTTACGCCGAGGTCGACCCGGCGGCGGCCAGGGAAATGTTCATCCGTCACGCGCTCGTCGAGGGGGACTGGCAGACCCGCCACCACTTCTTCCGCGACAACACCAGGCTGCGTGAGGAACTCGCCGAGTTGGAGGAGCGCGCCCGCCGGCGCGACCTGCTCGTCGACGACGACGAGATCCAGGCCCTCTACGACGCCCGCGTGCCACCGGAGGTGGTGTCGGCACGCCACTTCGACGGGTGGTGGAAGACGCAACGGCACCGCACGCCGGACTTGCTGACGTTCACCCGTGACGATCTCCTGCGCAACGACGACGACGCCGATCAGCCGGATACCTGGGAGGCCGACGATCTGTCGCTGCCACTGACGTACCGCTTCGAGCCGGGCCGCGAGGACGACGGTGTCACCGTGCACATCCCAGTGCAGGTGCTAGCTCGCCTTGGCGGCGACGAATTCGCCTGGCACGTTCCGGCATTGCGCGAAGAGCTGATCACCGCGCTCATCAAGTCGCTCCCGAAGGACGTGCGGCGGAACTTCGTTCCCGCACCGGACACCGCACGGGCCGTCATCGCCTCCATCGACCCGGTCGCCGGATCACTGCTGGACGAGCTGCAGCGCGAGCTGCGGCGCCGCACCGGCGTGCTGGTCCCGATCGACGCGTTCGATCTCGGCAAGATACCGGATCACTTGCGCGTGACGTTCGCCGTCGAGGGCGCCGACGGGACCGTGTTGGCGCAGGGAAAGGACCTCGAGGCACTACAGGAGCGGCTCGCCACCCCGGTGCGCAATGCCGTCGCGGAAGCCTTCGCAGGCGACCTCGAACGCATCGGTCTGCGCGCCTGGCCGGACGATCTCGACGAGCTGCCGCGCGTCGTCGAAACCACCGGCAGACGCGCGGTGCGCGGATACCCGGCTCTTGTCGACAAGGGCACCGCGGTCGATGTGCGGGTGTTCGCCACGCCAGTGGAACAGGGTGCCGCGATGGGGCCGGGAACCCGCCGCCTGTTGCGGTTGGCCGTTCCGTCACCGTCCAAAGCCCTTGAGAAGAAACTGGATACCCGAACCCGCCTTACGCTCGGGACCAATCCGGATGGTTCACTCACGGCCCTGTTGGACGACTGCGCCGACGCCGCGGTGGCTGCACTCGCGCCGAACCCGGTCTGGAGTCGAGCCGAGTTCACCGCGTTGCGCGATCGGGTGGCCACTGCCATCGCCCCGACGACGCGCGACACCCTCCTTCGGGTCCAACGCGTGCTGGCGGCGCTGCACGAGGTTCAGATGGCGTTGCACGGGACACCGCCGCCCGCCCAGGCGGATGCCATCGCCGACATCCGCGCGCAGTTGGCCGCATTGCTACCGACGGGCTTCGTCTCCGTCACCGGAGGTGCGCATCTCCTGGACCTGGCCCGCTACGTCACGGCCATCGGCAGGCGCCTCGACCGGTTGCCACACGGAGTTGCTGCCGATCGCGAACGGATGCTTCGGGTTCATGCGCTACAGGACGCGTATGACGAACTGGTCCAGGCGCTTTCGCCGTCGCGGGCCGCCGCCGACGACGTTCGAGACGTCGCGCGCCTGATCGAGGAGTTCCGGGTGAGCCTGTGGGCGCAACAGCTGGGCACCGCGAGGCCGGTGAGCGAGCAGCGCATCCGCCGCGCCATCGACGCCATCACTCGGTCATAGGGCGTGCAGAAGATCGAGGAGCGCTGCGTTGACTTCGGCGGGGCATTCCTGTTGCAACCAGTGTCCTGCGCCCGAGAAGACCTGAAGGGCATGTAGTTGCGGCAGGGCTGCCCGCACGCCTGCCAGTGCGTCGTCGGTGTTCCCGGCGATGAGATCGTGCTCGCCGGCGAGGTAGAGCGCAGGTTGTCGGATCACCGCGCCGACGAATGGCGCCAGCACGGTGGGTAGGGAGTTGATGTTGCGGTACCAGTTGAGGCCACCGCGAATCCCGTTGCGCGACAACTCCTCGACATACATGGCGACGTCGGCTTCGGTGATCCATCCGGGAAGCACCTCGGGTGTCACCAGTTGGTCGATGAAGCGCTCGCCCTTCGGAAAGTAGCCTGCCCAACCCCGTTCACGAAGGCCGCTTTCGACGATGTCACCGCTGATCGTGTAGAGGAAGCCGCGCACGAACCGCTCCAGATCGCGGTCGATCTCGGCTTCGGCGACGCCGGGTTCCTGAAAGTACAGCCGGTAGTAGTCGTGTTCGCCTGCGGCCGTTTGCATCAGGCTGTTCATGGTCAGGCCTGCGGGTAGGCCACCGATCGGTGGTAGGTATGGCACGCTGAGTGCCGCCACGGCGCGGAAGACGTCGGGGCGCATCAGGGCGCTGTACCAGGCCACCGGTGCGCCCCAATCGTGGCCCACGATCACCGCGCGGTCGACGCCCAGCGCACTGACCACCCCCACCGTGTCACCGACCAGATGACTCAACGTGTAGGCGCCGACGTCCTCCGGGGCACTGGTGTTGCCGTAGCCACGCATGTCCATCGCCACCGCGCGGAAACCTGCGTCGGCCACGGGGCGGAGCTGGTGCCTCCAGGAGTACCAGGATTCGGGGAACCCGTGGCAGAACAACACCAGCGGGCCGTCCCCCGCGGAGACGGTGTGGATCGAGATCCCGTTGGCCTCGACGTCGCGGTGGGTGAACTCGGCCGACGTCGTACTGCCAGTGCCTGTGGTCGTCATCACGACATCGTGCCGCGTGAGGCACGCACGGAAAAGGGGGCACCCGCGTGGCGGATGATCGGCCCCTCGGTCGGGTTCCTCGACGCCGTGCTCTGGGACGTGCATGCCATCCGCCCGGTCACGTCTGCCAAGCATCTGGCGGCTGTCCGGCTGAGCAGGTTCGGCGAAGCCAAGCGGATGCCCGGGGCGGTATCCCGCGAACTCGGCCATCCCGGCGCGGCTTCGCCGCTGGAGCGGCCCATCACGGGCTTACGGGAGCTGGCCTTCGCGATCGCGCCGCTGGCCGAGGTGAAGGCCATCGGAGCGTCGCGGCCCACCAGGGCCACCGTGAACGACGTCCTGCTGGCGATCGTCGGGGGCGGTCTGCACGAGTGGCTGATCCTCAGGGGTCGGGCCGGGCAGGCGCCCAGGAGCGTCCGCGCCCAGATCCCGGTGAGTCTGCACTACCGCGACGACGACGCCGCCGGTACCTCAGCGCATATGGGCAATCACGACTCCTTCACGAACGTCGACCTGCACCACGACGAGGCTGACCCGTTGATGCGGTTGGATCGGATCAGGGCCGACACCGGTCAGCGCAAGCGGCTCGACGACGCCGACGAGCTCTACGACTTCTTTCACGCGCTCGGCAGGGTCAAGCACGTCGGCAGCGCCGCGCGTCGGCTCGCGGGCAGCTCCCGCGAATTCGCCGTCTCCATCTCCAACGTCCCTAGCCCGTCCGACCCCGTCAGCGTGGCAGGCCGGCGGGTGGCGAAGTTGTTCACGTCGTCGGAGCCCGCCCTGCACCATGCGCCGCCATCTCGGCGATCTCGAGTGCGGACGACATCGGGATCGGGTTGTGCACCGACCCCAACGCACTGCCCAACATCGCCACGTTGGCGGAATGCATCGAGGCGGCCTACGTGGCGCTGCGTGACGCGGCCAACTCTTGATTGCCCTTCTTGCTATCCGGCTGATCGCCGTTGCGCGAGTCGCCTGACGTCGTCGGGGAGGGCGTCCGCCTCGAGGATCGCGGGCAACAGGTCGGGCTCCAGCATGAGCGCGCGATACACGAAGCTGATGGTGATGCCGTGTTCTGGACGCTCGACCACCTCGACGGAATCCCCACCGGACACCGATCCCGGCTCGAGCACCCTCAGGTAGGCGCCGGGCGAGCCGCCGTGGGTGAATGTCTTTATCCAGCCGTCGATTCCGAGTCTCTTGGCGAAGGTCTTGCACGGTGTCCTGGGGCTGGTCACTTCGAGCAACACGCCCTCGGCGCCGATGCGCCAGCGCTCCCCGATCAGTGCGCCGGTCACCTCGATGCCCGCCGTCGTGATGTTCTCGCCGAACATGCCGTTGGTGAGATCGCGGCCCAGTTGGGCCGCCCACACGTCGAGATCCTCGCGTGCATAGGCGTAGACGGCCTGATCGTCGCCGCCGTGCAACTTCTGGTTGCCGATGACGTCGCCGACGATCCCGCTGCCGAGTCCACCGCGCATCGGGCCGGGCGCCCGAATGGCGACCGCTCCGCTCGTCGGACGCTTGTCGATTCCCGTCGTGGGTGCGGCGCCGTCCGCATCAACCTGCGTGCGGTTCACCGTCAATACCGATGCCACCCCTTGAGGGTAGTGCCACCGCTCCGTCGAGCAGGTCCTAGCCACCGTTCTGACCGGTCGCCGCATCCCGCAAGATCTGCTGGAGACGTTCCAGCGGGTCCCCGACACCGGGATTGAGCCGCAGTTGCCGGTCCGGGTCCGTCGGCGCCGACCCGTAGGGCGAAGACTGTGGTGCCGGAGGTGGTGGGGTGGGTGCCGACACGACGCCGATCTTGTCGGTGAGTCGGGCGGCAGCTCCGTCGAGCAACGTTCGCCGGCTCGACGACGTTGCGGACACCACGAAGATCAAGAGTTGACGACGCTGATGCGTCGCCACCCAGTTGCGTGATGGTCGCCTCCAACGTCGCGCTCTGGGTTTTGGCGCTCGAGAGTTGACCTCGTCGAGCAGGACGATGTTGGCGTGCACGGGCCCCAGTCGGGTCACGAATGAATTGGTCGCAGCCTCGTAGATCTGCGTGCCGATGATGTCGCTCGGTAGCAGGTCGGGCGTGCACTGGACGTGTTTGGATGCGCCGCAGACCGACTCGGCGGCCCCCCGGGCCGCAGTCGTCTTCGCCAGGCCGCGAACGCTCTCGACGAGCAGGTGACCGCCGGCGAGGAGGCCGATCAACATGGATTCCCGCAGGTGTTGCTGCCCGACGACCTTCGCCGAGAAGGCACCGGCCACCGCACTCACGATGCGGTTGGCCTTGGCCAAGTCGGGCTGGTCGAGCTGCGATCGTGCCGCGGTCATCAGTCCTTCCGAGAGATGGCATGAAATGTGCGGGGTACCCGCACACGCCGAGTTCCACGACCCGTCGTCCCCGGAGACCGTCGTTCCCGGTCCGACTCCCGTCGCTTGCGCGCGCCCGCTCCCGTAGGTTCGTCACGTCATGCTGGGACTCCTGCTGCCTCTCCTGGGCTTCGCGCTCATCGACTCGCTGAACGTTCTGAACTTGGGAGTGACGTCGGCGGTCGTGTACGACAGCCGGCTGAGCCGCAGTTCGGCGCTACCCGGCGGGCTGAGCTTCGTGGCCGGTGTCTTCGCGGCGACCACGACGTTCGGCGTGCTCACCGTCCTCGGCATCAACTTCGTGACCGACCGGGTCGAGTTCGACCTGACCCCGACCATCCGCTACTGGGGCCAGTTGGTGCTCGGTCTGGTCCTGATCGCCGTCGCGAGCTTCTCGGGTTCGGCGCGGCCTGCGCCGCCCATCTGGGCGCTGAACCTGACCCGACGCAACCCGTGGCTGTTTGCGATCGTCGGGATGGTCATCGGGTTGGGGCAGTCGGCGACGTCGGTTCCGTATCTCACCGCGCTGACGATGGTGTCCGCGCGCAACCCGCTGCCGACGCTGTGGCCGCTCATCGTGATCGTGTACTGCGCACTCGCGCTGGTGCCGTCGCTGTTGGTGTTGGTCCTGTCGACGCAGCGAACGATCCGGGCTAGGCGCGTGCAGCGCAACATCGTTCGGGTGACGACCCGCTACGGGCCGATCACCGTGCGGATCCTGTTCCTTGGCGTCGGGATGGTGCTCGTCATCGGCGTGTTGCTGAACTACCGCGCGCTGTGGTGAGCCGTCCGCGCGTCTCCGCGCCGCGAAGGCCTTTCTAGGGCGTGTAGTAGTCGCCGCCGCGGGAGAATTCGACGAACGTGCAGGCTTCTTCGCCAACGGTCCACGCATCATGTCCGGGCGGCAGGAGCATCACGTCACCGGCGGCGAAGACCTCTTCCGACCCGTCGGCCATCTGCACACCGAGCGCACCGCTGACGACGACCGCCACGTGCGGCAGTTGGCAGAGGTCGGTGCCCGCGTACTCCTTGAGGTCGTTGGACCACCGTGCGCCCGTGCCGAAGATCACCTGCGTGACCGCCACGCCGTCGAGTTCGGCCGTCTTCTTGGAGATCAGGCCGTGTACGTCGCTTTCGATGTCGGCGAAACGTGCCTTCTGCATGTCGGGGTGGTAGCTGCTCATCTCGTGATTGCAGCATTGTCGAGCCTGAATTGACAGACAAAAGCGCAGCGAGCGTGCGCGAACTGCCAAAAATGTTCGGCGTGTCGCGTACAGACACGCACGCTCGCGGCAAGGGGCGGTTAGGTGCGGGTGCCGTCGGCGACCCGCGGCGGCTTCTCTCCCGACGCGGTGTCCAGCACCAGTTCGGCGACGCGCGATCGGTGTTGCTCCGCACTTCCCAGCAGCGCCGCGTCGGTGGTCGCGCGCTTGAAGTACAAGTGCGCCTGGTGTTCCCAGGTGAACCCGATGCCGCCGAGGGTCTGGATGGCGTCGGTGGCGATCCGGCTGAATGCCGCCGAGCACGTCGCCTGCGCGATGCTGGTCGCCAGCGCAGGATCGTCCGTGCCGTCCGTCAACGCCCACACCGCGTGATACGCCGTCGAGCGGGCGTGCTCGAGGTCGACCATCATGTCGGCCAACCGGTGCTTGACGGCCTGGAACGATCCGATGGGCCTGCCAAACTGCAACCGGTCCTTGGCGTACTGCACCGCGACGTCGAGCATGTGCTGGCCGGCGCCGACCTGCTCGACCGCCAACAGCGCCGAGCCGACCTGAAATGCGTGAGTGATGACGCGCTCGGCTTCGTCGGGTCCGGCCACCAGACGGGCGGGTGCGTCGGACAGCGTCACTGTGGCCTGCGGCCGCGTCTGGTCGACGGTGAGAAGCGGCGTCCGCTCCACACCGGGCCCCGCGGTGTCGACCGCATACAGGCCGACCCCGTCCGGGTTGGTCGCCGCGACCAACAGCTCGTCTGCCGCGCCCGCGTCGACGATCCGTTTGACGGTCCCGGTCAGCGTCCACGAGTCACCGGACCCCGATGCGGCGACCGTGACTGCGGAGGCGTCGAAGGCACCCGCCTGGTCGCTGACGGCGAACGCCGCGGTCCGATGACCGTCGACGAGCTCGGCCAACAGTTCGTCTCGGGCCGGGCCCGCGGAGGCGGCCACCAGCGCGGGGATGGCGAGGAACACGGTGCCGAACGACGGTCCGCAGGCGAGAGCCGCACCCAGTTCCTCGACCGCAACGGCCTGATCGACGAGGGTGCCCCCGACGCCACCGTCGGCCTCCGACACCGAGAGCCCGAGCACGCCGAGCTCGGTGCCCAGGCGGGTCCATGCCTTCGGGTCGAAGGGCGGGTCGGACTCCATGAGCTGCCGCACCGCCTGCTCGTCGAAGTTCTCGACGCAGAACCGGCGCACCGCACCGCGCAACTGGTCCTGCTCGTCGGTGAACGTGAATTCAGCAGAGTGGCGGGGTTGATCCGCAAGCTTCTCAACCACATTGCGGGGTTGATCCGCAAGCTCCTCAACCACATTGCGGGGTTGATCCGCAAGCTCCTCAACCACATTGCGGGGTTGATCCGCAAGCTCCTCAACCACATTGCGGGGTTGATCCGCAAGCTCCTCAACCACGAGGGATCTCCTTCCACGGCATGCCTGCATCGGCACGTAGGTCGCCGGGCAGGCCGAGGACCCGCTCGCCGAGGATGTTGCGCATCACGTCTGACGTACCGCCTTCGATGGTGTTGGCACGGCTGCGCAGGTACCGCTGCTGGATCGGACCTCGCCAGTCTGAGTCTCTTTCGGCCTCCCGTCCCTCCTCGGGCGCCACGTACCCGTGATACAGAATCCCTTCCGGCCCAAGCAGATCCATGCAGAACTGATAGATGTGCTGATTCAGTTCGGCGCCGACCAGCTTGCCGATCGAGCCTTCCGGACCCGGCCCGCCGACGGTGGCCATCGCCCGCGACCGCTCGGAGGTGAGGCGCTGAGCTTCCGAGCGCAGCCACAGTTGGGTGAGCCGGTCGCGCAGGATGGGCGTCTGTCGCTCCGGCCTGGCCGCCCACAGCGCGACGGCTTCGGAGATCGTGCCCGCGCCGCGCCTGCTGCCGCTGCCGCCGAGTGCGCTGCGTTCGTTCATCAGCGTGGTCATCGCCACGGCCCAGCCGTTGCCGACCTCACCGAGGCGATGCGCGTCGGGGATGCGCGCGTCGGTGAAGTACACCTCGTTGAACTCGGCCTGACCGGTCAACTGGCGCAGCGGCCGCGTCTCGACGCCGGGGGAGTGCATGTCGATGACGAAGTAGGTTAGGCCCTTGTGTTTTGGCACGTCGGGGTTGGTGCGGGCCAGCAGCAGACCCCAGCGTGCCCGGTGCGCGAGGCTGGTCCAGACCTTCTGTCCGTTGATCACCCAGTCCACGCCGTCTCCTGAGCCGTCCCGCACTGCGGACGTCGCCAGCCCCGCGAGGTCGGAGCCTGCTCCCGGCTCGGAGAACAGCTGGCACCAGATGTCCTCGGTGGTGGCCAGGGGCCGCAACCAGGAGCGCTTGAGGTCGTCGGACTGCGCGTGCTCGCGCAGCGTGGGCGCCGCCATGCCGTAGCCCATCGGGTTCAGTCCCAGCGGGACGGGGCCGCCGGCGCCCTGAAGGATGCGGTCCGCAACCGCCTGGTTTCCCCGTGAAACCCCCAGTCCACCAAAGCTTTCGGGAAAGTTTACCCATGAGAGGCCAGCGTCGTAACAGGCGCCGAGGAACTCCTGGACGGGCACCGACTTCGGGTCGTGGTCTCGAACGACTCCCGCCGCCAGGTCGGCGACCCGCTCTGTTTCAGCAACGTTGCTCATTCAGCCACGATAGGAAGTCGACACCCGTCAACCGACACCGGGGCCGCGTTCGGCGCTCGACCCCTCCGCTGACTGCACGCTTGTTGTACGCAAATCGCGAGAAGACTCGCCAACAAGCGTGCAGTCGGCGGGGGTTGGGCGGGCGTCGAGCCCTACCCTGACTGGGTGATGCGTCGCGACGACCTCGTCGGTACCTGGCAGTTGGCGTCCTACACCGTCGAGTCCGACGGCGAAGCCAGCGAGCCGCTCGGCCCCGAACCCGCCGGCCTCATCGTGTACACACCGGACGGCTACATGTCCGCTCAGCTGATGCGCCGCGACCGACCTGCCTATGACAGAGCCATCACCGGCGGCGGCACGCTCGAACAGATGGCGGGCGCTGCCAGCGGCTACCTCTGCTACAGCGGGCCGTTCACCCTCGACGAGGCAGCCGACGTCGTCCACCACCACGTCGAGGTCTCGCTACTGCCGAACTGGGTCGGCGGAATCCAGGTTCGGCAAGGGCATCTCGACGGAGGCGTCCTCATCCTCAGCGCCGAAGTGACGACCCGCAAGGGTGTTTCGTCGAAGCACGTCCTGGTGTGGCGTCGAGCTCAGCCCCGGTAAGTCATCGTCGGTTCGGGCCCCGAGCCGCCAACTGGAACGTGTTACATTTTTGGCGGCCGCGGACCCCGAGGAGCTGATGAGTAAGACCCGGTCACTGGCCATCGTCACCGCCGCCTACGTCGTCGCCGTCGGCGTGGCTGCGGCATGGCTCGGGTGGGGTCCCGGCACGGGTCTGCTCTGGCTCGATACGTTCATCGCCGACATGCTGGCCACGGTCGTCATCTTCGCGTTCAGCCGCGTGTACCGGAACTCGAGCTTCTACGACGCGTATTGGAGCGTGATCCCACCGCTGCTGCTCTTCTACTGGTGGAGCCAGGCCGGCCCGGGCGTCGATCAACTGCGCTGCTGGTTGGTGGCCATCGTGGTCGTCCTCTGGGCGATCCGGTTGACCGCCAACTGGGTGTACGCCTTCCCCGGCCTGCACCACGAGGACTGGCGCTATCCGATGTTCAAGGAACGCGCGGGCCGCTGGGAGTTCGGTGCCGATCTCGTCGCCATCCACCTGATCCCCACCTGCCAGGTCTTCCTCGCCATGGTGCCGGTGTACGTGGCGGTGACCCGGCCCGGCGCAGGCCTCACGTGGCTCAGCTGGCTCGCGTTCGTCATCGGTCTGGCGGCAGTCGCCCTCGAACTCGTCGCCGACGTCCAGCTGCACCGGTTCGTGCGGAACCGCCGCCCCGGGGACGTGATGGATCGGGGTCTGTGGAGTTGGTCGCGGCATCCAAACTACTTCGGGGAGTTCACATTCTGGTTCGCGCTCGCGCTGTTCGGTGTCGCGGCGGCCCCGGCTGACGCGTGGTGGCTGGTGGTCGGCGCGGCAGCCATCCTGGCGATGTTCCTCGGTGCCAGCGTCCCGATGATGGAGACGCGCAGCCTCAAACGACGGCCGGCGTATCAGGACGTGGTCGACCGGGTGTCGCGCTTCGTTCCGTGGCCGCCGAAGGCGGCGGTTCCACCCGAGCCGGAGAAGGCGTCGTGAGCCGCAAGCGCGTCGTGGTCGCCGGCCTCGGCGACAGCGGGATCCTCACTGCGATCCGGCTGGCTCGGCACACCGACGTCGTCGGCATCTCGGTCAAGCCCGCACTGGTCAGTGGCCAGGAGTTGGGCATCCGGCTCAGCCGCCCCGACGACTGGGCGCGCGACTACTGGATCGCTTTCGATCGGTTCCGTGGCCTCGATCGCGTGCGCACCGTCCACGCCAGGCTCGCGGGCGTCGACCTCGCCGCGCGGAAGGTCTCAGTCGAACGCGACGACGGCACGTCCCATACCGAGGACTACGACGCGTTGGTGATCTCGACCGGGGTGTCGAACGGATTCTGGCGGCGGCCGACGCTGCAGTCCGCTGCCGACGTCGACGCCGACCTTCGTGCCGCACACGACCGCCTGGTCCAAGCCGATTCCGTGATCGTCGTCGGAGGCGGTGCGGCGGCGGTCAGTAGTGCCGCCAACCTCGCAGGCACCTGGCCGGACAAGCGCGTGGACCTGTACTACCCGGGCGAGCGCCCGCTGCCCTCGCACCACCGGAGAATCTGGGGCCGAATCCGGCGCAGACTCACCGATCTCGGGGTCGGTCTGCACGGTGGACACCGCGCGGTCGTGCCCGACGGCTTCGCGTGCGACGAGATCAGCACCGGGCCCGTCCAATGGAGCACCGGTCAGGCACCCGCTCCTGCGGACGCCGTGCTCTGGGCGATCGGGCGGGTGACGCCCAACACCGACTGGCTGCCGTCGGAGATGTTGGACGACGGCGGGTTCGTCCGTGTCACGCCCGACCTACGTGTGCCCGGCCACGCCGGCGTGTTCGCGATCGGCGATGTCGCCGCCACCGACCCGCTCCGTAGTTCGGCGCGCAACCGGGCGGACGGTGTGCTGGCCCACAACGTTCGCGCCGAGTTCGACGGCAAGCCGCGGCGGAGTTACCGCGCGCCGCCCCGCCGGTGGGGTTCGGTGCTCGGCGCGCAACCCGACGGGCTCGAGGTCTTCGCGCCCAACGGTCGGGCCTTCCGGTTCCCGGCGTGGTCCATTGACCGGATACTGCAACCGCTGATCGTCCGCAAGGGCATCTACAAGGGTGTGCGCGACTGATTTCCAGATAACGATTCGATTACGCCAATTGGTCGGTTGATCACGATCAACTAAGAGTTCCACCCGGATTCTGAGAAATTGTCTGGGTGCTCGTCGAATTCGATGCAAAGTGTTGTCCAATTCACCCCGATAATGCGTAACGCCTGGCAGCGCAGCTGCGAGCGGCCTTGATCGGCCACCGGGAGTTTCCTGAGTGACGCGTACCGTGGAAATCCTGTCGAGGAAACGGCACCTTCACACGACACTCCCGAGGGGAAAATCGATCATGAAATTCAGTGGTATGACCATGCGTCGCGGAGCCATCGGCATGGTGGTCGGCGGCCTGATCACCGGAGTCGCTGCCGCCACCATCGCCGCACCGGCGGCATCGGCAGCACCCGACTGCAGCGGCGCAGGCGTCGCCAACACCGTCAGCACCGTGACGGGCTCGGCGCAGGACTACCTGCGGGCCCACCCGGGTGCCGAACAGGTGGTCTTCTCGGCACGAAACCAGCCGCGAAACGACGCCGCCGCCAACATTCGGAACTACTTCACGGCCAAGCCGCAGGAGTACTACGAGCTGCGCGGCATCCTGGCGCCGATCGGCGACACCCAGAGCCAGTGCAACGTGACGGTTCTCCCGCCCGACCTGGCGTCGGCCTACGACCAGTTCATGGCCGGCTGATCGGCTACCAGGTGTCGACGAACCGCGGTCGCGGCGCACCCAACGGGTGCTCCGCGGCCGCGGTCAGCGTCGCGGCGATCAGATCACGGGTGTCTGCCGGGTCGATGACGTCGTCGATCTCGAACAACGCCGCCGCGTTCAACGCCTTGGCGTTCTCCTGCGCGGCGGCGGTGGCCTGGCGGACCCGCGCCTCCCTCTCGTCGTCATCGGCGATCTCCTCGAGTTCCTTGCGAAGACCCAACCGGACCGCGCCCTCCAACCCCATCGGGCCGAGGTGGGCGCCCGGCCACGCCACCGTCAGCAGCGGCTCGTGCAAGCCGCCGCCACACATCGCCTGCGCGCCAAGGCCGTAACCGCGGCGCAGCACCACCGCCACCAACGGCACGCGCAACGACGCCCCGGCGACCAGCAGACGCGATCCGCGCCGCACCAACGCCTCCGCCTCGGCGGCCTGCCCGACCATGTAGCCGGGGCAGTCGACGAGTGACACCACGGGCAGGCCGAACGCATCGCACAACTGCAGGAAGCGCGCCGCCTTGTCCGCCGCGCCCGCCGTGATCGCACCCGCCATCACGCGGGTGTTGTTGGCGAGCACCCCCACCGGGCGCCCGTCGATGCGGGCCAGTGCCGTCACCATCTCCGGTGCGAACCGCTCCCGCAGGAACGTCACCGACCCGACGTCGGCGATGGTCTCGATGATCGGTCTGACGTGATAGGCGCGCCGATCGCGCTCGGGAATCATTGTGCGCAAGGATGTTTGGTCCACCGCGTCACCCGCTTCGGTGCGGCCGCAGAGGTAGCCGAGGAGCTTCTTGGCCATGGCAACCGCCTCCGCCTCGTCGGCGACCACGACGTCGACTACGCCGTTGGGGGCCTGTACCGAGATCGGGCCCACGTCGTCGGGCGCCACGTTGCCGAGCCCGCCGCCTGCGATCATCGCCGGGCCGCCCATCCCGATGGATGCGTCCTCGGTGGCTACGATCAGATCTGAGCAGCCTGCGATGACCGCGTTGCCCGCGAAACAGCGTCCCTTGACGACCGCGATCCGTGGCACCAGGCCCGACAGTGCCGCCCACAGCTTGAATGCGCGCACGTCGAGGGAGGATACGGCGGGGTAGTCGGTGTCGCCCGGCCGGCCGCCACCGCCCTCGGCGAAGAACACGGTGGGCAGCCGCAGCCGTTCGATCACGTCGAACAGCCGGTCCTTCTTGCGGTGACCGCGAGCGCCCTGCGTGCCCGCGAGCACCGTGTAGTCGTAGGCCAACACCGCGCAGGCGCCGCCGTCGATCCGCGCCGTACCCGCGATCATTCCGTCCGCGGGCGTACGTGCGATCAGATCGTCGACATCGCGCCGGAAGCGCTGCGCGGCAATCGCATACCTGCCGTACTCGACGAACGATCTGGGGTCGACGAGGTCGGCGACGTTCTCCCGCGCGGTGCGCCCACCCCCGGTGTGCCTGCGCTCGACCGCCTCGAGCCGGGCGGCGTCCTCGGTCAGCGCCCGGCGTCGCGCCAACTCTGCGAGGTCGGCGCGGACGGTGGATTGCGGGTCAGACGTGGGATCGGGCAAGTCGAAGCTCCTCCGAAGTGGAATACCGTGTGCGTGGTCACGGGTTGCGTTGTGACATGACCGCTTCCTCATTCAACCCGCGCACGCTGCTGGCCGACGCGAGACTCGGCGTGCTGGCCACGATCAAGGCGAACGGCACGCCACAGCTCTCGCCCGTGACCCCCTTCTACAACCAAACCGCCGACGTCGTCTACGTGTCGATGACGGAGGGCCGCGCGAAGACCGCCAACCTGCGGCGCGACCCGCGGGCCGCCCTCGAGGTCACCAGCGCCGACGGCTGGTCGTGGGCGACCGCCGAGGGAACGGTGACGCTGACCGGTCCGGGGACCGACCCGTACGGCCCAGAGGTCGAGGCACTCGTCGACTACTACCGGAGTGCGGCAGGCGAGCATCCCGACTGGGACGAATACCGCGCGGTGATGGTGTCCGATCGCCGGGTGTTGATGGCACTGACGGTCGACCGGGTCTACGGCGAGAGCGTTCGCTAGCCGTAGAGCTCGTCGAACTTCTTGATCGACCGCTCGATGTCGCCCTTGACGGCCCGGGAGGCGGCCATGCCGATCGGGCCGAACAGCGGCGTACCGCCGAGGTCGATCTTGAGCGTGAACTCGCAGCCCTTGGGTAGCGGTTTCACGGTCATGTTCAATGCGTACTTGGTACCGCCGACGCCCTCGCCGGTGATGCCGAGCAGCTTCGGTGGATCGAACTCCTTGACCGTCCAGGTGACGCGGTTGCGCATGCCCTTGGCGCCCGCGACTCCAACGAGGGTCGTGCCGACGGCGAGTTCGCCCGGGAGATCGCTGCGCCAGCCCTGATGCATCGTCAACCAGTCCCCGAGCGAGGACAGGTCGGAGACGTGCGACCACGCCTCCTCGGAGCTGATGGACAGTGTGCGGGACAGCTCTACTTTGGCCACCCGCGAATGCTAGCCCGCAGCGGTCCGCGGGAATCCGCCAGCGATGGCGTCGAGGACCGCGGGGTAGCGCTTCGCCTCGCGATGGCCGCCGGGTTTGCCGCTGCTGACGACGCCGACCGCAAGGTCGCGCTCGGGGTCCGCCCAGATGGCTATGTCGACCAGACCGGTGTGCCCGAACGCCGCCGGGGCGTTGAGTCCGAACGGGCCGAATCGCTGGGAGCCCAGCATGTATCCGATACCCCAGCGCATGGGCATCAACCCCGTCGCGATGTCCGGCCGGAGGCGCCGAGCCTGAGTGGTCGCGGCGCGCAGGGTCTCGCGCTGCATGATTCGCACCCCGTCGAGTTCGCCGCCGCAGCGCAGCATCTCGGCAAAGCGGGACAGCTCGTTCGCGTTGGACACGGTGCTGGACGACGGCACCACGCTGGTGAGGAATTGCGGGGTGTTGGTGAACGGGATGATCTGGTGCGTCGTTCCGCCGATCGCCAGTTTGAAGGCCGCCGCGATCGGTGCGGGCAGCGGCTTGCCCGTGGCGTGGCTGGGTGCGACAAGTGGAACGTCTTGTGGCGCAACGCCGTAATTGGTCCACCGGAAACCGAGGGGATTGAGGATCTCGTCGGCGAGCACGTCCCGAATGTCCTTGCCGGTGGCGGCCGAGACGATCTCGCGGGTCAGCGGCCCCCACGTCAAGGCGTGGTAGACGTGCATCATCCCCGGCGGGTAGATGGTCCGCAGGTTGCCGAGCATCTCGCGGGCGTACTCGCTGTCGTTCATCCGCTTCAGGTCGGGCTTCGGCCCGGTCGCGAAGGGAACGCCTGCGCTATGGGTCATCACGTGCCGGATCGTCGTGCGGTCCTTGCCGTGGCTGGTGTAGGTCGGGAGGTAGTCGCAAACACGGTCGTCGAGCGAGAAGATCCCGCGTTCGGCCAACACGTGCATGACCGTCGTGGTCATGGCCTTGGCCGCCGAGTACACGCAGAACGGCGTCTCCGTCGTCACCGGGACCTTGTCGGCGTCGACCGGGTCTTCGGGACCGTTGCCCCAGCCGTGCCCGATCGCCCGGTCGAGGACGACCTTCCCGCGGTGGCGGACGCACACCTGGATGGCCGGATGCATGCCTGCCGAGTACCAGTGGCGGGTCGCCTGCCAGATGCGCTCGATCGATGAGGGGTCGACATCGGAGTGGTCCTCCTCGCCGGCCGACGTGACTGCGTCGAGGTCGGCCGGGACTCGGATCCTGCCGTCTGCCGTCATTCCTGCTTCCTGTGCAACGTCGCGGCCAGGTGATGTCGGAGCGGCTGGCCCACCGCGGCCATCCGCAGGGTGTAGACGAGTTCGTCACCGTCGATGCGGATCGAACGGCTCAGCGCCGTAACGTCTTTGGCGGAGGCGGTGAGTCCGATCGACATCGCGTTCAACTCCAGTTCGAGCACGGCGCCGGTGACCGTCAGCGAGCCCTCCTGGATTTCGGTGATGCCCGTCGGATGCGCGAGAACCATTTCGACGCGTCCCGGTGACGGCACCCGGAGATACCCGGTCTCGGCGTGCAGGGGACGGCCGTCGTCGCTTGCCCTGGTCCGCTGCCCGTAGCTGAGGAACGGCTTGCCGACGTGGCCGAACGTGACCTCTTCGAGGTAGCCGAACGACGGGATCGTCGGGTACTCACCGTCGCCGGACCCCACCCAGCTGCCCAGTAGGGGAGCGAGGGCGGCCAACGCTGGATGGAGGTCAGAAGGAGACTCGGTCACAAGCGGGCCGTCACCGCCATCGTGGCCGCCAGCGCGCCGGCGCCGGGCGTCGCCACCACGATCAGCGATGTGACGAGGAACGCGAGCGACATGGGAGAAAACCCTACTCACATCGTCGGTAACCGCTGCAGACCGCACAACCTGCATTTGTCGGACCCCCCTGCGATGATGACGTCATGCCCTCGACCGCAGCCTCTTGCAATCCTGGGATGCACTTAGGTGAGCGTCTCGAGGTGCTGTTCGAGGAGTTGGCGGAGTTGACCGGTCAGCGCAACGCGGTTGACGGCCGCGTCGTGGAGATCGTGGCCGAGTTGGACCACGACGAGCTGTGGGGCGCCACTGGCGCGCGGTCGCTCGCGGCCTTGGTGGCCTGGAAGACCGGCACGTCACCGGGCAACGCCGATACGATCGCCGCCGTCGCACGCCGGCTCGAGGAATTCCCCCGCTGTGCGGCGGGCATGCGGGAGGGCCGGCTGTCGCTGGATCAGGTGGGCGTCATCGCGCAGCGTGCGGCTGAGGGCTCCGATGAGCACTATGCCGAGCTGGCCGCCAGCGCCACGGTCAGCCAGCTACGTACCGCGGTCAAGCTGGAACCGCGACCAGAACCCGATCCCCGGCCAGAACCGCCGCGGTCGATCACCAAGATCGTCGACGACGAGTCCACCACGTGGCGGATCAAACTTCCGCACGCCGAGGCGGCGACGTTCGACGCCGCGTTGCAGTCTCATCATGATGCGCTGATCGCCGAGTGGAAGCGTGACCGCGCCGATGGCGATGGCGACGGCGTATCCGAGCAGTCACCGCCGTTACCGGGCACCGTCGAGGCGTTCATGAGTCTGGTCGAGGCCGGTTGGGATGCCGAGGTGGCCCGCCGACCACACGGGCAGCGCACCACCGTGGTGATGCATCTCGACGTCGAGCGCCGTGCCGCGTCGCTGCATCTGGGTCCACTCCTGTCGGAGAACGAACGCCGGTGCCTGATGTGTGATGCCACCTGCGAGGTCTGGTTCGAACGTCACGGCCAGGTGATCGGCTCGGGCCGCGAGACCCGGCAGATCAGCCGCCAGCTTCGCCGTGCGCTGGAGTACCGCGACCGCGCCTGCGTGATTCCCGGCTGCGGGGCCACCCGCGGTCTGCACGCCCACCACATCCGGCACTGGGAAGACGGCGGCCTCACTGAGCTGGTTAACCTCGTGCTGGTGTGCCCCCGTCACCACCGGATGCACCATCGGGGCCTCATCACCATTACCGGACCCGCCCATCACCTAGTGGTCACCGACGGCGCCGGCAGACCACTCAACGCAGGATCACTGGCCCACCCTCCCACGCAACCCCCGCCCGCGGTCGGACCCTGCCCCGGACCCACCGGTGAGCGAGCCGACTGGTGGTGGTACCAGCCCTTCCGGACTGAACCACCACCGACGAGCAACTAGCCGCAGACCGCGCCGGTGGCTGCCGAACCCACCAGCTTGCGGTACTTGGCCAGGACGCCGGTGGTGTACTTCGGCGCGGGCGGTTCGAAACCCGCTTTGCGGGAATCGAATTCGTCGGCGTCGACGAGTACGTCCAGGGTGCCCTTGCCGACGTCGAGACGAATCTGGTCACCGTCCCGAAGGAACGCGATCGGGCCTGCGTCGACGGCTTCCGGCGCGACGTGCCCGACGCACAGGCCGGTGGTGCCGCCGGAGAAGCGGCCGTCGGTCATCAGCAGTACGTCCTTGCCGAGGCCGGCGCCCTTGATGGCGCCGGTGATGGCCAGCATCTCGCGCATTCCGGGACCGCCCTTGGGGCCCTCGTAGCGGATCACGACGACGTCACCCGCGACGATGGTGCCGTCCTCGAATGCGTTCATCGCGGCGCGTTCCCCGTCGAAGACCCTTGCGGTGCCCTCGAACACGTCCGAGTCGAATCCGGCCGACTTGACCACGGCGCCCTCGGGGGCCAGTGAGCCGTGCAGGATGGTGATGCCACCGGTCGGATGGATCGGGTTCGAGAGCGCGCGCAGCACCTTGCCGTCGGGATCCGGCGGTGCGATGTGGGCGAGGTTCTCGGCCATCGTCTTACCGGTGACCGTGAGGCAGTCGCCGTGCAACAGGCCCGCGTCCAGCAGGGCCTTCATGATCACGGGCACGCCGCCGATCTGATCGACGTCGTACATCACGTGCTTGCCGAACGGCTTGACGTCGGCCAGGTGTGGGACCTTGGCCCCGACCCGGATGAAGTCGTCCAGCGTGAGCTTCACGTCGGCCTCGTGGGCGATTGCCAGGAGATGCAGCACCGCGTTGGTCGAGCCGCCGAACGCCATCACCACGGCGATGGCGTTCTCGAACGCCTCCTTGGTCATGATGTCGCGGGCGGTGATGCCGCGCTTGAGCAGTTCGACGACGGCTTCGCCGCTTGCCTTGGCGAAGGCGTCACGCCTGCGGTCGCTGGCGGGCGGTGCCGCGCTGCCCGGCAGGGACATGCCAATCGCCTCGGCGGCGCTGGCCATGGTGTTCGCGGTGTACATGCCGCCGCACGCGCCCTCGCCGGGACAGATGGCGCGCTCGATGATGTCGACGTCCTCGCGGGACATCAGCCCTCGCGCGCAGGCGCCGACCGCCTCGAAGGCGTCGATGATCGTCACGTCCCGCTCGGAGCCGTCGGTCAGCGTGGCCTTGCCGGGCATGACCGACCCGGCGTAGAGAAAGACGCTCGCCAGGTCGAGTCGCGCTGCGGCCATGAGCATGCCGGGCAGTGACTTGTCGCAGCCGGCGAGCAGGACGGAGCCGTCGAGGCGTTCGGCCATCATGACGGTCTCGACGCTGTCAGCGATCACCTCACGGGAGACCAACGAGAAGTGCATGCCCTCGTGGCCCATCGAGATGCCGTCCGACACCGAGATGGTGCCGAACTCCATCGGGAAGCCGCCAGCCGAATGCACGCCTTCCTTCACCGCCTTGGCCAGCCGGTCCAGCGACAGGTTGCACGGGGTGATCTCGTTCCACGACGACGCGACGCCGATCTGCGACTTGACCCAGTCGTCGTCGCCCATTCCCACGGCTCGGAGCATCCCGCGGGCGGCGGTCTTCTCGAGGCCGTCGGTGACGTCGCGGCTGCGAGGCTTGATGTCGGGTGAGCTTTCTGAGGGCATTGATCAAGTATGCCTTCGGGTCGTTCGTCGACAAAACCAATTCGGATACCCCGGTGGGGTACCCGGTACGGTGTATTGCATGAAGCCGCTCATCGCCTCCGTGGCTGCGCTCGCCGCCGCACTGTTCCTGTCCTCGTGCACCAGCCCGGCCTCGGACGGCCCCACCGACCCCGAGCATGGCGCCAAGTCCAGTGCCGCGGCCCAACCCGCCGACAGCCCAGCCCCCAACAACGCCGCCGACGTCACCTTCGTCACCGGCATGATTCCGCATCACGAGCAGGCCGTCGAGATGTCAGAACTCGTTCCCCAGCGTTCCACCGACACTGCGGTGATCAAGCTGGCCTCGGACATCTCCGCGGCGCAGGGCCCCGAGATCCTGACCATGAAGGCCTTGCTGGTCCAGTGGAATTCCGGCTCAGACACCGGTCATGAGGGTCACGAGGGCGGTATGGACGGCATGGAGATGCAGGGCATGGTCGATGACCCGACAATGGCGAGGTTGACGTCGCTCAAGGGTGCCGACTTTGACAAGCTCTGGTTGCAGTCGATGATCGGCCACCACGAGGGAGCCATCGCGATGGCCAACACCGAGATCGCCGACGGCGCCAACACCGACGCCAAGACGCTGGCCAAGCAGATCGTGACGGCACAGCAGGCGGAGATCGGCCAGATGAAGCAGATGCTGGGAGGGTGACGATGTCCGAAGTATCCGAGGTATCTGACGTGATCGAGGCGGCCGAGGACGGCGACGACCCTGCCCCCCATGGCTATTCGCCCCACAAGGAGAACTACGCCAAGCGCCTGCGCCGCATCGAGGGTCAGGTGCGCGGCATCGCCAAGATGATCGACGACGACAAGTACTGCATCGACATCCTGACGCAGATCAGCGCCGTCAACAGCGCGCTGCAGTCCGTCGCGCTGGGATTGCTCGACGAGCACCTGGGCCACTGCGTGACGCACGCGGTCGCCGAGGGGGGCGACGAAGCCGACAAGAAACTTGCCGAGGCGTCGGCGGCCATCGCTCGTCTCGTCAAGTCTTGACCGGGAAGATGCGGCGAAGGTAACGAACCGACGGCGGGGCGCGATCAAACGAGCAGGTCAGTGCCGTTTCGATCGAGCGGTGATCGGGGGTTCGTTACCGTTGCCGCAGGTAACCGGTCCCCACGCTGTGCGACACTGGTGACACTTGTGTATTGGAGGTGGGGCGTGCCCCAGGAAACGTTCAAGCGAACTGTTACGAGACTTGCCACTGCGATCTTCGCAGCCGGACTGGTCGGTGGATTGGTGGTCGGCAGCCCGTCTGCTTGGGCCGATCCCGAGGTCAACCCGGATCCCGCGGCAATCGATTCGCAACCCATCGAGCAGCCGGCACCGCCCCCGATCGGGGACGTGCCACCACCGGCGCCGCTGCCGTTCGGGTTCGCGCCGCCGGCCGACCCGATGGCGCCTGCGCCGGTCGATCCACTGGCCGCGACTGCGCCCACGGTGATCCCAGCGGGCACCCCGGCCGGTCAGGATCCCACGCCCTACACCGGCCCGCCGGTCTTCGCGCCGCCGACGTTCAACCCGAGCAACGGCTCGATGGTGGGCGTCGCCAAGCCGATCGCCATCAACTTCGCGCGGCCGATCGCGGACCGTCAGATGGCCCAGGCCGCAGTGCACGTTTCGTCGGTCCCGCCGGTTCCCGGCAAGTTCTACTGGCTGAGTGACACCCAGCTGCGCTGGCGCCCGATCAACTTCTGGCCGGCGAACACCACCGTCAACATCGACGCCGGCGGTGCCAAGTCCGGCTTCCGGACCGGTGAGTCTCTGGTGGCGACGGTCGACAACACCACGCACCAGATGACGGTCGTCCGCAACGGCACCGTGGAGAAGACGTTCCCGGTATCGATGGGCAAGACGGGCCACGACACCCCGAACGGCACCTACTACGTGCTCGAGAAGTTCCCGAGCATCGTGATGGACTCCGCGACGTACGGCGTGTCGAATACCTCGGCGCAGGGCTACAAGTTGACGGTCCAGAACGCGGTCCGCATCGACAACAGCGGCAACTTCGTGCACAGCGCGCCGTGGTCGGTGGCCGATCAGGGCAAGCGCAACGTCAGCCACGGCTGCATCAACCTCAGTGCGGCCAACGCGCAGTGGTTCTTCGACAACTTCGGCAGCGGTGACCCGATCGTCGTGAAGAACTCGGTCGGCACCTACAGCCAGAACGACGGTGCGCAGGACTGGCAGATGTAGGACCAAGCTGGACGAGAACGGCCGCCCCATCGGGGTGGCCGTTCCCGTTGAAGCCTAGTTCCAGATGCTCACGCGCTGTTCGGGTTCCAGATAAAGTTCGTCGGATTCGTTCACCTCGAACGCTTCGTAGAAGGCGTCGAGGTTGCGGACGATGCCATTGCACCGGAACTCGGGCGGTGAGTGCGGGTCGATCGCGAGCCGCCGGATGGCTTCCGCGTCGCGAGACTTGGTGCGCCACACCTGTGCCCAGCCGAAGAACACCCGCTGCACACCCGTCAGTCCGTCGATCACCGGGGCAGGCTTGCCGCCCAGCGACAACTCGTACGCCAGCAATGCGATCGAGAGTCCGCCAAGGTCGCCGATGTTCTCGCCGACCGTGAAGGCCCCGTTGACGTGCTGACCGCCGGTGAGCTGCCGCGGAACGAAGTCTTCGTACTGCGCGATCAATGCGTCCGTCCGAGAACCGAATTCGGTGCGATCTCTGTCGGTCCACCAATCCACGAGGTTGCCGTCGCCGTCGTACTTGGCGCCCTGGTCATCGAAGCCGTGGCCGATCTCGTGGCCGATCACTGCGCCGATGCCACCGTAGTTGGCCGCGTCATCGGCCTCGGCGTCGAAGAACGGTGGCTGCAGAATCGCTGCGGGAAAGACGATTTCGTTCATGCCGGGGTTGTAGTAGGCATTCACGGTCTGCGGCGTCATGAACCACTCGTCGCGGTCCACCGGCCCGCCCAACTTCTCCAGCTCGCGGTCGTAGCCGACGGCGTTGCCGCGCTTGTAGTTTCCATACAGGTCGGCGCGGTCGATCATCAGGCCCGGGTAGTCCCGCCAGCGCACGGGGTATCCGATCTTCGGGGTGAACTTGTCCAGCTTGGCCAGTGCCCGCTCACGTGTCTCGGGCGTCATCCACTCCAGGTCGCTGATGCTGACGCGGTACGCCTCGCGGAGGTTGGCCACCAACTCGTCCATCCGGGCCTTGGCGTCGGGCGGGAAGTGGCGCTCTACGTAGAGCTTTCCGACCGCATCACCCATCAGGTTCTCGACCAGGGCCACGCCGCGTTTCCACCGGTCGCGGATCTCCTCGGTGCCGCTCAAGGTGCGACCGTAGAAGTCGAAGTTCTCGGCCACCAGCTCGTCGGTCAGCATCGACGAGCGCGAGCTGATCAGCCGCCAGCGCAACCACCACTTCCAGTCGTCGAGGACCTCGCCTGCCCACAGTGCGGCGAAGGCCGTCAAGGTGTCGGGCTGGCGCACCACGACCTCGGCAGCGGCTTCCGGGGTGGTGCCGATCGCGGCGATCCACTCTGTCCAGTCGAACCCGGGAGCCTCGTCGGTCAGGTCGGTGAAGGTGCGCAGGTTGTAGGTCAGGTCGGCGTCACGGCGCTTGACGACGTCCCAGTGTGCGGCCGCGATCTTGGTCTCCAGCGCGACGATTCGGGTAGCCGTGGCCTCCCATTCCCCGGCGTATTCCTCGCCACAGACCAGCGTGAACATCCGCGCGATGTGCCCCGGGTACGCGGCCAGGATCTCGGCGTGCTGGGCGTCGCGGTAGTAGGACTCGTCGGGCAGGCCGAGGCCGGACTGCGACAGGTGCAGCAGATAGCGCGTCGAGTCCTTGGAATCGGTGTCGACGTACAGGCCGGTGCCCCCGCCGACGCCGGTGCGCTGCAACCCGCCGAGCACGGCCGCCAGCGCGCTCGGGTCGGCGACGGCGTCGATCGTCGCCAGCTCGTCGAGCAACGGCTGCACGCCGATCCGCGCGACCGCCTGCTCGTCCATGAAGCTGCCGTACAGATCGCCGACCCGCTGCTCGTCGGTGTCGGCTGACTCAATCCCCGGGTCGCTACGCCCTCCCCCGCAAGCGGGGGGACCCCCAGCGCCGGCCGCACCGCTGGCCTCGATGATCAGATCGCGCACCTGCTCCTCGGCGCGGTCGGCGAGTAGCCGGAAGGCGCCGTCGGTGGCCCGATCCGCCGGGATGTCGTAGTCGGCAAGCCAGCGGCCGTTGACGTGACCGAAGAGGTCGTCCTGGGGGCGGGCGTCGTCGTCGACGTAGGACAGGTCGATACCGGAGTGGGTTGCTTCTAACGTCACCCCGCCATCCTGCCACCGGCCGCTCGTCACGTGTCGGGGAGAGAGGTGTGGTCGACGGCAAACGCGGCCGCCGGACCGCGCCGGGTACCCTCACGGCCATGCCAGACCAGCTCGCCGACGAGCGCACCCCGGCGGCCAGCGGCGGCATGACCGGGTTCGGCATCGGTTCCGCGGTGCTCGGCGTCATCTCGGTGGCCGCGGTCGTCCTGGCGGTGCTGGTGTGGAACGGCCACCGCCACGACGTCGACGATCGCGCGTACCAGACCCGCGTGCTTCAAGCCGCCGCCGACTGGACCAGCGTCCTGATCAACATGAACAAGGACACCGTCACGCAAAGCATGGAGACCCTGCACGACGGGACAGTCGGTCAGCTCAACGCGAACTTCGAGACCGCGGTCGAGCCGTTCAGCCAGGTCGTGCAGAAGCTCCAGTCCCAGACGGTCGGCCAGGTCGAATCCGTGGCGATCGAGTCGCTGTTCCACAGGTCACCCGGTGACGCAGGCCTACCGCAGGTGCCACAGCCCGAGCTGGCGACCGTGTCGTCGCGCACCGACAACGTCATCGTCGTCGCCACGTCGGTCAGCCAGAACGTGGGTGCCAAGCCGCTGACCGTGCACTGGACGCTGAGGCTGGCGGTGTCCGACATCGACGGAAAGCTGCTGGTCTCGCGGCTGGAGACCATTCGATGAGGAACCGGTTCAGGGTTCTGGCGTTCGACGTGCTCGCGCCGCTCGGGGCGATCCTGGCGCTGGTCTACCTCGGCATCGCGTTGGCGTGGCCGCTGTGGTGGGTGTCGGTGTGCTCGGTGCTGTGCCTGCTCATCGTGCAGGGCGTGGTGATCAACATCGTGCTGTTCCGGCGCGACGGCGTGACGTTCGGCACCGACGACGACGGGCCGGGTCTGCGGTTGGCCGTGGTGGGGCTGACGACCGTCGCGTTGGCCGCGGCCGTCGTTCTCGGCTACACGCGCTGGACGGCACCCGAGGCGCAGATGCATCGCGACATCACCGAGGTGGTCGGCATCGCCAGCAGTGCTGCGGAGGCGTCGGCGACGTTCACCCCGCAGAGCCCGAGCGCCAACTTCGACCGGCTGACCGCGATGATGACTTCGCGTGGAGCCGACGGTTTCCGCGGCGAATTCGAAGCCATGGCAAAGGATTTGACGAGTAAGGGGCTAACGGTTCAAGCCAGTACCGCCTCGGCGGGAGTGGAGGCCATCGGTCCGCAGGCTGCGGTCGTCGCGGTGGTCATGCGCGGCACGCAGAACGCGCCGGGTCGGCAACCGGCGACGGTGCCTCTGCCACTGCGAGTTTCGCTACTGAAGCAGGACGGGCGCTGGCTGGTCGACGATCTGTCGCCCATCAGCTCGCGTTAGTTCTGGCCGAGCAGTCGCGCCGCGAGTTCCTCGGGGTGGCTCAACGCCATCAGGTGCCCACCGGGCATCACCTCGACGTCGACGCCGAGTCGTTACCGCGCGACGCGGTGCCAGAACCACGAACTCCCTCCCGCACCGGGGATCAGCGCGAACGTGGTGGACACGGTGTGCTCGACGTCAGTCGGAGCGGCCGTTGCGCATCTTGGCGAAGCGGTCGGACAACCGCCGCATCCTGATCATGAGCGATGCCGACGGGCTGGTGGTGCCTTGGAGACAGGCCGCGAACTGATCGCCGGGTATGCCAATGCGCGAAGCGAACTCGTCATGGCCCAGACCGGACCGCTGGATGAGCATGTGGATGTGACGAGCCACCTCAGCGCACTCGTTGGCCTCGAGATGTGCACGGGTGCGGGCCAGTACCTCGTCCAAGGCCTTCGATACACCGTAGGGCGGTGCCGTCTCCAGCACCTCCTCGACCTGACGGGCGGTCCTGCCGTAGGGGTCGCGTTTGATCGCGACGACGATGCGCTGCCACACCGTCAGATCGTCGGTCTCGAGCGCCGCACGGATGGCCGACGTGGGCCAGAACTCCACCGGCCGCTGATCGACGGCCGGAGGTCTCCATGCAGCCGTCGCTGCGGGCTTCGGGCGTCCGGCGGCGTCGCCACGCGCGTCCGTCGTCAACGTCACCTCGCCTCCTCCAACATCGCCACTGCCACTGATAGGCAGCGCTGCCTGACGTGTGCCCAGTCGGGCTCCGCCTCGGGGCTCATCCATTCTGCGTCATCATCTGACGGGTGCGGGTCGGCTAGCTGCCGTACGAGCTGCGTCGCCACCCACTGGTTTCTCAACCGTTGTCCAGAGTAATACCGGTCCATTTCGGCCAGCACCACTGCCGCAACCTGAGTCTCCATGGACTCGACCAGATCGGCAAACTCTGCATAGTCCCTGGCGCTGTTGCGGCACATGATCAGATAGCTCTTCAGGCGCAGGGTCTCGGCGCCGGTGGGGATCTGCAACCGGTCGCCGGTCGGCAGCAGCACGTTCGTGGTCTCCATGGGGCTGAGTCGTCGCACCATGGGCCGGTCTGCTTCGGCGGCCGTCGCCAGCGCATCGAGTGCCACCGCGAGCCTGCCGCGCCACATGGTCACCGGGTGCACGGGACGGCGAGGGAAGTAGCGGCCGCCGTTGGGGCGGCCCGGGCCGTTCTTGCCGTTCGCCTTGCCGGACTTGCCGTTGCCGTGGTGGGTGCCGTTGAGCCGGAGAGTGTCGCCGGGTCGAAACGCGGCCAGCGGCTCGTCGCCGCCCCTCACGTGTTCCGCCAACGATCCGCCAAGCGGCAGACAGCCGCTGAACGCCAGCGGATCGGCGACGGTGATGGTCTGCGGAGCGAGTGTCTTGAGCTTCGCCGCAGACTTCACGACGTTGCGGATCTCCGAGCCCGACGGCCCCATCGTGGAGATGTCCTCCGGGATGACGACGAGGTCGCCGATGTCGGCCTTGGGTAGCGGCTTCTCGAAGTCCACCGACGGCAGAATGCGATCCAGCCACCCGGGCAACCACCAGTTCCACTGCGCGAACATGGCCATCAGCGCGGGCACCAGCACGAGGCGAACGATCGTCGCGTCCACGGCGATCGCTACGGCGCATGCCACACCCAGCTGGGCCACCAGCGGCATTCCCGCGAACGCGAATCCGATGAACACCGCGATCATGATCAATGCGGCGCTGGTAATCGTCCGCGCGCTCGTGCTGACGCCGTATGCCACGGCGTCGCGGGTGTTGTTGGTCTGGAGGAAGCGCTCGCGGATCCGGGTCAGCAGGAAGATCTCGTAGTCCATCGACAGACCGAAGGTCATCGCCAGCACGAGGGGCGGGATGGTGCTGTCCAGCGACCCGAGCGGTTCGAACCCCAACGCCTCGAGCCAGCCCCACTTGAAGACGACGACGAGGCTGCCGTAGGCCGCCGCCACGGAAAGGCACGTCATCAGGACGCCCTTGAACGCCAGGAAGACCGAGCGGATCGAGATCAGGAGCATGACGAAGGCGATCAGCGCGACGAACACGAAGACCATGGGCTGAGTCGCCGCCACGCGTTGGTCGAAGTCCTGCAGCAGGGCGGTGGGGCCGCCGACGTCGATCACGGCAGGGGACCCCGGGGCGGCGCGCGGCAGCTCGGCGCGCAGCCAGTCGACGGTGTCGCGCGCTGCCGGGTCCTCCGGGTCGATCGAGAGCACCGCCGACAACAGCGCGCTGTGGTTGTCGTTGCCGAATACCGGGGTCGACACCGTCGCCACGTCCGGCCCCTGGCTCATCTTCTGCTGCACCGCGTCCAGGGCATCGGTGTTCTGAAACCCGTTGGCGTCCCCGTCGGGGAAGGTGACCAGAACGCGGATGGGGCCGAGCGCGCCGGGACCGAGCGCCTGCGCCGCCGCGCTGATGCCGCCCCGGATCTCGTGGGTGGGTTCGAACTGGCGCTGCAGGCTGTTGCCGAGCGTCATCGCGAACGCAGGGGTGGCCAGCACGACAAGCACCAACGTCGCGCCGAGCGCCGAGAGCCACTGTCGGCGCATGACCCAGCCCACCCAACGGGTCCAGAACCTTGACTGCGTCGTCTCGGGTCGGCGCGAGACGTGCAGCCACGAGGATCGCTTGGACGCCGCCTTGCCCACCGTCGCGAGGACCGCGGGGATCAGCGTGGTCGAGGTCAGCACGGCGAGCGCAACGGCCAGGATCGCGCCGGTGGCCATCGAGGCGAGGACGGGCGTGTGGATCAGGTAGATGCCGGTCACCGAGGCGATCACCGTGAGGCCCGACAGCAGCACGGCGAGACCGGAGGTCGCCATCGCGGCATCGGCCGCCTGCGCAGGATCACGGCCCGAGCGCAACTCCTCCCGGAACCGCATGAGGATGAAGAGGGAGTAGTCCACGGCCAGTGCGATGCCGAACATCGACACGGTCGACGTCACGAAGACCGACATCTGGGTGACCATCGACAATAGGTAGACGAGCCCCATGGTCACCACCACCGTGCAGATGCCCAGCAACAAGGGCATGGCGGCGGCAGCGAGCGATCCGAAGACCGCCAGCAGGACGATCATGACGATCGGAAGGTTCCACTTCTCGGCCTGACCGATGTCGTGCTTGGTGGCCTCACTCGCCGCGGCACCGAGCGCGCCCTGGCCGATGACGTACAGCTTGACCTTGCCGTTCTCGAACTGCCCTGGTTGGTCGCCGTCGATGCCGACCTTCTTGCGGAGCTGTTTCGCGAGGTCGGAACTGCCGCTGTTGAAGTCCGTTTGCAGGGTGAGGACGTACGGCCGGTCCGGCTGGGGCGGGGGCTGCTCCGGGTTGGGCACGACCTTCACGCTGGGAACCTCGGCCGCGATGCGCTCGAGGTGCGCGACGGCTTGGTTCATGTCGTCGAACGAGGCATCCGCGCGCGGCGCGGCGACCAACGCCAAGGGGGAGGCGCCCTGATCGGGGAAGTGATCCTGAATCGCGTGCTCAACGCTCAGCGACTGGGAGCCGGCCACTTCGAAGCCGCCGCCGGTGAGGTTGCCCGACTGGTTCAGCGCTAGGTATACCGACGGAACCAAGAGGAGCAGCCACGCTACGAAGACTGCCCAGCGATACTTGCGCAGCTTGCTGCTCAACCGCAACATGAACTGCTGGATGGCGGACCCCTGCCTTACTCCCCGCGTTTCGTAGCGAGAGCCTACCCCAGCGTGCGGTAAGGGTCCCCACCTCGCGCGACGGGCCCTATCGCTGCCAGCTACCCGTGGAACTGGCCGGCGTATTTGCTGTACGGATTGGTGGCCGGGCTTTCCCGATGGCAGTATGGCGCATGACCGTTGCTGGGTTGGGGTTACCCATGAAGATCGCCGCTCCCGCCTTCCGGCGCTGCGTCGGAGGGGTGTTCGCCGCTTTTGCGGTCGGTGGTGTCATTGTGACTGCAATGGCGACGCCAGGTGCACCGTCGGCGACTGCCGCGCCGGACCCTTGCGCGGCGAGCGAGGTCGCTCGCGCGAGCGGATCGGTGGCCACCTCGACTGGTAACTACCGCGACTCGCACCCCGACACCAACACCGCGCTGACGACCATCTCGCAGCAGCAGGCAGGTCCGCGGTCGCTCGGTGCCCTGTAAACCTACTTCGACGCAAACCCGCAGGCAGGCAAGGACATGCAGGCGCAGTCGCAGTCGCAGTCGCAGTCGCAGTCCGTTCACTTTCCGGGGCGTTGCCGGGAGGTTTGCCAGGCGCGTTCCCCACGGCACAGACCGTAGGGATGCCGGCGGCCGCCCTGCCGGCACAGTCATCTCCCGCCGCAGCGGTTGCATCCGGCACCGGCCCGCTCCCGGTGCCTGCGACGACGACTCCCAGGTAGCTCTCAGCGACTCGCCGGTGTCTTCACGGGACGGCCGTGAACTCTCATTTCCTTTTTTTTCACGCCTGTTTCACCGCAAGGCAAGAAAGTCGTCACCGATTCTGCTTAGCTTTCCGATGTCGGTAACAGCACATGTTGGCAGTCACCGAAGAAACCCGAAGGACTCTGCACATTCGATGAAGGAGCTTGATCATGTTGCTCTCGGCCCATGCTGGGCGACGTGCGGTAGCTGGCGCCATGGGCGCCGGCGCGATCGCAGGCGCGATGTTGTTCGGTGCGCTTCCGTCTGCCTGGGCAGATGATCCGGCCCTCAACCCCCCGAACTGCACCGCTGCGGACCTTGCAGGGGTGGCGTCGGGCGTCTCAGCGTCGACCTCTGCCTACCTGTTCACACACCCCGACGTGAACTATTTCTTCACCAGCCTCGAAGGTCTGCCGCGCGACGAGGTTCGCAGCCAGGTCTCCACCTATATGGACCAGAACCCAGGAGTGAAGGCTGACCTCACGGGCATTCGTCAGCCTCTCCTCGACCTGAAGAATCGCTGCGGCGCTGCGCCTGCCCCAGCCATTCCCTAGCCCCGGTGCGGGTGGCAGAGCCACCGGCGCTTGACGGCGCGGGTCGCACGGTCTTGATGGTCGACGACGATCCGGACGTCAGAACATCGGTGTCCCGCGGCTTGCGGCACTCGGGTTTCGACGTGCGGGTCGCGGCGACCGGCAAGGAAGCACTGAGACTGCTGTCCAACGAATCGCATGACGCGCTGGTTCTCGACGTTCAGATGCCGGAGCTGGACGGGGTGGCCGTAGTGACCGCATTGCGGGCCCTGGGCAACGACATCCCGATCTGCGTGCTGTCCGCGCGTGACACGGTCAACGACCGGATCGCCGGGCTCGAAGCGGGGGCGGACGACTACCTGACGAAGCCGTTCGACCTCGGCGAACTCGTCGCCAGGCTGCATGCGCTGCTGCGGCGATCCAGTTTGTCGGAGCGCTCGCGGGACACCATGGCCGTCGGCCCGCTGACCATCGACACGGCCAGGCGGCTGGTGTTCGTCGATGGTCGGCGGGCGGAACTGACCAAGCGGGAGTTCGACCTGCTCGCCGTTCTGGCGGAGAATGCAGGCGTGGTGTTGTCTCGGCAGCGGTTGCTCGAGTTGGTATGGGGATACGACTTCGACGTCGACACCAATGTCGCCGACGTATTCATCAGCTACCTGCGGCGCAAGCTCGAGCGCGAAGGTCACCCCCGGGTGATCCACACCGTTCGCGGGATCGGGTACGTCCTGCGCGACGAGCCCTGAGGTGCGACTGCCCCGAATCGGCAGGTCCGTGTCACTGCGCACTCGCGTCGCTTTCGCGTCGGCGGCTGCAGCTGCCGCCGTCGTCGCGGTGTTCACGGTTCTCACGTCTATGGTGTTGGCCAACAACGACGCCGCGCAACTCGATCGTCGGTTGGACTCGATCGTCGACGCCAGCGTCTACGACCAAGCCAATGGAGTCCTTCAGACCGGTCGGTCCCGATCGTCGGGTCAGTTGGTGTTCCAGCGTGGCCTGCAACTACCTCAGCTGCCACCGGGTACCTCGACCGTCGAGGTCAACGGCATCGAGTATCGGGTGCGTACCATCCCCGTCGATCAACAGGGCGGGGTGCTCATGTCGGTGGGCATCCGCGCCGACAGCATCCTGCTGAATCGGGCCCGGATTCCGCTCTACACCACGGTCGGCGTCGTGACCGTGCTCATCGCCGGGGGGCTGGGGTGGATGCTGGCCGGTCCGGCGATCCGGCCGTTGCGCAGGCTCACCGAGCAGACGATGCGGCTGGGCAAGGGCAGCGATCGGATGACGGCCGTCAAGGGCGCGCGAGAGGCCGAGGCACTGTCCGACGCGATGGCCGGAATGCTCGACCGCCTCGCCGCGGCGCAACTGGCCACGACGAATTCGCTTCAGGCTGCGCAGGACTTCGCGGCCAACGCTGCACACGAGCTTCGCACTCCGTTGACCGCGATGCGGGCCGACCTGGACACGCTGCGGATCCACGATCTGCCCGCCGACGAACGCGACGAAGTCGTCGGTGACCTCGCGCGGGCCCAGCGCCGGGTGGAGGCCATCATCACGGCGCTCGGACAACTCGCGTCGGGACAACTCGCGCAGGCCGAGGACCGCGAACTGATCGACGTGACGGACATGCTCGACCGGGTGGCCCGCGAGAACGCTCGGGCAGGCGACGTGGAGATCGTGGTGCAGAACGACGACGACATCGGCACGATCTGGGGTTGGCCCGGTGGCTTGCGACTCGCGGTGGACAACCTGGTGCGCAACGCCGTCGCCCACGGCGGCGCAGGCCGGATCGTGCTGGCCGCGCACCGACTCGCCGCCGTCGAGGGCCGCGACGAGGTGCTCACCATCGTGGTCGACGACGACGGCTGCGGGTTGCCCGTCGAGGAGCATCAGTTCGTGATGGGCAGGTTCGCCAGGGGAAGCACGGCCGCGCCGGGCGGATCGGGCCTTGGCCTGGCGTTGGTGGCGCAGCAGGCCGCGCTGCACGGTGGCGGGATCGAACTGTCGGCCGGTACGTTCGGCGGCCTGCGTGCCACGTTGACCTTGCTGACTTCGCCCGAGTTCGAACCGGATCCGGACGACGGGTCGGTCAGGGGCTTCTTCGGAGGCGAGGGAGGACCCTTGCGCCGAGGCGCCAACCGAGTAGCAGGATGGCGGTCGAAAGCGAAGCGACCACCACGAAGCTGATCGCCGTGCCCTGGGAAGTCGCCTTGCGCAACAACATTCCGATCACGACGGTGCTCAACCAGACGACGATCCCGGTCGGGGCCAACGTGGTCGGACGCTGCCACGCCCGCGCCGCGATCCAGCCGACCGCGGTGCCCGACAGGAACGGCCACGCGGTCTCGGCGACGCCGAGGACGGTGATCCCCTCGGCGTGACTCCGCCTGCCGATCGAACAGAACACCAGCACGCATGAGGCGTCGGCGAGTAGGGCGAACGCAGCCGAGCGTGCCGCGCCGTTCTCAGCCCTTGGCATAGGTCATCACGTCGAGCACCAGTGGGCTGACGTCCTTCTCGTCACGGGCGGTGAATCCGGGTGCCATGGGCGCGGGCTGACCCGTCAGCAGCGGGTCCAAGGCATCCAGCGAGGTCATCCTCCCGTCCAGGGTGAAGTCCTTGAATACGAACGGTAGACCGTTGGAACGCAAAGGGTCCGGGGTGCTCATTACGTGGAAGTGCAGATGCGGCGCTGAGGTGTTGCCGGTATTGCCGAGGTTGGCGATCACCTGACCGGTGGTGAGTTGGTCGCCGGGCTCGACCTTCACGGTGCCGGTCTTCAGGTGGGCGTAGAACGCGTAGTTGCCAGCGCCGATGTCCTGCACGACGTGGTTGCCGCCGTACTGCTCGAGGGTGAGCCCGGTCGGACTCTTGCCCGCGACCTGCTCGGGCAGTCCGTCGAGTACGGCGACGACGGGACCGTCGCTCACGGCGTGGATGTCGGCGCCGAAGTACGGGTAGCTCTCGGGCTTGGACCCATCACCCTGGTACACGGTGCCGTCAGGGCTCAACTGGAGATAGTCGATGGCGAATCGTTCAGCGGCCCACAGATTTCCGTTGAGTGGATTCATGGCCATCCGGTGTGCGGTCATGCTGCAGCAGCTGTTGGCGTCCAGCCAGCGTTGACCGGTCAGCGGTGGAGAGATGACGACCGGCTTATTGGTGGACACCGTCACGGGTGCGACGTCGTCCTCGGTCATGGTGGCGGGCAGGAGCGGTGGCATCGGCTTGGCCAGGTCGACGACGATGGTGTGCGACAGATCGGTGGGCACGGGCGCCGAGCCGTCGAGCACGACGTCGAGCCACAGGATTCCCGCCTGCCCGGGGCCGAGCGTCATGGTGGGGGTCTGCCCGGCGCCGAGGGCGCGTGTCCAGTACGCCAACCCGTCTCCGGCCAGCGTCAGGATCTCGTTGGCTCCGGCCTTGACGGACAACGACTTCAGCGTGACGTCGCTCCCTAGTGGGTTGATCAGTTGCAGCTCGTAGGCGAGGTGCTTCTTCCCATCGGTGGTCGACACCGGCACCGGTGCCGCGAGCACACTCGCTATGACGGGGGTGGCTTGGACCGCCGCAGCAGTGGCGGTGGGCGTCGGTGCCGAAGACGTCGACGAACCGGAGGCCCCGGTCGACGCGGACGGAGTTTGGCTCGAGGTCCCACAAGCGGCGAGGAGGGCGGCCGCACTCAGAATCGCGAAGATGGTCAAGGTGTTGCGGCGCATCCGCCGATCCTATTGCCTCACCTCGGGCTCGTGTCTTGCTTCGGGGTCGAGGCTGAACTGCTCCGGTGGCGCGGGCGAGGCTTCGGGTTCTACGGCCACATCCGGGTCGATGTCCTTCTCGGTGCGGAACATGAAGAAGAACACCACCCAGCCGATCCCCGAGATGAAGAGCCAGCTCACCAGCCGGTAGATGAGCATCGCGGAGATCGCCGACGCCAGTGTCATGCCGCTGGACACCAGGCCGGGGACCAGGACCGCCTCTACGACGAGTAAACCGCCGGGCATCAGCGGGATGGCGCCGACCGCGCGCGCCGCCGCATAGGCCACGGTGAGACCCGCCAGTGACGGCTTGCCGCCCGCGGCGTACGCGGCGAATGCCAGGCAAGCGACGTCGGCCACCCAGTTGAACAGGGACCAACTGAACGCCGTGCCCAGCGCACGGCGGGTCAGGCTCACCGACTCGAGCTGCTCGAGCATCTCGCGCCACTTGTTCAGTCCCGTGTCGGCAGGCTTGCCTCGCACGGAGTTGAACCACGACAGCAGGCGAACCCCGATACCGTCGATCTGCTGTGGATTCGAGGCGACGGTCTGCGCCAACAGCAGCAGGGCGACGAAACCGCCGAGCGTGAAGATGAGCGACAGTGGGTTCTTGCTGGCGCCCAGGAGGAAGGCGCCCGCGAGCCCGAGCAGGGCCAGGCCGACCACCTGCAAGACCCCCGACATGACCAACTGCCACGACGCGACCATGGGGGAGGCGCCCCAGATGCGTTGTTGCCGATAGACGAACGTCGCGGAGAGCACCGGGCCACCCGGCATCGTCGTCGACAGGGCGTTACCGGCGTAGAATGCGGCCTCCGATCGCCACTGCCTGACGTATACGCCCGCGGTCCTCAGCAGGGTGCGCTGGATCTGCGCGAAGCTGTGCATCGACGCCAGTGCGGCGGACACCGCGGCGAGAACCCACCACCAGTTTGCCGTCAGCAGGCTTCGCCAAGCCTTGGCGAGTTGATCCCACACCAGAACCACTTCGACGGCGAGCACGGCGATCGCGATGCCGATGATCGCCCAACGCAACCACCAGTACTTTCCGCGCGGGCGGCTTTCTTCGCTCCTGCCCTCCGGGCCCGTTTCCCCGGTCGCTTCGCTCCTGCCCTCCGGGGCGTCCTGCGACACGGGTATAGGGTAACGGTGCGCGACCGCCCGACGAGATTGCTCTGAACACGCGTCGCGAGTCGTTACGCTACCGGAATGCCAGAGGGCTTCCCCTTGTCGTTTGACTCGCAGGCCGACGCGTCGGTGCACCCCCTCGTCCGCAAGACCGCCGCGTGGTCGTGGCGATTGCTGATCATCATGGGTGCGCTTGGCGCGTTCTTCTGGGTGGTGATGCAGATCGAGGTCATCGTGGTGTCGGTGCTGCTCGCCACGATGGTGACGGCAATGCTGCTACCGCTCGTCGACCACCTCGACCGCCGCGGACTGCCGAGGGGTGCGGCCGTCGCCGGGGTCATTCTGAGCAGCATCGTCGTGGTGGGCGGCATCCTCACGTTCGTGGTCAGCCAGTTCATCCAGGGTGCACCCGCACTGATCGAACAGGTGACCCTCAGCATCACCAACGCCAGGAACTCGCTCAATACCGGCTTGCTGTCGCACTTCAGCAACGACCAGATCAACAGCGCGACCGACACCGCCATCGAGGCGCTGAAGAACAATCAGTCGAAGTTGACCAGCGGCGCCCTGTCCACGGCGGGCACGATCACCGAGATCGTCACCGGCGCGCTGTTGATGTTCTTCACGCTGATCTTCCTTCTGCAGGGCGGCCGCAACATCTTCGCGTTCGTCACCAAGATCTTCCCGCTGACCGTCCGCGACCGGGTGCGCGACGCCAGCCGGGCCGGCTTCCACTCGCTGATCGGCTACGTCCGCGCCACGTTCCTGGTGGCGTTCGTCGACGCGGTCGGCATCGGAACCGGCCTGGCGATCATGGGGATTCCCCTCGCGCTGCCCCTGGCATCGCTCGTCTTCCTCGGCGCGTTCATTCCCTTGATCGGTGCGGTCCTCACCGGCGGGCTGGCCGTGATCGTCGCGCTGATCGCGAAGGGCTGGGTCTACGCGTTGATCACGTTCGGCCTGATCATCGCTGTGCAACAGCTTGAGGCGCACGTCCTGCAGCCGCTGGTGATGGGCCGCGCGGTGGCTCTTCACCCACTTGTGGTGGTGCTCGCGATCACTGCGGGCGGGGTGACGGCCGGGATCGTCGGAGCCTTGCTGGCGGTCCCCATCGTCGCGGTGCTCAACAGTGCGACGCGCGTGTTGCTCGCCGACGACCCGGACGCCGAGGAGGCCGCCCTCGCCGCCGTTGTCGGGCCACCCATCGCGGGTAAGTCCGACGACCTCGAGGCCGAAACCTAGAGCCGGCCTTCTCGGCGCAGGAGGTCAGCCGCGCTGACTCCGCCGCCGCGGCGCTTGGGATTGTCGTCGGTTTCGCGCATGTCGATCTTCTCGGTGGGCTCGGAGTCCGCGGCGCGCTGCGTGGGGATCGCCGTGGTGGGCGGTTCGGCGGCCGGAGGGGCCGGCGGCTGGCGTCGGCCGGCCGCCGGTGGTCGCTGGGCCTCCGGTTGCGAGCCCGGACCGTTGGCTCCGCCGCGCAGGTCGCCGAGCCACGACTCGATCTCGCGGCCACCGTTGGCGCTCGCCCCGCGTGGGGTGGATCCCCTGGTGGGAGTCGCGGCCCGCGGTGCGGGTGCGGCCCGGCCCGGGTCGACCCGCGGCGTGCGCGTGGTGGGAACGTCGGAGGGCGTGGACAGTCGGGTGGTCTGATCGGCGGGTGCGGCGGCGGGCATCCGCGTGGTCGGCGGCTCGGCCGCAGGCGCAGCCGGGGTGGTCGGAATGCGAGTGGTCCCCGCCGCCGACGGTGGGCTGACGCGTTGCGGGGCAGCCTTGCCCGTGGCGAGAGTCCGCTGGCCACCCTGCGGATGCGTGGGGTCGTGTGGTGGCAGCGCCCGCATGGGCGCACCGGCGCCGACGAGGGCCTCGGGATCCGTTTCGGACTCGCGGGCCGTCGGCCGCCTGCGCTCGTCGGGGAGTTCCACTTCGCCCAGGCCAAGCCGTTCCTGGATGCGCTTCATCCATTGCGGTGCCCACCAGCAGTCGTCGCCGAGCATCTTCATGATCGCCGGTACCAGGAACATTCGGATGACGGTTGCGTCAAGCAGCAGGGCTAGCAGTAGACCGAAGGCCAGGTACTTCATCATGACTAGGTCGGAGAACACGAACGCGCCCGCGACGACCGCCAGGATGAGTGCGGCACCCGTGATCAGCCGGCCCGTGGTGGCGGTACCGATGCGGATCGCCTCGGCGGTTGACAGCCCGCGCGCCCTGGCTTCCACCATGCGGGATACGAGGAACACCTCGTAGTCGGTCGACAGACCCCAGATGACCGCAATGATCAAGCCGATCATGGGCGCCATGAGCGGCTGCGGTGTGTAGTTCATCAGGCCGGAGCCGTGCCCGTCGACGAACATCCACGTCAGGATGCCCATCGTCGATCCGAGGGTGAGCGCACTCATCAACGCGGCCTTGATGGGCAGGACGAGTGAGCCGAACGCTAGGAACATGAGCACCGTGGTGGTGAGGATCAGTACCACGACCATCAGCGGCAGCTTCGCGAAGAGGCTGTGAATGCTGTCCTGTTCCAGGGCGGGGGTGCCGCCGACCCAGATCGTCACTCCCTTGGGTGCCGGGAGGTTCCGTAGCTCGTCTATCTTCTTGGCGGCATCGTTGCGCTGTACGAGACCGTTCTGCAGAACACAGGGCAGGTCCTTGGACAAGCAGGGCTGAGGTTGTCCGTCCGTGCCGACCGGTATCGCCGGGTCCTTAACGTCCGGCGCGACGGGACGCTCGTCCCAGGTGCCGGTGAAGCCGGTGATCTGGGACGCCTCGTTCTTGACCTGTGCGAGCTGTTCGGGCGTCGCGTTCTGGACGACCAGTGTCAGCTTCTCGGTGCGGTACCCGGGGAAACTGGAGTCGAAGGCGTTTTGTGCTTGGCGCACCGCATTGTCTGGGGGCAGATACTTCTCGCTGATGCCTCCGAGGGCCAACTGGCCCAGCGGAATGACGAGCAGGATCATGACGATCACGATCGGCAGCGCGAACGCTCCAGGTCGCTTCATGACCTTGTTGACGAGGTTGCCCCAGAAGCCCTTCTCGACTTCTTCGCGGGTCTTCGTCTTCTGGGTCTTCTCGGCGAGGAAGTTCAGCCACCAGAGCGTGATCCGGCGAATCGGCGGGATGTACCTCGCCAGGACGAGGATCGCGGTGACGGTCGCGCAGAAGATCACGATGCCGAGCAGGATCCAGAACAGGGCTCCCTCGATGACGCCTGCATCGCGGAGCGCGTAGCAGCCGTAGGCGAGTCCCCCATAGGTGCCGAGGTAGGCGAAGAACAGGCCGATGAGTGCCAGACCCGCTCCCTGTTCGCCGGTTCTCTTGATCTGGGTACGGGCGATGTGCCCGATCGCTATGCCCACCGGGGGGAGAAGGATGCCCGCCGGGATCGCGGCGAGGGCAAGGGTGTTCTTCTTCGGGTTCGAGGGGTCGGACGTGATGGTGTCGGGCAGGGCGAACTTGGTCAGGGAGCTGACCCCGAGCGAGTCCACGCGGTGTCCGAGGACGGCCAGCGCGGCGATGAGCACGGTGTTCGACATGATCGCCGCGAGCATGACCGAGGCGATGATCGCGTAGGTGATCGACTTCAGGAAGCCCTGTGGAAAGAGCAGCAGCGGCACCGACGAGGCAACGATGATGACCGCCGAGAACATGACTGTGCGACCCGACGTCATCATCGTCCGCCGCACCGCGGCCTCGGTGTCGTAACCCTCGGCCAACTCCTCTCGGAACCGACTCACGATGAAGAGGCCGTAGTCGATGGCGATGCCGAGACCGATCAGCGTGACCACGGGTTGGGCGAAGAAGTGCACGGGTGTGAAATCGGCGGCCAGACGCATGATGCCGAGTGCACCCATGATGGTCAGTCCGCCGATGATGGCGGGAAGGCTGGCGGCGATGACGGTGCCGAAGACGAAGAAGAGCACTACCGCCACCAGCGGAATGGCCGCCACCTCGGCGCGCTTCTGATCGTCACCGATGGTGCCCGTGAGCTCGCTCGCGATGGGTTGGAGGCCAGCCAGCTTGATGTTTCCGTCGTCGACGGTCTGCAGATCGGGCTGAATGATCTTGTAGTTCTTGAGGATGGTGTCATCGTCATTGCCCTTGAGTGGCATGACGACGAACGTGCGCGTGCCGTCGTTGGCGAGCGCGGCGTTGGTGGTGGGGTCTCCGGTGGGGCTTTCCAGATAGCCCCGCCAGTACAGAATCTGGTCGGGGTGGTCGGCCACGACCTTGTCGAGCTCGCTCTTCACCTGCTTGGACCACTGCGGGTCGTTGGCCTTCTTGCCGTCAGGTGCGTCGAGGACGGCGACGATGTGGCTGAGGCGGTCGCGACCGTAGACGTTGTCGGCAAGCTCTGAGGCAGCCACCGATTGGCTGGTGTCGTCGTAGAAGCCACTCTGGGTGACGTGCTGACCCAGGCTTGCGCCGTAGATGCCGCCACCAAGGCACAGCGCGACCATGATTCCGATAACGGCGTATCGGAACTGGTACACCATCCGACCCCACCAGGCGAACACGTAAGCTCCTAACTGATCTTCTTCAAGTTCTCGCTATCTCGGCTGCTTCAGTTGTTCACGCGCGCGAGGTAAGTAGCGAGGACAGCGGCCGGAAGGGCTGCAGCCACGCCCCCTGTTGGGGCAATGAGTCTAGGCCGATTCGCGGTAGCGGCTCCCGGAAGACACCGGAGATGTCCTCGAGGTCGACAAACTCCAAGGTATCCGACGCTAGCGCCCAACTGGCATGTTCGCGAAATCCAAGGACGCTTACCGGTATGCCGTCACGGGCGATGTCCTCCAGGGGCAGCCGAAAGGCCTGCCCGTCAGCGGACGCCACGTACACCCTAGCGAGGCCCTCGCTCCGGCGCAGCGCGATGTGGTCCAACATGTCGCTGTCGACGTCGCTGTCGTCATCGATCTTCGGTTTGGCGAACACCGCGAAACCGACGTTGCGGAGCGCCTCCACCCACGGGCGGACGACGTCGGCGCTGCCCGGTGCGATATTGGTGAATACCGTGGCCTCGGGTTCGAACGTGACCGGCGGCTCGGCGGACGACTGGGCGCTGGACAGGTCTGCGGTGCGGGCCAGGAGCCAACGACCAAGTGCGTCGAACCGTGGCCGGTGGGCCGCGGTCGGACGGCCGCCCAGGATCGATCCGAGGCCCATGTCGAGATTCGGCGCGTCCCAGACGAGGAGGACCCGCTGAGGGCCCCGCAACTGCGGTTGCGCGCTCTCACCGCCCTCGTCTGTGAGTTCACCGGTGTCCTCCCCCAGGATCCCAAAGTCCTCGGTGACGCTCATGGCCGTGTCCGTCTGCTCTTCAACAATGGCTCTTCGCGCGAGCGCTCATCGCTGCCCAACCGATTCATCGCTTCTCCCAGAGGAATTCAGCCACGGCGCTGCCCGCGCGCTGCGCCTTGTCCTCATACTTCGTCACGGGTCGTCGTACGGAGATGGGCAACTCGCGGCCGGCTTCCGTCATGACGTCCGAACTCAGCCTGCGCAGTCTGGGTTCGGCGTCGCCGACCGCACCGATCTGTTCGGCATATCCGGGATGATCGGTCGCGACGTGCAGAATGCCGCCTGGCCGGAGCCGGTCGGCGATCAGGGCGAACGTGGCAGGCTGCAACAGTCGGCGCTTGTGGTGGCGCACCTTGGGCCAGGGATCCGGGAAGAAGACCCGCACCCCGGTCAACGACCCCGGCGCGAGAAGGTGCTCGACCACGTCGACACCGTCGCCACGGATCAGGCGCACGTTGTGAAGGCCCTCCCGGTCGATGCCGTTGAGCAGCTGCGCGAGGCCGCGCTTGTAGACCTCGACACCGATGACGTCGAGTTCAGGCTCGGTCGCGGCCATCGCGATGGTCGAGGTGCCGGTACCGCATCCGATCTCCAGCACCAGCGGCGCCGAGCGTTCGAACCAAGCTTGCGTATCCAACGCTCCCCCGAGGTTCCCGTCGGAGTCCCTGGCCTGCATGCCGAGCTCCGGCCAGCGACGATCCCACGTCTCGTGTTGCAGGCCGGACAACGCCGAGCGGCGGGATCGGAAGCTGGCGATGCGCGGATGGGGGTGCGCGACGAACGGGGTTTGGTCGGAAACCGACTCCGAGGCCACCTCCATGTCCTCCTCGCGCTGCATATGCATCCGTCCATGGTCGCTCATCGAGGACGGTGTACCCGCATCGTGGTGCAATTCGATACCCAACAGTTGCCTTCTTCAGCTATCCGGTGGGCTCGGTGAAATTTTGCCGCCTGGTGAGGGTCGTCAGCGGTGCGACGATGGGTCCCGGGGGATTGACGCGTGACACAGGAGTTCATCGGCGAGCTGGCACACATCGCTGAAACCGTGGGTAGCCCGAATGTGATCCCGATCATCAACCGTTTACGGCGCCCGGTGAGCGTTGCGGTGGCCGGCCGCGCCGGGGTCGGCCGGGGCCGTGTGGAGGCAGCACTGCGGCAACGGGGCGTGCACGTCACGCCGTGGGGTGCCGGGTTCGACGTCTGCATCCTGGTGATCGCCGAAACCGCCAAGCCCGAGGATCTCGCGGTGGCGCGGTCCGCCCGTGTACCGATGTTGATGGTGCTCACGAAGGCCGATCTGGCCGGGGCCGGGGCAGGTGGACCGATCGCCGTCGCCCGCAGGAGAGCAGCCGCTGTCCACGAGCTGACCGGTGCCCCGGTGGTGCCGGTGGTCGGGCTCTTGGCGGCGTTGGAGGGCGCCGACGATCTCGAGGACGATCTCGTGGCGGCGCTTCGTCGATTCGTGACCGAGCCGCCAAACCTCACGAGCGTCGACGCCTTCGTCGAGGCTTGCCATCCGGTCGGTCGCGACGTGCGTGCCCGTCTGCTGGCCCGCCTCGACAGGTTCGGCATCGCTCACGGCGTTCTCGCGCTGGCCGACGGGTGCGATGCCGTCCGGCTCGGTTCGCACCTGGCTCACCTTGGCAATCTCGACGAGGTCATATGCGCTCTCGATGCGGCGGCGGCACCGGTCAAGTACCGTCGCATGCGTACTACAGTATACGAATTATGTTCCCTCGCAGTGCAATTGAACGACAACGGGCTGTCGAACATGCTGGCTGACGACGTCACCGTGATGGCGACGATGGGTGCTGCCGTTGCGGTGATCGAGGCCGCCGGCCTGTCCGTAGACCGCGGAGATACGGCGCCCGCCCACCTGGACCGCGCCGTCCGGTGGCGACGGTACGGTCGCGGGCCCGTGAACGCGCTGCATCGCCAGTGCAGCGCCGACATCGTCAGGGGCTCGCTGAGACTCCTGGACGGCGTCCGGAGGTCGTCGACGTGACCTCGCCGGGTCGGGTCGTCCTCGTGGTCGGGCCACGTCTCTCTGGCGTGAGCGGCGTCATCGAGGGCCTGCGCGCGCAACTGCCCGACGTGACGGTCGTCGGGGCCGACGAACTCGCGCCCGAGCGTGCGCCCGACGCGGTGCTCACCGTCGTGTCGGCGGTGGCGCCGGTGACCCGATCGGACTGGGCACTCATCGAGCGGGCGGCGGCACGTACGGATCTGGTGGTCGGGGTGGTGTCGAAGGTCGATGCGCACAAGGGTTGGCGCGAGGTGATGGAAGCCGACCGGATACTCGTCGCGGGTTGGGACGTGCGCGCCGAGTCGATGCCGTGGGTGGGTGTCGCCGCTGCCCCCGATCTCGGTGAACCACGCCTCGGCGATCTGGTCGCCGAGCTGGACGAGCGCCTCGCGGATCCAGATCTGAGACGACGAAATCATTTGCGGTCTAGTGAGTTTCGCTTGCGATCGCAGCGGGCCAGGGGGCGTCCGGCCATCGCGCGGCGCACGCCCGCCACGGCCGTTGCGGTCGAGTTGAGACGCGTGCTCCAGCGCACGCGTCTGCGGCTGCTCCGGTTCGTCCGGGATCGGTGCTCGGAACTGCGTGGTGAACTTCGCGACGTCGCGGCTGCGGTACCCGTCGGCGGATCGACCGACTTCGAAACGCTGGTGCGGGCCGAGGCCGACCGCTTCCTCGTCGAGCTCGACGAGGAGATCGCCCGCGCGGTCGGCACCGCGGCGACCGAACTGGGGCTGGAGCAGGGCGTCCCCATTCCATTCGCGCCGATTCGCCGATCGGGCCCGCCCGACGTCAGCCGGCCGCCGGCCTCCTCGCGGCGATTGGAGGGCCGGCTGATGGCGGTGCTGGGCGTCGGCTTCGGGCTGGGGATCGCGCTGGCGTCGAGCCGTCTCCTGGCAGGGGTGGCGCCAGGCCTGTCTGTCGCGGGATGGGCCGCGGGCGCGGCGGCGGGTCTGGCACTGATGGCGTGGGTGGTGCGAGCGCGGGGGCTATTGCACGACCGCGCGTTGCTCGACAGGTGGGTCACGGAGGTCGGGGCGACACTGCGGTGGCACGGCGAAGCGGTGGTCGCCGAACGATTGCTCGCCGCCGAATCGGTGTGGGCGACGGCGAAGCTCGCCCCGGAGCGTGCCTCCGCAACGGATTCCGTCGACCCCCGATGGTCCCCCGAAGATGTTACTGAGCAGTACGAATGGTGATCATTGGGTCGATCGACGGCCAATCGTGCCGGAATCGCCAATCTGAATCGTTCCTGTGAGACAACGGACATACTCCCGATTTACCGCGGGTATGTCACCCACGTTAACCTCAAGCCAGGTATAACCGAGACCGCCAGCAGGAGATTTTGATGACCTCAGCGACCATTCCCGGTCTGGACAATGCGCCGACCAAACACGAGGGGCTGCTCGCCTGGGTTCGCGAGGTTGCCGAGCTGACTCAGCCCGACCGCGTGATGTTCGCCGATGGTTCCGACGAGGAGTACGAGCGCCTCTGCGCCCAGCTCGTCGAGGCGGGCACCTTCCAGAAGCTGAACGACAAGAAGCAGCCGAACTCCTACTTGGCGCTGTCCGATCCGTCCGACGTGGCGCGCGTCGAGTCCCGGACCTTCATCTGTTCGGCCCGCGAAATCGACGCGGGGCCGACCAACAACTGGATGGATCCCGCCGAGATGCGGGAGCTGATGAGCGATCTGTACCGCGGCTCGATGCGGGGCCGAACCCTGTGGGTGGTGCCGTTCTGCATGGGTCCGCTCGGTGCCGAGGACCCCAAGCTCGGCGTCGAGATCACCGACTCCGAATACGTCGTCGTCTCGATGCGGACCATGACGCGGATGGGCAAGGCCGCGCTCGACAAGATCGGCGACGACGGGTTCTTCGTCAAGGCGCTGCACTCGATCGGCGCTCCGCTGGAGGAGGGCCAGGCCGACGTGCCGTGGCCCTGCAACGACACCAAGTACATCACCCACTTTCCCGAGACCCGCGAGATCTGGAGCTACGGATCCGGATACGGCGGCAATGCGCTGCTAGGCAAGAAGTGCTACTCGCTGCGGATCGCCTCGGCGATGGCCCACGACGAGGGCTGGCTTGCCGAGCACATGCTGATCCTCAAGCTGATCTCGCCGGAGAACAAGGCCTACTTCATCGCCGCGGCGTTCCCGTCCGCGTGCGGCAAGACCAATCTGGCGATGTTGCAGCCCACGATCCCCGGCTGGCGCGCCGAGACCGTCGGTGACGACATCGCGTGGATGCGGTTCGGCAAGGACGGCAGGCTCTACGCCGTCAACCCCGAGTTCGGCTTCTTCGGCGTCGCGCCCGGTACCAACTGGAGCTCCAACCCCAACGCGATGAAGACCATCGCCGGCGGCAACACCGTCTTCACCAACGTCGCGAAGACCGACGACGGTGACGTGTGGTGGGAGGGCTTGGAGGGCGAGCCCGACCACCTGATCGACTGGAGGGGCAACGACTGGATTCTGCGGGAGACGGAAAGCAAGGCAGCGCATCCCAATTCGCGTTACTGCACACCGATCTCGCAATGCCCCACGCTGGCGCCCGAATGGGACGATCCGCAGGGTGTGCCCATCTCGGCGATCCTCTTCGGCGGCCGCCGCAAGACGACGGTGCCACTGATCACCCAGGCCCGCGACTGGCAGCACGGTGTCTTCATCGGCGCCACGCTCGGCTCCGAGCAGACTGCCGCTGCCGAGGGCAAGGTCGGTACCGTCCGCCGCGACCCGATGGCCATGTTGCCGTTCATCGGCTACAACGTCGGCGACTACATGCAGCACTGGATCGACGTCGGTAAGAGCGCCGACGAGTCGAAGATGCCCGCGGTGTTCTTCGTGAACTGGTTCCGCCGCGGCGACAACGGTCGGTTCCTGTGGCCCGGGTTCGGCGAGAACAGCCGCGTGCTGAAGTGGGCGATCGAGCGCATCGAGCACCATGCCGACGGCAAGTCAACTCCCATCGGCATCGTGCCGACGGCGGCCGACCTCGACCTGGACGGTCTCGCCGTGGATGCCGCCGACGTCGACGAGGCGCTGGCCGTCAACGCCGAGGAGTGGCGCAACGAACTTCCGCTGATCGAGGAGTGGTTCGAATTCGTCGGCGAGAAGCTGCCGACGGGCGTCAAGGACGAGTTCGATGCCCTGAAGACTCGCCTGGCCGAGGCCGAGTAGGCGCTTTCACCGCGAGCGTGCGCGTCTGTTCGTCGACACGCCGCAGAATGTATGCAGTCGGCGCACCGTCGCGGCTAAGTAAAGCTGCGTGCGCGACCGGTCTGGCGATGTCACGTAACCGCCTCGGCCCCAATCCAATTAACCTTACGCACTCGAGCAATGTTTGGCCGCCTCCCGAGGCGTGTGGGCGGGCGATTCGGGCCAGCGTGCTCGATAATGGATGGAGTGATTTCCTGTGATTTCTGGGTGGTGGATGATGTCGGTGATGACCCTGCAGCCGTCCCTGCCGCTGGCGCCACAGGATGCGCGCCCGGTTGGTGCGGCCGCGGCGATCGTCGAGGACGGTGACGGCGGCCGGGTCTTCGTGCACGGCAATCTGGCCTACGCCTGGGACGCCGGCGATACCGCGGGGCGCCGGTTCGCGGCGGTGTCGTTGATCCGGATCAAGGCCGCCACCCAAGTGGAGGTCGCGCACGCGTTCGGGGTGAAACCGGCCAGCGTGCGCCGCTGGGAGACTCGCCTGGCTGATGCGGGGGTGGCCGGACTGCTCGGGGAGACCAAGGGCCCCCAACGCAGGTCGAAGCTCACCGACGGCGTCGTCGCCGCGATCCGCGCGCGGCGGCAGGCCGGGGCGACCTACCGGGCCATCGCCGGTGAAATCGGCGTGTCGGCGGGCAGCATCCGCACCGCTCTGAGCGACATCGATACCGACAAGGGCTGCACCACACCGGTGTCGGAGGCAGGGCCCGAGCCGAAGCCGGTGCCCGAACCCGCGTTGGATGCTTCACCCGAACCCGAACCCGAACCCGAGGTTGAGGTTGAGGTTGAGGTTGAGGAGGATCGCTCTGCAGCGATTTGCGATGATCCACCCGGGCCCGTGCCGGTGTTGGCCGATCCGGTCGACCGCGGCGACGAGCCGGTGTTGGCGGCGTTCGGGTTGATCACCTGCGCGCCGCCGGTGTTCACCGGGTGCGCCCGGGCCCCGCTGGCCGGGTTGATGCTGGCGTTGCCCGCGCTGGCCGCGACCGGGTTGTTGCAATGCGCACACACCGTCTACGGTGAGTTGCCCAACGGGTTCTACTCGCTGGATGCGATGTTGTGCGAGGCGGTGTTTCGGGCGCTGCTGGGTGAATCCCGCGCCGAGGGCGCCACCCGCATCGACCCGCCCGCACTGGGGCGGGTGCTGGGGCTCGACCGGGCCCCGGAGGTCAAGACGATCCGCCGCAAGATCGGCTACCTGGCCGGCGCGGGCCG
>JBBRTH010000010.1:0-107938 GCA_038244615.1 Mycobacteriales bacterium | reverse complement strand
CACCCCGGTGAGCAGCAACACGATGAAGCTGTACAACGCGATCTCACCCAGCAGAAACGACCAATGCGTGGGGAACACCTTGTTCATCTGCCGACGCACCGCCGCAGACGGGTGATACCGCGAATCAATCGCATCACCCTGATGTGCTGCCATGTCAGCGAGTTTTGGGCTCATGACGTCCGCTCCCAGAATGCCGGTCCGACGGGTTCGATGAAGTTTCCGTTTGCCACCAGGTAGCCATCCTTGTCGATGGTGACCGGAAGCTGTGCCAAGGCGCGTGCCGCGGGGCCGAAGATCGGCCTTGCAAAGTGCAACGCGTCGAACTGCGACTGGTGGCACGGGCAGAGAATGCGGTAGGTCTGCTGTTCGTACAGCGACGAGGGGCAACCCAGGTGCGAGCACACCTTGGTGAAGGCGAACAGGTCGCCGAAGTTGAAGCTTTCCTGACCCTGACGCTTCACCACGCGCGTCATGTCCTCGGGCCGGATCCGGATCAACATCACCGGATTGCGCACGCCCATCGCGATCTCGGTGACGAGCTCGTGAGACTCGAAGGTGGAGCCGTCACCGTCGGACTCCCGCCAGGGGAACACCGTCTCCATAGCACCTGCGTCGATGTCTTCCGGGCGCATCTTGACGAACGGCGAACTGCCGGGCTGGCCGGTGGCCCGCGCCATGAAGACCGTCTCGCCATTGAATCGCGGGGTCCATCCGGACGTCCACAACACGGCCTTCTTGCCTTCGGCCGTCGGGACCACGGGCTTCCACGGGTTCTTGATGATGCCGCCGATGAACGCCACGGCCGTGCCCAGTCCGAAGGCGCCGAGCCCGATGCCGAGCGACAAGCCAATGAGCTTGCGGCGCTTCAGGGTCGAGGTCTCCAGCGCATCGGCGAGGTTGGCTGCAGTGGCCCTGCGTTCGATCTCGGGGGACCGGCCGTCGTGGCGGTCTTGAATCGAGATCTCCTCGGGGATGAACTTCTTCTGGAAGAGCACCGCGCCGATCCCGATCGCCAGGATCGAGAGGCCGAACGTCACGCCGTACAGCGGGGTGGCCAGGCTGTAGACGAACTCGCCTGCGGAGCCATACGGCTGGTACTCCCACGGCCAGAACAGGAACACCAGCAGCAGTGCCAGTCCCAGGAAGCCGCCGAACAGCAGCCAGTAGGCGACCGTACGTTCGGCCCGCTTCTCGGCCTTGGTGCCCTCGATGGGCCAGCGTGCCTCTTTGAAGACGGTTTCGACGCCGTCGATCCTGCCGCCGAGCACGACGAGTTCCTCGCGCGTCATCTTCGCCAATTGCTCGTCGGTAGGCGTGTCGTTCACGTCGTCGTTCATGCGCGCGATCCCACCCACATAGCGGCGCCGATGACGGCGACCATCCCGATGATCCACGCCGCCATGCCTTCTGGCGCGGGGCCGAAGCCGCCGAGGCCGTAGCCACCCGGGTCGGGCGTATTGGAGGCCATCCGGACGTACGCGACGATGTCGCGCTTCTCCTCCGGGCTGAGCTGGCGATCGGAGAACTTCGGCATGTTCTGCGGGCCAGTCAGCATCGCGGTGTATATCTGTGCGGGTGTGGCCTCTTCGAGCGGAGGCGCGTACTTGCCCGACGACAGGGCGCCTCCCTTGCCGGTGAAGTTGTGGCATGACGCGCAGTTGAGCCGGAACAGGTCGCCGCCGCGAGCGACGTCGCTGCCGATCAGGTCGGCGTCGGCTACGGCGCCGTTGGCGTCGCGTGGAGTGACGGGTCCGCCACCATTGGCTTGCACGTAAGCGCCGATCGCATCGATCTGGTGTTCGTCGAAGGCCGGGGCCTTGCGCGCTGCCTGGGCCTCGCCTCGCACCGCGGGCATGCGGCCGGTCCCCACCTGGAAGTAGACCGCCGCCTCGCCGGTGCCGATCAGGCTCGGGCCGCGATCCGGCACGCCCTGGAGGTTGGCGCCGTGGCACGTCACGCAGGAGGTTTCGAAGAGTTGCTTGCCCGTACGCAAGAGCGCCAGGCTCGACTCGTCGGCGACCGCTACCTGTGGGGTGGGCGTCAGGGTGGCCGCGATGCCACCCGCCACAAGAAGCCCGGTCAGCAGCAGAAGTGCTGCCGACATCCGTCGGCGTAACCGACGGCGAGCCTTGCTGCCCATCGAAGCCCTTCTCATCGGACCCCTTCTCATCGTACCCCTTCTCATCGGACGAAGTAGATGACGGCGAACAGCGCGATCCACACGATGTCGACGAAGTGCCAGTAGTAGGACACCACGATCGCGGCGGTGGCCTGCGCCGGGGTGAACTTGCTCATCCGTGTGCGCGCCAGCAGGAACAGAAAGGCGATCAGACCGCCGATGACGTGCAGGCCGTGGAATCCGGTGGCCAGGTAGAACACCGAGCCGTAGGCGCTGCCGGCGATCGTCGTCCCAGTGGTGGCGAGGTGGTAGTACTCGTAGCCCTGACCGGCGACGAAGAACGCGCCCATGAAGAAGGTCAGCAGGTACCAGCGGCGCAGCCCGAAGACGTCGCCGCGCTCGGCGGCGAAGACACCCATCTGGCACGTGAACGACGACGCGATCAGCACCAGCGTCACCGGCACGGCCTGCACCAAGTTCAGCTCGGTGGGTGACGGCGGCCAGTCACCGGCGGCTTGCGCCCGCGCGGTGAAGTACATCGCGAACAGCCCAGCAAAGAACATCAACTCGCTGGAAAGCCACACGATGGTGCCGACACTCACCATGTTGGGACGGTTCAGCGAATGCACGCGAGCCGTGATCGCGGTTCCCGAGGTCCCTACAGCACTCGTCACATCATGAAGTATGACGCTTTGTAGTTGTTGAACTCCACCCGGGGCACGACATTCGTGATAATCAATTGGTGACATCAGAGGATTCCACTACCTGGCCGAAGGTTCTCGGCCGCCTGACCACCGGACGCGCACTCGCGAATGGACAGGCGGCGTGGGCGATGGACCAGATCATGACCGGCGTGGCGACACCGGCTCAGATCGCCGGATTCGCTATCTCGATGAAGATGAAGGGCCCGACGTCAGCGGAGGTGAAGGAGCTCGCCGACGCCATGCTCTTACACGCCCGACGGGTGCCGACCGACGTCATCGGAACGGCGACCGTAGACGTGGTTGGCACCGGCGGTGACGGTGCCAACACGGTGAATCTCTCCACGATGGCCTCGATCGTGGTTGCGGCGAGTGGCGTCCCCGTGGTCAAGCACGGCAACCGGGCGGCGTCGTCGCTGTCCGGCGGCGCCGACACGCTCGAAGCCCTCGGCGTGCGCATCGACCTGGGTCCGGACGACGTGGTGCGGTGTGTCGTCGAAGTCGGCATCGGCTTCGCGTTCGCCCCGCAGTTCCACCCGTCGTATCGGCACGCCTCGGCGGTGCGTCGCGAGATCGGTGTCCCAACCGTCTTCAACCTCCTCGGGCCGCTGACCAACCCGGCGGCGCCGCGGGCCGGTCTGATCGGATGTGCTTGGGGCGATCTCGCCGAGGTGATGGCAGGCGTTTTCGCGACACGCGGCTCCAGCGTGCTGGTGGTGCATGGCGACGATGGCCTCGACGAACTGACCACGACCACGACGAGCACCATCTGGCGCGTGCAGGCGGGCACCGTCGAGCGGTTGACGTTCGACCCGGGCGCTTTCGGCTTCGACCGCGCTGACCTGAGCGAGTTGACGGGCGGTGACGCCGTGGCCAACGCCGCGTCCGTCCGCGAGGTGTTCCGTGGCGCAAAGGGGGCCGTTCGCGACGCCGTGATCCTGAACGCCGGAGGCGCGATGGTGGCTCACGCCGGACTATCCAGCGACGCCAAATGGGTCCCTGCGTGGGAGGCCGGCCTCGCGCGGGCCGCCGATGCGATCGACTCGGGGGCGGCCGAAGAGCTGCTCGCGCGTTGGGCGCGGTTCACTCAGAAGCTCTGAGCCCTCGGTCTGCTTGGCGGCCACTCGCGCGGAGCGTGCTGCCGCTGCCCACGCGGCGTGCCTGCCCGCGGCCGCGAGCGGAGTGGCGTAGCCGATTCCGCCGGCGGTCTCGGCGCGTACGACGCGCACCCCCGGCTGGATCAGCCACCGAGCAATGAGCGCCGTCTCCTCGACGAGCGCACCGCCCAGTGGGGCTGCCTCACGCAGGATCGACTGTGCCGCAGTGCAAATGGCGTCGACGACCGGCATCGGCGGGACGCCGCGGCGCGCGTTGCCCGCCGCGGCGAGCTGACCGTTCCTGACGATCGCGAGATGCCAGCCGCCCGCGCCGTCCGGTCTGGCGGCGACGAGTTCGTCGACCGCGACCAGCGCATGCAGGCGTTGGCCCCGCCAGACGGTGTCGATCGCGGTCGCCGTGTGATCGCGGATCCGAGCGGCGGTCTCGTACTTGCCGCGTGCCGCCAGCTGCCCGATGTGGTCGAGGGCCCCCGACAGTGCCGAGTCGTCCGCTCCCGCGATGAGATCGGCGGCCCGTTCGGCGGCGGCGGCGGCATAGGCGTTGGCCGTCACGTCGCGTCCGGCCGGGCATGGAGACAGCTCGTGGTCGGGGCAGGACGGCCCGTGGAGCGCCGAACGGGCCAGTCGCGTGGTGCATGTCCTCACCCCCGTGAAACGGGCCAGCAGAGCGGCGGTCTCCACCGCGTCGGAGCGCGCACGGAACGGCCCGATCGCCCGATCGTGTCTGGGTGACCGGACGACCGAGAACCTGGGGAAGGCTTCTTCGGTCAGCACCACCCACCACCACCGGTGCGGAAACTTGGATCGCCGGTTGTACGGGGGAGCGTGCGCGGCGAGCAGCCTGAGCTCGCGAACGCCCGCCTCGAGTTCGTGCGCACACTCGACGTGGTCGACCCGCGTGGTCAGCGATGCCATCTCCTTCATGCGGGTACGCGGGTCGGCGCCGGTGAAGTACTGCCCAACGCGACGCCTCAGGTCGACGGCGGTGCCCACGTACAGCACCTCATCAGAAGGGCCGCGAAACATGTACACCCCCGGCCGCCTCGGCAGTCCGGTGGCCAGATGTCGGTTACGCCGCTGGGCGGGCGTCACGTCGGGCAGATAGGAACGGAGGTCGGCGAAGGTCTGGATGCCCTGATTGCCCACGCGTTCGATGAGTGCGTGCAGCACGTCGACGGTGGCGCGCGCGTCGTCGAGGGCACGGTGCGTCGGTGTGGTGCTTGCCCCGAACAGCTGCGCCAACGCCGACAGCCGGACGCTGGGGGCCTCGTCACGGGTCAACACCCGGCGCGCCAGCTTTACGGTGCACAGCACGGGGGGTGGCTTCCATGGAAGCTGCAGACGTTCGGCAGCGGCACGCAGGAATCCCACGTCGAAACCTGCGTTGTGGGCCACCAGCACCGCGCCCCGGGAGAACTCCAGGAAGGCCGGCAGCACGGAGTCGATGGTCGGGGCGTCGAACACCATGGCCGTGGTGATGCCGGTCAGCGCGACGATCTGCGGGGGGATCGAACGACCGGGGTCCACCAGGGTGGCAAGCTCGCCGAGCACTTCGCCTCCGCGCACCTTGACCGCGCCGATCTCGGTGATGGAGTCATAGCCGTCACCGTTCTCGTCGCCCTTGGCCCGACCGCCGGTGGTCTCCAGGTCGACGATGACGAAGGTCGTGTCGCGCAAGGAGGTCTCGGCCAGCCCCTCCGGCAGTCCAGCCGGATCATCACGGAAGACCGCGTCGACGTCGCCGAAGCTCAGCTGGCCCATGACTGGGACCGTAAGCCCCCCGACCGACACCTACTGACATCGATGTCATTCGCGTGTCCTGGCTTGTCGGTGGCCATCGCTAACGTGCGCCATGACCCGAATGAAAGGAAGGCGGCCATGACTCAAGCAGAGACAGGACCGGACCTGCCAGAACCGTCAGGGCCGGACACCGGAACCCTGCACATCGACTGCGACGACTGCGCGGTGCGCGGACATGGGTGCCAGGACTGTGTCGTCAGTGTTTTATTGGGCGTTCCCGAGACGTTGCTGGCGGATGAGCGCAGAGCGCTAGAGGTGCTCGCAGACGCCGGATTGGCGCCTCGGCTACGGTTGGTTCCGATTCACCGGAGGCATGCAGACGGGGTCGCCTAACGACCGCCGATGTCACGGGCAGCGAAAAAATCCCGTGGGGCCTGTTAAATTTGCGTCCTCTGTTGGACAACCCCGATGCCGTTTCGTAACCTAACTGAGACCTAACGCAGTTCGAGTGGCTCGCTAACGGCAGTTGAAGGACGCGAAATCTTGAGGTTTGACGCTATGTACCGGAGCCCACGTGGCCTTCGGCGACCAATTGTTGGTGCCATAGCAGGGCTGTTGGCCTTCGGCGGTGTGCTTGCCGGAAGTTCGCAGGCAGACCCTGCAGACGATGCGTTGGCAAAGCTCAACGAACTGTCGCGGCAGGCCGAGCAGACCACCGAGGCCATGCACACGGCGGAGCTGGATCTCGGAAACAAGCTGCAGGCGCAGCAAGCTGCCGAACAGAAGAATGTTTCCGACCTCGCCGCAGTCGATACGACCAAGGCTCAGCTGGCAACCTTCCAAACCTCCGTCGACCGAGTTGCTGCAGCCCAGTACATGGGCGGTCGCACCGACGGCCTGGATGCGATGCTTACGGCCAATTCGCCACAGGGCCTCATCGACCAACTTGCGGTGCAACGGGTGATGGCCACCGAGATGTCGGTGCAGATGAAGAACTTCAAGAGCAGCAGCGTGCTGGCTAACAACGCCGAGGTGGAGTCCGCTACGTCGGCTACCGACGCCAAGACGGCCGCCGAGCAGGCCGCAGCGGTGCGCGCGGACCTGCAATCCAAGCAAAGCAAACTGCAAGTGCAGATGGCCATCGTCAAGTCGCAATACACCGCGCTGACCCCTGCTCAGCGCGAGGCGCTGGCCGCGATTCCGCCTGCTCCGCCAGCGCCGGACGCCCCGCCGCCCGCCGACGCGCCCGACATCCTTGCTGGCGCACCCGGCGGCATCAACCCTGGTGACCTGGCACCACCCGAGGGCGTGGTCGTCGCCCCGCCTGCCGACGGGGAGGGCATGGTCGCCGTCCAGGCTGCGCTGACCCGGATCGGTTCGCCTTACTCCTGGGGCGCGGCAGGGCCGGGCGCCTTCGACTGCTCCGGTCTCGTCATGTGGGCCTTCGGTCAGGCCGGCGTCAATCTCCCGCACTCGAGCCAGGCTCTGGCGCAGGGCGGGCAGCCGGTGTCGATGGAACAGATGCAGCCCGGCGACCTCATCACCTACTACTCCGACGCCTCGCACGTTGGCATCTACATCGGCGACGGGATGATGGTGCACGCCTCGACATTCGGCACACCGGTGCGGGTCGCCCCGGTGGGCAATGCGCCGATTCACAACGTCCGTCGTTACTGAGCGGCCGGTACTCGGCCTGCTGCTGCTGGCCGAGTTGGCCGCCGCAGTGGTGCTCGTCGCCCGTCCACTCGGTGACGCGCAGCCCGCGCAACAGGGCCCACCCATCGCCACCCACGCCGCGCTCGACGTACCGTCGACGCCGACCGACCCACTCACCCTCCGCGACGGTCGCACCGTCTCGATGATGGCGCTGGGGGGAGCCCAGATGGCCGCTCTCGAGAGCCGGGTCTGGAGTGAACTCGACGGCGCCGCCGACGCGGTCACCGCGTTCTGGGGCGACGACTGGCCTCGCAACATCGTCGTGGTGCTCACCCGCAACGACGAGGAGTTCCGCGCGCTCGCCGCCGGAGAGCCGGACATCGCCGCCGCGACGACGGCGCAGCGGATCGTCTTCGCGCCGGGAGCGAGCTCGATGAGCGATGCCTCCCTGCGAATCGTTCTGCGCCACGAGCTCTTTCACTACGCCGCCCGAGGACGAACGGCGGCCGACGCGCCGCGCTGGCTCACCGAGGGCGTCGCAGACTTCGTCGGCAGGCCACCGACCCCGATGCCCGGACCCGAGCGGGCCACCGAACTCGGAAGTCTTCCGACGGACGCCGACCTGGACACTCCGGGTGTGGTCCGATCGCTGGCCTATGACAGGGCGTGGTGGTTCAGTCGGTTCGTCGCGAGCCGCTACGGGGCCGAGACGCTGCGCAAGCTGTACGTCACCGCATGCGGAACCGGCCACCCCGACGAGGCGACCGCCATCAAGGACGCTGTCGGTGATACCCCACAGGTGCTTGCCGAGTGGCGTGCCTGGCTCAGCGGATAGCCTTCCGCGATGGCCCGAGTACTGCTGGTGACGAATGACTTTCCGCCTCGCCGCGGAGGCATCCAGTCCTATCTCGAGAACCTGGTGGGGGAACTGGTCAAGGCCGGCCGGCACTCGCTCGTGGTGTACGCGCCGAAGTGGAAGGGCGACGGTGACTATGACAGGCAAGCCGAGCAGACTGACTTTCCCTTCGAGGTCGTACGTCACCCGACGACGTTGATGATTCCCGAGCCCTCGGTGGCGCTGCGGATGCGCCGGCTCATCGCCGGCCACGACATCGACACCGTGTGGTTCGGCGCCGCTGCGCCTCTCGCGCTGTTGTCACCGCTGGCACGGGACGCCGGGGCGAAGCGGGTGATCGCCAGCACACACGGGCACGAGGTGGGTTGGTCGATGCTTCCGCTGGCGCGAACGGCGTTGCGGCGCATCGGAAACGACACCGACGTCGTCACGTTCATCAGTCAGTACACCCGAAGCCGGTTCGCTTCCGCGTTCGGTCCGGCCGCCGCATTGGAACGCCTCGCCCCCGGGGTCGACACGGACCGGTTCGAGCCCGACTCGGTGGCCAGGGCCCAACTGCGGGCCCGCTACGGACTTGGCGACCGTCCCGTCGTCGTGTGCGTATCGCGACTGGTGCCACGCAAGGGGCAGGACATGCTCATCCGGGCGCTGCCGGCGATCCGTGAGCGCGTGTCCGGGACGGCGCTCGTCATCGTCGGCGGTGGGCCCTACCGAGACGACCTTCACCGTCTGGCCCGGGGGTTCGGCGTCGCCGAGCACGTGGTCTTCACCGATGGAGTGCCGGACGACGAGCTGCCTGCCCATCACGCGATGGCCGACGTCTTCGCGATGCCGTGCCGCACCCGTGGCTCAGGGCTCGACGTCGAAGGCCTCGGCATCGTCTACCTGGAGGCGTCGGCGATGGGCGTGCCGGTCGTCGCGGGCAACTCCGGCGGCGCGCCGGAGTCCGTCGTCGACGGTGAGACGGGTTTGGTGGTCGACGGCTGGGACGTCGGTGCGATCGCCGCCGCCGTGGGCGACCTGCTGGCCGAACCCGACCGTGCTGCCGCGATGGGAAGGGCGGGTCGGAAGTGGGTCGTCGAGAACTGGCAGTGGCGCACCAAGGCGGAGCGCCTCTCGGTACTGCTTTCCGGCTAGTACCCGGTCTTCGAGTAGAGGGCGTCGATGTCGCTGGCGAACTTCTCGGCGACCACCTTGCGCTTGACCTTCAAGGTCGGGGTGAGTTCGCCGGTGTCCTCGGTGAAGTCGACGGGCAGGATGCGGAACTTGCGAATCGACTCGGCATGCGACACCGCCTGGTTGGCATCCTTGACGGCCAGGTCGACCTCGGCGAGTAGATCTGGATCCTCGGCGAGATCGCCGACGGTGGCCGACGCGTCCTTGCCATTTCGTTGCTTCCAACCGGGGAAGGCCTCGGGGTCGATGGTGACGAGGGCCGCGATGAACGGTTGCGCGTCGCCGACAGCCATCGCCTGACTGATCAACGCATGCGCCCGTAGCCGGTCCTCGAGCAGCGCCGGGGCGACGTTCTTACCGCCCGCCGTCACGATGATCTCCTTCTTGCGGCCCACGATGGTGAGAAAGCCCTCGTCGTCGATCGCTCCGAGATCGCCCGTATGGAACCAGCCATCGGTGAACACCGCGTCGGTCTCGGTCTGGTTATGCCAGTAACCACTGAACACGACACCGCCGGTGACGAGGAGCTCACCGTCGTCGCCCAGACGCATGCTGTTGCCCGGCAACAACTTTCCGACTGAGCCGACCTTCACGTCGCGCACGCGGTTGACGGTGATGGCGGCGCTTGTCTCGGTGAGGCCGTAACCCTCGTAGATGGTCAGGCCGACGCCGCGGTAGAAGTGTCCGAGCCGGGCGCCCAGCGGCGCACCGCCGGAGATCGCGGCGTGGCAGTTGCCGCCCAGTGCGGCCCGCAGCTTGCCGTAGACCAGTCGGTCGAAGAGCGCGTGCTTGAGCTTCAGCACCAGGCCCGCACCACCGGTGGCCTGGGCTTGGCTCCACTCGATCGCGGTGTTGGCGGCGGCGACGAAGATCTTGTCCTTGCCGCCGTCGCTCGCGTTCTGCTCGGCCGTGTTGTAGACCTTCTCGAACACGCGGGGCACCGAGACCACCAGCGTCGGCGTGAACACCCCGAGGGTGGGCACCAGGTTCTTGACGTCGCTGGTGAACCCGAGCGTGACCTTGTTGGTGAAGGCTGAGATCGTGATGGCGCGGGCCAGGACGTGGGCCAGGGGGAGGAACACCAGGAGCTTCTCGCCCTTGTCGAGCAGCGCCGGGAAACATGCCTTGGCGCCGCGCATCTCGTGCAGGAGGTTCGAGTGGGTCAGCTGGCAGCCCTTGGGAGTGCCGGTGGTGCCCGAGGTGTAGACGAGCGTCGCGACGTCCGCGGGCGTGATGGCCTCGAGCCGCTCCCGGACTGCCTCGGGGTCGGTGCCCTTGCCGATCCCCGCGAGTTCGTCGAGGGCGGCCGGACCCGTGCCGTCGACGCGATACAGGTGGCGCAGATCGGGCATTTCACCCTTGAGCTGCTCGATCTTCTTGAAGTGCTCGTCGGTCTCGGCGAACGCCGCGACCGCTCCCGAGTCGGACAGCACGAACCGCACCTGCTCGGCCGAGCTGGTCTCGTAGATCGGAACGGTGACCGCGCCGATGGACAGGATGGCGAAGTCGATGATGGGCCATTCGTAGCGGGTCGCCGACAGGATCGCCACACGGTCACCCGGCTGGACGCCCTCGGCGATCAAACCCAGTGCGGTCGAACGCACTTGGTCGGCAACCTGGGCGCACGTCACGTCGGTCCACGATCCGTCGACGAGGCGCTGAATGATGACGTGGTCGGGATCGTCGGCTGCGTGGGAGAACACGGAGCTGACGACGGTGTCGTGCTCGCCGACGGTGAACGATGCCGGGACACTGAACTCGCGCACGGTCTTGGCCCTCTCGGACGGGTTACTTTTGACAGCCCAGCCTAGTCGGCCGCTGAAGACCGGCGTGGGCGCATGTGTGAAGGTGGTGAGCGATGAACAGTATCCAGGTCGCAGACGAGACGTTCGTGTGCGCAGACCCAGCTGACGTGGGGACTGCTGTCGCGAGTCGTGCGAGCTGGCGGCGGTGGTGGCCCGACCTGAGTCTGTCGGTGGTCGAGGACAGGGGTCCTGCAGGCCACCGCTGGACGGTCACGGGTGCGCTCACCGGTACGATGGAGATCTGGCTCGAGGCGTCCTCCGACGGTGTAATCCTGCACTACTTTCTGCACGCCGAGCCCTCGGGTGTGGCGGCCTGGCAGTTGGCCAAGATGAACCTCGCCAAGGCGAACCACCAGCGCCGCGTGGCAGGCAAGAGGATGGCGTTCGAGGTCAAGCAGAAGCTCGAGGAGTCTCGCCAGGTCGGAGTGTCCCGGCTGGCGTGAGCCGTCCGTCGATACGGCGCTGGGGGTCCCCCCGCTTGCGGGGGAGAGTGCAGCGACCCGGGGATGATTGCGATGCGGGTACATTTCTGTGCGAAAGGACGCGAGTCCAATAGCGCACGAGCGACCCGGGGAAGTGATCACGTGGCGGACAAGACTGCGCAGACGATTTACATCGACGCCGATCCGGCGACGGTGATGGACGTCATCGCCGACATCGGCTCCTATCCGGACTGGGTCGCCGAGTACAAGGAGACCGAGGTCCTCGAGACCGACGACGAGGGCTATCCCAAGACGGCGCGGTTGGTGCTCGATGCCGCAGTGCTCAAGGACACCATGGTGTTGGCCTACACCTGGCCCATCGGCTACACCTCGGTGAGGTGGTCATTGGTGTCCAGTTCGTTGTTGCGGACCCTCGACGGTGCGTATCTCCTGTCTCCCAAGGGTTCTGGTACCGATGTGACCTACGAATTGTCGGTCGACCTGGTCATTCCGATGATCGGTCTGCTGAAGCGCAAGGCCGAGCGCAGGCTCACCGACACCGCACTGAAGGATCTCAAGAAACGAGTCGAGGCTGACTGAGAGCAGCGACCCGGGCGAAACTTCCGCAACCGGCAGTGCCAGGATCAGCCTCTTCGTCGGCAAGGGTGGAGTGGGCAAGTCCACGCTGGCGACGGCCACTGCGGTACGCGATGCGCGCAACGGCCTGCGCGTGCTCATCGTGTCAACGGATCAGGCCCACTCCACGGGCGACGTGCTGGGTATCAGCGTGGTCCCGACGGGCGAGCGACACCCGACGAGAGTCCTTGCCGATGACTCCGACACCGGCGGGGGGTTCCTCGACGCACTCGCCCTGGACACCCTGGCGCTACTGGAACAGCGGTGGCGGCAGGTGGCGGGCGTACTCGCCGCCCGGTTTGCCGAGTCCGATCTCGGAGACGTTGCTCCAGAGGAGCTTTCGGCTCTTCCCGGAATCCAGGAGGTGCTCGGTCTCGACGAGGTCGGTGAGCTCGCCGCATCGGGTCAGTGGGATCACGTCGTCGTCGACTGCGCGTCTACGGCGGATGCGATGCGCATGCTCACCCTGCCCGCGACCTTCGGCCTCTATCTCGAGCGGGCGTGGCCACGGCATCGCAGGCTGTCACTGGCCGCCAGTGACGTCGGATCATCGGGGGTCGTCGAGCTGCTGGAACGGATCACCGAGGGCACCGACCGCCTGGGTGAGCTGCTCACCGACTCGTCGCGCGTGACTGCGCACCTCGTCCTCACCCCCGAACGGGTGGTGGCGGCGGAAGCGGCCCGTACGTTGGGATCGCTGGCGCTGATGGGAGTATCTGTCGACGAACTCATCGTCAATCAGGTTCTGGTGCAGGATGCCTCGTTCGAGTATCGGAACCTGCCCGAGCATCCCGCTTTCGACTGGTACACCGAGCGGATCGTCGAACAGCGCGTCGTCCTCGACGAGCTGGACGCGACGATCGGTGACGTCAAGCTGGTGCTCGTCCCGCATCTGGCGGGGGAGCCGATCGGGCCGAAGGCGCTCGCCGAGCTGCTCGACAGCGCCAGGCAGCGGGACGGTTCGGCACCGGCGGGCCCCGTGCGGCCGGTGATCGATCGCGAATCCGGATCCGGGCTCGAAGCGGTCTACCGGATGCGGCTAGAGTTGTCGCAGGTCGATCCGAGCGCGTTGACGCTGGGCCGGGTCGACGACGATCTGATCATCGGCTCCGGAGGCACGCGTCGCCGGGTTCGGTTGGCGTCCGTTCTGCGGAGATGCACCGTGGTGGGCGCGCAGCTGCGCGGCAGCGAACTGACGGTGCGTTTTCGACCCAATCCGGAGGTGTGGCCGGCGTGAGTGAGTTCCACACCGACATCGCTCCCGAGCTGCGGAAGTTGGCGCAGTCGATCCTGGACCGTCTCGACCCCGCCGTCAGGCTGGCCGCCGCCCGCACCGCCGCGGGGAGCGAGGGCAAGTGCCAACAGGTGTGGTGCCCGGTGTGCGCGCTGGCCGCGTTGGTCGCCGGTGAACGGCACCCGCTGCTGAGCGTGATCGCCGAGCACAGCGTCGCGCTGCTGGCCGTCGTCCGCGCGATGACCGATTCGATGGATTCGGAGGAGGGGGGCGGACCCGATACCCCGGCACCGCCCGCCGACCCGTCCGGACCGGACGGCCGCACCCCGGACGGCCCGGGGGTCGACGGAGATCCGCCGCCATCCGGACCCGGTCACTATCAGCACATCCCCGTCACCGTCGAGGACTGAGAGGCAACTGGGTACAGTTGTCGCAGGGCGCCGTCCGGGCGCCCGCCGCGGGAGGCTCGATGTGGTATTGGCTATTCAAGTACATCTTCATGGGCCCGCTGCTGTCATTGCTGGGCCGCCCGAAAGTGCAAGGGCTGGAGCATGTTCCGAATTCCGGTGCCGTCATCCTGGCCAGTAACCACCTCGCCGTCGCCGACAGCTTCTACAAGTGCCTGGTGGTTCGGCGCAGAATCACCTACCTGGCCAAGGCCGAGTACTTCACCGGCACCGGCATCAAGGGCTGGTTCACCCGCTGGTTCTACACCGCTGCCGGCCAGGTGCCGATCGACCGGACCGACGCCGACGCCGCCCTCGCCGCGCTGACCACCGCGGAGCGCATTCTGGGCCAGGGCAAGGTGCTCGGAATGTACCCCGAGGGCACCCGCTCACCCGACGGACGCCTCTACAAGGGCAAGACCGGTATCGCTCGACTGGCGCTGGAAACCGGCGTCCCCGTGATCCCGGTGGCGATGGTCGGCACCGACACCGTCAATCCGCCCGGCTCCAAGATGTGGCGGTTCGGCCGCGTCGAGGTTCGGTTCGGCAAGCCGATGGACTTCACGCGGTTCGAAGGTCTGGCAGGCAACCGGTTCATCGAACGCGCCGTCATCGACGAGGTGATGTACGAGCTGATGCAGCTGTCCGGCCAGGAGTACGTCGACCTGTACGCCGCAGACGTGAAGGTGTCGCTGGAGGGTGGCGCCGGCCAATCGGGCGGCAAGCCGGCTGCGCGCGTTCCCGCGGCTGCCGCGGGTTAACGCGAGGCGTGCGCGGGAGCGGCGTCGACGGTCGCAAGGGTGTCGTCGCCTTCCCGCACGGTGACGGTCCCCGCGACGACGATGAGAGCGAGCGCCCACCAGACGTAGGAACCGCCGAGCAATTGACGCCAGAGCGCCGCGGACGTCTCCTGATGTTCGATCATCAGGTGGATCGGCGCAAAGTACGTCAGGAGCACCCCGGTAGCGCTGATCAGGCCCATCGCGATGTTGCGGTGACGGTAGGCGAGCACGCCCGTCACCAGGACGGCCGGAAGTGCCCACACCCAGTGGTGCGACCACGACACGGGCGATACGACCAGTCCGAACATCGCGACACAGATCAAGGCGAGCACGGTCTGGCGGTTCTTCAGTACGCGGCGAACCGCCCATACCGTCAACCCCAGCACGGCGAAGCACGCGACCAGCCAGATCACGAATCTCGGTGTCTCACCGATTGCGAGGCGGGCCAGGGTGCCTGCGATGTTCTGGTTGGTGAGATATGTGGCGGTACCGATGCGGTCGGTGTCACGCACCGTCTCGGTCCAGTATTCCCACGAGTCGCGGGCGGCCACCACGAATCCGATCGCCGTCGCGAGGATGGCGGAGGCCACGCTCACCAACAGCGCCCGGGTGTCCCGACGCAGCAGGAAGTACAGCAGGAACACCGCGGGCGTGAGCTTGAGTGCAATGGCCACGCCGAGCAGCAGCCCCCGCGGCCACGGAGTCTCGCGCGGCACGCAATCGGCGATCACCAGGGTCATCAGGACGACGTTGATCTGGCCGAACTCGATGTTGGACCGGATGGGCTCCAGGTAGACCACGGCCGGGGCGACGATGGCCGCCGCCAGCCAGCACCGTCTGCGCCACGCCGCCCCCGAGATCGTCGCCGACTGCTCCCACACCCGCAGCCGGGTGAGCACGATCATCGTGGTGACCAGCAGCAACGCGAAGGTGATGACGGTGATCGTCGCACTCGCGGCGTCGAGCGACAGCCACGCAAATGGGGAGAAGACGGCGGCCGCGAGCGGCGGGTAGGTGAAGGGCAGATTCAGGCCCGCCTCGGTGTGGAAGAGCACGCCATCGCTGTAGAGCGACGTGCCGTCGAGCCAGGCCTGCCCGCCCATCCGGTAGACGTCGATGTCGATGCGGTAGGGGGTGGTGGCCAGCAGTCGCCAGCCCGCACCGATCACCCCTGCGGTGGTGAGCAGCTGAAACAGCCGCCATGCCACGGTTGGCCACCACGTCCCGCTGGGGAACCGCCGAATTCTCATCTCGCGAACAAGAGTATCGGTGCCCGTCGGCGCGTCGGGGACCATCCTGTCCGCGCCGCGCACTGGTCGGCGTAAGTTTTGCCCGTGTTCGATGATTGGAAGTTCGACTTCGGTCTCGATCTGGCGATCCCGCCGGGTCGGCAGCCGCTGATGTGGTGCCTGATCGCGTTCCTGCTGACGTTCCTGGTGACACGGACGATCGTTCGCTACATCCGGCACAACGCCGATAACGACACGCCGCAAAAGTGGTGGCAGCCGCGCAACATCGGTCACGGCACCGTGCACATCCACCACGTGGTGATCGGGGTGATCCTGGTCATGGTCTCCGGGGTGACCATGGTGACGCTGGCCGTCGACGGGGGCGTGCCCGAATTCACCGTGGCCGCAATATTCTTCGGCGTGGGCGCCGCCCTGGTACTGGACGAGTTCGCCCTGATCCTGCACCTGCAGGACGTCTACTGGTCGGAGGACGGCCGGACCTCGGTGGACGCGGTGTTCGCGGCGGTAGCGGTGGCAGGACTGCTGATCCTGGGCTTCAACCCGCTGTCGTTCTTCGACATCGACATCTGGCGCGAGGACCAGACGCTGCTGGCCCGCGCCACCGTCGTCGGGATCGCCCTGATCACGCTCGCGCTCGCGGTGGTGGTGCTGCTCAAGGGAAAGGTGTGGACGGGCCTGGTCGGGATGTTCATCACGCCGCTGCTGATCGTCGGCGCGATCAGGGTCTCGCGTCCGCACGCCCCGTGGGCACGGTGGCGCTATCCGCACCGGCCGCGACGGATGCATCGCTCGCTCGAGCGGGAGCGGCGACTGCGTCGTCCCGTCGTTTCGGCCAAGCTCTGGCTGCAGCACGTGATCGCGGGCGAGCCGCACTTTCCCGACGACCACGAGGTGGAGGCCCAGCTCGACCGGGAGATCCACCCGGCCCCGGCGCCCGCCGCCGTGACGACGGAAGCGGCCTGATGCGCTACTTCTACGACACCGAGTTCATCGACAACGGCTGCACCATCGAACTGATCTCGATAGGCGTGGCCGCTGAGGACGGTCGCGAATATTACGCGATATCAACGGAATTCGATCCGGACCGGGCGGGGGCCTGGGTACGCAAGAACGTCCTGCCAAAACTACCCTCGCCCGCGTCGAAGCTGTGGCGGTCCCGGCGCCAGGTCCGCTCCGATCTCGAGGACTTCTTCGACATCGACGGTGACGAGACGATCGAGCTGTGGGCGTGGGTGGGTGCCTACGACCACGTCGTGCTCTGTCAGCTGTGGGGGCCGATGACCGACCTCCCGCCCGCGATTCCTCGGTTCACCAGGGAGCTCCGACAGTTCTGGGAGGGGCGCGGATCCCCGCGGATGCCACCGCGGCCGCGGGACGCTCACGATGCGCTCGTCGACGCCAAGCACAACCTGGCGCGGTTCCGTCTCATGACCGCCGACGACCACGCGGACGAGCGGGACGACGACGACGGCAGCTGGGCCGCACGCGCCTGATCAGCGCCTTTCGGTGGCAAAACCGGCTTCTGCGCGCGGTTACGATAGACGGGTGAACTGGACCGTCGACGTACCCATCGACCAACTGCCGGCGCTGCCGCCGCTCACGGAAGACCTGCGCCAACGGCTCGATGCCGCCTTGGCCAAGCCCGCCGCCCAGCAGCCGAGCTGGCCCGCCGACCAGGCGAAGGCCATGCGGACCGTCCTCGAGAGCGTGCCGCCGGTGACCGTGCCCTCGGAGATCGAGCGCCTCAAGGGGCACCTCGCCGACGTCGCACGTGGCGAGGCATTCCTGCTGCAGGGCGGCGATTGCGCGGAGACGTTCGTCGACAACACCGAGCCCCACATCCGGGCCAACATCCGCACGCTGCTGCAGATGGCCGTCGTGCTGACCTACGGCGCGAGCATGCCGGTGGTCAAGGTCGCCCGCATCGCGGGCCAGTACGCCAAGCCGCGCTCGGCCGACATCGACGCATTGGGGCTGAAGTCCTACCGCGGCGACATGATCAACGGGTTCGCCCCCGACGCTTCGGTCCGCGCCCACGACGCCTCCCGACTGGTGCGGGCCTATGCCAACGCCAGTGCGGCCATGAACCTGGTCCGGGCCCTGACGTCGTCGGGGTTGGCGTCACTGGAGTCGGTTCACGACTGGAACCGTGAATTCGTCCGTACCTCGCCCGCAGGCGCCCGGTACGAGGCGCTGGCCGCCGAGATCGACCGTGCGCTGCGGTTCATGAGCGCGTGTGGGGTCAACGACCGCAACCTGCAGACCGCGGAGATCTACGCCAGCCACGAGGCGCTGGTGCTCGATTACGAGCGCGCGATGCTGCGGCTTTCCACTGAGGGATCAGCGGACGGTTCGGTTTCTCGGCTGTACGACCTGTCGGCGCACTACGTCTGGATCGGCGACCGCACCCGTCAGCTCGACGGCGCGCACGTCGCGTTCGCCGAAGTGATCTCCAATCCGATCGGCGTGAAGATCGGTCCGAACATGACGCCGGAACTGGCCGTCGAATACGTCGAACGGCTCGATCCGCACAACGAGGCGGGCCGTTTGACGTTGGTCAGCAGGTTGGGCAATGGCAAGGTGCGGGACCTGCTGCCGCCGATCATCGAAAAGGTGCAGGCCACCGGACATCAGGTGATCTGGCAGTGCGATCCGATGCACGGGAACACCCACGAGTCCTCGACGGGCTACAAGACCCGGCACTTCGACCGCATCGTCGACGAGGTGCAGGGCTTCTTCGAGGTGCACCGTGCGCTCGGTACCCACCCGGGTGGTATCCACGTCGAGATCACCGGCGAGAACGTCACCGAGTGTCTCGGTGGTGCGCAGGACATTTCGGACTCCGACCTGGCCGGCCGCTACGAGACCGCGTGCGACCCGCGCCTCAACACGCAGCAGTCGCTAGAGCTGGCGTTCCTCGTCGCGGAGATGCTGCGGGACTAGGTACTTCGACCCGTAGTGGTCGTGGACGTCACTGGTCGTCGGCCAAAGCCCCTAAACCCCCCTAAACCGAGCACGACGAACAGTGCGGCCCCGCTTGCGACACCCACCAGGATGGACTTCGGTCCGCCCGCCCGGACGGCGAGCAGGCTCGCCACCACGTCCGCCGAGTCAATCGCCACTCCGGCCTGGAGCGCGAGTTTGCGTACTTCGAGGCGGTCGGTCACGCTACGGCGGGGATCGAGCCGTTCGCCGGGCTCGCCGGGCAACTCATGGAAGGTTGGATCGTCTGGATGACCGGATTCTTCGACGGCGAGAAGTCGCGGTGCCGCGCCGAGGCGGAGGCCACCCTGGCGCTGCTCGACGGGCTGCTGCTGATGCGCCAGCTTGCGGGTGGCGCCGCAGCGGACCGTGCGGCAACCACCTCGGCCTCATCCCTAGAGGCCGAGCAGGTTCTGCAGGTTGCTGCCGAGGGTCCACGCGCCTGCCGCGACCAGCGCGGTGAGCGTCAGGATGCTCACCAGCCAGAACAGCGTCACGCGGCGGCCGCGTTGCCTGGCCCACTCCAGCTCGTCGATGTCGATGCCAGCGAATTGGCCTGGTGCGGAACGGCTCTCGGGAAGCTCCCAGTCGTCGGGTCCGCGCGTCATCTCCCTGGTGTGCTGCCGCGGGGGGGTTGGCTGCGGGTCGCGGGTCGGCAGAATCGGCATTGACGGCGGCGGCGGAGCGGTGGTCTGGGTGGTGTGCGCGTCCTGATGAATGCGGCTGTGGTAGTCCTCCGACGCCACGTGTTGCGCCGAGTTCCTCGGTGCGGGCACCCGGAACGGCGGTAGGCCGAGTTCGTCGACGATCGCGTGCAGCTCGGTGCCCATGGCCTCCGCGTCGAGGTACCGGTCGCCGGGGGTTCGCCTCGTCGCCCGCACCACCAGCTCGTCGAACTGCGGCGGTACGCCTGTGATCGCGGCGCTGGGCGGGGATACGTCGTTGTCCATCCGCTGGTACGCGACCGTGAGGGCACTGTCGCCGGTGAACGGTGTGGTGCCGGTCAGCAATTCGTACGCCAGAATGCCTACGCCGTAGACGTCGCTCTCCGGTCCTGCGTCACCCGTGCCCACCTGTTCGGGTGACAGGTAGGCCGCAGTGCCGAGAATCACACTGGTCGAGGTGACCTTCGCCTCGGCAACCGCCCGGACCAAACCGAAGTCCGCGATCTTGACCTCGCCGTCGTCGGAGATCAACACGTTCTCCGGCTTGATGTCGCGGTGGACGAGGCCCGCCCGGTGCGCTGCGGCGAGTCCGCCGAGGATCGCCGACAAGACGGCGGCCACGGCGTGGGGTGGCATCGGGCCGCGTTCGGCGAGCAGTTCGCGCAACGTGCCGCCCTCGATCAGCTCCATGACCAGGAACGGGTGCTGCCCATCGATGCCCTGGTCGTAGACGGCGACGAGGCCGGGATCCTTGAGGCGGGCGACCGCGCGGGCCTCGCGCTGGAACCGCACGAGGAACTGCTGGTCGCCCGCATAGCGCGCATCCATCACCTTGAGGGCCACCGGTCGATCCAGCCGAAGGTCGAGTCCGCGATACACCGAGGACATGCCGCCGGTGGCGATGATGGCGTCGACCCGGTAGCGCCCGTCCAACACGATGCCGACGAGCGGGTCCGATCGCTGGCTGGTATCCACGCGTGCATCTTAGACTCGGTCCCGTGAGCAACATTCCGGCTGCCGACGACGTTCTGGACCCCGACGAAGCCGTCTACGACCTACCGACCGTGGCGTCGATCCTCGGCGTCCCGGTCACCAAGGTGCATCAGCATCTTCGGCAGAAGCACCTCATCGGGGTGCGCCGCGACGGGGTCCTGGTGGTCCCGAAGATCTTCTTCGACGACAGCGGGCACGTCGTCAAGAGTCTGTCGGGCCTTCTGGTCGTCCTGCACGACGGTGGCTATCACGAAACCGAGATCGTGCGGTGGCTGTTCACGCCCGACGCCTCACTGACGGTCAGCCGCGACGGGGCAGGAGAAGCTCAGTCCAATGCCCGGCCGGTGGACGCGCTGCATTCGCATCAGGCACGCGAAGTGGTGCGCCGCGCGCAGGCGATGGCTTACTGAGCGCTCTGCGCTCCTTCGGCTTCAGCTGCCTCGGGCGTCGGGGACCTCACCAGCGAGTACCACGCCGCTACGCCACACGCCGTGGCCAGCACGACGTGCAGCCACGAGTACATGCCGTGTGATCCATCGGGTTTGAAGATCACCATGATCCACGTCGAGAAGCCGGCTATCACCGCGATCGACTGCCTGCTCTGCGCCAGCGCCGACAGCACGGCCAGTGGCCACGTGTAGTACCACGGCAACGCCGCAGGCACGAAGAGCACCACGACGAGCATCGCCAGCGCGATCCCCGTCAAAGCCTCCCGATCATCGTGCCGGAATCGCCACCACAGCAACGGAAGTGAGATGGCAATGATTGCCACGCCGGCGATGCGTGTCACCTCGAGTACGGCGTAGAAGTTCACCGGCAGGAACAGGCCACCGATCGCATTGACGAGGTTCGCCGTCGCGGTGGGCACCGTAAGCCAGTTGATGATCTTGACCGAACCGGCGAGCGCGGTGAGCCAACCGAGTCCGACGCCGGCGAGCCATGACACGACGGCGAACACCACGACGAAGATCAGAGCCGAGGCTGCCGTGGCGACGCCGAAGGCGCGGGCGGGCCCGAGGCCGCGTTCGTCCCTCAGCCGATGCATCCACATCCACACCATGAAGGGCAGTGCGATACCCGCGGTCGCCTTGACGGCGACTGCGATCGCGATGAGGCCGACGCCCCAGACGGGTCTGTTCTGCAGGGTCAGGGCGATGGCCGCCATCATCAGACCGACCATCAACATCTCGTTGTGGACGCCACCCATCAGGTGAATGATCACCAGCGGGTTGAGTACGCAGATCCACAGTGCGGCAGGTCCTCCAGCTCCCACGTGGCGCGCGATTCGCGGCGCTGCCCAGATCAGCATGACCAGGCCTGGGAGCATGAACAGCCGGAGCAGCATGGTGCCCTCGATGACGTGGTCGCCGACCACTAGGGTGACGAACTTGGCCACCAGAATGAAGACGGGGCCGTACGGAGCGGTGGTCGTGGTCCAGATCGGACTCACGTCGTCGAGCAGCGGGTTGGGGTTTTCAATGGGACCGACGACGTATGGGTCGAACCCGTCACGCAGCAGTGCGCCCTGTGCGAGATAGGAATACGTATCACGACTGAACACCGGCACGCTCAGCAGGAGCGGGGTCAACCAGAAACCGGTCGTCGCCACCATCGTGTACTGGGTGGCGGTGCGGTCCACGACTCGTCGACCGAGCCACAGCCAGGCGATCAGCATGGCCGCGACGCCACCCCACAACAGCACCGAGGAGACCACCAGGCCGTGGCCGAAGCGTAGCCACGACAGCTGAATCGACTCGAGCACGGGGTCGCGTAGTCGAGTGCTGCCCGCACCGAGGCCGCCGAGGGTGATCAAAACTGCACCGAGGCAACCGAGGAGGGCGGGCCGCCCTTCCTGGGACGCGGCAAATGTGGTCAGGCGCGAGATGTGCTGGCCGAGTCGGGTTCTCGGTTGGCGCGCGGCCGCGGGGGCGGGGGTCGGAGTCGTCATTCGGCTCAGGCGGACCGGTTCGACGCCAATCTGGCGAGCTCGGCCAGACCGACCTTGGCGTTGGCGTCGATGTCCGCTGCGTCGAGCAGTGCCAGGGCTTGCCCGGTGAGCAACGCGATGCGGTTCTCGACCGCGGCGAGCGCACCGACCGATTCGATGACCAGACGCAGTTCCCGCACCTGTGCATCGGAAAGGCCCGTGCCGACCGACGTATGCAACAGCTTGGCCGCCAAGGGATCTGCGTTGTCCGCCCGTTCAACGGCCTCGGCGAGCAGCACCGTGCGCTTACCCGACCGCAGATCGTCGCCCGAGGGCTTGCCGGTGACCGCGGGGTCGCCGAACACGCCGAGTACGTCGTCGCGCAGTTGGAACGCCACGCCCAGGTCCGTACCCACCTGGTGGAAGATGGCCTGCACCTCGGGGCGTTCGGCCGCCGCCGCAGCGCCGAGTTGCAGCGGCCGCGACACCGTGTAGGAGGCGGTCTTGTAGGTGTTGACGTTCATCGCGGACTCCACGGTCTCCGCGCCGCTGGCTTCGGCGACGATGTCGAGGTACTGGCCGCCGAGAACCTCGGTCCGGATGTCGGCCCACACCCGCTGAACGCGGCGGTGGGCGTCGAGCGGCAAATCGGCTGAGGTGACGATGTCGTCCGCCCAGACCAACGACAGGTCGCCAAGCAGAATAGCCGTCGACAGGCCGAACTGTTCGGATGAACCGTGCCAGTTCCTCTCCCGATGCCGGTCGGCGAACAGTCGGTGCACCGTCGGCAGCCCGCGACGCGTGGCCGATGCGTCGATGACGTCGTCGTGCACCAGTGCGCACGCGTGCAGCAACTCCAGCGCGGAGCACAGGAGCAGGACGTCGGAATCGGCGGCGCGACCCGGTTGAGCGACGGCGCGCCAACCCCAGTAGGCGAACAGCGGACGCAGGCGTTTGCCGCCGCGTAGGACGAATTCCTCGAGTGCGGCCGTCATCTCGGCGTAGTGATCGCCGATGTACGCGGCGTCCCTTCGCCGGGTGCGGAGATACTCCCGCAGTCGTTCGGTCACGGCGCCCGCCAACTCGATGGCCGATGGTGCCGCGGCAGCCTCCACGCTCAGCAGGCGCCCCTTTCACTACCCCAAAGTGCCTTCAGACTAGAGCGTGCGGACGGATTTGTAGCAAGTCAGGGCAGCGCAGGCGTTAGCGTGGCTCGTGCGGGTTGGGCATGACGGGGCTGCGATCGCGGCTCGTCCAGGCGACGCCCCCGACGACCCCGGCGACCAGAAAGGCAGCGATACTCACCCAGATCGCCGCTCCGGTGAACGACCGCGCACTGGGGTCCGTGTAACGGGCCTGTGCGTTCATCGTGGTGACCACGCCGGGTTTGAGCGTCCACTGGACGACGTCCGAGGAGACCTGATCGCCGTTCGTCGACGTGACGTCACCGGGGAAGGCGACGTTGAGCGACACGTCGGCGTCGGGGTCGTTGAGCGAGGTGAGGTCCGCGCGTCCCTCGAGGATCACCAGGTCGCCCGCCCGGCGAAACGAGATGTCGACGCCGGCGGCGTCACGATTCATGTTCGCGAGCTGCGGCAGTTCGGCGAAGGTGAGGTCGGAGAACACGGCCTGGGAGCCGACGTAGTCGTCGCGGGCGTAGGAAGAAACCGACACCTTGTTGCTGAAGGACAGGCTGTTGAGCAGCTGTGGACCCTTGTCATCGTCGTTCCTTGCCTTGGCCGCGGCGATGATCTGCCCCGACACGCGATCGTCCGGCGACACGGTGATGGACGCCCGCACCCGTACGCAGCCTGCGATCATCGGTGCGATCAGCACCAGCAAGAGCAGGGCGAGCAGGCGCTTGCGGCGGTGTGGCACCCCGATATGGTGCCAGACCCGCACGTTCACAGCGGCAGTTCGCGGCCGAGGATGGCGAACGGCCTCGGGTCTCCTGCGAAGTGATAGCCCCGGATGACGTCGCTGAACCCCAGCCGCCGGTACAGCCGCCAGGCGCGGTTGGCCTCCCCGTTGATCTCGGGCGTGGAGAGCAACACGTGCGGTTCGTCGCGTCCGGCCAACAGGCGTCGGGTGAGCGCCTCGCCGAGGCCGCGGCCCTGCGCCTGGGGGTGGATGTGCAGTTCGGTGAGCTCGAAGTAGCTGGTCATCAGCTCCTCGATGCGTGACGTGCCTGCGCCGCCTCGCTCCAGACCCTGCACCACCTGCTGTTGCCACCACTGATCGGGTGCGCCGCGGTACCCGTAGGCCACGCCGAGCATGGGAGCCCCGCTCAATGCCGGTTCGTCCTGGTCTCCGGCGGATCGGTCCGGCGCCTCGACGGCTGCGACCGCCGTCCACCCCCTCCTGCGGGTGTGTTCCAGCCACATCGAGGCGCGCTGATCCTCGGTGCCGCGGGGATATCGCATCGCGTCGATGTAGATGCTCAGTGCGTCCCCGAGGCGTCGCTGCATGTCGCTGGGTGACAGGTCGATGAGGAACGTGGCCAACCTTTTGGTGCCCTTCGAACTATTGCCGAGTCGACGTCATTATCCGGTCAGCGACGCAGTATCTCGCCACCGGCGGGCCACCAACTACAATCGAGGTGCGAACTAGGTGGTACGGGTCGGATTCTGCTCGTATCATGTGGTTCAGGTGCCCCGCACACCGCGGGCGTACGGAATTTGAACGCACGGCCGCGGTTTCGCGGGCGCAGCAGGGATGCAACATGGGAGGCACGGATGCCACTCTCCGATCATGAGCAGCGCATGCTCGACCAGATCGAGAGCGCTCTTTATGCCGAGGACCCCAAGTTCGCGTCGAGCGTGCGCGGTGGGAACCTCAGGGCACCATCGGCCCGACGGCGACTTCAAGGGGTGGTCGTCTTCATCGTCGGCCTAGCGCTTCTGATATGCGGTGTCGCCTTTCGCGCCACTCAGATCAGCGGGTTTCCCGTTCTCAGTGTCTTCGGCTTCATTCTGATGTTCGGCGGCGTGGTGTTCGCCATCACGGGTCCGCGGGTGGCGGGTGGTCGCGACGGCGCCGCTCCGGAGCCGGGTTCCGCCCAGAAGAAGCGTGCCAAGGGCAACAATTCGTTCGCCAGTCGCATGGAGGAGAGGTTCCGCCGCCGCTTCGAAGAATGAGGTCCGCGCGGACGCCAGGGCAGCTCCTCAGGGAGCTGCCCTTTTTCTTTGCCGCGCGACACGCCGTTACCGGCGCCTGACGCTGGACCGTCGACGTGCAGGCCCCACCACGCCCCACCGTGGGCGCAACGGGTGGCTAGCTGGGATTTTGCGTCGAACCGTCTGGTCCAGGACTGGTCGACGCGATGAGAAGTACCTATTTTGTGGCGCCCAGTGGGGCTCGAACCTCTACTTTTGTCACTGAATAGAGCAAAGTGGGGGATCGTGGGGTAATGTGGCGGATAACGGAGCGGCTAGGGCTTCGTTCGGCGGGCAGAAGCGAAGCGACTCGGGATCCAGCGTCCGGAGGGCATGAGCGAAGCGAACCGGGAAAGCACGCTGTGGTTGGAGGTGGCGAGATGTTTCTCGGTACCTACACGCCCAAGCTCGACGACAAGGGGCGGCTCACGCTGCCCGCCAAGTTCCGCGAAGCACTGGCAGGAGGGTTGATGGTCACCAAGAGTCAAGATCACAGCCTGGCTGTCTACCCTCGGGCGGAATTCGAGAAGCTCGCCGATCGGGCTTCGCAGGCATCGCGAAGCAACCCAGATGCTCGGGCCTACCTGCGGTACCTGGCTGCGGCAACCGACGAACAACACCCCGACGGGCAAGGCCGGATCACCCTGTCGGCCGACCACCGCCAGTACGCGGACCTCTCCAAGGACTGCGTGGTGATCGGCTCGATCGAGTTTCTGGAGATCTGGGACGCGCGAGCGTGGCAGGCCTATCAGCAGACCCACGAAGAGAACTTCTCCGCGGCCAGCGATGACACCCTGCGCGACATTATCTAGATCGACCGTTGATACCGGCCGAGCCCCTGCATGGTGGCCTCTGCCCGAACCGGCCCTGGCGTACTTCCCCGACGCCAGGTCCGCAACCTCGGACAGGGACCTCGATGCAAGGGCAGACACGCTTGCCCCCGCCATTTTTTGCAAGGGTGCTGCCATGCCTGACGATCAACCGCACGACCCGGTCCTTCTCGACCGCTGCGTCGAGCTGCTGAAGCCCGCCCTCACCCGCCACGACGGCGATGGAGCCGGTGCCGTCCTCGTCGACGCCACACTCGGTGCGGGCGGCCACGCGGAACGCTTTCTCAACGAGCTGCCAGGGCTGCATCTCATCGGTCTCGACCGCGACCGGACCGCGCTGGCGATCGCAGCCGAACGCCTGACGCCGTTCGGTGACCGGGTCACCTTCGTGCGGACCCGCTACGACGGCTTCTGGGCAGACCACAACGGCCAGAACGAGTCTGGTGACGGCGACATCGACGGTGTTCTGTTCGACCTCGGCGTTTCGTCCATGCAACTCGACCGTGCCGAGCGAGGCTTCTCCTACTCCCACGACGCGCCACTGGACATGCGGATGGATCAGGATGCGCCACTGACGGCGGCCGAGATCCTGAACACCTATGACAAGCGAGCCCTGACGCGGGTACTGCAGGAGTTCGGCGAGGAACGCTTCGCCAGTCGCATCGCCGGTGAGATCGTTCGGCGGCGTGACCGCAAGCCATTCGAGACGACCGCCGAGCTGGTCGAACTGCTCTACCACGTCATTCCTGCGCCCGCCCGTCGTACGGGTGGACACCCCGCCAAGCGCACGTTCCAGGCGTTGCGTATAGCGGTCAACGCTGAGCTGGACTCCCTGCGCTCGGCCGTGCCCGCCGCGCTCGACGCGCTGCGCGAGGGCGGACGGATCGTGGTCATGGCGTACCAGTCGCTGGAGGATCGGATCGTCAAGGGTGAGTTCGCCTCCGCGACGGCGTCGCGTACTCCGGTGGGCCTACCGGTCGAGCTTCCGGGCCACGAACCCTACTTCGTGTCACTGACGCGTGGTGCAGAGAAGGCCGGGGCCGACGAGATCGACCTCAACCCGCGGAGCGCGTCGGTACGGCTCCGGGCTCTGGAGAAGCGGACCTCGGAGAAGATCGTGGGAAGGGAAGGTTCGTGAAGGCCAAGCGACGAGAACCGGTGCGTGCCAGTGACGAACGCCGGCGCGAGCCGCGCAAGCCACGTGAGGCCGCGGCCCAGCGTCGTACGACCGAGGCGCCGCCGCGCGCTCGCCGGTCGACGCGTGAGCAGCGCCCCCGACGCCCTGAACAGTCCAGGCCGCACACCAGTCCGACGCCCCGTCCCGTCGAGGGTCCGGTCAGACCGAAGAACGCCGCTCAGGCCAAGGCGCGAGCCAAGGCGCGGAAGGCAAAGGCCCCCAGAGTTGTTCGTCCACCGCTGCGGGAACGGCTACTCGTCAAGCTGGCGGCCATCGACCTCGACCCGCGCAGGTTCGTCACCAGGGTGCCGTTCGTGGTCTTGGTGATCGGAGCGCTCGGTGTCGGTCTCGGGGTCACGCTGTGGCTGTCGACCGACGCTGCCGAGCGGTCCTACGAGTTGGGCCGTGCGCGCCAGGTCAATCAGGCACTGTCGCAGCAGAAGGAAGGTCTCGAGCGTGACGTGCTCGAAGCGCAGGCCGCGCCTGCCCTCGCCGAGGCTGCGCGAAATCTTGGAATGATCCCCTCCAGGGACACTGCGCACCTGGTGCAGGACGCCTCCGGCAACTGGATGGTCGTCGGCACGCCGAAGCCGGCTCAAGGCGTTCAGCCGCCACCGCTGAACAGCCCGCTGCCCGAACCGGGGCCCCCGGCACCTCCGGCTCCGCCGGCTCCCCGCGTGCTCGATCCGCGCGAGGTGGCGGTGCACGTGCCGCCGCGGCCCGCGGTGCTGCCCAATCCGGAGATCGTCGTGCCTGCGCCCGTCGCCGCCGCCCCGGTCGTGCCGGGACAGGATGCCACCGTGCCGGTGCCGGAGCCCGCCCCGGCAGACGCATCCGGGCCTGCGCCGGTAGCACCACTGGACGACGCGGCCCCGCACCTCGAGTCGCCGCAGGCACCCGCGGCGCTGCCAGGCCCGCCGCCCGGCGCTGAGCAGGCACCCGCGGCGCTGCCAGGCCCGCCGGCATGAGTCGCTCGGGGACACCGCATTCGGCCAACGAGCGCCGCACGCGCAAACCCGTCGCCGACGACGGCCTGCGCACTGCCTCCTTCGCGTTCCGCCACCGGTTGGGCAACGGCGTGATCCTGCTCGTGCTGGTCATTGCGGCAGGTCAGCTCTTCATGCTGCAGGTGCCGCGCGCCGAGGGGCTCCGCGCGGAGGCGGCCAGTCAGCTGAAGGTCACCGACGTCGAAGAGGCTGTGCGCGGGAGCATCGTCGACCGAAACGACGGCAAACTGGCCTTCACGACCGAGGCGCGCGCGTTGACGTTTCAGCCCGCCAAGGTCCAGAAGCAGCTCGTCGAGGCCCAGGCCAAGACCCCGGATGCGCCCGATCCCGTCAAGCGGCTCCGTGAGATCGCCAAGGGGGTGTCGGGTCTGCTGAACAACAAGCCCGACGCCGGCACCCTCTACAAGAAGCTCTCGAGCAAGGATTCCTTCGTCTATCTCGCCCGTGCGGTCGACCCGGCGATCTCCGACGCCATCACCACGAAGTACCCGGAAGTGGGCGCGGAGCGCCAGGACATCCGCCAGTACCCCGGCGGGTCGCTGGCGGCCAACATCGTCGGCGGCATCGACTGGGACGGCCATGGACTCCTGGGTCTCGAGGATTCGCTCGACGCCAAGCTGGCGGGCACCGACGGGTCGGTGACCTACGACCGAGGGTCCGACGGCGTCGTCATTCCCGGCAGCTATCGCAACCGGCACGACGCGGTCAACGGCGCGACGATCCAGCTCACCATCGACGACGACATCCAGTTCTACGTACAGCAGCAGGTGCAGGAGGCCAAGAACCTGTCTGGAGCCAAGACGGTGTCGGCCGTCGTCCTCGACGCGAAGACCGGTGAGGTCCTTGCGATGTCGAACGACGACACCTTCGACCCCAGTCAGGACATCGGAAGGCAGGACGACCGGCAACTTGGCAACCTGTCGGTCTCGTCACCGTTCGAGCCGGGCTCGGTCAACAAGATCATCACGGCGTCGACGGCGATCGAGAACGGCCTCACCAACCCCGACGAGGTGCTGTCGGTTCCGGGTTCGATTGACATGGGCGGCGTTACCGTGAAGGACGCGTGGAGTCACGGCGTGATGCCTTACACCACCACGGGAGTGTTCGGCAAGTCCTCGAACGTCGGAACCTTGATGCTGGCCCAACGGATCGGCCCGGAACGCTACGCCCAGATGCTCGACAAGTTCGGCCTCGGGCAGCGCACCGACGTCGGACTGCCCGGCGAGAGTGCGGGCCTGGTTCCGCCGATCGATCAGTGGTCGGGCAGCACCTTCGCCAACCTGCCCATCGGACAGGGTCTTTCGATGACGTTGCTGCAGATGACGGGCATGTATCAGACCATCGCCAACGACGGCGTCCGCATCCCGCCGCGGATCATCAAGTCCACCATCGTCGCGGATGGCACACACACCGATGAGCCGCGACCCGAGGGCGTGCGGGTGGTCTCTCCCCAAACGGCGCAGACCGTGCGGAACATGTTGCGTGCCGCCATCCAGAAGGATCCGACCGGTGTTCAGCAGGGCACGGGCTCCGGTGCCGCGGTGGACGGCTACCAGATCGCGGGCAAGACGGGCACCGCGCAGCAGATCAACCCGGGTTGCGGCTGCTACTACGACGACGTCTACTGGATTACCTTCGCCGCGATGGTGCCCGCGAACGATCCGCGCTACGTCGTCGGCGTGATGATGGACAATCCGCACCGCACCGCCGACGGTTCGCCCGGCACGACGGCTGCGCCGCTGATCCACAATCTCTCGGCGTGGCTGCTGCAGCGGGAGAACGTGCCGCTGTCGCCCGATCCTGGTCCGCCGCTCGTCCTGCAGGGTTGAGTCGGGTTGAGGTTTGGGGAGGCCCGAGCCTTGGCCGGTAGGGTGTCATGGCCATGAACTTGCGTCCCTCGCGTCCTGCCGGTGAAGGCCTCGACACGTTGGCCGAGCGCGTCCGGGCGGTCTCCGTGGCGGGTGCCGGTTCGACAGACGTGCGGGTCACCGGCGTGACACTGCGCAGCCAGGACGCCCGCCCCGGTGATTTGTTCGCCGCACTTCCCGGTGCGTCGTCGCACGGTGCCCGGTACGCCGCGGACGCCGTGCGCCAAGGTGCCGTCGCGGTGCTCACCGACGAGGCCGGGGTGGAGGTCATGGGCGGCAGCGTCGCAGCGCCCGTCCTGGTCCACCCCGCGCCGAGGACCGTGCTCGGCGAGCTGGCGGCGGCGGTCTACGGCAGGCCATCGGAACACATGCGCGTGATCGGCGTGACGGGCACGTCGGGCAAGACCACCACCACCTATCTGGTGGAGGCTGGACTGCGCGCGGCGGGTCGGGTGGCCGGCCTCGTCGGCACGGTCGGCATCCGCATCGACGGGCGTGACGAGCCCAGTGCCCTGACCACGCCCGAAGCCCCAGACCTGCAGGCGCTCCTCGCGGTGATGGTCGAACGAGGCGTCGACACCGTCGTGATGGAGGTGTCCAGCCACGCGTTGACGTTGGGTCGGGTCGACGCCGTGCACTTCGCAGTGGGTGGTTTCACGAACCTGTCGCGCGACCACCTGGACTTCCATCCGACGATGGAGGACTACCTCGATGCCAAGGCGCGGCTCTTCGATCCTCACTCATCAACGCACGCAGACGTTTCCGTGGTCTGTGTGGACGACGAGGCCGGGCGTACCATCGCGGCTCGCGCCGGTCGGCCCGTCACGGTGAGTGTCTCCAACGGCGATGCGGACTGGCGCGTCGAGAACATGGTCACCGTCGAAGTGGGCGGCCAGGAATTCCTGGCGGTCGACCCGGCGGGCGTCCACCACGACCTGCGCATCGGCCTCCCCGGGCGCTACAACGTCGCGAACTGTCTTCTGGCGACGGCGCTCCTCGATGCGGTCGGGGTGTCGCCGGAGCAGGCGGCGCCAGGCCTGCGGTCGGCGGCGGTTCCCGGCAGGCTCCAGCCGATCGATTGCGGCCAGAACTTCCTCGCACTCGTCGACTACGCGCACAAGCCCGGTGCGCTGCGGGCCGTGCTGGAGACGTTGCGCGCTCAGACCCCCGGCAGGCTCGCGGTGGTGTTCGGCGCGGGGGGCAACCGGGATCAGGGCAAGCGGGCACCGATGGGTCAGACGGCCGCCGAGTTGGCCGACCTCGTCGTCGTGACCGATGACAATCCTCGCGACGAGGACCCGGCTGCCATCCGGGCGACGATCGTCGCGGCGGCCGCGGGCGGTACCGCACAGATCGCGGAGATCGGTGATCGCCGCGCCGCCATCGACTTCGCCGTCGGCTGGGCCCGAGAAGGAGACGTCGTGCTGATCGCGGGCAAGGGTCACGAGGCGGGCCAGACGAGTCATGGCCGGACTCGGCCGTTCGACGACCGCGACGAGTTGGCTCGAGCACTCCAGGCACTGGGGGCGCGGCCGTGATCGACCTGACGCTGGCCCAGATCGCCCGCATCGTCGGTGGCGAGCTGACCGACGTCTCGGCCGAGGACGCCGAGACCACGCACGTCACCGGAAGCGTCGAGTTCGACTCGCGTGCCGTCACCTCCGGCGGGTTGTTTCTGGCCCTGCCCGGCGCCCGATCCGACGGGCACGACTTCGCGGCGGGCGCCGTGGCCGCGGGTGCGGTGGCCGTGCTGGCGGCCCGCCCGGTCGGGGTGCCTGCCATCGTCGTGCCACCCGTTTCCCCGGCGGTCGACTCCGGTGCCAGCGTGCTCGAGTACGACTCCGACGGGTCTGGGGCCGCAGTCCTGGAGGCATTGGCCAAGTTGGCCGCCGCCGTCGCCACCGAACTCGTTGCCGGGGGATTGGTGATCGTCGGGGTCACCGGCTCGTCGGGCAAGACGTCGACCAAGGATCTGTTGGCCGCCGTGCTCGCACCCCTGGGCGAGGTCGTCGCGCCGCCGGGCTCGTTCAACAACGAGCTGGGGCACCCATGGACCGTCTTGCGGGCGACGACCACCACCGACTATCTGATCCTCGAGATGTCGGCGCGGCATCCGGGCAACATCGCCGCGCTGGCGCGCATCGCTCCACCGTCGATCGCCGTGGTGCTCAACGTCGGCACCGCCCATCTTGGTGAGTTCGGTTCGCGCGAGGCGATTGCCGCGACGAAGGCCGAACTGCCGCAAGCGGTTCCGACGTCTGGCGTGGTCATCCTCAACGCCGACGATCCGGTGGTGGCCGCGATGGCGGATAAGACCGCGGCGCGGGTTGTGCGCGTCGGACGGTCTCCCAACCCCGAGGTTCGGGCCGACGTGTGGGCTGACGAAGTCCTGCTCGACGAACTCGCCAGAGCGCGCTTCACTCTGCACGCCGGCGACGCGCAGGCCGACGTGGCGCTCGCCGTGCACGGCGACCACCAGGTGTCCAATGCGCTGTGCGCGGCGGCCGTCGCGCTGCAGTGCGGCGCAAGCTTGGCGCAGGTGGTGGACGCGCTGGCGGCGGCGGGGCCGGTGTCCCTGCACCGGATGCAGGTCGGCACGCGCGCGGACGGCGTGACCATCATCAACGACGCGTACAACGCCAACCCCGATTCGATGCGCGCAGGCCTTAAGGCACTGGCCTGGATGGCGCAGGGGGGTCGGGAGAAGAGGGCCGATCGGCGGAGGAGTTGGGCCGTCCTCGGAGAGATGGCGGAACTCGGTGACGACGCGATAGCCGAACATGACAGCATCGGTCGACTGGCCGTGCGCTTAGATGTGTCTCGACTGGTCGTCGTCGGAACCGGGAGGTCAATGAGCGCCCTGCTTCACGGGGCGGTGATGGAGGGGTCGTGGGGCAGTGAAGCCACCATCGTCGCCGACGTGGACGCCGCCCTGGCACTCCTGCATGCCGAACTGCGCGGGGGAGACGTGGTCTTGGTGAAGGCCTCGAAGTCGGCGGGTCTGGCAGCCCTCGCCGACTCGCTCTTGGGTGATGCGGGGAACGGGACCCGATGAGGCAGATACTCATCGCCGTCGGCATTGCGCTGACGGTGTCGATTCTTCTGACGCCGGCGTTGATCCGGTTGTTCACGCAGCAGGGCTTCGGACATGAGATCCGCGAGGACGGTCCGCCCAGCCATCACAAGAAGCGTGGCACCCCGTCGATGGGCGGCGTCGCCATCCTGGCTGGTATCTGGGCCGGCTATCTCGGCACGCACCTGGTGGGCCTCGCGCTCGACGGTGAAGGGCCGTCCGCCTCGGGGATGCTGGTGCTCGGGCTCGCCACGGCGCTGGGCGGGGTCGGGTTCCTCGATGACCTCATCAAGATCAGGCGCTCGCGCAACCTCGGCCTCAACAAGACGGCCAAGACCGTTGGTCAGCTCGTCGCCGCGGTGCTGTTCGGCGTGCTAGTGCTGCAGTTCCGCAACGACGACGGTCTGACTCCTGGAAGTGCGGAGCTGTCATACGTCCGCGAGATCGCCACGGTGACGCTGGCACCCGCGGTGTTCGTCCTGTTCTGCGTCGTCATCGTCAGTGCCTGGTCGAACGCGGTCAACTTTACCGATGGTCTGGACGGTCTTGCCGCCGGGGCAATGGCGATGGTGACTGCGGCCTACGTTCTGATCACGTTCTGGCAGTTCCGCAACGCGTGCGCGTTCAGCCCGGGGCTCGGTTGTTACAACGTCCGGGATCCGCTCGACCTGGCGCTCGTCGCCGCGGCCACGGCGGGTGCCTGCATCGGCTTTCTGTGGTGGAACGCCGCCCCCGCCAAGATCTTCATGGGCGACACCGGTTCACTCGCCCTCGGTGGCATCATCGCCGGGCTGTCCGTGACCAGCCGCACGGAGATGCTCGCCGTGGTGCTCGGTGCGCTGTTCGTCGCCGAGGTGACGTCGGTGGTCGTGCAGATCCTGGCGTTCCGCACGACGGGCCGGCGCGTGTTCCGCATGGCGCCCTTTCACCACCACTTCGAGCTGGTCGGCTGGGCCGAGACCACGGTGATCATCCGGTTCTGGCTGCTCACCGCCATCGCCTGCGGCCTCGGGGTCGCGCTGTTCTACAGCGAATGGTTGGCCACCGTCGGAGCCTGACCGCCCGGCTCATTCCGCGACACGCGGCGGATGTCCGCCCAGCTCGGCGTGTGACGGGGGAGGATTCTGGGGTGCAAGGGACAAATGAGCCTGCTGTTGCTTTTGTGACTCATGTGATCAATGTGGCCTGGTAGACGGCGGTGATCGACATCTTCGCCCGGTTGCGGCGTAGCAAACCCCCGGCAGACGGCGGCACTGCCACCGTCGCGACGGATGCCATCCCGCGTACGCGCTTCGGTGCGTGGCTCGGGCGTCCGATGACCTCGTTCCACCTTGTGATCGCCGTCGCCGCGCTTCTGGTCACCCTCGGTCTGATCATGGTGCTGTCGGCCTCGGGCGTGCACTCCTACGACGAGGACGGTACGCCGTGGGCGATCTTCGCCAAGCAGGTGCTGTGGACGGTCGTCGGACTCGTCGCCTTCTATGTGGCTTTGCGCACGCCGGTGGCCTTCTTGCGCAGGTTGGCGTTCCCCGGGTTCGTCCTCACGATCATCATGTTGATTCTGGTGCTGATTCCGGGAATCGGTAAGGAGGCCAACGGTTCTCGCGGCTGGTTCGTGATCGCCGGCTTCTCGATGCAGCCGTCGGAGCTGGCCAAGATCGCCTTTGCGATCTGGGGTGCGCACCTGCTCGCCGCCCGTCGGATGGAGCGCGCGTCGGTACGCGAGATGCTCTTTCCGCTGGTGCCCGGCGCCGTGTTGGCATTGCTCCTCATCGTGCTGCAGCCCGACCTCGGCCAGACCGTGTCGCTCGGCATCATTCTGCTGGGCCTGTTGTGGTACGCCGGACTCCCGCTGCGGGTGTTCATGAGTTCGCTGTTTGCCGTGGTGGTGGCCGCAGGAATCCTCGCGATGTCGGAGGGTTACCGCTCCGATCGCGTGCAGTCGTGGCTGAACCCCGGCGCCGACATGCAGGGTTCGGGCTATCAGGCGCGCCAGGCGCGCTATGCGCTGGCCAACGGCGGCATCTTCGGGGATGGTCTCGGTCAGGGCACCGCCAAGTGGAACTACCTGCCCAATGCGCACAACGACTTCATCTTCGCGATCATCGGCGAGGAGCTCGGCTTCGTCGGCGCGGTCGGCCTCCTGTGCCTGTTCGGCTTGTTCGCCTACACGGGGATGCGGATCGCGCGACGCTCCGCGGACCCGTTCCTGCGACTGCTGACCGCTACGACGACGCTGTGGGTGCTCGGCCAGGCGTTCATCAACGTGGGCTACGTCGTGGGCCTGCTTCCCGTCACGGGTCTGCAGCTTCCGCTCATCTCCGCCGGTGGAACGTCAACGGCCACAACGCTATTCATGTTGGGCATCATCACCAATGCGGCGCGGCACGAGCCGGAGGCGGTGGCCGCGCTACGCGCAGGCCGAGAAGACCGGTTCAACCGCCTGTTGCGACTGCCCCTGCCCGAGCTCTACGTACCGACTCGGCTGGAGGCGGCGCGCGACCGGCTGCGGAAGCGCCAGGACAAGCCTCCACCGGCCAAGCCGAAGTCGAAGCCGAAGCCGACGGCGGCCTCGAAGACGGGCGCGAAGCCGACCCGCAAACCTGCCGATGATCGCAAGCGCACCACGGCGGATGCGGCTGATCGGCCGGCGAGGGGGTCAGGGCATCATGGAGACCGTCAGCGTCAGCCGAGCCGACGGGCTCGTTCTCTGGAAGGTCAGCGTTACGGGTGAGCAGTATCTCCGGCGGGCAGGAGCGCAGCGACCCGGGAAGTAGCGGGCGCGGGCAGGAGCGCAGCGACCCGGGAAGTAGCGGGCGCGGGCAGGAGCGCAGCGACCCGGGAAGTAGCGGGGGCGGGCAGGAGCGCAGCGACTCGGGTGTCATCTCCGTGGTCCTCGCCGGTGGCGGCACTGCGGGGCACATCGAGCCCGCGATGGCCGTTGCCGATGCCCTCGTCGCTCTCGATCCGGGGGTGCGGATCACCGCACTCGGCACTGCGCGTGGGCTGGAGACGCGCCTGGTACCCGAGCGTGGCTACGACCTTGAGCTCATCACGCCCGTCCCGTTCCCGCGTAAGCCGTCCGGTGATTTGGTGCGGCTCCCTCTGCGGGTCCGCGCGGCGGTCCGTCAGACGCGAGCGATCCTCGACGCCGTGCACGCCGACGTCGTGGTCGGGTTCGGCGGCTACGTCGCACTGCCCGCCTACCTGGCAGCCCGCGGCGGCGCTACGAGACGGCGCCGGGTGCCCGTCGTCATCCACGAGGCCAACGCCAGCGCGGGGTGGGCGAACCGGGTCGGGGCCCGTTCGGCGCAGCGCGTCCTGTCCGCCGTGCCGGATCCGGGTCTGGGACGGGTCGAGCTCGTCGGCGTTCCCGTCCGTGAGGCCATCACCTCTCTGGACCGCGCCGCGCTGCGGGCCGAGGCCCGCGCCCACTTCGGGTTCGCCGACGACGACCGGGTGCTGCTGGTCTTCGGCGGCTCGCAGGGCGCGCAATCCCTCAATCGGGCGGTCGCGGGAGCAGCGGAAGACCTTGCCGCGGCTGGCATCTCGGTACTGCACGCGCACGGCCCGAAGAACGTGCCCGACCTTCGCGAGCCGGCGCCCGGCGACCGGCCCTACGTGGCCGTGCCGTATCTCAGCAGGATGGATCTGGCCTATGCCGCCGCTGATCTGGCGATCTGCCGTTCCGGTGCGATGACGGTCGCCGAGGTTACGGCGGTGGGCCTGCCCGCCGTGTACGTCCCGTTGCCGATCGGCAACGGCGAACAGCGCCTCAATGCGTCGCCCGTGGTCGGTGCGGGTGGCGGACTGCTGGTCGCGGACGCGGATCTGACCTCTGCCTTCGTCGCGGAGACCGCGCGTGTACTGCTGGGGGACCCGCATCGGCTGACGGCGATGACGACGGCCGCCGCCCTCGCCGGGCACCGGGATGCCGCCCGCCGCGTGGCCGAGGTGGCGCTCGACGTCGCCAGGGACGACCGAGGGCGGACGCGATGAACCCGCGGGAACTGCCTCCGGAATTGCAGCGCGTGCACATGGTGGGCATCGGGGGAGCGGGGATGTCCGGTGTCGCGCGTATCCTGCTCGACCGCGGCGGCCTGGTGTCGGGGTCGGACGCCAAGGAGTCGCGTGGGGTTGCTGCGCTCCGTGCCCGCGGCGCCCAGGTCCGGATCGGTCACGACGCCTCGTCGCTCGATATTCTTCCCGGTGGGCCAACGGTGGTCGTGAGCACGCACGCCGCCATCCCAAAGGACAACCCCGAGCTGGTCGAGGCTGCGCGCCGCGGCATTCCGGTCATCCTCCGACCGGCAGTCCTCGCCCGGCTGATGGACGGCTACACCACGGTGATGGTGACCGGCACCCACGGGAAGACCACGACGACGTCCATGATCATCGTGGCGTTGCAGGGCAGTGGATTCGACCCGTCGTTCGCAGTCGGAGGCGACCTCGGCGAGGCAGGAACCAATGCACACCACGGCAGCGGCGAATGCTTCGTCGCCGAGGCCGACGAGAGCGACGGTTCGCTCCTCGAGTACACCCCCGACGTTGCGGTGGTCACCAACGTCGAGGCCGATCACCTCGACTTCTTCGGCAGCACCGAGGCGTACACCGCGGTGTTCGACGAGTTCGTCGCGCGGCTGCGACCGGGCGGCGCGCTCGTCGTGTGCGCCGATGATCCCGGCGCCGACGCCCTGGCAAAACGTGCGACCGCCAAAGGGGTTCGAGTGCTGCGCTACGGCAGCCTCGATGAAGCCGCCGGTGGCTCGGATCTTGCCGGCGCCCTGGTCGATTGGGAACAGCAGGGGACCGGCAGCGTCTCGACCGTGCAACTCCGGGGCGAATCCCAACCCAGGGGCATGAGGTTGGCGGTGCCGGGCAGGCACATGGCGCTGAACGCGCTCGCGGCGCTGCTCGCGGCGGTCGAGGCGGGCGCGGACGCGGTGACGGTCCTCGACGGTCTCGCCGTGTTCGAAGGTGTTCGGCGCCGCTTCGAGTCGGTGGGAACGGCAGCTGGCGTGCGGGTGTTCGACGATTACGCGCATCACCCGACCGAGGTGCACGCGACCCTCGAGGCGCTGCGGGCCGTCGCCGGGCACGGTCGCTCCATCGTGGTGTTTCAACCTCACCTGTACTCGCGGACCAAGACCTTTGCCCGCGAATTCGGGCTGGCGCTGAGCCTTGCCGACGAGGTGTTCGTGCTCGACGTGTACGCGGCCCGTGAACAGCCGATCGCGGGAATCAGCGGGGCCAACGTCGCCGAGCACGTCACCGTCTCCACGCGGTACGTCCCCGACTTCTCTGCGGTCGCCGATCTGGTGGCGGGTTCGGCGCGGCCGGGTGACGTCGTCGTGACGATGGGTGCCGGCGACGTGACGCTGCTCGGCAGGGAGATCCTGACTGCGATGCAGTCGCGGGCGAGTCGGGACGCGCCGGGGGCGTGGTCGTCATGACCGGGCCGATCGACGAGGCGACCGACACCTCCGACAGGTCCGGCGATGCCGTGGACCGGGACACCGACGCGGTGACGAACGACACCGTCGCCGACGACGCGGTGACGAACGACGCGGTGGCAGACGACGCGGTGACCCGGGACGATGCGTCTGACTTCGAGGGGCCGCGGCGACGAGCCAGGCGTGAGCGCGAGGAACGGCGCGCGGCACAGGACCGTGCGACGGTGATCGAGCACGCCCGGCGCGAGGCCAAGCGGCACGTCAACGGGTGGCCGGCAGATGAGCCGAAACCCCCTGCGCGCGGCCTCATTCGGGGCCTGAAGGCACTCATGTGGTCGGCTTTGGTCAGCGTGATCGCGGTCGGCGTCGGACTACTGCTGTACTTCACGCCCATCATGTCGGCGCGCGTTACGACGATCACGGGTCTCAACACCGTCACGCAGGAAGAGATCGAGCAGGCCGCCGCGGTCCCGGCGGACACGCCGCTGCTGCAGATCGACACCGACGCCGTGGCCGAACGCGTCGCGACCATTCGTCGGGTGGCGAGCGCCAGGGTTCAGCGGGAATACCCGTCGACGCTGAAGATCACCATCGTCGAACGGGTTCCCGTGGTGGTCAAGGACTATCCCGACGGCTCCCATCTCTTCGACCGTGATGGCGTCGACTTCGCCACGGCGCCGCCGCCGCCCGGCCTGCCGTACCTGGATGCCGGCACGCCGGGGCCGAGCGATCTGCCCACCCTGGCGGCGCTTCAGGTGCTCACCGCGTTGCGGCCGGAAGTGGCGGGCCAGGTGAGCCGCATCGCGGCGCCGTCGATCGTAGCGGTCACCCTGACCCTGTTCGACGGTCGGCAGGTGATCTGGGGGACCACGGACCGTACCGACGAGAAGGCGCTGAAGTTGGGAGCGCTTCTGACGCAGCCGGGTACCACCTACGACGTCTCCAGCCCGGATCTGCCGACCGTCAAATAGGGCGCAACACGTCGGAAGCCGGGAAAATCCCACGATACGTTCGGCGCGCCTGCACGGATACCGCTGGTACTGCCCCTACCGTTCTGTTTGCGCGAAACTACTTGACATAACTCTAAGCCTATGGTTGAGGTTGAGAGTTTGCACAGGAGGAAGACTACCGATGACACCCCCGCACAACTATCTCGCAGTAATAAAGGTGGTCGGCATCGGTGGCGGCGGCGTCAACGCCGTCAACCGGATGATCGAGCAAGGCCTCAAGGGCGTCGAGTTCATCGCCATCAACACCGACGCGCAGGCGTTGTTGATGAGCGACGCCGACGTCAAGCTCGACGTCGGACGCGACTCCACCCGAGGCCTCGGTGCAGGCGCCGACCCCGAAGTCGGACGCAAGGCTGCCGACGACGCCAAGGACGACATCGAGGAACTGCTTCGCGGTGCTGACATGGTGTTCGTCACCGCAGGTGAGGGCGGCGGCACCGGCACCGGCGGCGCGCCCGTCGTGGCGACGATCGCCCGCAAGCTCGGTGCCCTGACGGTCGGCGTGGTGACGCGTCCGTTCTCGTTCGAGGGCAAGCGCCGTTCGAATCAGGCCGAGGCCGGCATCGCCGCGCTGCGGGAGAGCTGCGACACCCTCATCGTGATTCCGAACGACCGGCTGTTGCAGATGGGCGACGCCGCAGTGTCCTTGATGGACGCCTTCCGCAGCGCCGACGAGGTGCTGCTCAACGGTGTCCAGGGCATCACCGATCTGATCACGACGCCTGGTCTGATCAACGTGGACTTCGCCGACGTCAAGGGCGTCATGTCGGGTGCGGGCACCGCTCTGATGGGCATCGGCTCGGCGCGAGGCGACGGGCGCGCCCTCAAGGCGGCCGAGACCGCGATCAACTCGCCCCTGCTCGAGGCGTCCATGGAGGGCGCTCAGGGTGTGCTGTTGTCCGTAGCCGGTGGCAGCGACCTCGGCCTCTTCGAGATCAACGAGGCGGCCTCGCTGGTTCAGGACGCCGCCCACCCCGAGGCCAACATCATCTTCGGCACGGTGATCGACGACTCGCTCGGAGACGAGGTGCGCGTCACGGTGATCGCCGCCGGTTTCGATGCTGCTGGTCCCAACCGCAAGCCGGTGGTGGGTGCCGGACCGGCCGTCGCGTCGGGCCCCGCGGGCAGGCTTCGGCCGCCGTCCGCCTTCGATCCCGATCCGGCGAGCGTCCCGTTGCACACCAATGGTGCGACGGTAAGCATCGGTGGCGGTGGTGACGATGACGACGACGTCGACGTGCCACCCTTCATGCGTCACTGATCCGGGAGCGTGCCTGCGGCGTGGGTCGATACTGGGGACCGTGACGTTTCGCATCCGACGTGTGACCACCACCCGCGCAGGCGGCGCTTCGGCTCCGCCCTTCGACACGTTCAACATGGGCGACCACGTCGGGGACGACCCGGCCGCGGTGGCCGCCAACCGAGCCCGGCTCGCGAGGGCGATCGGACTGGGCGATGACGGAATCGTCTGGATGAACCAGGTGCACGGCGACTTCGTCGTCCCCGTGGACGGCCCGGTCGACGGCGCGATCGACGATGCCGACGGATTGGTCACGGCCACTCCCGGGTTGGCGCTAGCGGTCGTGACCGCCGATTGTGTCCCGGTGTTGATGTCCGATGCGCGCGCAGGCGTCGTCGCCGCCGTACATGCGGGCAGGGTCGGCGCGCAGAAGGGTGTCGTGGCGCGAGCGGTCGAAGTCATGGTGGCGCGAGGTGCGCACGTCGAGGACGTCTCCGTCCTACTCGGCCCCGCGCTGAGTGGCCGCAACTACGAGGTGCCCGACGCGATGGCCGACGAGGTCGAGGCGGCGGTGCCCGGTAGCCGGACCACGACGGCACGCGGGACCGCCGGGCTCGATCTGAGATCCGGAATCGCCAGGCAACTTACGGGATTGGGCATCACGACGATCGACGTCGATCCGCGCTGCACGGTCGACGACCCGAATCTGTTCAGTCACCGGCGCGCTGCTCCCACCGGACGGCTGGCGTCCCTGGTGTGGCTGGAATGACCACCGCGCGCGCCGTCGAACTCGCCGAGTCCCTGGCCGTCCTGCGGGCGCGGGTCGACCTCGCTGCTGCGGCCGCTGGTCGCGACGTCGCCGACGTCGAGTTGCTCCCCGTCACGAAATTCTTCCCGGTTTCCGACATCGCTGAATTGGTGGAGCTCGGATGCCGCGAATTCGGCGAATCGCGCGAGCAGGAAGCGGCGAACAAAGTCACCGAATTGGTCGCTCACCTTTCGTCGCGAGGTCCGGTACCCGCCATTCGCTGGCACATGATCGGCAGCATTCAGCGCAAGAAGGCGCGGTCGGTTGCAGGGTGGGCGTACGCCGCGCATTCGGTCGACAAGGGTCCCCTCGTCATGGCGCTGGGACGCGCGGCGGCCTTGGCGCTGGCCGAGGGTAGGCGCGCCGCGCCTCTGCGCGTGTACCTCCAACTGAGTCTCGACGGCGATCCGGCCCGAGGCGGCGTCGACGTGAGCCGGCCGGATCTCGTGGACGAACTGTGTGTGCTGGCCGACGAGACCGAGGGGGTGGACTTCGCGGGTTTGATGGCCATCCCACCACTGCACGCCGACGCGGACGAATCATTCGCGCGTTTGGAGAGCGAACTCGCCCGGGTACAGGCCTCCTACCAGCAACGGCTCGGTCTCTCGGCAGGCATGTCCGGTGACCTCGAGACGGCGGTGAAACACGGCTCGACGTGTGTGCGTGTCGGTACCGCGCTTATGGGTCAACGTCCTCTAACGTCACCCTGAGTAGTCACTCCAGTCACATCTTCATCACAGACAACACCGATTTCAGTCATCAGAAGGGTCTCCGATGAGCACACTGCATAAGGTCAAGGCCTACTTCGGTATGGCGCCGATGGACGATTACGACGACGAGTACTACGACGACGAAGATCGCTCGTCGCGCGGCGCCTACCCGCGTCGCCCTCGTGAGGACCGGTTCGAGGACGAGGGCCGCGGATACGAGGCCCGCGCCGCCGAGGGTCGTGGCTACGACGACCGGATGGATCGTCCCGCCGGACGTGAATTCGATTCTGCCCCTTCGGGTTACCGTGGCGGCTACCTCGACGAACCCGCCTTCCGTGGCAGGCGCGACTTCGAGCGTCCGCGCTTCAACACGCTGCGCGGTGCCACCCACGGCGCCGTGGCGATGGAGCCGCGCCGGATGGCCGAGCTATTCGAGGCGGGCAGTCCGCTGGCGAAGATCACCACACTGCGCCCGAAGGACTACAGCGAAGCCCGCACCATCGGCGAGCGCTTCCGCGACGGCACTCCGGTGATCATGGACCTGGTGTCGATGGACAACGCCGACGCCAAGCGCCTCGTCGACTTCGCCGCGGGTTTGGCGTTCGCCTTGCGCGGGTCGTTCGACAAGGTGGCGACGAAGGTCTTCCTCCTCTCGCCGGCCGATGTCGACGTCACCGCCGACGAGCGCAAGCGGATCGCCGAGGCGGGCTTCTACGCCTACCAGTGACCGCTGGCAGTGAACCGGCGGTGCGGTTGACGACGGGTAGGCTGACGGTGAATCGAGTCCAGTCCGACTCGCATCCCAGCTCTTCCCAATGTCACCACCGCCTGGAGTGAGGTCGCGCAGTTGTCGCTGTTCTTTTCGATCCTGGGCTTCGTGCTGTTCGCGTTCTGGCTTCTGCTCATCGCGCGAGTGGTCGTCGAGTTCGTTCGATCCTTCAGCCGGGACTGGCGTCCGCGAGGCTTCATGGTCGTGGTCCTGGAGGTCATCATGACGGTGACCGACCCGCCGGTGAAACTGTTGCGGCGGATCATTCCGCAGCTCACGATAGGTGCGGTGCGTTTCGATCTGTCGATCATGGTGCTACTGCTCGCCGCGTTCATCGGCATGGAGTTGGCGTGGAGTCAGTAGCTCAGCAGTAGCGAAAGCGGATCCGCGGGGGCCGGGGTCGGCTCGTCGTCTGTGAAATTCGCTCTTATTTCTGGACCTCAAACGCAACCGCCGGGTCTACTGTGACAGGATGGACGCCAGTTACTTCCAGCATGGCTTCATACTTTGACACCGGTTGACGGTCCAGACCTCAAGGGGGCAGACAATGCCGCTCACACCAGCCGACGTCCATAACGTCGCGTTCAGCAAGCCGCCCATTGGCAAGCGCGGCTACAACGAGGACGAAGTCGATGCGTTCCTCGACCTGGTTGAGAACGAGCTGACCCGCCTCATCGAGGAGAACGCCGACCTTCGTCAGCGCGTCTCCGAGATGGACCAGGACCTCGCGATTGCGCGGTCCGGTAATGGCGTGCAAGCGACGCAGTCGATTCCGCAGTACCAGCAGCCCGAGCCGGAGCCCGTCGCGCCCCCGCAGCCGGTGTACGAGGCACCGCCGCAGCCCGCCGCCGCCGCTCCCGCCAGCGAAGAGTCGCACATTAGAGCGGCGAAGATCCTCGGCCTGGCGCAGGACACCGCGGACCGTCTCACCGGCACCGCGAAGGCGGAGTCCGACAAGCTGCTCGCCGATGCCCGCGCGCAGGCCGACGCCATGGTCAGCGAGGCTCGGCAGAACGCGGAAACCACGGTTTCCGAGGCCAAGGCACGCGCCGACGCCATGCTCTCGGATGCCCAGACCCGATCCGAGACGCAGCTTCGGCAGGCGCAGGAGAAGGCCGACGCACTGCAGGCCGACGCCGAGCGCAAGCACTCCGAAATCATGGGCACCATCAACCAGCAGCGCACAGTCCTCGAGGGTCGCCTCGAGCAGTTGCGGACCTTCGAACGCGAATACCGCACGCGGCTCAAGACGTACCTGGAGTCCCAGCTCGAGGAACTTGGCCAGCGAGGCTCGGCTGCACCGGTAGACTCAACCGCCCACAACGACAGCGGCGGGTTCAGCCAGTTCAACCGGGGAAACAACTGATCGGCTGATTGATGCTGATCGTTGCGCTAGTTCTTGCCGTCATCGGCCTCGCGGCCTTGGTGACCGCCGTTGTCACCAGCAATGAGCTGATCGCGTGGGTATGCATCGGCGCCAGCGTGATCGGTGTTCTGCTCCTGATCGTCGACGCTCTCCGGGAACGCTCCCGAAGTGCGGATGGAGCGGACGCCGACCATCCGGACGTCGAGCAGGGTGATGACGAGACCACGGTCATGCCGGCTGTCACGGAGTCCGAGGTCACCGAGGACTACCCGGACGAACCCGCCGAAGTCACCGTCGATGCCGAGACGTCTCGCGTCGGCACCGAATCGAACGACGACGTCGGCACCGAACCCAAGCGCGACTAGCGTTCCGGCTCAGGCCTGGGAACGTTGGCCTGCCAACGTTCCGACCACTGCGCCTTCGCGAACGCGGCGGTGAGTCGATGCCAGCGCGCGTAGTCCCGCAGTAGGAAGTGGCCGGCTCCCGGGAAGTCCACCCATTCGGCGTCTACACCGCGCGCCACCGCGCGCAGGGTCTGAGCCCTGGATGCGGTGGGGTCGGTCCAGTTGTCCGCGGTCCCATGCATGGTCAGCAGTTTGCACGCCGACGGGATCAGGTCACCGTCATTGGCCGGCCACCACGGGGCCAACGCCGCGACGGCCGCAACGCGTCCCTCCTCCGCGAGATGCGCCGCGACGCGCCCGCCCATGGAGTGTCCGACCACGACGACGGGACCCCCGCCGACCCCGTCGAGCATGTCGTTCAACTCCTCTCTGGCGTCGCGCAGTGCGTCGAGGGTGCGCGGGTTCCAGCCCCTGAGCCGGTACTGAACGCGTCGGACGTGCACGTCAGCTCCCACCCTGCGTTGCAACGACCGGGCCAGCAGTTCGATCCGGAAGTTGGCCAGTTGCCAGGGCCGTGATGGCGCCTCGCTCTCGGGTCGCCCACCGGGGAGCACCAGGACGCCCGCCTTGACGTTCGAAGTCACCCAGGTGATTCGGAGCCGTGCTCACTTCGGTTGGCCGGATTCGCAATCCCTTGAGGTAGCAGCTACGAATGAAAATCGTGGGAATCGAGTACGAGAGTGTCGTCGACCATCCGTTGGACGAGGTGTTCGCCTGGCATACCCGCCCCGGCGCGATGCCGCGGCTGGTTCCGCCGTGGCAGCCGATGACGGTGGTCGCCGAGACGACGTCGGTGGCCGACGGGCGCGCGGTGCTCGGCCTGCCCGCCGGTCTGCGATGGGTCGCGCAACACGAGGGCGCCGACTTCGACCCGCCATACCGCTTCGTCGACCAGCTCTCATCGGACGGCCCGAGATCGTGGCCACCCCGAATCATCGGGACGTGGCGCCACACCCACTCATTCAGCGCCGTGGGCTCGGAGGCCACCCGGGTCAACGACCGCGTGGAGGCGCCCGTGCCCGCCGCCGCGCTCAGATCGACCTTCGTCTACCGCCACCGACAGCTGGCCGACGACCTCGCCGCGCACCGCGACGCCGCCGAGGCGGGTCTGCAGCCGCTCGTGGTCGCGGTAACGGGATCGTCCGGTCTCGTCGGCTCGGCGCTGACGGCGCTGCTCACCACCGGTGGGCATCGGGTGATCCGTCTGGTCAGACACGCCGCAAACGGTCCCGATGAACGCCAATGGAGTCCCGACGCTCCCGCCTCGGATCTGCTGGACGGGGTCGACGCCGTCGTGCACCTGGCGGGCACGTCGATCGCGGGCCGGTTCACCGACTCGCATCGCGCGGCGATCCGCGACAGCCGCATCGAGCCGACGCGCAGACTCGCCGAGGTCGCTGCAGGGAGCACTGATGGCCCGCGGACGTTCGTGAGCGCCTCGGCGATCGGCTACTACGGTTTCGACCGTGGTGACGCCGTGCTCAGCGAGGACAGTTCCCGTGGCGACGGATTCCTGGCCGACGTGGTCGCCGACTGGGAAGCCGCGAGCGCGCCTGCAGTCGATGCCGGGCTCCGCGTCGTCGCGGTGCGCACCGGGATCGTGCAGGCGGCGCGTGGTGGCACGCTCAAGTTGATGCGGCCGCTGTTCTCCGCCGGTTTGGGTGGACGGCTCGGCAGCGGTCAGCAGTGGCTCTCCTGGATCGGCATCGACGACCTCATCGACGTCTACTACCGGGCGCTGTACGACGAGCGACTCACTGGACCCGTCAACGCGGTGGCGCCCAACCCGGTGCGAAACGTGGACTACACCAAGGCACTTGCGCGCACACTGCACCGTCCCGCGCTCCTGCCCGTGCCCGCGTTCGGCCCACGGCTGCTGCTGGGACGCCAAGGCGCGCGTGAACTGGCCGGGGCCAACCAGCGGGTGAACCCGGTCAAGCTGCAGACCATCGGCCACCGGTTCCGTCAGCCGTTGATCGGTCAGGCTCTAGGGCACCAACTGGGGCACGAGCCAGGCTGATCGAACGACGGTCAGGCCTCGCGGGTGGCGACGGTGTCCACGAAGGCCCTGACCAGTGCGTGTACCCGCTTGGTGGCGCTCTCGAGCTCGTGGGCGGTGGCGCTGCGCAGCTCGTCGGCGGTGCGCCCGAGTTGGGCGATCTCGTCCCCCCCGCTGCCCTCCAGCCACCTCTCGAGAAGCCGCTCGTCCACCTCGGGATGAAACTGGATGCCCATCGTCCGGCCCATGACGAAGGCCTGGGCGGCGTTGCCGTTCTTGGCGATCTCCACCGCTCCGACGGGGACCGTGAACCGGTCGAAGTGCCACTCGAACCAGGGGCCACTGGGTACGAAGTCGCTGCGCGCGGAATCAACGTCGTACCAACCGATCTCGGGCGCGGGCATCCGGGTGACCGAGCCGCCGAGCGCGTGGGCGAGGAGTTGGCCGCCAAAGCACACGCCGAGCATCGGCACGCCCGCCGTGTGCGCATCACGCACCATCGCGACTTCGGAGGTGATCCAACCCATTCCACGGTCGCCGTCGGTCACCGACCAGCGTGAGCCGAGTGGGACGATCACGTCGTAGCGGTGCGGATCGGGAAATGTCACGTCGAACGCCGGATTCTCGGCTTGGGCCTCAGTGATGACCTCGAATGTCTCGACGTCGTAACCGCATTCGAGGAATGCATCACCCAGCATCGCCTCGGGGGCACTCGGGTCGTTATAGAGGAACAGCACCTTCTTCGCCACCGCTAGAGGATACGGGGATGGGCCGCTACTTCGCAGGTGGCACGGGCGGGGCCTGATCGGGGGCCAGTTCGGCGCCGATCCGGCGGAACAGCACCTCGGCGATGTTCGAGTAGTTGCCCTGATCGTCGAATGCCTCGGGCGCGAAGGTCGCCGCTACGGCGATTGCGATCTTGCGGTCCGGTAGGTACGCCTCGACGGCCGAGTAGCCGGCGAACATCGGATTCTGCAGCAGCCAACCCCCGGAGATGACGACGCCGAGGCCGTAGGTATAGCCGTCGACCATCGGAGCGCAGGTGGTGCATCCCGGCTGGGCCCTGGTCTTGCCCCGTAGGTCGGTCGAGACCATCTTCTGGTACGACTCGCGGGTCAGCAGCTTGCCGGACCCGATGCCGACTGCAGTGGCCTCGAGGTCGTAGATGTTCGACGTCTGGATCGCCCCGTGCGTGATCGTCCACGACGGGTTCCAGTAGGTGCTCTCCTCGTAGAAGGGAGTGCCACCGGGTATCCGCAGCGCCTCTCGCCGCTCCGAGGTGAAGGCGTGCAGTGCCGGCGAGGGAATCTCGGCGGTATCCGAGTTGGCGGTGTTGGTCAGGCCGAGCGGCTGTAAGACTTTCTCCGACAACAGCTTCGGCATCGACTCGCCGGTCGCCTTCTCCAGCGCCAGTCCCAGCAGAACGTAGTTGGTGTGCGCGTAGTTCCAGTTGGAGCCCGGTTCGTAGAGAAGGGGCTGGTTGACGGCGAAGGCGAGCAACTCGTCGGTGGTCCACTGCCGGAACGGGTCGGCGTACAGCGCGTCGTTCATGGCCGTGTTGCCGATGACGTAGTCGACGTAGCCCGAGGTCATCTGGGCGAGCTGACGCAGCGTGACCCGGTCGGAGTGCGGAACGTCGGGCAGCCATTTCGAGATCTTGTCGTCGAGGCCGACCTTGCCCTCGTCGACGAGGCGCAGCAAGAGGGTCGCTACGTACGAGATCGCCACGGCGCCATTGCGGAAGTGCATGTCGGACGTGGCAGGAACCCCCGTCATGGACTCGCCGACGGCGCGGGTGACGACTTCCTTGCCGCCCTCGGTCACCCGCACGATGACGGCCTTCAGGTGCGACTGCTTCATCACGTCGTCGACGATCCGCAGCACCGCGTCCGCGCGCTCGTCGTCGGCCGAGGAGGTGGGTTCATCCGGTGCCGGCCTCAGCGGGGCACATCCTGTCAGCAGCAGGCCTGAGCAGACGAGGACGCCAAGCAATTGACGGAGCGGCATGGCCCAGAGCCTCCCAGCTGGAGGGAAGCTCGGTGACCGATTCGAGGCAAGTCCACGAGGTGTCAATGCGACGGAATGTCGAGGAGCTGTTCGAAGAACCCGCCGAAACCGCGCTGCCGATCGACGAGGTGGACCTCGAGGATCCAATGGCAATCCCGCCCGGCGCCGTCGGACCGTCGCATGGGAGTGTCGTTGGCGGGCGCGATGTAGCTCTCCAGCTCGTCGCCGTTGATCCGCTCATGCGGGAACTCGCCGACGAGGTGCCCGGCGTGCTCCGTCGCATGGCCCCAGCCGGCGTCGCCGATGAGGCCGGTCACGTACGAGAACAACTGTGCCCCAGTGATGTCCGGGTTCGCCTCGAAGTACGCCCGCCCCGCCTCCCAGATCCGCGGCAGGTCGTCGGTGAGCCGATGTTTGGCGGGGTCGTCGCCGAGCACGTACGTCCTGCCGAAGTCGGCCTCCCAGTCGGCGAAGATCGGGCCGAAGTCGAGGAAAACGATGTCGTCGGCCTCTAGGACGCGGTCCGGCGGATTGTCCTCGTAGGGTGCCAAGGTGTTGACGCCCGCCCGGACGATGCGCTTGTGCCAGAACCGTCTGGTCCCCAACATCTCGTCGGCCAGATCGCGGATCTGGTCGCTGAGCTGACGTTCACCGACGCCTGGCACGATCAGCCCGCGGGCCACCACCTCGTCGAACAGTGTGTGCGCCTTGCGCTCGGCATCTCGGAGCGACTCGATACGTGCTTGCTCGACAGTGTCGGTCATCTACCTATTGTGGCTTGAGAGTTGTGCCGGAGAGCCGCGATAGCGCCGTTCGGGTCTGTCCGCGCCGTACTGCAGTCGCAGGTCGAGCGCGCTGGCACTCAGGAAGTGCTCCAGGTACCTGCGCGCGCTGACCTTGGAGATGCCCACCCGCTCGGCTCATTCCGCCGCCGACACTTGTCCCGCCGCACGCACCGCTTCCAAGTACCAGCTGCCCCGTGACGGCGCCGAGGCCCTTCGGCAGCTGGTCGTCGGGTGTGGCGCTGGACGGACCGCCCGGCCTTCCGAAGAGCGAGTCGATGAGTGACTGGTGGCGATCGTCGTGCACGTCTGCATGGCGCTGCTACTCCTCGCGCCGCTGGTACTCAAGTTGCTGCGCCGCGACGAGGAGACCCTGCTCATCGTCGATGACGACAAGGTCCAAAGAGAGTCCAAAGAGAGTCCAAAGAGAGAAGGCCCAAGCATGACCACTGACGAGCGCTTGCGCGAGGAAAATGTTCGTCGTCGGATACACCGCGGACCAGTACGGCCAAGCCGCGCTCGAGCAGGCGATGACCGAGGCGTCGCTCAGGACCTGCTGGTGGTCAACTCGACCAAGGGTGATGCGTGCATCGATCCGACCTTCGCCGGGGCACCCGAGGTGCACGACGTCGAGTTGCGACTCAAGAGGTCCGGGCTGGCGTGCGAACTGACTCAGCCCGTCGGCGTCGACCCGGTCGACGAACTGCTCAAGGCGATGGACCGCCCCGACGCCGGGTTGCTGGTGATCGGCATCCGACATCGCAACCCGGTCGGGAAACTATTGCTCGGCAGCGTCTCCCAGCAGCTGCTTCTGGAATGCCAGAAACCGGTGCTGGCCGTCAAACCCGCTGCTTGACCCCTTATCGCCACAATCGTCAATTTGTGGTTGGGGCCAGGGCTCGAGGGGTACACGCATCCCATGGTCGACACCCGGTCGGCGGCCGTCACCGCCCACGAGAACGTCTGGTTCGAGCGTATGGCGCGGGCCGGTTTCGCCGCAGGTGGTCTGCTGCACCTGCTCATCGCCTTCATCGTGGCCCGACTGGCGCTCGGCGACGGCGGCAATGCCGATCAGTCCGGGGCGCTGGCGGCCTTGGCTGCGCAACCTGGTGGCGCCGTCATGCTCTGGGTAGCGGCGGTCGTTCTCGCCGCGCTCGGCGTATGGCAACTCGTCGAGACCTTCGTCGAGCGCGATCTCAAGGATCGATTGAAGGCGGGTGCCGTTGGTGTGGTGTATCTCGCGCTGGCATTCTCCGCGGCCAAGTTCGCGATGGGCAGCGGCCAGTCGAGCGGCAGCCAGAACGCCGGGTTGAGCGCGCAGATGATGCAATCGGGCTGGGGCAAGGCCCTTTTGATCGCGGTGGCCCTGGTGTTGATCGGGGTTGGCGGCTATTTCGTGTACAAGGGCGCGACCAAGGGATTCCTCGTCGAACTCGAGGTCTCCGGTGGTTCGGCGATCACGTGGATCGGCATCGTCGGCTACGTCGCCAAGGGGCTGGTGCTGGTCGGTGTCGGGCTGCTGGTGATCGTGGCCACGATGACGTCCGATCCGTCGAAGGCCACCGGTGTCGACGGTGCGGTGAAGACGTTGGGCACTGCGCCCTACGGCAAGTTCCTGCTCCTGCTCGCCGCGGTGGGCATCGCCGCATACGGCGTCTACGGTTTCATCCGTAGCCGCTACGCGGACATGTGAGTAAAGCGCCCTCTCAACCACATTCGAGGGTCAACGAGATGGACCCGTCGTCGTTCGTGCGCGTCGTGCGAGCAGACGCCGGGCTGTTCGAGGGAGGTCTCGTCGCCAGATCTCAGGTCGTAGGTTCGTCCGTGCAGCGGGCACACCACCGCATGGTCGTCGGTGAGTCCGTCGGCGAGCGGCCCACCCGCGTGCAGACACACCGCACCGAGTGCCCGCAACGAACCGTCACGCATGCGGTACACGGCGATCTGCTCGCCGTCGACGGCGTAGGCGCGCCCCTCGCCGACCGGGATGTCATCGACCCGGCCGATGGTGACGTCGCTCATCGCTTCCCTCTGCTCTTCGCACAAGCGCTCACTGGTGCACCGTCCTTGCGTCGGTGGTTCCAGATGTACTGCCGATGCACCCATGGTCCCTACCGGACAATGGCCACAAGCGCGTGACCCTCGGGGAGGTTTTGGATAGGTTCGCCGTCACTCACGACGCTTCGGGTCTGAAGTCTCTGGTGCGACGTCTGCTCAAGGCTGGCGTCGACGAGGTCGGCATCGAACGCGGCGACGGTCCGGTCGTGGAGGCTCTGATACAAGCTGAGTTCACCATCCTAGTGATCCCACCCGGTCAGCTGAAGAACTTCCGTTCGCGCTACGGGTCGGCAGGCAACAACATCAGCGTGACGTCATCGCCGAGATCGTATCGGATGAAGGGGAATGTACGGTTCGACAAGCCGGTGGCCAGCGTGCGTACCGCAGGTTCGTCGGGACCGACGGGTGCTCCCGTGCCGTCGACACGTTCGAGGAGCACCTCGTCCTCGCAGATGTGCAGTCCCGGTCCCTGCCCGCAGCCGACGGCCTGCACGCCGAGTTGCGTTGACCCACAGAGATTGTGCAAGGGAGTTTGCCAGGCATCGACGATCGCGTCTCGGTCCTCGGGCAGCAACGGCTCCGAGTTGGTGCTCACCCGCTCGGGTCGAATGTGGAGTTCGCCCGCCAACGTCGCGCGAGCTAGTCGGCCGATGACACTCGCGTAGCCCATGAGGTGCGTGGGAGCGTAGGTGTCCAGCGCGAGTACCTCGTCGAACGGGGCTCGCGGGCGTACGCAAGCAGCGAACGCAACCTCTGGTCACGGTGCCTCCGAATCTGCTCTGCCGACCAGTCGAGGCGATCCACATGATCGTCGAGCGCCGCCTGCACGCCGCCGAGGTGAGCGGCGCGGAGGCGTTCATATGCGGAGCGTCCCATGGCGGTTCCCTTCCCTTTCTGCGAGTTTGACCCGATTTTCGGCAGTACACCGGCGGTGTGGGTCATGCCGCTGCGCCGACCCGGGCGGGGTGCCTGGCCGTCGTCATCAGTACCGTGACCAATCCGCCTGCCGCGGCGACGTAGAACCAGCCGAGCGGCGCCTGTGACCGCTCGGGCAGCCACGCCATCAACGCCATGGCCACGGAGATCGCTCCGTAGCAGAACGTGCTGATCAGCCCGGTGATCAATCCGATGTTGTGGGTAAAGACGCCCATCGCGAGACCCTTGGTCAGCGGATCCAGGACACCGATGCTGAGCAGAGCCGCCGCCGCGCCCACGGTAATCGCCAACGCGGACAGCCCAACGAACTGTGCCGAAGCCAGCATGATTGCGCCGGCCAGCGCCAGCACCGCGGATGCGCCGATGGTCAACCGCCGGGTGGTCGTCCGCTGGGCGAGGGCCCCGCAGGTCGCCGCTCCGACGAAGTTGGCGGCGCCGACAGCCAGTGCGATGAAACCGTATGTGGCAGAGGAGTACCCGAGTCCGATCTGATAGAGGAAGGGGCCGACGACGCCGAAGACCGCCTGCGCGGCGGCGACGAGACCGAACATCGTCGCGAAGGCGACGAAGCCGCGGTGACGCAAAGCCTCGCCCAGAACGCCCGCCGCGGCCCTCAGGTCAACCGGCGAGCGGCGCTCTTGCCGGAGGGTTTCCGGCAACACCGCGGCGACCAGAAGCCCGACGGCTGCGGTCGCGGTTGCCAGGACTACGAAGACCATCCGCCAGGAGCCGAACTGCGAGATGAACCCGCCGATGGCCGGGGCGACCACGGGGGCCGACCCCCATGCCGCGCCGAGCAGGCCCAGTACCGACACGAGTTTCGTGCCGCGGAAACAGTCCGCGGCCATGGTGGCGGCCAACAGTAGGCATGTTCCCGCGCCGAGGCCTTGCAGAAAACGCAACCCGATCATCATCGGGAGGTTGCCCGCGAGAGCGCAGCCGATGCTGGTCAGCGTCATCAACCCAAGTCCGGTCAGCAGTACGCGCTTGCGCCCGATGGCGTCTGCAAGCAGTCCTGCGGGCAGCACCACCAGCGCCATGCCCAACACGTAGGCGGTGACGGTGTTCTGTACCAGGGTGTTGGATGCGGCGAAGTGCTCGGCGATCTTGGGCAGCGCTGGGGTGTAGATGTCGAAGGCGATCTGTTCGAGGGGGCTTACGAGCAAGAGGACACCGACGATGCGCCGGGAGGCGGAGGCGCTCAATTCCCGTACGGCGTGCTCCGTGATCACTTGGCAGCGCCGAGGTGTCGGCGGAGCCAGCAGGCGCGGCTCGGCGTGCTGCATCGAAATATGCTGAAGAGCAATGCGGTTCGCATTGAATACTCCGTTCTCGAGGTTCACCGGTGGTGGTGTGCCTTCGAAGTTACGGAGCGCAGACAACGGTGTCGTGCTTGTGCGCGCTACCCGCACAAGCATCGATAAGCGTCATTGTGCGCATTGTGTTCATCGGTGATGCCGGCGGTTGGAACCGCAGTTGTTGCCTCGGGCGAGTTCGGCGGGAGCGACACCAAATGTTTCGCACACCGAGGTCGAGCACAATGCGCACAATCGAGAAATCGCGCACAGCGCGGGTTGTGAGCACAAGCGAGCCAAGTCCCCGGTGCACTCCCTACCGTCGGAGACACAGTGCCATCAGCGATCGACTGAAGGCCGAAATCTCAAGGAGTACCTCGATGTTGGACTACCACTCACGCAGTGCCACCGACGCCTGGCCGGAACCGCCGACGCGTCGCCCCGCCCGCGACGGTGTCGTGCATGACGCAGCGCCGGCGATGACGCAAGTGGGCGTCGGCGCTCAGGAAGAGGGCCACACGAGATGACAACGATGCTTGACGTCGGACACGTCCCCACCCAGAACGACATCGGCAGCCAGATGGACGCACTCCCCGTTGGCCGTATCCACCGCAGGGTCGTCGTCGCGATCGGCCTCGGGCTGTTCTTCGAGGTCTACGAGATCTTCTTGTCTGGTTCGATCGCGACCGCTCTCAAGGCGCAGTACCACCTCGGCGGCATGACAGTTCAGCTGCTGATGGCGTCGTCGTTCATCGGCATGTTCATCGGTGCCGCCGTCTTCGGCCGCATCGCGGACCGCATTGGTCGCCGCCGGGCCTTCCTGCTGAACCTGGTGTGGTTCTCGGTGTGCAGCGTGCTGGCCGCCGTCGCACCCACTGTGGCCCTGCTGGTGGCGGCGCGATTTCTGGCCGGTATCGGCATAGGCGCCGAATATCCCGTCGCCGATTCCTATCTTTCCGACGTATTGCCGAAAGCACACCGTGGACGGCTCGCGGGGTGGGCATACACGTGCTCCTTTCTGGCCGTCCCCGCGCTGGGTTTCCTGGCGCTGGGCCTGTCCGGCCGGACTGTGTTGGGCGTCGACGGCTGGCGGGTCCTGCTCCTGATGGGAGCCGTTGGTGCGGTGTTCGTCATGCTCCTGCGGCGCGGGTTGCCCGAGTCGCCGCGGTGGCTGGCCGCGCAGGGGCGTAAAGGAGAGGCCTGGGCGGCGTTGAGTGCGTTCGCGGCGGGAAGCTCCGTGGTGCCGACGCCGGTGGCAGCTCCGGGTGAGTCAGGGACTCCAGCCGGCCCGACGGTGAATCCCGTTTCGCGGCTTGGTCAAGCGCCGTATCGAGGGCGGATGGCGATGTTGGCGGTGTTCCACCTGTTCCAGCCCTTCGGTTACTACGGATTCGGAACGCTCGCGGGCCTGGTGCTTGTGGCCCGCGGCTTCGACGTCACTTCGTCGCTTCTGTTCACGGCGCTGTCGTTCTTCGGCTACCCGCTGGGTTCGTTGCTCTCGATCCCGCTGCTGGCCCGCTTCGAGAGGAAGTCTCTGCTGATGGTTGGCGTCGCGGCGATGGCTGGTTGCGGCATCGCGTTCGCGGTGGTGAGCAGTCCCGCGTTGATCGTCGTGTTCGGCGTGTTGACCACCGCGGCGGCCAACGTGTTCTCGAACATCTACCACGTCTACCAGGCCGAGATCTTCCCCAGTGACGTCCGCGCGACGGCGGTGGGCTGGACCTACTCACTGTCGCGGTTGTCCAGCGCGGCGATGCCGTTCGTGCTCATCCCCGTGCTCGACCAGTACGGCGCTACGGCGATGTTCACCGTCGTCGTCGGTGCGTTGGCCGTCGCCGTCGCCGTGCTGATTCCCTTCGGTCCCCGGACCACCGGGCGCAGTCTGGAGGAGATCAATCCGGTCTGAGCCATGGCCGCGCCGGTCGCGCGAAGTCTGGCGCGATCGGCGCGGCGGTTTCCGTGCGTGATCTTCAGCGAATCCGTGCCCCACCTGCGGGTAGGCTTTCCCCTCATGGCCAACAAGGGCCGCATCGACGCACGGCTCGCAACCCAGGTGCTATTTCTCCAGTTTGCGGTCGTGACGCTGACTCTCATGATCGCGTTCGGCTTGTCGGCGGTCTTCAGTCACCAACGGATCGCCTACGAGTACGGCGTGCGCGCACTCGACATCGCCCGGGTGCTGGCGGCGGCGCCCGTCGTGCGATCAGGCGTCGCCGCGTACGACGAAGCGAACCGACTGGGCCCGCTTCCCGTCGAGGAGCTGGCGAAGGGCCCGCTGCAAACCATCGCGATGGACGTCCAGCGCCAAACCGATGTGCTCTTCGTGGTGATCACCAACGACCGAGGTCTGCGGCTCAGCCATCCGGATGCCAACGAGCTCGGCAAGCCGAAGAGCACCGATCCGTCGGAGGCCTTGGCCGGCCGCGAGGAAGTTCTACACCAGACTGGGACGCTCGGCCCCTCGGTACGAGCGAAAGTTCCTGTCCTGGGGCCGGATTCCCAGCGCATCATCGGAGAGGTGAGCGTCGGAATCTCCACTGCTGCCGTCCAGAAACAACTGTGGAGCAACATCCGCAGCTCAGCGGCGCTGGGCGGGGTGGCCCTGCTGTTGGGCGCCGTCGGATCCGTCCTGCTGGCGCGCCGCTGGCGGAAACTCACCATGGGATTGCGCCCGACCGAGATGGCCGAGCTGGTACGTGGACAGGCGGCGGTGCTGCACGGAATCGGCGAGGGTGTCGTCGCCGCAGACGCGGACTGGCAGACGACGTTCGTCAACGACGAGGCTTGTCGGCTGCTCGACATCAGTGCCCAGCCGGGCCGTCCCGCCGCAGACATCGGGTTGACGCCCCGGGTGCTCGACGTGTTCCGCGCCGCCGATGCCACTCCGACGCTGGCGACTGTGGGCGAACGGATCGTCGTGGTCTCGGCCAGACCCGTCGATCGCGAAGGACAGCACCTGGGAACTGTTCTGGTGGTGCGGGATCGAACCGACGTGGAATCTCTGACCCGCCAACTCGACGCCGTGCAGCTGATGAGCACGGCGCTGCGTGCTCAGCGCCACGAGTTCGCCAACCGGCTGCACCTGCTCAACGGACTGCTCCACGCTGGGCACACCGCGGAGGCGGCGCAGTACGTCGAGGAGCTTCTCGGAGCAGGCCCGTTGGGCTCGGCGGTGCCTGGGATCGACACGGTGCGCGACCCGTATCTGCAGGCGTTTCTCGCCGCGAAGGCAGCGGGTGCAAGGGAGGCCGGAGTCGCCCTGACGATCGGCGAGAACACCTGGGTGACAGGTCGTTTGGCGCTTCCCGTTGACGTCACGACTGTGCTCGGCAACCTCGTCGATAACGCCATCGATGCGACGCGCGGCTCCTCCGGCGCCGTCAAGGAGGTGGAGGTCGAGTTGCTGCAGGAGGACTCCACGTTGTTCATCACCGTCGCCGACAGCGGTACGGGTGTCGAATCCGACTTCGTCGACCAGCTCTTCATCGAGGGCACGACCACCAAACCCGACTCGGGCATACCGGGTGGCCGGGGTATCGGGCTTGCGCTGTCCCGTCAGCTGAGCCGGGCCGCCGGCGGCGACCTGTGGCTGTCGAGCACCGGTGCTGCCGACACCAGACTGTGCGGTGCGGAGTTCATCGCGCGGCTACCCGGAGTCATGATCGGCGAGGACGTGCAGCACATCGGAGAGGAACCAGAGTGAACGCTACGGAGCTGACCGTGCTGGTGGTCGATGATGACTTTCGCGTAGCCCACATGCACGCCGAAATCGTCCGAGCCATGCCGGGATTCATCGTCATCGAGACGGTGAACACACTGGCTGGCGCCCGCAAGGCGGCCTCCGTAGATCTGGCCTTGGTCGACGTCTATCTTCCGGACGGGTCGGGAATCGACTTCGTCCGCGAGCTCTCCGGGGATGCGATGATGCTGACCGCCGCCACCGAGCCGCACACCGTGCGGGCTGCGATCGCCGCCGGAGCGCTGGGCTATCTGGTGAAGCCCTTCCAGCCGACGGAGTTGGCCGCCCGACTGGCCGGCTATGCGCGCTATCGCAAGCTCCTCGCCACATCGACGCTCACGGCCACGGCCATCGATGCCGCACTCGACGCGCTGCGCCCGAAGCTCGCCCCATCGCCACAGTCCGTGGCAGCGCCATCCCCCACCAAGAAGCTCGTGCTGCAGGCTCTGCATGCGTCTGCGAGCCCCATGTCTGCAGCCGAGATGGCCGATGCGATCGGGGTCTCCAGGGCCACCGCGCAGCGATACCTGGCGACCCTGGGCGCCTCCGGTGAGGTGACGGTCGGGCTCCGGTACGGCACCACCGGGCGCCCGGAACAGGAGTTCACCGCTGCCGTCGACCAACCGCCACGCCCCCGTCGTTGAGGGGCGACGGTCGTTGAGGGGCGACGGCGATTCAGCACGCGACCGCTGCGGGGCTTTCGACAGCCGGAGACACCTCCGTGGCACGGCTCGAGCGACGAGCCAGCCAGCCGATCAGTTTGGGGATCATCCCGGCCGCCACGACCATGGTGACCAGTCGCAGCACCTGTAGGGTCACGACGATCGGACCCGAGTGGACCTCGTTGGCGATGGCCAATACGCCGTAGATGCCACCGGGAGTGGTAGCCAGGTAGGCATCGGACAGCGATACCCCCGCCCAGTGGCTCACGATGACCGCGACTCCGAAGCAGCTACCGATCGTCATCGCGATGAAGGCCAGCGTCAGAGGAATCAGCCGGACGAACCGCCGAAGCACGTCGACGGCGAACCCGCCGCCGGCCTGCCAGCCGATCACCACGTAGGCGATGTCGGTCACCGCCGTCGTCGGACTCACGAGGCTCGCGAGCGATGGGTCCAGCACTGCGACGAGGGCGGTCACGACCAGCGGGCCAAGTAGGAACGGAGCGGGCATCTTCACCAGCTTGGCGACGTGGCCTGCGACGAGAACCAGCACCGCCAGCCCCAGCAGTCCGACGACGCTCCAATGGTCATGCGCCGCAACCGGCCCCGACGCATCATCGCTCGTTCCGAGCCCGCTCAGCACGATCGGCATGGACAGCACGACGATGGTCAAGCGCAGGTACTGCGACAGCGCGACGTAGCGTTCGTCGGCTCCCAGCTCGCGGGCCATGCAGGAGATCGTGCTTGCGCCGCCGGCGATCAGCGACAGGTTCGCCGTTGCCATGCCCAGGTCCTTGGCTAGGCGGGCCAGCGCGAATCCGAATACGACGCTCAACGTCAGGGTGATTCCCACCGAGAAGGCCGCACACCCAGCGAAGTGCGCGAGGTCGGAGGTCGTCAGTTTGGTCAGCGGCTCGACCGCCACCACGCCGATGACACCTTGGGCGGCCGACATGGCCTTGGCGGGAGGATTGAGTTCACGTCGGGACGTCAGCGCGACGGTCGCGGCCCCGAGCATGCCTGCGATCAGCCAACCTGCGGGCAGTGCGGCATGGGTGAATAGGATTCCCAGCGCGACGATGAGCCCCGCGGCCAACACCCAACGAATGTTGCTCTTCATGATGACTACTGCTCCTTCGTGGTTGTAGTGAGCTCGATGAACGCGTTGCCGTCGAACAGCTTTCGCGCGGTCGAGGTGATCGTGGCAGCTACGGGGGTGGCTCCGTCCAACGTGACGGCGAGCTCGAGCACTCCGCCGGGATGCTCGACGCCGATCACGGAATGGTCTGTTGCACTAAAGAATTTCTCCGCAACGGTGCCGGGGATCGACAACGTGGTCGCCAAGTTGATGGCGCCGGACACCGCGTGTGCGGGATGGCACGACGTCGGGACCAGGTAGCGCGACCGGATGTCGGCGTCGTCGGACGCCGACACCAGCATGACCTTCGGAACCACGCGTCCGGTCACGTCGCCCATGCCCATCAGCTCGCCGGCCTTGCGGCGAATCCGTTCGACCCGTTGCAGTGTGGGTCCGTCGGCATTGAGCTCGGCCGGGCTCTCAGCACCGGTGAGCCCGAGGTCGGCGGCGCGCATGACGATCGCGCAGACGCCCGCGTCGACGCAGCTGACCTCCACGCCGTCGACGTGGTCGATGCGGTTGCCCGTGGGGAACAGCGCCCCGGTCGTACCCCCGGCGAAGTCGGTGAACGTGAGCTCGACGGGGGCGGCGCTGCCACTCACGCCGGCAATGCGTTGCTCACCGCGGTACTCGACAGCGCCGTTGGGCGTCTGGATGGTGGCGACGACGCGGGCACCAGTGTTGACCAACCGGATGCGTACCGCGGTCGTGTCGCCAGCCACCGGGACCAGGCCGCGTTCGATCGCGAACGGTCCGACACCGGCCAGAATGTTGCCGCAGGTGGGGGTCGTGTCGACCGCGCCCGTCGTCGGATCGACCTGCGCGAACAGGTAGTCGACGTCGATGTCGTCCTCCGCGGAGGGTCCGACGATGGCGACCTTGCTCGTGGTGGTGGTGTCGCCGCCCAGGCCGTCGAGCTGCCGCGGTGCGCCGCCCATGAGTGCCGACAACACCGCGTCGCGTGAACCGCCGAGCGCGACGAGGTCGTCGCGCAGAAGGTAGACGCCCTTTGACGTACCTCCGCGAAACAGCATGGCGAGCAGCGAAAGTGACGATGAAACAAGCATGGCGCGATCCGTTCTTCGTAGCCGACCCGGATGGGTCTACCTACAAAGTTACGAAGGGGCGGTTGAGAAGTCGCGCTTGTGCGCACTACCCGCGCAACACTCAAAAAGCGCCTTGTGCGCATTGTGCTCAGCGCGTGGATTCATGCTTAGTACTGCAGCCGCAGGGGGCTCATGGCGAGTGCTGTGCCGCAGCCGGACCGAGCTAGATGAGTCGCTCAGAGGGCGCAATGGTGTGGACGTCGTCACGGAATTCGGTGTTCGCGCCGAGGCGGAACAGTGGCGCGACGCGTTGGTGCGACTGACGCCCCGGTCGTATTCGATCTCGAGCAGCCCGCTGGTCAGCCCCCACGAAGTCGAGCTGACGGTGTCCGTAATCCGCTATCCGGGCAGTGCCGGAGGCGAACGTGGCGGAGTGTGTTCGACGTTCCTCGCCGACCGTGCCTCGCACGCGCCGGTCGTCCTGCAGCCGTCGCCGCACTTCCGGCCGCAGGATGGTTCGACGCCGATTGTCATGGTTGGACCCGGGACAGGCATCGCACCGTTCCGCGGTTTTCTGCAGGAACGCCGCGCCCTCGGCCACATGGGCCGCAACTGGCTGTTCTTCGGCGATCAGCACCGTGCCGAGAACTTCTACTATCGAGCCGACTTCGAGGACATGCTCAGCGATGGTCTGTTGAACCGGCTCGACCTGGCATTCTCGCGCGATCAGCCGGCGCGGATCTACGTGCAACAGAAGATCCTCGACTACGGAGCCGACGTGTGGCGCTGGCTGGAGGAAGCCGCGCACTTCTTCGTGTGTGGTGACGCCAGTCGGATGGCCAAGAACGTCGACGACGTACTGACCACCGTCATCCGTGAGCACGGCGGCATGGCCAGTGACCGCGCACATGACTACAAGCGGGAACTGGTCGCCACCAAACGCTATGTGCACGACGGTGTACTGAGTGCTGTCAGCCCTCGCCGACGGTAGCCGGCTCCTGCGCGCTGCGGTGCTCGCGGCCGACGTGGGCCTCGGCATGCATCCGCTCGACCATGTGCGGGTAGTGCAGCTCGAATGCCGGTCGCTCCGAACGGATCCGGGGCAGTTCGGTGAAGTTGTGCCGCGGCGGCGGGCAGCTGGTCGCCCACTCGAGTGAGTTGCCGTAACCCCATGGGTCGTCGACCACCACTGGCTCGCCGTAGCGCCAGCTCTTGAACACGTTCCATAGGAACGGGATCGTCGAGATGCCGAGGATGAACGCGCCGATCGTCGAGACGACGTTGAGCGCGGTGAAGCCGTCGGTGGGCAGGTAGTCCGCATAGCGGCGCGGCATGCCCTCGTCACCGACCCAGTGCTGCACCAGGAAGGTGGTGTGAAAGCCGATGAGCGTCAGCCAGAAGTGCAGCTTGCCGAGCCGCTCGTCGAGTAGTCGGCCGGTCATCTTCGGGAACCAGAAGTAGATGCCCGCATAGGTGGCGAACACGATGGTGCCGAAGAGCACGTAGTGGAAGTGCGCCACCACGAAGTACGAGTCGGTCACGTGGAAGTCCAGTGGAGGGCTGGCCAGCAGCACCCCGGACAGGCCACCGAGCAGGAACGTCACCAGGAAGCCCACCGAGAACAGCATCGGCGTCTCGAAGGTCAGCTGGCCCTTCCACATCGTGCCGATCCAGTTGAAGAACTTGATCCCGGTCGGGACCGCGATCAGGAACGTCATGAAGGAGAAGAACGGCAGCAGCACCGCGCCGGTGGCGTACATGTGGTGCGCCCACACCGCGACCGACAGTGCCGCGATGGACAGCGTGGCGTAGATCAGCGTGGTGTAGCCGAAGATCGGCTTGCGGCTGAACACCGGGAAGATCTCCGAGACGATGCCGAAGAACGGCAACGCGATCACGTACACCTCGGGATGCCCGAAGAACCAGAAGAGGTGTTGCCACAACAGCACACCGCCGTTGGCCGGGTCATAGACGTGCGCACCCAGATGCCGGTCGGCGGCCAGGCCGAACAGCGCGGCCGTGAGGATCGGGAAGATGACGAGCACCAGGATCGAGGTCACCAGGATGTTCCAGGTGAAGATCGGCATCCGGAACATCGTCATGCCCGGCGCCCGCATGCAGACCACGGTGGTGATCATGTTGACCGCGCCGAGAATGGTGCCGAGACCGCCGACCCCCAGCCCGAAGATCCACAGGTCACCGCCTACCCCTGGGGAGTGGATGGCGTCGGTCAGCGGCGAGTACGCCGTCCAGCCGAAGTCGGCGGCGCCGCCGGGGGTGATGAAGCCCGACAGTGCGATCAGCGCGCCGAACAGGAACAGCCAGAACGACAGCGCATTGAGCCGTGGGAACGCCACGTCGGGTGCGCCGATCTGCAGCGGTAGCACCAGGTTGGCGAAGCCGAACACGATGGGCGTCGCGTAGAACAGCAGCATCGCCGTGCCGTGCATGGTGAACAGCTGGTTGTACTGCTCGTTGCTGAGGAACTGCAGACCAGGCAGGGTCAGCTCGGCACGGAGGAACAACGCCATCAGCCCGCCGATGAAGAAGAAGGTGAAGCACGCGACGCAGTACATGATGCCGATCAGCTTGTGATCGGTGGTGGTCAGCAGCTTGTAGATCAGGTTGCCCTTGGGGCCCAGGCGCTCGGGAAACGGACGGCGGGCCTCGAGTTCGTCGATCTGAGCTTCGTCGATCGTCATGCAATCCCCAGACGCATTCGGCGGATGCAGGTCGCTTCATCCGCAAAGGTGTGGGAACCATTCACCGTCAGCAGCGGCATCCGTCGCTAGAGGCTTTCGTCACCAGTGACAACGCCATTGCTCGTCGGACTTCTGGAGTAGTTTCGCGACATGGCTGCACCCACCGTCGACGTGAAACTTCCGGGCCGCCTTGGCGACCCGACCATGGAGCTGCGCTCTGATCCGAGGGCGGACCCCAGAATGGTCGCGGCGATCAATCCATTCGGTCTCGACGCGCGGGCCGCCGAGTTGCCGGTCACCAGGCAGTCACCGCTCGAGGAGCGGCTGGCGGTGGCGTCCGCCACCGAGCAGGCGTTCGACGGACTGTTCGGCGCGCTCCTCGCCGACGTGCCCGCCCCACACCGCGTCGAGACGCGCACTCTGACGATCCGGGGGGTCGACGGCAATGACGTCGGCCTCTATGTCCACCGGCCGATCGGTGTGTCCGCTCCGCTGCCGGGGCTGCTGCACCTCCACGGTGGCGGTATGGCGATCCTGACGGCCGAGGACTCGTCCGCGGCTCTGTGGCGGGGACACCTGGCGGCGCAGGGATGCGTCGTCGTCGGCGTGGAGTTCCGGAACTCCGGCGGCGCCCTTGGCCCGCACCCGTTCCCCGCCGGCCTCAACGACTGCGCCAGCGCGCTGGACTGGATGCACGGTCAGCGTGAAGGTCTCGGGCTGACGTCGATCGTCGTCACCGGCGAGTCCGGCGGCGGCAATCTCTCCTTCGCGACGGCGTTGAAGGCCAAGAGGGAGGGACGGCTCGATCAGATCGACGGGGTCTACGCGCAGGTGCCGTTCATCTACGGTGGCTACGACACTCCCAATCCGGCTCTGCCCTCCCTCGTCGAAAACGAGGGGTACATCCTCAGTCCCTCGGTCATGACCCTGATGGCCGCACTCTACGACCCGGACGGGGCACACACCACCGATCCCCTTGCCTGGCCGTACTACGCGGCCGAGGAGGATCTGCGTGGACTTCCTCCGCACGTGGTGACGACCGACGAACTCGACCCGCTCCGCGATGAGGGGCTGGCCTATCTGCGGGCCCTCCAGAGGGCCGGCGTGAACGGCACGGGCCACACGTTCAACGGCGTCGGCCACGCGTGCGAGCAGCTCCTGGGTGCGGAAGTGCCTGATCTGTTCGAACGCGCCCTGAGCGACGTGGCGCATTTCGCGCGCCGCGTGAGTTGAACAGAGTGTCCGAGGGGGGACTTGAACCCCCACGCCCATTAATAGGGCACTAGCACCTCAAGCTAGCGCGTCTGCCATTCCGCCACTCGGACAAGAGCGACTAAGGCTAACCGAACGGGGTGCCCGGACCAAAACCCGGCTGGCCGTGCAATGGTACGAATGGTGACCGTGATTGATTCTCCCCAGGCGTCCGACGAGGTCGTCGAACTCGTCAGTGCGCTGATTCGGTTCGACACCTCGAACACCGGCGAGCTCGAGACCACCGCGGGCGAGGGGGAGTGCGCCCGCTGGGTCGCTCAGCAGCTCGAGGAAGTCGGTTACGAATGCGAGTACCTCGAGTCCGGCGCTCCCGGGCGGGGGAACGTATTCGCGCGCTTGCCCGGCGCCGACCCGAGTCGCGGTGCCCTTCTCGTGCACGGCCATCTCGACGTGGTCCCTGCCGAGGCCGCGGACTGGAGCGTGCACCCGTTCTCCGGCGCCGTCGAAGACGGATACGTCTGGGGCCGCGGCGCGATCGACATGAAGAACATGATCGGCATGATGATTGCGGTCGCGCGGTACCTGAAGCGGACCGGAATCGTGCCGCCGCGGGACCTGGTGTTCGCCTTCGTCGCCGACGAGGAGGCCGGCGGGAAGTACGGCTGCGGGTGGCTGGTCGAGAACAGGCCCGACCTGTTCGAGGGCGTCACCGAGGCCATCGGCGAGGTCGGCGGCTTCTCCCTGACGGTGCCCCACCGCGATGGCGGTGACAAGCGGCTCTACCTCATCGAGACCGCTGAGAAGGGCATGCAGTGGATGCGCCTCACCGCCCGCGGCCGCGCCGGGCACGGCTCGTTCGTGCACGACGAGAACGCCGTCACGACGCTCGCGGAGGCCGTTGCGCGATTGGGTCGTTACGAGTTTCCCGTCGTCATGACCGATCCGGTCGCCCAGTTTCTGACGGCCGTCGGCGAGGAGACGGGACATGCTTTCGATCCCGAGTCGCCCGACCTGGACGGGACGATCGCCAAGCTCGGGCCGATCGGCCGGATCGTGGGCGCCACGATGCGCGACTCGGCGAACCCGACCATGCTCAAGGCCGGGTACAAGGCCAACGTCATCCCGGCCACGGCCGAGGCCGTGGTGGACTGTCGAGTGCTGCCGGGCAGGCAGGCCGCATTCGAGGCGACGATAGACGAGCTCATCGGTCCCGACGTCACTCGCGAGTGGATCACCGAGCTGCCGTCGTACGAGACGACGTTCGACGGCGAACTGGTCGACGCCATGAACGCGGCGCTACTGTCGGTCGACCCCGACGCGCGCATCGTGCCCTACATGCTGTCCGGCGGCACCGATGCGAAACACTTTGCGCGCCTTGGCATTCGTTGTTTCGGCTTCATCCCGCTTCGATTGCCGCCCGAACTGGACTTCGCCGCGTTGTTCCACGGAGTCGACGAGCGGGTACCCATCGAATCGCTGACGTTCGGCACCCAGGTTCTCGAGCACTTCCTGCTGCACTGCTGAATCACCATCGAAGATCAACCGAAAGGATGCCATGAGCACCCCGTACGACAACCTTCCACAGTTGCCGAGCTTCACCCTCACCTCGACTTCGGTCACCGACGGCGAGCCGCTGTCCAACGATCAGGTGAGCGGCATCATGGGTGCCGGAGGTTCGGACATTTCTCCGCAACTGAGCTGGTCGGGGTTTCCCGAGACCACCCGCAGCTTCGCCGTGACGATGTACGACCCCGACGCGCCGACCGCGTCCGGGTTCTGGCACTGGGCGGTGGCCAATCTGCCCGCGACCGTGACCGATCTGCCCGCAGGCGTCGGCGACGGAAGTCACACCGGGTTTCCCGGCGATGCGCTGACGCTGGCCAACGACGCCGGCCTGAAGCGGTTCATCGGCGCTGCGCCGCCCGCGGGGCACGGCCCGCACCGCTACTTCATCGCCGTACACGCCGTGGGCGTCGAGAAGCTGGATCTGCCCGAGTCGGCAACGCCCGCCTATCTGGGGTTCAACCTGTTCGGAAACGCGATCGCGCGTGCCGTCATCGTGGGCACCTACGAACAAAACTAACTCCCGCGAACGTGCGTGGACTGCCGCTTCGTCTCGGCGTGTCGCGTGCCGACGCGCGCGCTCGCGGGGATATGGGCCGAGGCGGCTATCGCGTCGCTGAGCCGACCGCGTCGGCCAGCGACGCGAAACCGCCGTCGTGCAGGCGTTGCGCCAGGCCGTCGTGAATCTGCTTGGCCCACAACCCGCCGCCGTAAACGAAGCCGGTGTAGCCCTGCAGCAGTGAGGCGCCCGCCGTGATCCGCTCCCACGCATCGTCGGCCGTCTCGATGCCGCCGACGCTGATCAACACCAGCCGGTCGCCGACCCGTCGGTACAGTCGCCGCAGCACCTCGGCGGAGCGCCGTGCCACGGGAGGGCCGGAGACGCCGCCGGCGCCCAACTCGGCGACCCCGGGGGTGGTCAGCCCGTCGCGCGACACGGTGGTGTTGGTGGCGACGATGCCCGCCAACCCGAGTTCGACTGCCAGGTCGGCTATCTCGTCGACGTCGGAGTCCGAGAGGTCGGGGGCGATCTTCACCAGCACCGGTGTCGTGGTGTGGGCGCGGACCGCCGCCAGAATCGGCCGCAGCGACTCGACGGCCTGCAGATCGCGCAGCCCGGGGGTATTCGGTGAGCTGACGTTGACGACCACGAACGCGGCCAGCGGTCCGACGAGGCGGGCACTCTCGACGTAGTCGTCGACGGCTTCCCCGGGTGGCGTGGTCTTCGTCTTGCCGATGTTGGCCCCGATGGGCACCTCGGCGACGTGGCGGCTCAGCTTCAGAGCCAGTTCACCGGCCCCGTGGTTGTTGAAGCCCATCCGGTTGAGCAGGGCCCGGTCGTCGGCGAGTCGGAACATCCGCGGCCGAGGATTGCCCGGCTGCGCGCGCGCCGTTACGGTGCCGACCTCGGCGTAGCCGAAACCCATTGCCCCCCAAGTCTTCAGGCCCGAACCGTCCTTGTCGAAACCCGCGGCAAGGCCGACGGGTCCAGGGAATCTGACGCCGAACACGGTGCTCTCCAACACCGGATCGTGGGGTGCCAGCCATCTGGCCAGGCCGCGGCGCACGAGGCTGGACGCCGTGACGAGGCGTAGGCACGCAAAGACCAGGGTATGGATCCGCTCGGGCGGGACGAGGAACAAGATCTGCCGTAGCGCGCCATAGATCATGGCTTCGGCCGACCGTCGGTACTCATCCAGTCTGTCGCGGACTTCCTGCGCCGCAACAGAACCCGGCGGCTGCCGTCGGTGTAGAGGCGGACACGGGTCAGTTCCCAGCCGCGGTACTCGGCCTCGATCGACAGCCGGATCGACGCGGATACCCGCGTCACGTCCGGGGGTAGTCGAAGTGGCACCCACTCGTAGTCGTCGGAGAGGTCGGCCTCCCATGCCGCGGGCATGCGTCCGCGTTGATGCGCCGTCACTCGTGCTGCCTTTTCTTCGGGCAAGCGCTCATCTGCCTGCCTCGGGGATCACTTGCACACCTGCGCCGGAACCGGACACCACGAACAGCGTGCCGGTCGTGTCGTCGACGATCAGGGAGTTCGGCTGCTGCACGGTTCGATAACGCACCTTCTCGACGGGGATTCCGGTACTCAGATCGTAACCACCGACGCTGTTCGTCGCCGTTTCCGATACCCAAGCGAGATTCGACGACCCCGCGAGCCCGTACGGCGCCCCCTTGACCGGGTACTGCTGTCGCAGCATCAGCGGGTCCGTCCCGAACACCAGAAGGGCCTGTCCGCGGGTGTCGGCGACCAGGATGCGGCCCGCCGGATCCGCGACCATCGTGGTGGCACCCTCGCCTGCCCGCAGTGCTTGTTCCCCGTTCGCGCCCGAGGCGTCCACCGTGGTGACCGACGTCTGGCCACGGTCCAGCACGGCGACCGTGTTGCCTCGCGCGACGAGAACGTCTACGCGAGCGAAGATCTGCAGTCGCGCCTCGACCGCGGTGTCGGAACTCAGGGTGTACACGGCACCGCCGGCGCTGCCCAGGACCACCTTGCCGTCGGCGCGACGGGTGATCGCGGTGAAGTCGGTGTCGCGCTCGCCGTCGACGTCGAATCGCGTCACCGCACCGCCCGCCTGCAGGTCGATCGTGAAGTAGCCGCCCTTCGTCGACGCGTACACCGTTCCACCTCCGTCACCGACGACGGCGGTCGCCGGGGTCGGCAGCGGCACCGTCTTGGACGGGCCGGCCACCGGGAACGTCACGAGGGCGGAACCACCTGCCACCTGACGGCTCAGGACCACCAACGACGACGTCGCGGCATCGAAGACGGCAGCCTCGCCGGCGCCGTCGAGAGGTCGTACCGAACCCGGCGGTTTCTCCGTCACCGCAGGTGAGACGGCCGCTTGGGCAGGGGCGATCGTCGGCGGTGGACGGTCCGCGGGCGTGGCCGAGCACGACAGGCAGGAAACCATCGTCACGATCCAGAGATGGGTGTGAGCAAGGCGACGCTTCGGTGGTTCGTGCGACGGCAAAGGGTAACCCTCGGTTGCGAGAATGGGATGGAGATCGAATGGCCAGTTTAGGCACGCTCCCGCGTCGGTCCGACGGTATGGTTCGGACATGTCCCTTGCGGCCGACAGCGACGTGTCCGGCAGCGACTTCGCCATCGAGGACCTGTCGACTGGCATGCACGCCAGCGGATTTGGTCGGGTCGGCGACGGCAGGAGTTTCTCCTTCCGCGTGGAGAAGCAGACGCTCTTCGTGGAGGTGTACCGGCCGCGACTGACGGGGCCGGTGCCGCAGGCCGAGGACGTGGTGGCGGCCGCCAATCGGAGTATCGCCCATGTCGACGTCGCCGACGAGCGCAGTTTGGCGGCGGCCGTGCGCGACGCCGTTGCCGACGCCCAGCAGGTGCCGCGCTCAGCTCGCTGACAGGAACCTCACGGTACGGTCGTCGGCGTGATGGACATGTCGTGGCTGCAGGTGGTCGTGTTGTCGGTGGTCCAGGGCCTGACGGAGTTTCTGCCGGTGTCCTCGTCCGGTCACCTCGCGATCGTGTCTCAGATCTCCTTCGCCGACGACGCGGGTGCCTCGTTCACCGCAGTCAGCCAGCTCGGTACCGAATTGGCCGTGCTGATCTACTTCGCCCGCGACATCGGCCGCATCCTGGTGGCGTGGTTCGCCGGACTGCGCGATCCATCGCGCCGCACCCCCGATTACTGGCTCGGCTGGTGGGTGATCATCGGCACCATCCCGATCGGCGCCGCCGGGCTCATCTTCAAGCACTACATCCGTGACGACGTGCGCAACCTGTGGATCATCGCCACCGCATTGATCGTGTTCTCCGCCGTCATCGCCGCCGCCGAGTACTTCGGTAGGCAGACCCGCCCGATCGAACGATTCACCTGGAAGGACAGCATCGTCATCGGGGTGTCGCAATGCCTCGCCCTGATCCCCGGGGTGTCGAGGTCGGGTGCCACCATCAGCGCGGGACTGTTCATGGGCCAGGAGCGCGAGGCCGCCGCCCGTTTCGGGTTCCTGCTCGCCATTCCCGCGGTCCTGGCGTCCGGGCTGTACTCGCTGCCCGACGCGTTCCATCCCGACGGCAAGGGCATGAGCGCATCCGGCCCACAACTGGCCGTGACCGTCATCATCGCGTTCGTCATCGGCCTCGCCGCCGTGTCCTGGTTCCTCAAATTCCTGGTGCGCCACGGCATGTACTGGTTCGTCGGTTACCGGGTGATCCTGGGCGTCACGCTCCTGATCCTGCTCGGTACTGGCGTCGTGGCGGCGCAATGACAGCGGCGCAATGACAATGGAAAGACGATGACGGTCATTCTGCTGCGCCACGGGCGCTCGACGTCGAACACCGCCCACACGCTGGCGGGTCGTTCCGAAGGCGTCGACCTCGACGACAAGGGACGCGAGCAGGCCCAGTCGGTGATCGCCCGCATCGGCGAGCTGCCCGTGAAGGCGATCGTGCGGTCACCGCTGCTGCGCTGTGAGCGAACAGTGGCCCCGCTGTCCGACGCCCTCGGGCTTCAACCCGTGGTGGACGAACGGCTCTCCGAGGTCGACTACGGCGCCTGGACCGGCCGCAAGATCGGCGATCTGGTCGAGGAGCCGTTGTGGGCGGTCGTGCAGCAGCACCCCAGCGCCGCCGTGTTCCCCGACGGCGAGGGGCTGGCCGAGGTCCAGGCCCGGGCGGTGGCAGCGGTTCGCCATCACGACCGCACCCTCGCCGAGCAGCACGAAGGCGACGTTCTGTGGGTGGCCTGTACGCACGGCGACGTCATCAAGTCGATCATCGCCGACGCGCTGGGCACCCACCTGGACAGCTTTCAGCGCATCACCGCCGATCCGGCGTCCATGAGCGTCATCCGGTATACGTCGGTGCGCCCATTCGTGCTCCACGTCAACCACACCGGCGCGGCGTTGACCGCGGCGCTCCTGGCGAAACCCGAAGCCTCAGGTGACGCGGTGGTCGGCGGTTCCACCGACTGACACCCGTCGATCACGTCGGCCGCTCGCCGTTCGAATTACGGCTGCGGTGGCTATACCGGTATTTTGGGAGGCGTCATGACCCGTTCGATTCACGTCTTCCGTTCACCCGACCGCTTCGTGGCCGGGACCGTTGGGCAACCAGGCGACCGCACCTTCTATCTTCAGGCCGTCCATGACGAGCGGGTCGTGTCGGTCGAGCTCGAGAAGCAACAGGTGGCGGTGCTCGCGGAGCGGATCGCCGCCCTGCTGATCGAGATCAACCGCAGATTCGGCACCCCGGTGCCACCCGAGACGGGTCAGATCGAGGATCTCAGCCCCCTGATCACTCCCGTCGACGCCGAGTTCCGCGTGGGCACGATGGGCCTCGGCTGGGATTCGGAGGCGGAGACGATCGTCGTGGAACTGCTCGCGGTGTCCGATACCGAGTTCGACGCGTCCGTGGTGCTCGACGACGCCGAGGACGGACCGGACGCCGTCCGCGTCTTCCTGAGTCCGGAGTCGGCCCGGGAGTTCGCGGCCCGGTCCAACCGGGTCATCTCCGCGGGCCGGCCGCCCTGCCCGCTCTGTGACGAGCCGTTGGATCCCGCGGGACACATCTGCGTGCGCACCAACGGTTATCGACGAGGCGCCGTGGCGGGATCCGACGATGACGCCGACACCTGACCAGGAGGTCGTACGGGATGGCCAGCTGACCGTCATCGGGCGCATCCGGTCCGCGAGCAACGCGACGTTCCTGTGCGAGGCGACCCTGGAGGATCGTCAGGCGCATTGCGTCTACAAGCCGGTGGACGGTGAGGCGCCGCTGTGGGACTTCCCCGACGGCACTCTCGCGGGCCGAGAGGTGTCTGCTTATCTCGTCTCGGCAGCGCTGGGTTGGGACGTCGTGCCCTACACCGTCATTCGCGACGGACCTGCGGGCCGAGGGATGGTGCAGCGGTGGGTGGATCAGCCCGGCGACGCCCTCGATGGTGAAGAAGCCGAGGAGGCGCCCGACGCCGGCCCCGATCTGGTGGACCTGCTCCCGAAGGGCAGCATTCCACCCGGATTCCTACCGATCCTGCAGGCCTACGACTACGCGGGTGACGAAGTGACCCTAGTCCACGCCGACGATCAACGGCTGCGCCGGATGGCCGTGTTCGACGTCCTGATCAACAACGCCGACCGCAAGGGCGGTCACATTCTGTCCGGGGTCGACGGAGGCGTGTACGGCGTCGACCACGGTGTGACCTTGCACACCGAGAACAAGTTGCGCACGGTGCTGTGGGGCTGGGCGGGCAAGCCGGTGGACGACGAGGCGCTGAGTGACGTCGCGGATCTGCGGGATGCTCTGCTGGGAGACCTGGACGAGGTCCTGCGGCCTCACATCACCCATCGGGAGATCGACGCGCTGTATGCCAGAGCCGTTGCTCTGCTGGAGAACCCGGTGATGCCGTCGCCGAATCGGCGCAGCCCCATCCCGTGGCCCGCATTCTGAGTTTCGTCCGAGGCCGTCAGTCTTCGCAGTCAGGTGTTCTACGCTCATCGTCATGACTGATCACGACCACGCCGCCGCCCGCAGGGAGATCGCCGACGCCCTCCAGAAGGCGCTCGACCGCCGCCACGAGGTGCTCGACGTGATCGTCGAAGCCCACGACCGGGCGGCCGCCGTCGAATCCATCTCGACGCTGCTCGAGACGTCGCACCTCGGGAGTGAGGCGGTCATGACCATCTCGTTCGACCAACTCACCAGGGATTCGCGTCGCAAGATCGCCGATGAACTCGAGGACCTGAACAAGCAGCTCACCTTCACCCTGAGGGAACGGCCCGCCAGCTCGGGGGACAATCTCGTGCTGCGCTCGTTCTCCTCCGCCGACGACCGCGACCTCTTCGCCGACCGCACCGCCGACGTCGGCGCCAAGGGTGACGGCTCCGGAGCGCCCGCAGGCAACCTCGACGACGAGATCAGCGCCGCGCTCGGACGGGTGTCGAACGAGGAGGCGGTGTGGTTCGTGGTGGAGGACGGCTCCCACACCGGCTCCGACAAGGTCGGCATGGTCTTCGGCGAGCTCGTCGGTGGCGAGGTCAACGTCCGGGTGTGGATTCACCCGGAACACCGTCACCGCGGCTTCGGAACCGCCGCGTTGCGGAGGTGCCGCTCGGAGATGGCGGCCTACTTCCCTGCGGTGCCGATGGTGGTGCGCGCTCCCGGCGCCACGCCCGAGTAGCACCCGATTAGTGCCCACACGAGCGATGCGGAGCTCGCCGCGGAGGTGGCTGCCGAAGCCGGTGAAATGCTCGTCGCGCTGCGTGCGGAGATCGGCTTCAGCGACTACTACGACCTTGGCGACGCCGGCGACAGGCGTGCCAACACCCTGATTCTCGACCGGCTCCGCGAGCACCGACCCGACGACGCCGTCCTGTCCGAGGAGGCGGCTGACGATCTGTCGCGAGTGCGAGCCGACCGAGTGTGGATCGTCGACCCGGTAGACGGCACCCGGGAGTTCTCGATGCCGGGCCGCATCGACTGGGCCGTGCACATCGCGCTGTGGCAGCGCACCGGCGGACCATCGGGTGCGATCACCGACGCCGTCGTCGGGTTGCCCGCCGTCGGGAAGGTGTACCGCACCGACACCGTCACCGCACCGCCGCCTCGCGAGCCCGGACCCATCCGCATCGCGACGAGCCGCCACCGGCCACCGACGGTGCTGTGGTGGCTGCGCGACATCCTCGACGTCGAACTCATCGGCATCGGCTCGGCGGGAGCCAAGGCGATGGCCGTCGTCCGCGGGGACGTCGACGCCTACGTGCACGCAGGCGGGCAGTACGAGTGGGACTCGGCAGCACCGGCCGGTGTGGTGTGGGCGGCGGGACTGCACGCCTCGCGGTTGGACGGGTCGCCGCTGCGCTACAACCGCCCCGACCCATATCTACCCGATTTCGTGATGTGCAGGCCCGAGCTGGCAGACACCCTTCTGGACGCGATTCGGTCGGTGTTCTGAGCGCATTTCCGGATTGGACGGGGAATGGAATGGCTTCGCTCGTTGTCGCATCACAGCGAGTAACCACCGTCGGAGGCCGAACTGAACGCACACCCTAGAGTCGGAGCCATGCAATCCTGGCCGGCGCCGAACGTTCCGGAGCTACCGGGTCGAGGACCGCAGTTACGTCTGTATGACAGCGCCGACCGGCAGGTCCGGCCGGTGGCGGCCGGTGAGTCCGCGACCATGTACGTCTGCGGCATCACTCCGTACGACGCGACCCATCTCGGCCACGCGGCGACCTATCTGACCTTCGATCTGGTCTATCGGTCCTGGCTCGACTCCGGCCATCGGGTGCAGTACGTGCAAAACATCACCGACGTGGACGACCCGCTGTTCGAGCGGGCAGAGCGCGACGGCATCGACTGGCGCGACCTCGGCGCCAGGGAGATCCAGCTGTTCCGCGAGGACATGACGGCGCTGCGTGTACTCCCACCGCACGACTACGTGGCGGCCACCGATGCCATCGCCGAGGTGATCGAACTGGTCGAGAAGCTGCTGGCCTCGGGCGCGGCCTACGTGGTCGACTCAGTCGGACCCGAAGCCCCCTACCCGGACGTGTACTTCCGTGCCGACGCGACCCTGCAATTCGGCTACGAGTCGGGCTACGACCGCGACACCATGCTGCGGTTGTTCGGCGAACGTGGCGGCGACCCCGATCGTCCGGGCAAGGGCGATGCGTTGGACGCCCTGCTCTGGCGCGCGGAGCGGCCGGGGGAACCCAGCTGGCCGTCACCGTTCGGACCAGGTCGACCCGGGTGGCACGTCGAGTGCGCCGCCATCGCGCTGGATCGCATCGGGACCGGCCTCGACGTGCAGGGCGGCGGCAGCGACCTGATCTTCCCGCACCACGAGTTCACCGCCGCCCACGCCGAATCGGCCACGGGGGAGCGACGATTCGCCCGCCACTACGTGCATGCCGGGATGATCGGCTGGGACGGCCACAAGATGAGCAAGAGCCGCGGCAACCTGGTGCTGGTGTCGCGGTTGCGGGCCGATGGGGTCGAGCCCGCGGCCATCCGACTTGGTCTGCTCGCCGGGCACTACCGTGCCGACCGCTCCTGGAGCGACGCGGTCCTCGCCGAGGCGCAGGAGCGCCTGATCCGGTGGCGTGCGGCGACCGCGCTGCCCGCGGGGCCCGATGCCGCGGACGTGATCGCCCGCGTCCGGCAGCACCTCGCCGACGATCTCGAAACCCCGAAAGTACTTGCCGCGCTGGATGGTTGGACCACGGATGCGCTCGAGTACGGCGGGCACGATGCCGAGGCGCCCCGTCAGGTGGCGGCTGTCACCGATGGGTTGCTGGGAGTCGAGCTGTAGTCTTGGAGTAGCTTTCCGCCATGGGTTCCGCCAGCGGGAAGGTCGTCTTCATCACGGGCGGGGGCGCCGGCGTCGGGGCTGAGGTGGCCCGGCGGCTACACGCCAGGGGTGCGCGGCTGGTGTTGACCGACGTGGACGGCGACGCGCTCGCGACGCTGGCCGCCGCCCTCGGCGACGACCGCGTGCTGACCGTGGCCGCTGACGTGCGCGACCTGACTGCCATGCAAGCCGCGGCCGATCAGGGCGTGCAGCGGTTCGGCGGCATCGACGTCGTCATGGCCAATGCGGGCATCGCCAGCTACGGTTCCGTCCTGCAGGTCGATCCGGAGGCCTTCAAGAGGCTGCTGGACATCAACGTCCTCGGGGTGTTCCACACGGTGCGGGCTGCCCTGCCGTCGATCATCGACCGCCGCGGTTACGTTCTGATCGTGTCGTCCCTGGCCGCCTTCGCCGCCGCGCCGGGGTTGGCGCCGTACAACGCCAGCAAGGCGGCCGTCGAACAGTTCGCCAACGCGCTGCGGCTCGAGGTGGCCCACCGAGGGGTCGATGTCGGCGCTGCGCACATGTCGTGGATCGACACGGCGATGGTGCGCGACAGCAAGACCGATCTATCCACGTTCACCGAGATGATCTCCAGGCTGCCCTATCCGCTGAGCACCACGACATCGGTGGAGAAGTGCGGCGCCGCCTTCGTCAAGGGCATCGAGGGCCGCAAGACGCGGGTGTACTGCCCACGCTGGGTGGGTGCACTTCGCTGGTTGCGTCCGGTGATGTCCACCCGCGTCGGTGAGGCGCCCGTCAAGCGATTCGTGCCCGACCTGCTCCCGAGGATGGACGCCGAAGTAGCCGCGCTGGGTCGATCGACGAGCGTCCAGGCCGAGGCGTTGGACCAGCCCAGAGGACCGAATCCGTCCGACGGTCGATGACCGTGGGCTTGGTCGGGGCGCGAAATCAAGCCGGGGCGATCGCCACCGAGGCGTACGTCCAAGGGCCGGTCAAGACTTCTGCGCGGCCTGCCGGTCTTTTGCTGCCGCCGGGGTAGCGTGTGGGGAGCGATGGCACGTCTTCTTACCGACTCAGATCTGATCCGGGAACTCGAACCGGTCGTCGAGGCCGGCGTGAACCAGCACTTCGCGGCCACCACAAACTGGTCCCCACACGATTACGTGCCATGGTCGGACGGCTCGAACTACTCGGCGCTCGGCGGGCGGGCCTGGGAACTCGAACAGTCGCCGCTGTCGGAATTGGCCCGCATCGCGATGGTGACCAACCTGCTCACCGAGGACAACCTCCCGTCCTACCACCGCGCGGTCGCCGGCTCCTTCACGCTCGACGACGCCTGGGGCACCTGGGTGAACCGGTGGACCGTCGAGGAGAGCCGGCATGGCATCGCGCTGCGCGATTACCTGGTCGTGACCAGGGCGGTCGACCCGCTGGAGCTGGAGAGAGCCAGGATGGTGCAGGTCACGTCCGGGTTCAGCCCTGGTCAGCAGGGCCAGGGCGACATCGCGCCGGAGTCGTTGCTCGACGCCGCCGCCTACGTGACATTCCAGGAGTTGGCCACCCGGGTCTCGCATCGCAATACGGGCAAGGCGTGCGACGAGCCCGTCGCGGACGCGCTGCTGAAGCGCATCGCGTTCGACGAGAACCTGCACATGATCTTCTATCGCGGGCTGATGGCGGCGGCGCTGGACCTGTCGCCCGACCGCGCGATGCACTCGATCTGCCGCATCCTCGTCAACTTCCAGATGCCGGGCTTCTCGATCCCGAACTTCCGCCGCAACGCCGTCACGATGGCCGTCGGTGGCATCTATGACGCGCGACAACACCTCGACGAGGTGGTGCTGCCGGTGCTGCGCAAGTGGCGGATCTTCGAGCGCAGCGACCTCACCGGCGAGGGTGGGCGGGAACGCGACGCCCTCGGCGCCTTCATCGAGAGGCTGGAGGCCGACGCAGCCACGTTCGACGAGGCCAAGGCCCGCTATCTCGAACGTCAAGTGCGCAAGGCGCAGCGGATCACGTCCAAGTCGTTGGTTTAACCCCGGAATCCGGGGCCGCGGCGTCGCAGATAGCGCTCGAACTCTGCGGCCAGGGCGTCCCCGTCGATCTTGCCGATGGCTTCGGTCATGTCCACCTCCGCGTCACCGCGCTCCTCGAGCGAGGTGACGTATTCGGCGATCTCGTCGTCCTCGGTCGTCATCTCGGTGACCGCCTGCTCCCAGTCCTCGGCCTGGATGGGCAGGTCGGCCAAGGGGACCTCAATGTCGAGGACGTCCTCGACCCGCCGCAACAACGCCACCGTGGCCTTCGGGTTCGGCGGTTGCGACACGTAGTGCGGGACCGCCGCCCAGAACGTCACGGCAGGGATTCCGGCGGCCACGCACGCGTCCTGAAAGACCCCGGCAATGCCGGTGGGCCCCTCGTATCGGGTCTCCTCGAGGCCGAAGAACTTGGCCGATTCGGGGGAGTAGGCCGCCCCCGACACCGGTACCGGGCGGGTATGCGGTGTGTCGGCCAGAAGTGCGCCGAGGATCACGACGGTGTCGACGTTGAGCTTCTCGGCGATCGTCAGCAACTCGGCGCAGAACGTCCGCCACCGCATGTTGGGCTCGACGCCGTGCATCAGCACGATGTCGCGGTCGCTGCCCGGTGGACGGCAGTGCGAGATGCGCATCGACGGCCACACCAGCTCGCGCGTCACGCCGTCAATCTGGCGAATCACCGGGCGATTTACCTGATAGTCGTAATAGGCCTCGTCGTCGATCTCGACGATCGTCTGAGCTTCCCAGATCACGTCGAGGTGCTCGAGCGCGTCGCTGGCCGCGTCACCGGCGTCGTTCCATCCCTCGAAGGCGGCGACGATGATGGTGTCCTGCAAGTCGGGCAGGTCTGTCACCAGGCCAGCGTAAGCCCTGCCAGGCACCGGCGAGGGTCATCGCCTGGCGGGTCTGATTGCGGGCTCGTCTTGAGTAGACCGAGCACCAAGCGGGTCGTCGTCGATCGCGGCGACGAGTTGGGCGTCCCAGACGTCGATTGGGTGACGACGTAGACTTGCCTGGTCGAGAGGCGTTGCAACGGTTTCTGTGGGGGTCCGGTCCCCTCTGGTATCCGCCACGCTCGGCAGATCCAAGGACGCCTTCCGCTACGGAAGGAACGTACGTGAACGCCGGCCAGTCGAACACTTTCGCGCCGAACATCCGCCCCGACTGCACCGACGAGCTGACGGCTGCTCTCGGCCAGCGGATCATGGTGATCGACGGCGCGATGGGCACGGCGATCCAGCGGGACCGGCCAGACGAGGCCGGCTACCGCGGCGAGCGGTTCAAGGACTGGCCGAGCGATCTTCAGGGCAACAACGACCTGCTGACCCTGACACAGCCGCAGATCATCGAGGGGATCCACCGCGAGTACCTCGAGGCGGGCGCCGACATCCTGGAGACCAACACGTTCAACGCGAACGCGATCTCGCTCTCCGACTACGACATGGCGGAGCTGAGCTACGAGCTGAACTACGCAGGCGCTGCGCTGGCCCGCAAGGCCAGCGACGAGTTCAGCACCCCGGAGAAGCCGCGTTACGTCGCCGGCGCCCTCGGGCCGACGACGCGGACCGCGTCGATCTCGCCCGACGTCAACGATCCCGGAGCCCGCAACGTCTCCTACGACCAGCTGGTCAGCGCCTACCTCGAAGCTGCCAACGGCCTGGTCGACGGTGGTGCCGACCTCATCATCATCGAGACGATCTTCGATTCGCTGAACTCCAAGGCGGCGGTGTTCGCCGTCGAAACGCTGTTCGAGGACCGCGGACGCCGCTGGCCGGTGATCATCTCGGGCACCATCACCGATGCTTCCGGGCGGACGTTGTCCGGTCAGGTCACCGAAGCATTCTGGAACGCGATCAGGCACGCGAAGCCGATCGCGGTCGGCCTGAACTGCGCCCTTGGCGCGCCGGAGATGAGGCCGTACATCGCCGAGATGGGGCGGATCGCGGACACCTTCGTGTCCTGCTACCCGAACGCCGGCCTGCCCAACGCCTTCGGCGAGTACGACGAGTCCCCAGAAAGTCAGGCCAGCTACATCGCCGAGTTCGCCGAGGCCGGCCTGGTCAACCTGGTCGGTGGTTGCTGCGGAACGACGCCGGCGCACATCGCCGAGATCGCCAAGGTCGTCGCGGGCAAGCCGCGGCGCGAGCTGCCGGAGATCGAGGTGGCCACCCGGCTCTCGGGCCTGGAGCCGCTCAGCATCGCCAATGATTCCCTGTTCGTGAACATCGGCGAGCGCACCAACATCACCGGCTCCGCTCGGTTCCGCAACCTGATCAAGGCCGAGGACTACGACACGGCCCTGTCGGTCGCCCTGCAGCAGGTCGAGGTCGGTGCGCAGATCATCGACATCAACATGGACGAGGGGATGATCGACGGCGTCGCCGCGATGGACCGGTTCACCAAGCTGATCGCGGCCGAGCCGGACATCAGCCGCGTCCCGGTGATGATCGACTCCAGCAAGTGGGACGTCATCGAGGCGGGCCTGAAGAACGTGCAGGGCAAGCCGATCGTCAACTCAATCTCCATGAAGGAGGGCGAGGAGAAGTTCGTCCGCGAGGCACGGCTGTGCCGCAAGTACGGCGCCGCCGTCGTCGTGATGGCCTTCGACGAGCAGGGTCAGGCCGACAATCTGGAGCGTCGCAAGGAGATCTGCGGGCGCGCCTACCGGATCTTGACCGAAGAGGTCGGCTTCCCGGCCGAGGACATCATCTTCGACCCGAACTGCTTTGCGCTGGCGACCGGCATCGAGGAGCACGCCACGTACGGGATCGACTTCATCGAGGCGTGCGCCTGGATCAAGGACAACCTTCCCGGGGTGCACATCTCCGGCGGTATCTCGAACGTGTCGTTCTCGTTCCGGGGCAATAACCCCGTCCGCGAGGCGATCCACGCGGTGTTCCTGTTCCACGCCATCAAGGCCGGCCTGGACATGGGCATCGTCAATGCGGGTGCGCTGGTGCCCTACGACTCGATCGACCCCGAGCTACGGGACCGGATCACCGACGTCGTCCTGAACCGTCGTGAGGATGCGGCCGAACGGCTCCTGGAGATCGCTGAACGGTTCAACAGCAAGGACCAGGCCTCGGGGAACGCAAACGACCCGGCGACAGCCGAGTGGCGTAGCCTCCCAGTCCGCGAGCGGATAACGCACGCCCTGGTCAAGGGCATCGACGCCGACGTCGAGACCGATACCGAGGAATTGCGGGCCGAGATCGCCGACTTGGGTGGTCGTCCGATCGAGGTGATCGAGGGCCCGCTGATGGACGGCATGAACGTCGTCGGTGACCTCTTCGGCGCAGGCAAGATGTTCCTTCCCCAGGTCGTGAAGTCGGCTCGGGTGATGAAGAAGGCCGTTGCTTACCTGCTGCCGTACATCGAGGCGGAGAAAGAACTGTCCGGCGACACCGGGGCGAGCGCAGCGACGGGGGATGGTCGCGCAGCTGGGAACAGCACCAACGGCACGATAATCATGGCGACCGTGAAGGGCGACGTTCACGACATCGGCAAGAACATCGTCGGGGTCGTCCTTCAGTGCAACAACTACACCGTGATCGACCTCGGTGTGATGGTGCCTGCCCAGAAGATCCTGGACGCGGCGAAGGAGCACGACGCCGACATCATCGGGCTGTCCGGCCTAATCACCCCGTCCCTGGACGAGATGGTCAACTTCGCCGTCGAGATGGAGCGTCAGGGGCTGCAGATCCCGCTGCTGATCGGTGGCGCCACCACCTCGCGCGCCCACACGGCAGTGAAGGTGGCGCCGCGTCGTACCGGTCCGGTGGTGTGGGTCAAGGACGCGTCCCGCTCGGTGCCGGTCGCTGCCGCGCTCCTCGACGACAAGCAGCGTCCAGCCCTGCTGGAGGCCACCGACACCGACTATGCAGCCCTGCGCGAACGGCATGCCCAGAAGAGCGAGCGGAAGATGCTGACGCTACAGAAGGCCCGCGCGAACCGGACGCCGATCGAGTGGGACGGCTACACGCCGCCGGTGCCCGCCCAGGGCGTCGGCGTGCGGGAGTTCGAGGACTACGACATCGCCGAGCTGCGCGAGTATATCGACTGGCAGCCGTTCTTCAATGCCTGGGAGATGAAGGGCAGGTTCCCCGACATCCTCAACAGCCCGGTCGCGGGCGAGACTGCCCGCAAGCTGTACGACGACGCCCAGGAGATGCTCGACACCCTGATCAAGGAAAACTGGCTGACTGCCAACGGGGTGATCGGCTTTTTCCCGGCCAACGCCGACCCCGGCGGCGATGACATCGAGGTCTACACCGACGAGACCCGTACCGAGGTGATGACCACGTTGCACAACCTGCGCCAGCAGGGCGAGCACCGGGCCGGCATCCCGAACCGGTCACTGGGCGACTACATCGCGCCCAAGGACACCGGTCTGGCTGACTACGTCGGCGCCTTCGCCGTCACCACGGGGCTCGGCAGCCAGGGCAAGTGCGACGAGTTCAAGGCCGCCAACGACGACTACAGCGCGATCCTGCTGGAGTCGCTCGCCGACCGGCTGGCAGAGGCGTTCGCCGAACGGATGCACCAACGGGTCCGCAAGGAGTTCTGGGGATTCCAGCCTGACGAGCAGCTGGACAACGAGGCGCTCATCGGAGAGAGGTACGTCGGAATCCGCCCTGCCCCCGGTTACCCGGCCTGCCCGGAGCACACCGAGAAGGCGACGCTCTGGGAGTTGATGGACGTCCTGGAGCGGACCGGCATTGAGCTCACCGAGTCGATGGCGATGTGGCCCGGTGCTGCCGTCAGCGGCTGGTACTTCTCGCACCCGCAGTCGCAGTACTTCGTGGTCGGCCGGCTGGCCCAGGACCAGGTCGCCGACTACGCGAAGCGCAAGGGCTGGACCCTGCGGGAAGCCGAGCGCTGGCTCGGCCCCAACCTCGGCTACAACCCGGAGGACTGAGCCCTACGTTGGTTGAGGAGCGAGGCATTAGCGTCACGAAACCCCGTGTCCTTTCGGCCGTGCTGTGGGAAATGGACGGCACCTTGGTCGACACCGAGCCCTACTGGATCGAGGTCGAGTTCGCACTGCGGCTCATCGCTGGTCGGCGGCTGCTGCGGTACCACCCCGGCTCACATCCGAGCGGTTTCCGCCGCCGTGGCCGACCTGAATCGCCCCGAGCGAACGGTGATCCGCGAACCGTCGGTCTCCTCGCTGTACACCGCCGTCCCGTTCCACCAGGAAGCATCGGTGCTGATGAACGGCGAGCGACGAACATCAACGGCTCCAAGGCATTTCGTGAAGCAATGCTCGAAGTGGACCGACATAAGTGTCTCGACATCGCGCCGACGTGAACGCGTCGGCCAGTCGCCTGGCTACCGCATCCACACTGCCGATCATGATGGACTCGACCGAGACGCTGGCTCCGAAAGCAGGTTTGGAGCCGCCGCAAGGGTTACGACCCGCTGCAGGAACTGATGCAGATGTTCGAGTGTGTCTCGGCTCCGACCCGCTAGCCGGCATGAAGACCGTCGGTGAGCTGTTCGGCTCCGGTTAAGTTAGATGCAGCTGCGGTTCGTGCTGCAATCCACCGAGGTGATGAAAACCGCTGTCGCGCAAATGGAACCACGCATGGAGAAGGCCGAGAGCACGGGCCTCCTCGACGAGAGCGCCTTGTTCCTCGGACAGTGGGGCCTGCGCGGTGTCAAGGGCGGCGAGGGTCCCTCCTACGAGGGGCGACGCCGCGGTCGTGCGCACTGAGCCGAAACCCGATGCGGCCGAACGATTCCGGTTCACGCTCCCACGCCAACAATGGGACTGCCTCCTCGACCTCGCCGACCTCATCCGGTCCGCGAGCTGGCCGCCGAGCGTAGGCGAGTCGACGTGCACGGTATCGGCGTGCAACTCACCGAGGCGCTCGCGGAGTACTGGCACCGCCGCGCGCGGGAGGAGGTGAAGTACACCGACCACGCGATGGCCGACGAAGACCCGGATTCAGTCGAGGAGTACTTCAAGCTCGGCTACCGCAGCGCCCGTTCCCGTTCGGTTACGGCGCGTGCCTCAATCTCAAGGATCGTGCGAAGATTATGGAGATGATGGAACTGCCGGAGCCCGAGGCAAAGTACTTCGATGTCTGATTCCCCGCCCCGCTCCGCCCACCCGATGTCTGATCCGGCCCTGCGCGCCGTCTTATGGGACATGGATGGCACCCTCGTCGATTCCGAGAAGCTCTGGGACGTATCGCTACAGGCGCTGTATGCGCGGCTCGGTGGCGTGCTGACCCCGAAGGTGCGGGAGACGACGGTGGGCAGCTCATCGGAGGGGCTGATGCGCATCGTGTACTCCGACCTCGGTCTGGATCATGACCCGATCGCAATGGAGGAGTCGGCGGACTGGTTGCACGACTACACCGGTGAACTCTTCGAGCAGGGGTTGGCGTGGCTGCCCGGTGCGCGGGAGCTGCTCGATGCGTTGACCAACGCGGGCGTTCCCATGGCGCTGGTCACCAACACGCGGCGCGGGCTCACCGAGCGCGCGCTGAAGAGCATTGGCAGCCAATACTTCTCGGCGTCGGTGTGCGGCGACGAGGTCGAGCACGCCAAACCTGCGCCTGACCCCTATCTGCGCGCTGCGCACCTGCTTGGCCTTGAAACGGGTCAGTGCCTGGCCATCGAGGACTCGGTGCTCGGGTCGCAGGCAGCCGAGGCCGCGGGCTGCCCCGTCGTGGTGGTGCCCAACGACGTCGAGGTGCCGGAGGGCCCGCGACGTCGACACGTGGCGTCCTTGGCCGACATGGACGTCGACGCGTTGACGGCGATCCACCAGCAGTTGAGCGAGCAGCTCGACTCGGCCGTCTCCGAACGCCACTGACGGTCGCTCGCCTGACGTTGTTATTCGGGCATCATCGAACTGCAAGCAGTGTCTTTACTTCAATTGGCGACCCGCTGAATCACGCCAATGCCGAAACCGTTGGATAGCCAACCGGGATACGGCCATTTCGGTCGCTTGTTTGTCCTATCGTTATGTGACCCGCATCACGCAGCTCTGCGAAAGGAAGTCTCATGGCCGGCCAGGGGCCCCCCGTATCCGACGGTCCATCGGCAATATCCGACGAAGACTTCTCGTCGGGCCGAACCGCCATTCGAATTGCTTCGGTAGCCGCCCTGGGCGGTCTGCTCTTCGGCTATGACAGCGCCGTGATCAACGGCGCGGTCGATTCGATTCAGAAGGACTTCGGCATCGGCAACGCGGAGTTGGGCTTCGCCGTCGCTTCGGCGCTCCTCGGCGCCGCCGCAGGCGCGATGTCCGCGGGCCGGATCGCCGATAGGATCGGCCGCATCTCCGTGATGAAGATCGCGGCGGTGTTCTTTCTCGTCAGCGCATTCGGCACGGCGCTGGCGCCCAACGTCGAAATCGTGGTTCTCTTCCGAATCGTCGGCGGGATCGGAGTCGGCATCGCTTCCGTGATTGCACCGGCCTACATCGCTGAGACGTCACCGCCTCGCATCCGGGGTCGGCTCGGGTCGCTACAGCAGCTGGCGATCGTGTCGGGCATCTTCCTGTCCTTCGTTGTCAACTGGCTGCTGCAGAGGGCGGCAGGCGGCCCAGGCGAGGTGCTCTGGCTCAATATGGAGGCCTGGCGCTGGATGTTCCTCGTCATGGCGGTACCCGCCATCGTCTACGGCGGACTGGCGTTCACCATCCCGGAGTCGCCCAGGTATCTCGTGGCGAGCCACAAGATTCCGGAGGCGCGGCGCGTGCTCAACATGCTGCTCGGCGAGAAGAACCTCGAGATCACCCTGACCCGAATCCAGGAGACGCTGGAGCGCGAGGACAAGCCGTCCTGGAAAGATTTGAAGAAGCCTACGGGTGGCATCTACGGCATCGTCTGGGTCGGGATCGGGCTGTCCGTCTTTCAACAGTTCGTCGGTATCAACGTCATCTTCTACTACTCGAACGTGCTGTGGCAGGCGGTGGGATTCAGTGCTGACGAGTCGGCCGTATACACCGTGATCACGTCGGTCATCAACGTGGCGACCACGCTGATCGCCATTGCGCTGATCGACAAGATCGGGCGAAAGCCGCTGCTGCTCATCGGTTCGTCCGGCATGGCGATCACGTTGATCACGATGTCGATCATCTTCGCCAATGCGACCCTCGGAAGCGATGGAAAGCCGAGTCTCGACGGTGCGTCCGGTGTCATCGCGCTGATCGCCGCGAACCTGTTCGTGGTCGCCTTCGGCATGTCGTGGGGGCCGGTGGTGTGGGTGCTGCTCGGGGAGATGTTCCCGAACCGCATCAGGGCCGCGGCCTTGGGCTTGGCAGCCGCGGGTCAGTGGGCCGCCAACTGGGCGATCACCGTTTCGTTCCCGGAGCTGAGGAATCACCTAGGCATCGCCTACGGGTTCTACGGGCTGTGCGCGGTCTTGTCGGGCCTCTTCGTGTGGCGTTGGGTGCAGGAGACCAAGGGCGTCTCGCTCGAGGACATGCAGGGCCAGGTCGTCGCCAAGCCCAAACCGGTGGCGTCGAGCGGCTAAGACGGGATAGGCCGGACGGCGGCGGCGTAACCGCCGTGACTTCGCTCCGGTGGGCGTGGAACAATCGCCTGCCGTGAAGACCTTCGACGCGTTGTTCGCCGAACTCAGTGAGCGCGCGCGCACCCGGCCCGCGGACAGCGGCACCGTCAAGGCGTTGGACGGTGGCGTACACGGGCTGGGTAAGAAGATCCTCGAGGAGGCGGGCGAGGTGTGGCTTGCGGCCGAGCACGAGGGTGACGACGCGCTGGCCGGCGAGATCAGCCAGCTCCTGTACTGGACGCAGGTCCTGATGATCTCGCGCGGTCTCACCCTCGACGACGTGTACTCGAAGCTATGAGTAATTCTCTTCGCGCAAGCGGCTCATCGGCGAGCGACGCCATGCTGCGCGTCGCGGTCCCCAACAAGGGTGCACTCAGCGAGTCGGCCGCGGAGATCCTGTCCGAGGCGGGGTACCGGCGTCGCCGTGATCCCAAGGACCTGACGGTCGTCGACCCGGCGAACAACGTGGAGTTCTTCTTCCTGCGGCCCAAGGACATCGCGATCTACGTCGGGTCGGGGGAGCTGGACTTCGGCATCACCGGGCGCGACCTGGCACAGGAATCCGATGCGCCCGTCACCGAACGACTCGCCCTCGGATTCGGTTCGTCGAGTTTCCGCTATGCCGCCCCGGCCGGTCGGGACTGGGCGATCGATCAACTCGGCGGCACCCGGATCGCCACCGCATACCCGAACCTGGTCCGCAAGGATCTGGCAGCCAGGGGCATCGAGGCCACGGTGATCCGACTCGATGGCGCGGTGGAGATCTCGGTGCAACTCGGTCTGGCCGACGTGATCGCCGACATCGTCGGTACGGGCCGCACCCTCGGCCTGCACGGCCTGGTGGCGTTCGGCGAGGCGCTGTGCGACTCGGAGGCGATCCTCATCGAGCGGGCTGATCCCGACGTCGGTACCGCATCGGCCCGCGACCAGCTCGCAGGCCGCGTCCAGGGCGTGGTGTTCGGACAGCAGTACCTGATGCTCGACTACGACTGTCCGCGTACGGTTCTGGACCGGGCGACCGCAGTCACGCCGGGGCTTGAGTCGCCCACCATTGCGCCGTTGGCCGATCCGGCCTGGGTCGCGGTGCGCGCACTGGTGCCACGCAGGACCGTCAACGCCATCATGGACGAGCTGGCGGCCATCGGCGCCAAGGCGATCCTGGCGTCCGACATCAGGTTCTGCCGCTTCTGACTCCGTGGTGCTAGCGTCCAGCCCATGACGCACGTGCTGGTCCTCCTCCTGGCGTTACTCATCGGTGCCGTGGCAGGCCTACGGGCACTCACGCCCCCTGCCGTGGTCGCGTGGGGGGCAGCGCTGGGCTGGCTACCGCTCGACGGCACCTGGGCGGAGTGGGTCGGTCACCCCATCACGGTCGCCGTGCTCACCATCCTTTTGGTGGTGGAGTTGGTCACCGACCAGCTGCCGTCCACGCCCCCCCGGACGGTTACGCCGCAGTTCATCGCGCGCCTCGTCACCGGTGCCTTCGCGGGCGCGGTCATCGGTGCCCCGATCTGGGACCAGGTGAATCAGCACGGCTACACGTTCAGCGCTCTCGGGGCGGGAGTGATCGGAGCGGTGCTCGGCACGATGGGCGGATTTCAGGCGCGGCACCGACTGGTCGCCGCCAACGGTGGACGCGACGTGCCCGTCGCGTTGACCGAAGACGTGATCGCCGTGCTCGGTGGGTTCGCCATCGTAGCCCTCGCCTCGGCCCTCTAAGCCGTTCCATGGCAACGATTTACGACGCCATCATCGTCGGCGCCGGGCAGGCCGGGCCGCCACTTGCGGGCCGACTGACCGAGGCGGGCCAATCGGTGGCGGTCATCGAACGCAAACTCGTCGGCGGAACGTGCGTCAACTCCGGCTGCATCCCGACCAAGACCCTGGTGGCCAGCGCGCACACGGCGCACACCGCGCGCCGCGGCGCGGACTACGGCATCGGCACCGGCGACGTCACGGTCGACATGGCAAAGGTCAAGACGCGCAAGGACAAGATCAGTCAAGACGACCGCCACGGCCTCGAGTCATGGCTCGAGGGTATGGACGGCTGCACCCTCATCAGGGGCCACGCCCGCTTCGAGGGTCCGCACACCATCCGCGTCGACGCCCAGGTGCTCGAAGCCGACCGGATCTTCCTCAACGTCGGCGGGCGCGCGACCGTCCCCGACATCCCCGGTCTGGCCGACGTCGACTACCTCACCAATGTCGGCATCCTCGATCTCGACGTGCTGCCGGAACGCCTGGTGATCATCGGCGCCAGCTACGTCGGGCTGGAGTTCGCGCAGATGTACCGCCGCTTCGGCGCGCGTGTCAGCGTCGTAGAGAGGGGTCCGAGAGTCGCTGCCCGCGAGGACGAGGACGTGTCCGCCGCGCTCCAGGAGATCCTCGAGGCCGAGGGCATCGACGTCCACCTCGGTGCCGCCGGGATGCGAATCGTCGGACACGCCAACGGATCCTCCGGTTTCGATCTGTATCCACGCGACGGAGCCGAAGCCATCTCGGGTAGCCACCTGCTGGTGGCGACCGGTAGACGGCCCAACACCGACGACCTCGGACTCGACGTCGCGGGGATCGACACCGACGCGCGCGGCTACGTCACGGTCGACGACCAACTGCGGACCAGCGTCGAGAACGTCTGGGCGATGGGGGATTGCAACGGCAGGGGCGCCTTCACCCACACGTCCTACAACGACTTCGAGATCGTGGCCGCCAACCTACTCGACGACGATCCGCGCCGCGTCAGTGACCGCGTCACCACGTATGCGCTCTACATCGATCCGCCGCTCGGCCGAGCCGGGATGACTGCCACCGAGGTCCGCGCATCGGGCCGAAAGGCGTTGGTGGGCAAGCGTCCGATGACGCGCGTCGGCCGCGCGGTCGAGAAGGGCGAGACGCAGGGCTTCATGAAGGTCGTCGTCGACGCCGAGACGCACCAGATTCTCGGCGCGGCGATCCTCGGTGTCGGCGGTGATGAGGTGGTCCAGGACATCCTCGACGTGATGACCGCGAAGCTGCCCTACACCGCCATCTCACGAACGATGCACATCCACCCCACGGTCAGCGAGCTGGTGCCGACGATGCTACAGGAGCTGACACCGCTGGAATAGCCTGCGCACCTTGGCTATCCGGGGGGCTTTCCGTGCCGTCAGCGCCGTTGAACCAGCAGCGTCTGCGCCGACGTGCCGATGAAACCACGCCGATCGAAGATCTCCGCGGTGGTCACGCCGATGCCGTCCGGGCCGATCGAGCCCCTCGCGCGCAACGCGAAGTCGTTGCCCACGGGCACCCGGTGCAGGTGCACCGTCGTGTCCGTGTTCATGAAGACGAAGTCGGCGGGATCCAGTGCCGCGCCCACGCCGTTGGCGGAGTCGACGACCATGGCCAGCCGCTGCACGTCGGTGAGTGCCTCGGAGTCGACCAGGGGCACCAGCGGACTCATCCACGCGATGGCGGCTTCGCCTGGGGCGGTGGACTGGGCGCGCCAGCTGACCGTCTCGAGATAGCCGGGCGCGCCCTGCCAGTCGTGTGCACGGGGCACGGCTTCACCCTCGACGAGTGGGGGATGCCGATCGGTGACGACGTCACTGGTGTCGGATGGCGCCAGCAGCCAGGCGTTGACTCGGGCGACCACTCGGTCGCTACCGTCGGGCGCTGCCGCCGTCATCTCCGCCGCAACCAGCGAGATCCGGGCGCCCGGGCGGAGCACCCAGGCTCGGACCTTCACCGGCGCGACGGGTACTGCACCGAGCAGGTCCAAGGTCACCCGCCCGATGCGCAGACCGGATCGGGTGTCCGCCGCCAACTCCTCGATGGCCTTGGTCATCAGCGCCAAAGGCGGTGAGCCGTGCTGGATTTCGGCGTTCCAGTTGCTTGCGGTGCCGTGCGTTGATTCGAAGACCTGGTACTCGCCGTCGACGGCGAGCCGACGGTAGTGACAGTCGATCACGCAGCAGGCTCCGCACGGTCTGCCCCAGCGGGCCAACCGGGGTACGGCGGTGGCGTGCCGCCGAAGGTCGGGCAGTGTTCGTGGTGGGCACACCAGTCGCACAGGCGGGACGGCCTGGGTCGAAAATCGCCGGTGACGCCTGCGGATTGGATGGCTCGCCACATCGCCATCAACGTCTTCTCGAAGCGCACCAGCTCGTCCAGTTCGGGCGTGTAGTCCAGCACCTGACCGTCGGCGAGGTACAGCAGTCTGAGGCGAGCGGGAAGCACGCCGCGGGATCGCAGTAGCGCCACCGCGTAGAACTTCATCTGGAACATCGCCTTGGCCTCGGCGAACTCGCGGGCGACGGCGGGAGCCTTGCCGGTCTTGTAGTCCACCACCCGCATCTCACCGGTCGCGGCAACGTCGATCCGGTCGACGAAGCCCCGCAGCAGCGTGCCGTCGGAGAGTTCGACCTCCACCCGCTGCTCGCAACTCTCGGGATCGAATCGCGTCGGATCCTCCAGCCGGTAGTAGTCGGACAGCAGCGCGCGGACCTCGTCGAGCAGCTTGGCCTGAAGCTCCGGAGCCATCTCGGCGGCGAATTCCGGGTGCGACGCGGCGACGTCCTCCCATGCCGGCTCGACCAGGGTCATCGCGGTGTCGGGCACGCGGTCGGCCGCGGGCAGTGCGTAGAGCCGTTCCAGCGCGCCGTGCACGACCGACCCGCGCACCTGCGCAGGGGACGACGGCTCCGGAAGTCGGTCGATGGCGCGGAAGCGGTACAGCAGCGGGCATTGCTTGAAGTCGCTGGCGCGTGACGGTGACAGGGCCGGACGCCTGGCGGGTGCGTCGTCACTCATGTGCTGGTCCTTTCCCGGGTCACTGCGCTCCTGCCCTCCGGCAGCCTAAGACGTGCGACCGACAACCCCACGCACCCGTCGCGGCGGGTCTGCTGGCAGGCTGAACTGCTGTGAAGCGCACCGGTCCATTCGACGTCGGCGATCGTGTCCAGCTGACGGACGCGAAGGGTCGGCACTACACGATGGTGCTCGCCCCTGGCGGCGAGTACCACACCCATCGCGGCGGCATCACGCACGACTCGGTGATCGGGCAGCCCGAAGGCAGCGTGGTGAAGTCCGCCAACGGCGATCCGTTCCTGGTCCTGCGGCCGCTGCTCATGGACTATGTGCTCTCGATGCCCCGCGGCGCACAGGTGATCTACCCGAAGGATGCCGCGCAGATCGTGCACGAGGGTGACATCTTCCCCGGTGCGCGCGTGCTCGAGGCCGGTGCCGGGTCCGGTGCGCTGACATGCTCACTGCTGCGTGCGGTCGGTCCCGAGGGGACGGTGGTGTCCTATGAGCTGCGCGAGGACCACGCGGTGCATGCCGAGCGCAACGTCATCACGTTCTACGGGGAGCGGCCCGCGAACTGGGACCTTCGGATCGCCGACCTCGTGACCTACGACGGGCCGGAGGTCGACCGGGCGGTGCTGGACATGTTGGCGCCGTGGGAGGTGCTCGAGGCGGTGGCGGGGACGCTGGTGTCCGGTGGCGTCCTGATGGTCTACGTCGCCACGGTGACGCAACTGTCGCGGGTGGTCGAGGCCATGCGCGAGCAGTTGTGCTGGACCGAGCCTCGGGCGTGGGAGTCGCTCCAGCGGGGGTGGGACGTGGTCGGCCTCGCGGTGCGTCCGCAACACTCGATGCGCGGTCATACGGCATTCCTGGTCAGCGCTCGCAAGCTCGCGCCCGGGACCGTGACGCCGACGCCCTATCGCCGCAAGCGGCCCGCGGTCTAGCCCGGCTAGCCCGTTGGCGGCGTCACCCCGACGAGCGGCAGCAGCTGATCGGCGCTGCGCCTACTGAGCTGCCAGGTGTCGCGGATCGGGGCGAATTCCATCGGGAACGTGAACGGGCGGACCTGGGGGTTGGGCGAGCCGATCGTGACCGTGGCCACGACGTGGCCGGGTTCGCCCGCCCACTCGAGGTTGGTGGCATCAACGGTCAGCGGCGTGAATCCACTGTCCTTGAGCGCTTCGCCGAAGTTCGTCAGCGCGGGCCGGTCGTCGGCGGCGGCGTACTGCACCAAGCCGACCTTCTGCTCAGCGAGAATCGAAGTATCGGCGAGTCGATAGAGGACACCCGTCAGCTGATCGACGGGAGGCAGGGGTGCAACCGTCGGCATCGCGGCCCTCGAGGTGTCAACCGTCGGCTGCGGACTGACGGGCGCCGCCGACGGGCTTCCGTCGCCACACCCGGCAAGCCCGAGCGCCGCCGCCACGGTGACGGCGCTCAGGAGTGCTGCAAGGGTGCGGTGCACCGGTTCCTTGATCAGCCGGGTAGGCGGATCAGCTCGCCGACGACAGCAGGGCCAGAGCGGACTGCTTCGAGATCTGCCAGCCGGTCGGGCTCGGGCCGGCGACGAAGATCACCGGCTCCGTCTTGGCGGCGCCGGTGTTAGCGGTAGCGGTGACGTTCGCTGTGGCCGACCCGCCGTCCGAATCGATGTCGGCGACGACGAAGCTCAGCGGGAAGTAGCCCTTCGCCGCGGCATTGCTGTACTCACGGTCGGCGGCGATGCCCTCGATGCGGCCGAGGCCGCCCTCGATGTAGGAGCCCTTGGCGCCGGAGAACGAACCTCCGCCGGCGAGGCCGTTGAGGGTCTGCATCAGCGGAGCCTGGAGATCCGGCGCAGGTGCTTCTGGGAGCGGGATGCCCATGACCACCGGCTGAAGGGCCGCTGTGGTCGATGGCGCACCCGAGCCCATGCTCGATGCAATGGAAGTCACACCACCCGCTGCGGCGGCTACGACGGCTGCTGCTGCCACGCCGATAACGAGGGTTTTCAGGATCACGGCTGTCCTTTCGATCGTCTCAACTCAACACGGAGGCTAACAGTGTTGCTTGTGTGTCGAATTCCTACACCGCACACAAAGACTGAATCGCCGGTAGCGTTGAAGTTGTTACTGCACCAACTTTCGGTGCGGGGAGGGGCGCAACATGAGTGAGCCAGAGCCCATGTCCAGCGAAGATGCTGTCGAATTGGAAGAACTCCGACGCGAAGCTGCCGCGCTACGCGAGCAACTCGAGCAGTCGGTAGGTCCCAATAGCGGCCTCCGCAGTGCCCGAGACGTCCACCAGCTCGAAGCGCGCATCGACTCCCTCGCGGCGCGCAACGCCAAGCTCATGGACACCCTCAAGGAGGCCCGTCAGCAGTTGCTGGCGCTCCGTGAAGAGGTGGACCGGCTGGGTCAGCCACCCAGCGGTTACGGCGTGCTGCTCGCCGCTCACGAGGACGACACCGTCGACGTGTTCACGTCCGGCCGCAAGATGCGGCTGACGTGCTCGCCGAACATCGAGGTGATGGAACTCAAGCAGGGTCAGACTGTCCGTCTCAACGAGGCGCTGACCGTGGTCGAGGCAGGAGCGTTCGAGGCGGTTGGTGAGATCAGCACGCTGCGCGAGATCCTGGCCGACGGCCATCGGGCCCTCGTCGTAGGACACGCCGACGAGGAACGCATCGTCTGGCTCGCCGAACCGCTCGTCGCCGCGGAATACCTGCCCGAGGTGATCCCGGCCGACGACGACGACGACTGGAAGCCTCGGAAGCTGCGTCCGGGCGACTCCCTGCTCGTCGACACCAAGGCCGGTTACGCCTTCGAGCGGATCCCCAAGGCCGAGGTCGAGGATCTGGTGCTCGAAGAGGTGCCGGACGTCAGCTACCACGACATCGGTGGCCTGACCCGCCAGATCGAGCAGATTCGCGACGCCGTGGAACTGCCGTTCCTGCACAAGGATCTCTACCGCGAATACTCGCTGCGACCGCCCAAGGGCGTGCTGCTGTACGGCCCTCCGGGTTGCGGCAAGACCCTCATCGCCAAGGCCGTGGCCAATTCGCTGGCCAAGAAGATGGCCGAGGTGCGTGGCGAGGACGCCCGCGAGGCCAAGTCCTACTTCCTCAACATCAAGGGCCCGGAACTCCTCAACAAGTTCGTGGGCGAGACCGAGCGCCACATCCGGCTCATCTTCCAGCGGGCCCGTGAAAAGGCCTCCGAAGGCACCCCGGTCATCGTGTTCTTCGACGAGATGGACTCGATCTTCCGCACCCGCGGCACCGGGGTGTCCTCCGACGTCGAAACCACGGTCGTCCCACAGCTGTTGAGCGAGATCGACGGCGTCGAGGGCTTGGAGAACGTCATCGTCATCGGCGCCTCCAACCGCGAGGACATGATCGACCCCGCGATCCTGCGGCCCGGGCGCTTGGACGTCAAGATCAAGATCGAACGGCCGGATGCCGAAGCGGCACAGGACATCTTCTCCAAGTACCTGACCGAGAATCTGCCGGTGCACGCGGACGATCTCGCCGAGTTCAATGGTGACCGGGCGTTGACCATCAAGACCATGATCGAGAAGGTCGTCGACCGGATGTACGCCGAGGTAGACGACAACCGGTTCCTGGAGGTCACCTACGCCAACGGTGACAAGGAGGTCATGTACTTCAAGGACTTCAACTCCGGCGCCATGATCCAGAACGTCGTCGACAAGGCGAAGAAGTTCGCGATCAAGTCGGTGCTGGAGAGCGGTCAACACGGTCTGCGGATCCAACACCTGCTCGACTCGATCGTCGACGAGTTCGCCGAGAACGAGGACCTGCCGAACACCACGAATCCCGACGACTGGGCCCGCATCTCGGGCAAGAAGGGCGAGCGGATCGTCTACATCCGCACGCTCGTCACCGGTAAGAGCAGCAGTGCCAGCCGTGCCATTGACACTGAATCGAACCTGGGCCAGTACCTGTAGGTGGTACTGCTCAGCAGAGGTTGAGGATCGCGGCCTTGTAGAGGAACTTGGCGTCCGCGGCGTCGACGGCATTGCCGGTGTTCTCGTAGATCGAGTCGAGCGTGGCCTGCTGGGGTACGCCGTCTTGAACGTCCTGGCAGATGGCGTAGCCGAGTTTCAGGGCCGTGTCAGTCGAGGTATCCCGTAGCCGTAGTCGGTCAGGTCGCCGAAAAAACCGCCCTCGTCGGCGTGGGCGGATCCGGCGGTGGCCAGCCCCACGGAGAACGTCGCAGCGACGAGCGCAAGCAATACCTTCTTCATAGTTTGATGCCCTTTCGTGCCATGTTGCGCACTGTTCGCCGTCTCACAGGGCGTTCACCGTCGGTGCACAGCATTCGGGCACTGTATGGGCACAATGAGATGCCCGCAGCCCAAACTAACCAGCTGATCGGGCACGGGAGTCGAGCTCCAGGTACGCATCCCGTCCGGCGAGGCTCACCGCCACGTCGGCGATGAGTGGTTCGAAGAAGCGCTGCCGATACAACGGATCGACGCTGGTGCTCACCGTGAAGTACAGCCCAGACAACACCGCGACCAACAGCGACATGTGGACGATCGTCTGCGGAATCGGGATGTGAATGCCGAACCACGTTCCGGCGCAGGGGGGTTGACCGACGGCGCAGCTCTGCTCGGCGGACCATAGCACCGCGACGTCGTCGGGCACCGCGATGATGCCGAGGGCGAGGAAGAAGGCGAACAGGCCTGCGGTGAAGAACACCACCTGGATCGCCTGGGACACCACCATCACGGCGACGACGTTGATCTGCTCGGCACGGGACAGCGCGGTGCGGGGTATCTGCTCGCCGGCAGGCACGTTCAGCGGCGTTCCCACCAGCAGGCTGGCCGGATCGGTCTGTTCGGCCCGGTCGTCGCGAAGTGCGCGCACCTCGTCGCGGATCGTCGTCACCACGAAGAGCAGGGCGACCAGCGCGAGGAATCCAATCACCTGCCAAAGCCTTTGGCGGGTCATCCGGGCGGCGAGCTGCCACAGTTCGCCGGTGAAGTAGACGACGACGGTCAGCATCAGCAGCGGAAGGGCGCGGCTCATCAGCGTGCCCAGAGCGCCCAACTGCACCCAGGCGAATCGGAACGCCCAGCCGGCGATCGAGCCGAAGCCGACGTAGGTGAGCCAGATCGCCAGCAGGGTGATGGCGACGAAGGCGGGGGCCTCGGCCGCTGCCTGCGCCGACCAACCGCTGACGGTCACTGGCATCACCACGACGAAGATCGCCATCACCAGTAGCGCCGCCGTGCGACGTCCGGCTTCACCGCGCGTCGTATCGGCGCGGTGAAGCAGAAACAATGCGAACGGGGCAGCGACGAGAACCGCCGCGATGATGCCCAAGCGCAGGGAGTAGCCGTAGTCGGGGGAGTCGCCGGTGAGTTCGGCCAGCAGCATCGTCACAGCGGTGAGCGCGCCGACCCCGCTGACCATCGGCGCCGACCGCTCGATCAGGTTTCGCGAGCGCACCCGCCGGGTGAGCACGAGCGGCAGGCCGCGGTGCAGAAACCAGTCGTGAACCTGCTGCATGTCGGGCACGGCAAACATTGTGATGGACTGGTAGCCGCTATGGCGAGAGGACTCACGGCCAACTGGGGCGTATCGGCGCGATCCGCGTTCGTCGCGGCCACGGTGGTCTTCGTGGCGCTCGGTATTGCGGGGGCCGGACTGACGGCGATTCTCTATCGAACCATGTTGTCCGGCATCGACTCTGCGGCCGCAACTCGGGTCGGCGAGGTCGCCGAGCAGGTCGTGAACGGCGGGGCGGCAGGCGTAGACCCGGCGATGCTGGAGACCGATCAGCGGATCGTGGCGGTTCAGGTGATCACCCAGAACGGCGCCGTGGTCCGGCGTTCACAATCGGCGCCGGACACACCGCTCGTCGCGATGAAGGAGGTGGGCGACGGGTTGCGCATCGGGATGCCCGAACAGTCCTCGCCGTTCGGCCGGATCCGCTTCAGCGCCCAGACCGTCGATGGACCGGACGGCCGGTACACAGTCCTCGTCGGGGAGGGGAGCACGACGATCGGGTCGACGATATGGGCCGTCGTCGTCGCCTTGGCGATCGCCGCGCCGGTGGTCATCGTGGTCTCCGCGGCGGCCACCTACGTCCTGGTGCGGCGCTCCATGCAATCCGTCGACGACATCCGGTCCCGGGTCGCCGACATCACCACCTCGGACCTCGCCGAGCGCGTTCCGGTGCCGGACAGCCGTGACGAGATCGCGGCCCTTGCGGTCACCATGAACGAGATGCTGGCGCGCATCGAGGCAGGCCACAACGCGCAACGGCGATTCGTCGGCGATGCGTCTCACGAGTTGCGAAGTCCGCTGACGACGATCATCTCGGCCCTCGAGGTGGCCGTCGCACACCCTGAGGTGCTCGGCGCCGAGCTGGCCACCACCACGCTGATGCCCGAGGCGCTCCGCATGAAGACCCTCATCGACGACCTGCTCCTGTTGGCCAGGGCCGACGAACGCGGTCTGGACATGGCGAGGGAGGACGTCGATCTCGACGATCTCGCGGCAGCGGAGATCGAGCGGCTGCGTCGCGAGACGGATCTCGACGTCTCTGCGGACCTGGAGCCGGCCCGGCTGGCGGGCGATCCGACGGCGTTGTCCAGAGTGTTGCGCAACCTGCTCGACAACGCTGCCCGGCATGCGGTCTCCCGCGTGAACGTCACCGTTCGGCCGCTACCCGGCCACGTTCTGCTCGAGGTCGGCGATGACGGGCCGGGGATCGCACCAGCCGATCGACAACGCGTCTTCGACCGCTTCGTCCGACTGGATCAGGATCGGTCGAGGAGTGCCGGCGGTGCGGGTCTCGGCCTGGCGATCGTGCGGGAGATCGTGGCGGCCCACGCTGGGCGGGTGACCATCGGCGACGGCATCGGCTCGGGGACGACGGTGACGGTTCAGCTGCCCTTGGCGAAGCTGCCCGAGTCGAGCCGGTAGCCGACTCCGCGGACGGTCTGAATCGTCTTGGTGCCGAACGGAATGTCGATCTTGCGCCGAACGTAGCCGACGTACACCTCGACGACGTTGTCGGCGCCGTCGAAGTTGGCGTCCCACACGTTGTGCAGGATCTCGGACTTGGTGACGACCGAGTCCTTGTTGCGCAGCAGGTATTCGAGGAGGCCGTACTCGCGAGGGGTCAGCGAGATCGCCGTGCCGTTGCGCGCCACCTGCCGACGGGACGGGTCCAGGGACAACGATCCCGCCTTCAACACGGCCGGGCGTTGGGGGGCGGCTCGCCGCACCAGGGCCCGCAGTCGCGCTACCAGCACGATGAATGAGAAGGGCTTGGTCAGGTAGTCGTCGGCGCCGAGATCGAAGGCATCGGTCTGGTCGTACTCGCCGTCCTTGGCGGTAAGCATCATGACCGGCGTCCACACCCCGCGGGTACGCATGCGCCGCAGCACTTCATAGCCGTTGAGACCGGGCAGCATGATGTCGAGGACGACGACGTCGAACTCGTTCTCGACGGCGCGTGACAGACCTTCGACCCCGTTGGCTACGGCCACGACGTCGAATCCCTCGGCGCGCAGCCCGACGGTCAGGGTCGACGCCAACAGGGGTTCGTCTTCGACGATCAGGACCTTCATCTCGGTACTGATTGTTCCAGCACGCCCGAGTCGTCGCGGAGTTGGCAATACCGTAAATGGCTCATGACGTCTCATAGACGTGGGCGCGGTAGCGACTACGGGCCAGCAGGGTCAGCTTGAGATCGTCGATGAGCGGGTCGAGGAACCGTCCGCGGTACTCGGCGTCCACGACCGCGCGAGCGCTGACGTACATGAACGTCAACGCGGCCAGGAACATCGTGACGTGAATCAGCGCCTGCGGCACTGGAATCGTCATGCCGAGCACCGTGCCGTCGCTCGGCCCGTTACGGGTCCACAGCGCAAGGAGTTCCGGGCTGAGCACGATCAGGCCGAGCAACAGGAAGATGAGGCTGGTGACGACGGCGACCATCAGGATCTGAGCGATCTGCGTGGCCGCCAGGATGAAGACCACGTTCAACCGCTCCAATCGGGTCAACCGGTCCGGTTCGGCAAGGTCCGGCAGGTCCTTGAACGGCGTCTCCTCCAGGCGCTCGGCGTGCCGCGCCGATGCCGTCGCGGACTCCAGGGTCGGCTTGGCCTGGTTGAGCAGGCGGGAGACGACGAAGGTCGCCGCGATGAGAACCAGGAACGCCACTGCCAGCCAGAGTCGCTCACTGCTGATGGTGGAGGCCATGGCCCAGACGGGGGAGTTGAAGAACACCAGAACGGTCAGCAGCACCACTGGAAGCGCGCCGACCAGCAGGTCCCCCACGGCGGCGAGCTGAGACAGCGTCAGCCTGCCCGCCCAGCCGAGCACCGAGCCGAGCCCCGAGGCGGTCAGCACCAACACCAGCACCACGGCCACACCCGTGACGGCGAGGTCCTCGAGGTCGTTCAGCATCGCCGGGGTGGCCAGCGCAACGCCGGTGGACAGCACGGAGGCCTTGGACTGCGCGCGGGCGGTCGTGATCCTCGAGACCAGCCACCCCGCCAGGACGGCGAGTGGCAACGCGAGTGCGAGAATCGCGAGTGCGAACCACTCCACCGTCGTGGGTAAGCCGTCGACCTCGATGTTGGTCGACCCCGTGAGTAGGAAGATGATCAGCAGACAGATCGAGATCGCGCCGAGGCTGGCGAGCGCGGGTGCCGACCGCGACCACAGCTTGCGCAACCGCGCACGCTGTGTCAACACCGCGGGCAGACCCCTTGCGAGGAACCAGGATTCGGCGGTCAGACGGTCAGTGGGTGAGGGCATCGAGGAGGTATCCATTCGGCTCAGCCGCGGAACGCGCGCGGGTCGGACGACGAACGCGGCTGGCTGAAGGCCCGCCAGACCAGCAAGCCGCTCTGCACCCCGAGCGCGATCGAGATCATCGAGATGAACGTCGCGGTGAAGACCGTCGTGCTATCGGTACCCAGTAGCTGGGTCACCCCCATCAGGCCGAGTGAACCCGGCACCAGAAGCCAGAAGCCCGGCAGGATCAGCGATATGGCCGGGGGGGTACCGGCGCGGCGCGCGACGACGAGCGCACACAGGGTCAGGGCGAGTCCGCCACCGAAACCCGCTGCGTACGTGCCCAACACGGCGCTACCGGCGAGCTGGCCCAGGTAGGCGATCGTCAGCATGGCCAGCATCCAGGGCAGGAACCGGGTCGGCGGCCCGAACGACAACATGGCGCCCACGCCGTACAGCACGATGCCCACCCACGGCGCCCAAGGGCCGAGCCGGTCGACGTGGGTGGCGACGAGATGTGAATTGGGGATGCCCGCGACCTGAGCCGCGACCAGTATCCCGAAGGCCAGCTGTGCCATCCGCATGAGTCCGGAGACCAGCCGGCTGGCACCGGAAAGCAATTGGCGCGAGGACAATTCGGCGACCGCCAGCGTGATCGCGGCACCGGGAAGGAACGTGGCCAGCGGCGGCACGAGTGCCCGCAGACTGGCATCGTCCATGTGCAGCTTGTCGGCGGCCAGGAAGGCGATGAGCGATACCGTGAACGCGCAGAAGGTGGGAAGGAGTTGCTGCAGCGCTTCGTTGTGGCGGGCGACCTCGCACATCACGCCCACCAGCCCGCCCAGCACGACGGCCATCAACAGCGTCAGTGGCGCGGGCTGCAGGATCAGGGACAGTCCAGCGCTCTGCACGGTGTAACCGATGACGCCGACCCACGCGGGAAATCTATTGCGCAGCCGCCAGATGCGATCCAGTTCAGCCTGGCCCTCCACGGGCTCGAGGGTGCCGGTCTGCGCGCGAGCGATGAGCGTGGCCAACGGGAACGTCTGGTCGAACCGCAGGTCCTTGTCGGGATGGGCGATGAAGAGCCTGCCGCCGCCGCTCGACGTCCCGACCTGAACGTAGTTGGGCAGCGCCAGGTACTGGTTGTCCAGGCCGTACACCCGCGACGTGTTCACCATGGTGTCGTGCACCATCGTCACCGGATAGTTGGCAGAGGCCATCGCCGCGCCGAGCGCGGCGACGAACTGCATCGCCGCAGCGTCGTCGACGTCGGATTCGGAGGCCACGCGTTAGTGGACCAACTCCAAGGCCCGGCCGCAAGCACGGGCAGTGACTGGCATTGGTTACCGTCCCCTAGGGTGAGGTCATGCAACGGATCATCGGTACCGAGGTCGAGTACGGCATTTCCTCGCCGTCCGATCCGACCGCGAATCCGATCTTGACGTCGACGCAGGCGGTCCTCGCCTATGCGGCAGCCGCAGGGATTCAGCGGGCCAAGCGCACCCGGTGGGACTACGAGGTGGAATCGCCGCTGCGCGACGCCCGCGGTTTCGACCTGAGCCGCGCCAGTGGCACGCCGCCGGTCGTCGATGCCGACGAGGTCGGCGCGGCGAACATGATCCTCACCAACGGCGCGCGGCTCTACGTTGACCACGCCCACCCCGAGTACTCGGCGCCCGAGGTGACCGATCCGCTGGATGCGGTCATCTGGGACAAGGCGGGCGAACGTGTGATGGAGGCGGCGGCGCGACACGTCGCGAGCGTGCCGGGGGCGGCCAAGCTGCAGCTGTACAAGAACAATGTCGACGGCAAGGGCGCGTCGTACGGAACGCACGAGAACTACCTGATGAGCCGCCAGACCCCGTTCTCCGCGGTGATCGCGGGCCTCACACCGTTCCTGGTGTCGCGTCAGGTCGTCACCGGCTCGGGACGCGTGGGCATCGGGCCCTCTGGTGACGAGCCCGGGTTCCAGCTCACCCAGCGCGCCGACTACATCGAGGTCGAGGTCGGTCTCGAGACCACCCTCAAACGCGGCATCATCAACACCCGCGACGAGCCGCACGCGGATGCCGACAAGTACCGGCGTCTGCACGTCATCATCGGCGATGCCAATCTCGCGGAGACGTCGACCTACCTGAAGGTCGGCACCACGTCGCTGGTGCTCGACCTCATCGAAGAGGGCCCTGCCCATGGGCTGGACCTCTCCGATCTGGCACTGGCGCGTCCCGTCCATGCCGTGCATGTGGTGAGTCGTGACCCGTCCCTGCGTGCGACCATCGCACTGTCCGACGGTCGCGAGCTGACTGCCCTTGCGCTGCAACGCATCTACCTCGACCGGGTGGCCAAGTTGGTCGACGCTCGCGATCCTGACCCGTCCGCCTCCCGCGTTGTCGAAACCTGGGCCCACGTGCTCGACCTGCTCGAGCGCGACCCGATGGAATGCGCCGAGATCCTCGACTGGCCGGCCAAGCTGCGGCTCCTCGAAGGTTTCCGGCAGCGGGAGAACCTCGGCTGGTCCGCTCCGCGCCTGCATCTCGTCGACCTGCAGTACTCGGACGTTCGGCTCGACAAGGGCCTCTACAACCGGCTGGTGGCCCGGGGCTCGATGCAGCGCCTCGTCACCGAACAGCAGGTCATCGACGCCGTCGACAACCCGCCCACCGACACGCGCGCCTACTTCCGCGGAGAATGCCTGCGCAGGTTCGGCGCGGACATCGCGGCGGCCAGTTGGGACTCGGTGATCTTTGACCTCGGCGGCGACTCGCTGGTGCGAATCCCCACGCTGGAGCCATTGCGCGGAAGCAAAGCGCACGTGGGGGCGCTGCTCGACTCGGTGGACAGCGCAGCCGAACTCGTCGAGCAGCTCACGACCTGACAACCGGCATTCTGGTCGCCGACCGGTAGGGTGGGAGAACCGGCGGCCCCTCTGAGTCCGCTGACGAGCGCTCGCGCGAGGAATCGACGAGCACCGAACACGAGCAGGAGGCAGCGATGGCTCAGGAGCAGACCAAGCGTGGTGGCGGCGGCGGCGATGACGACGATTCCACCGGCAGTGCTGCCGCTGGCCAGGAGCGTCGCGAGAAGCTCACCGAGGAGACCGACGATCTGCTCGACGAGATCGATGACGTGCTCGAGGAGAACGCCGAGGACTTCGTGCGCGCGTACGTCCAAAAGGGCGGACAGTGACCTGGCCGCATAGCGATCGGCTGTCACCTTCCCCACAGATCTCCGGAGCCGCCGGAACGCATTCGGTACCGATGGACATGTCGTCTTTCTCCGAACTGCTGCGTCGGCAGGCTCCACACCTGCTCCCCGCGGGCGGGTCGATCGGCGATCTCCCGGTCAGTGACGCGCTGCCCCACGGAACCACGATCGTGGCGATCAAGTTCCCCGGTGGTGTGCTGATCGCCGGCGATCGCCGCTCGACGCAAGGCAACGTGATCGCCGGGCGCGACGTACAGAAGATTCACGTCACCGACGACTACACCGCGACGGGCATCGCGGGCACCGCGGCCATCGCCGTGGAGTTCGCGCGCCTCTATGCCGTCGAACTCGAGCACTACGAAAAGCTCGAGGGCGTCGCGCTGACGTTCGCGGGCAAGGTCAACCGGCTGGCGATCATGGTGCGCGGCAACCTCGGTGCGGCCCTGCAGGGCTTCGTGGCTCTGCCGCTCCTGGTCGGCTACGACCTCGGCGACCGCAATTCGCAGGGGGCCGGACGCATCGTGTCGTTCGACGCCGCCGGCGGCTGGAACGTGGAACTCGAGGGCTATCAGTCGGTGGGGTCGGGCTCGATCTTCGCCAAGTCGTCGATCAAGAAGCTGTACTCGCGGGTCACCGACGCCGACTCTGCGCTGGCGGTGGCGATCGAGGCCCTGTACGACGCGGCGGACGACGACTCGGCCACCGGCGGCCCCGACCTGGTGCGCGGCATCTACCCGACGGCCGTGGTCATCGACGCCGAGGGCGCGGAGGAGGCCACCGAGGAGCGCATCGAGCGACTCGCCCGCGAAGTCATCGAAAGGCGCACCCGTGACGACTCCTTCGGCCCCGACCACGGGACGGTAGAGCTGTGAGCTTTCCGTATTTCATCTCGCCCGAACAGGCGATGCGCGAGCGCTCCGAGCTCGCGCGCAAGGGCATCGCCCGCGGCCGCAGCGTGGTGGCACTGGTCTACTCGGGCGGGGTGCTGTTCGTCGCCGAGAATCCCTCGCGGTCGCTGCAGAAGATCAGCGAGCTGTACGACCGCGTTGGTTTCGCCGCGGTCGGCCGGTTCAACGAGTTCGACAACCTGCGGCGAGGCGGCATTCAGTTTGCCGATACCCGCGGGTACGCCTACGACCGGCGAGACGTCACTGGCCGCCAACTGGCCAACGTGTACGCGCAAACCCTCGGCACCATCTTCACCGAACAGGCCAAGCCGTATGAGGTCGAACTCTGCGTCGCCGAGGTCGCGCACTTCGGTGAGACGAAAACGCCTGAGCTGTACCGCATCACCTACGACGGGTCTATCTACGACGAACCGGAGTTCGTTGCAATGGGCGGCGCAACGGAGCCGATCATCGCTGCGTTGAAAGAGACCTTCACCGAGAACGCCAGCCTGACCGAGGCGATGAAGATCGCGGTCGACGCCCTGCGGGTCGGCATCGCCGCGAATGGACCGGCGCCGGGCACGGAACCGCGGGTCTTGGACGTGTCGACCCTGGAGGTCGCCGTACTCGACGCGAGCCGACAACGACGTGCCTTCCGACGAATCACCGGTTCGGCACTGGAAGTCCTCCTCCCGGAGCAGACATCAGGGCCGGCGGCTTCGATTGAATCAGGCGATCAGCCAACCTAACTCGGTGTCCTGGTCGGTCAATGACACCGTGAGGTCTTCATTCGGTGGACTGTCCGGGATCGCCGACCGGTAGCGGCGGAATCTCCGCGCGAATCACGTCCTACGGCAGCCTTTTTGGGCTACGTCCATCACCTGTCGATCACCTGACCCGACGACCCGGGGTGAGTCACATGATTTCGTCTGCGTCCTCGTTGCGTCCGGTGGCGATCTCCTTGAGCTTCTCCACCGAATGAGTGGCGATGTCCATCGAGCTCGAGACGATGCCCTCCACACCCGCAGAGACGTCACCCTTGAGGATGTGGCCCGCGCTGTCGACGATGTCCGCGGACCGCTCGACGGCGTTCGTCGCGATGTCCTTGACCGACTCGATCGCATCCTTGGGGTTGAAGCCCATCAGGTTCTCCTCTTCACCGCGACTTTCGCCCGACTGTCGCCCTCAGCACTGTAGCCCTCAGCGGCTCCGGGCGATGCTCAGCCGGCCAGCACGATGTGCTCACGGTCGCCGAGGATGACCGCAAGCACGTTGCGCCAGGCGTCGGAGGCCTGCACGCTCAAGACGTCGTTGTGCGACCTGAGGCCGGCCATCGGTCGCCCGTCGTCGTAACGGCCTGTCGCCAGATGGATTACGCCCGGCATCTCATCGGGGTCCGCGCCGTGAGGGCCGCCAGGGATGCCCTGGACCAGCTGAATGGGATCCGTCGGCGCCGTCATCGAGAAGCGCAGTACGTGCGGATTGCGGTTGTGCCAGTCGTCGGGACCGTCGACGCCGAAGCCCGAACCAGCGGCCGCGGCGTACACGGTCCGGTCGGCGGTCAGCCCCAGGGCCTCGGCCGTGCCCAGGATCGATCCGCCATAGGAGTGTCCGACGTACGTCACGGGAATGTGATGGCCCCTGGCCTCCGTGACGGTCTCGATGACGGCGTCCACGTCGCGGCTGAACGCCGCCAATCGTGGCGCCATGTCCATCGCGAAACGCGGGCTCGCAGCCTCGAGGAGCGCGCCCGCCACCGTCTCGTCCTGGGGAAAGGGTCCGCCGAGATAGGTGATCGCGGCGACCTCGCCCCGGGTCGCCGACACGAACTGTCGAGCGGACCTGGTGTTGCCCGCAGAGCCTTCGATCGTGGTGTTCATGCCGGGCACGAGCACCGCGACGCTGGTCGCGACGGCCAGGTCACCGTTGAGCTCGACCAGCGAGTCGCGAGCGGGATCGAAGGCCAGTATCTTCCGAAAGATGCGGCGACCGCTGCCGCCCGGGTCGTCGATCTCCGCGAGCAGGCCCCGGTAGAAGGTGCTGCGGGCGGAGGCGTCGCGTTCGCCCAGTCGTTCGACGATCGCCTGCGCGACGTTGGTGCGGTTGGCCGCGATCCGCACCTCCCACGGAACGCCATCGGTGTTGCCCAACGCGGTGTCTGCCGTTCGGTCGACCGAGTCCAAGGCTTCGCGGACGTCTCGGGCGGCGTCGTCGTCGGCGTCGCCGAGCTCGTCCAACGCGCCGACGATCTGGCGGGACAGGTCGGTGCCACGCGCGGCGAGCAGCTGGGCGGCCACGCCGGCATCGTTGCCGGACAACATGATCAGCAGTGCCGATGGCGCCCTTTCCGGTACGGCTGATCCGTCCTCGCCCACCAGGAAGCCGCCCGCACGCGCGGCTTCGACGCGTGCTGCGAGATTCGCCTGCGCGGTGGCGATCTGATCGGCGCCGTCACGCACCGCGACGGCCGCCAGGACCAGCGCCCGCGCGACGGCGTCCCCTTCCGTGGCGAAGGTCCGGGCGTCGTTCTGCGCCGCGTCTGCGCCGGACCCGGTCCACACCCGTCCCATGTCCAGCCCGGCCCGCGCGGCCGCCGTCGCACGGGCATGAATGACGCTGGCCGTGCCGTCCCACGAATCGGCCAGCCGCCGCAGTGCGTCGGTGTGCCACGCCAGCGCTTCCGTCAGGGACGGTCGGCTCATCGGGACCCGTCGAGGCGGTCCTGGTGGTGTAGTTCGGCCTGCTCGATGGCCAGCGCGGATGCCCGCACCGCCGATGCCCAGCTGCGTAGGTGGGCGACGACGTCCACGAGCCGATCCTCGGCGGCGGGAGATGTGGTGGCCGCGCTGACGGATGATCCGGCCAGAGCTTCTGAAGCCACGGTGGGCCAATAGATTTCATCGAGTCGATCGGCGCCGTCGAGCACGCTGTCGGCGAGGCCCCGCACGGCCGCCGCGTCCATCCTCACTGTCCCCATACCTGATGCTGACCGACCGGGAGCCCGGCCCGCACGATTCATCCACAGTCGTGAAAGCCCGTGCTCGGACGCGACTTCTACGAACCCGGGAGCGGGGGTCAACACGGGCAGGACCGGTAACCCGTAAGCTCGGCAAGGTGCAGCGGCGAATCATGGGCATCGAGACAGAATTCGGTGTGACGTGCACTTTCCACGGCCACCGAAGGCTGTCTCCCGACGAAGTTGCCCGCTACCTGTTCCGGCGTGTGGTTTCGTGGGGCCGCAGCTCCAACGTCTTCCTCCGCAATGGCGCCCGCCTCTACCTCGACGTGGGCTCCCACCCTGAGTACGCGACCGCCGAGTGCGACAGCCTCATTCAGCTCGTCACCCATGACCGCGCAGGTGAGCGCGTATTGGAGGACCTTCTGATCGATGCCGAACAGCGACTCGCCGACGAGGGCATCGGCGGCGACATCTACCTGTTCAAGAACAACACCGACTCCGCGGGGAACTCCTACGGCTGCCACGAGAACTACCTCATCGTCCGGGCCGGTGAGTTCTCCAGGATCTCGGACGTGTTGCTGCCGTTCCTCGTCACACGCCAATTGATCTGCGGCGCGGGCAAAGTGCTGCAGACGCCCAAGGCGGCTGCGTTCTGCCTTAGTCAGCGGGCCGAGCACATCTGGGAGGGCGTCTCGAGCGCGACCACCCGCAGCAGGCCCATCATCAACACCCGCGACGAGCCGCACGCCGACGCCGAGAAGTACCGCCGCCTGCACGTCATCGTGGGCGACTCCAACATGTGCGAGTCCACCACGATGCTGAAGGTGGGGACCGCCGCGCTGGTGCTCGAGATGATCGAGGCGGGCGTCCCGTTCCGGGACTTTTCGCTCGACAACCCGATTCGCGCGATTCGCGAAGTCAGCCACGACCTGACGGGCCGCCGCCCGGTGCGGCT